>NZ_JBEXLS010000003.1:0-670031 GCF_040610055.1 Streptomyces sp. NPDC004539 | reverse complement strand
GCCCTCGGCCGCATCGGCGACCCCACCGACGGCGACTGCCTCATCGCCACCGCCCACAAACCCGACGACCCCACCGACACCTACGGCGACCTCAAGGCGATTCTGCACTTCGTGCCCTGGGGCGAGGACGGCGCTTCGCTGGACCTCATGCGCCGCGACCGCTCCGCCGACCCCGGCATGAACGAACTCCTCATCGTCGCCGCCCTCCAGGCAGCCCCGAAGTTCGGCATCACCCGGGTCTCGCTCAACTTCGCGATGTTCCGCTCCGCCCTCGCCCGCGGCGAGAAGATCGGCGCCGGCCCCGTCCTGCGAGCCTGGCGCGGCCTCCTCGTCTTCCTCTCCCGCTGGTTCCAGATCGAATCCCTCTACAAATTCAACGCCAAATTCCAGCCCCGCTGGGAACCCCGCTTCGTCGTCTACCGCAACTCCGCCGACCTCCCCCGCATCGGCTTCGCCGCCATGCAGGCCGAAGGCTTCGTCGACCTCGCCATCCCCCTCCCCCGCTTCCTCCGCCGCACCCCCGCCCCCGTCTCACACGACGAACACGGTGCTGACCAGCGTGACGTACACGGCCGTGCCCGCGCCCACGCTCAGGAGGGCGTTGCGGCGCCAGAGGTGGGTGCCGACGGTGACGGTGAGGGCGAGGGCCGTGGGGAGGACGGCGGACACCTCGGCGCGCGTGTCGCGCAGGCAGTAGACCAGCAGGATCACCATGACGCCCGCGGGCATGCGGCGGCCCAGGTACTGGACGAGCGCGCTGGACCGGAGCGGCCCGAGCACCGTGAACGGGAGGGCGCGCAGGGCCCAGGTGACCGCGGCGGCGACCGCGACGGCGGCGAGGACATGGCCGGTGTCAGGCACGGCGCTCCTTCCGGGCGGTCAGCAGCCGCCTCGCCATGAGGGCGGTGGTGAACAGGACGAACGCCGTGAGCAGCAGCTCGCCGGGGAAGAGGACCTTGGCTACGAGGGCGCTGGCCAGGGCGAGGCCGGGGGTGACCTTGTCGCCGGCCGAGTCGCGGATCGCGTCGACCGCGAGGACCGCGAACAGCGCGGTGAGCGCGAAGTCGAGGCCGTGGAGACCGGCGGGGACGACGGAGCCGAGGAGGGCGCCGAGCGTGGCGCCGGTGACCCAGTAGAGGTGGAGGTATCCCTGCGTCCACAGAATCCGGCGCCCCGACCAGGAACGGGCACCGCGGGCCGTGGCCAGCGCGAACGCCTCGTCGGACAGGGCGAAGGTGCCGTACGCCCTGCCCAGAGTGCCGCGTATCCGGTCGAGGGGGAAGGAGAGGGTGTAGAAGACGTGCCGGATGTTCACGAGGAACGCGGTGAGTCCGACGGTGGCCAGCGGGGCGGCTGTCACGACGAGCCCGATCAGCAGGAACTCGAAGGAGCCCGCGTAGATCAGCCCGGCGAACAGGACGGCACACCACCAGGCGAGCCCGGACTGCACGACCAGGGCGCCGAACGCGAGACCGAGCGGAAGGAACCCGAGCCCCACGGACGCGGAGTCCTTCAGCGCGGCCAGGGCGGCGCGACCGCCTTCGGGTTCGGGTGCGGAATGCGACTCCGATTCCGGAGCCAGGGATATCGCCATAAGGAAATATTAGGAGAAATCGCACGGAATTTTATTTCCTCTTTCCCCGGCGGGACGATCGCCCGAGCAATTTCCTTCCCTCGATGCGCCGTCCCGTGAGATTTCGTTCCACGAGGGGCTTTCGGTCCGGGCCGTCAACGTGGGTCGGGGGCGGCGCCTGGGCAGGTGGCGCATCTCGGGATGGGTCCCGGTGTGGGCCAGGGGTCCGTGGTCCGGGTGTTGGCGCCCGGCTCGGTGCGGAGGCGGGCGGCGTCGCGGAGGTCGCGGGACAGGGGCGTCGAGTCCGCTGTCCCGGGGCGTTGTTCGAGGGCTTCGTGCAGACGGTTCCAGAGGCCGGCGTCCGTCCAGATCAGGAAGCGCCGGTGGGCCGTCGACTTCGAGATGCCGAAGCAGGGGGGCAGTGAGCGCCAGGCGCAGCCGCTGAGCAGGACGTAGACGATCGCTGCGAACAGGGCCTCGTCCGCCGTGCGCGGCGTTCCGCCGCCCTGGGGGCGTGGTCCGGGTTCCGGGAGCAGGGGGCGGGCGGTCTCCCACAGGGCGTCGGGGACGATCCAGGTCCAGGGGGCGGCATGCCTCATCCAGCTCCGTTCGTGGTCGGGGGGCCGGACCAAACTACGAGCTGGACGGGGGTGGGAGCGGGGGCCGAGGGCAGAACCCTCCCAAGTGTTGAAGGAGCCGGGCGGCCTTCTCCGCCGAAATGAGGAGGCGGTGCGCCGAAGCGGGCGACGCCGTGGCCGCTCGGGCTGGGACTTGCCCGAGCGGCCACGGTGCTGTCGTCGTCCGGCCGCTCCTTACTGGCTACTGGTTGACGGTGCAGGTCGCGAGCGCGTTCACCTGCCGCCGGCCGGCCTGCCCGCCGACCTCCCGGACGATCCGCTTGATCGTCGCGACACGCGCGTTCTTGAGGGGGTTCAGAACAGCCCTCCGTACGGAATCGGCACCGCCCTGACCGGTCGCCGAGGCCAGCCGGCTGTTCGCCTCCTGGATCTGCGCGGTCAGCTGCGCCAGCTCACGGTTCACGGCGGCCTGCGCGGCGGCGGGGACGGCACGGAGGCGGGAGGCGACGTCAGGACAGTTGACGGTCTTCACGGCGCCGGCGTTGTTGTTGCCGTTGTTCTGGGCAGCTCCACCGGCATTGTTGCCGCCGTTGTTGTTGCCGTTGTTGTCAGCCGCTCCACCGGCGTTGTCGTTACCCCCGTTGCCCTGCTGAGCGGCTCCCCCACCGGCATTGTTGCCCGCACCGGCGCCGTTCCCGCAGTTGCCACCCTGCGCACCGGCGTTGCCCTGCGCGGCACCGGCGTTGCCCTGCTGCGCCGCCCCGGCCTGCTCGTCACCCTTCTCCGCGCCCCCGGCGTTGTCGCCGCCCCCGTTCCCCTGCTGCTGACCGGCCGCCCCGTTGTTCTGCCCTTGCCGCATCCCCCCGTTGTTCTGCGCGGCGGCACCTCCGGCGTTCCCTTGTCCGGCGCCCCCGGCGTTGTTCCCCGCGTTCCCCTGCGCGTTCCCCTGCGCCGCGCCCCCGGCGTCGCAGTTGTTTCCCGTGTTGTCGCCGCCGGCGTTGCCCGCGTTTCCGGCGTTGCCGAGTCCGCAGGTGGCGAGGGTGTCGACCTGCTGGGCGGCGAGCGCGGTGCCGGCCGCCTGGGCGATGCGGTTGATCGTGGCGACGCGCTTGTCCTTGAGCGGCGTCAGGATCGCGTTCTGGACGAAGCCGGCACCGCCCTGTCCGGTCGACGTGGCGAGGCGGTTGTTCGCCTCCTGGATCTGCGCGGTCAGCTGCGCCAGCTCACGGTTCACCGCGGCCTGCGCGGCGGCGGGAACGGCCTGGAACCGGCCCGCGACGTCCGGGCAGTTCACCGCGGAGGCGGCCGATTTCGTCGTGGCCGCGGAATTGTCCGAACCGGACTGCCCGGCCAGCGCGGAACCGGCGATCACGGCGCCGGACAGCACGACGGCGGCCGAACCGCCGATCAGAGCGATACGGCCTTTACGGTACTTGGGAAGAGCCCTGGACATAGTCATGCCCCAATCCGAATCAAGGGGGGGTGGCGTCCGCCGGTGGTCGGCCGGCCGGATTCTCATAACGCGGCGCCTGCGTTCGGGGATGAGTACGCGACCGTCCGGCGCCCTGCTCAACGCGCCCCGATATTTCTTCGAGACTATTTCCAGAAAGCCTTTCAGCAGCGTGTCCCAGGTGGCAATGCGATCCCGTTCCCGGAGCCCGACCGGCCGTCTCCCCCAAAGTGATGAGGCCCGTTCCCTCCTTTCGAACGAGGTGGCGGTCCTCCAGCCCCACCTAGCCTCACGACATGCAAAAAGCCAATACAGTAGGGCACGTCGCCTCCCTGGACGTGCTGCGCGGACTGGCGGTCATCGGTACGTTGCTCACCAATATCTGGATCTTCGCCCCCGCCGGATGGGACTCGTACGAAATAAAAGGGGAGGCGTTGACAGGTCTTTTTTCCGAGACCTGGCAGACACGCATCGCGGATATCTCGACCATGGTGTCGAACGGGAAGTTCCTTTCCCTGTTGTCGATCCTCTTCGGCGTCGGTATGGCCATCCAGTTCGAGTCCGCGCTCCGCCGGGGCCACCGCTGGCCGTGGCGTTACGAGTGGCGTTCGCTGCTGCTTCTCGCGGACGGTTTCCTGCACTTCGCGCTGGTCTTCGAGTTCGACATCCTCATGGGGTACGCGCTGGTGGCGATGGTCGTCGCGCCGTTGCTGCGGCTGCGGACCCGTTGGCTGGTGGCGGCCACCGCGCTGGCGGGGGCGTTCCATCTCGTCATGGAGTACCGGAGCGTGCTGAGCACCCAGGACCACAGCGCGCGGGAGCTGCCGCCGGACGCGTCGACGACGGGTGACCGCGTCCCGCTGCCCGAGCCGGTCTCGTACGTGGACGAGGTCGCGAACCGGCTCGGGGACTTCTGGAATCTGCGGTCGGAGGCGTTCGTCATCGCTCCCCCGCTGTCGGCGTTCCTGTTCCTGACCGGCGTACTGCTGTGGCGGGCCGGGCTGTTCACGGCGGACGCGCGGGCCCGGCGGCTGAGCGTGTGGCTGGCGGCGGGCGGCCTGGGTGCGGGGGTCCCGCTGACGGTGTGGCCCGCTCTGGGGCTGCCCGGCGGGGACGTGCTCGTCACGCTGTCCCGGTACACGGTCGCGCCGGTCGTGGCCTTCGGGTATCTGGGCCTGGTCCTGGTGCTGCTGAGGCGCGGGGGCGGAACCGGGTTCCTCGGCAGACGGTTCGCCGCTGTGGGCCGTACCGCCCTCTCGTGCTACATGCTCCAGAACGTCCTGGCGATGGCAGCGTTCAACTCGTGGGGGCTGCGGCTCGGCCCCTTGGACAGTGTGGGTACCGTGCTCGCCTGGGCGGTGATCAGCGGGATACTGATGCTCGCCGCGTCCCTGTGGCTACGGCGTTTCCCGCAGGGGCCGTTCGAACTGGTGTGGCGGGCCGCGGTCGAGGCGCCGTTCCGCCGCCGGGACCGCGGGCGGGCCGAAGAGGCCGCTGCCGGGCGGGAGCGGGCGAGGAAAGAGCACGTCGACGTCCCGTAACGGAGTCTCATGAGCAGCATGCCGAACGGCCGGCCCGTACCGCCCCCCGAGCCCGTCCTCCCCCGCCCGCACCGCGCGACCGTCGCCGCCCTGATCGCGGTGGCCGCCGGGCTGGACGTCGGTGAGTTCCACTGGTTCGGGTTCACGATGTACTGGCTGGTCGTCATCGGCGTCGCGGGCGCCACGCTGGGCGTCTCGCTGGCCTGGCGCCGTACCCGTCCGACGGCGGCGCTCGTGGTGGCCGGGCTGGGGTATCTGGTGTCGTGGGTGTCCGTGGTGTCCTTCCCGGACTCGGTGCTGCTGCCGACGATGGCTCAGGCCGCCCTGTGGGTCGTGGTGTTCGGCCAGATCGCCGAGGGCACCCGCCGGATGCGGCTGGCCGCGATCTCCGTGCTCGGCGCCTGCATCACCCTGGAGTGCCTCCAGAGCGTCCAGATGATGGGCCGCGCCGACGTCCCCACGACGATGCTGCTGTACGACGCCGTCACGTCGGCCTTCGTCCCGCTGGTCCTGTGCGCCGCCGCCGACGCCGTACGCGGCCGTATCCAGCTCGCGACGGCGCAGGCGGCGCAGGCCGAGCGGCTGCGGGAGCTGGACGCGCGGGCCGCCGCGCACGGTGAACGGCTGCGGCTGGCGCGGGAGTTGCACGACGTGGTGGCCAACCGGCTGAGCGCGGTGTCGATGCGGATCACGGCGGCCGGTCATGTCCGCAAGCCCCCGGAGACCCCGGAGAGCAGGGCGCTGGACGAGATCGGGACGGAGATCGACAGCGCGCTCGGTGAACTGCGCAGCATGCTGGGCACGTTGCGCGGCGGCGATCCGGGCCCCGCGCTCACCGGCGCCCCGCCCTCGCTGACGGACGTCGGTGAACTCGCCGGTTTCGCCCGGCTGGCCGGCGTCGAGGTCGAGGTCGTCGTCGACGGCACCCCCGTCCCCCTGCCCGGCGCGCTCGATCTCGCCGGGTACCGCATCCTCCAGGAGGCCCTCGCGAACGTGAGCCGTCATGCCCGGCCGCCCCGGGCGGTCGTCCGGGTCGAGTACCGGGGTGACGGGGTGCGGCTGCGGGTCGACGACGAGGGGTGTGACAGTGTGCCGGGGGCGCCGCCCGGTCACGGGATCACCGGGATGCGTGAGCGTGCGGCGCTGTGCGGTGGCCGCGTGAGCGCGGGGGTCCGGCCCGGTGGGGGCTGGACCGTCGAGGCGACCCTTCCCCTGCCCGAGAGGACCCGATGACCGTCTCCATACTGCTCGCCGACGACCAGGACATGGTCCGCACCAGCATGCGGATCATGATCGACGTCGAACCCGATCTGGAGGTGGTCGGGGAGGCGGCGGACGGGCGGCACGCCGTCGAACTCACGGCCCGGCTGCGCCCGGACGTCGTCGTGATGGACATCCAGATGCCGCACCTGAACGGCGTCGACGCGACCCGCCGCATCATGGACCTGCCCGGCCCCCCGGCCGTCCTCGCGCTGACGACGTTCGATCTCGACGAGTACCTCTTCGGCATCCTGCGCGCGGGCGCCGCCGGTTTCGTCCTCAAGCACGATCCGGCGACGACCCTCCTGGAAGGCATCCGCGCGGTCGCCCGGGGCGAGGGCTTCGTCTCCCCCGGCCCCACCCGGCGGCTGATCACCCGCGTCACGCACGACGACCCGGCCCCGCTCCCCGACACCCTGACCCCCCGGGAGCGGGACGTCCTGACCCTGCTGGGCCACGCGCTGAGCAACACCCAGATCGCCCGGGAACTCCACATCGAGGACAGCACGGTCAAGACGCACGTCCAGAGCATCCTGACCAAACTCAGGCTCCGCACCCGGGTCCAGGCCGCCCTGCTGGCCAACCGCTCCGGCCTGACCACCCCCGCCAACAGCCCCGGCGCCGGGAAGTAGCCGCCTACTGGCCGCGCTCGGGCCAGGCCGGCCCCTCGTCCGTCCAGACGACGCCCTTGTTGCGGCAGAGGCAGAAGGGGTGGCCGACGGGGTCGGTGTAGACGCGGAAACCGTAGCCTTCGGGGCCGACGCAGTCGCGTCGCAGGCTCGCGCCGAGGGCCAGGACGCGCCGCTGTTCGGCCTCGATGTCGTCGACCTCGAAGTCGAGGTGGAACTGCTTGGGGTGCTCGCTGTCGGGCCACCGCGGGGCGCGGTAGTCGTCCACCCGGATGAAGGCCAGCTCGATCGCGCCGAACCGGATGCCGGCCCAGAAGTCGGTGCTGTCCTCCTTGACCGGGAGCCCTGTCACCTCGGAGTAGAAGGCGGCCAGCTTCATCGTGTCCGGGCAGTCGATGATGAAGTCGGTGAGTCGTAGCATCCCGCGATCTTGCCACAGACTTTTAGATGGGATGTATCTAGGCCATTTCCGCTTCTGGAGTGCATCCAGCGGGCCAGAACGCATCGGACATCCCATCAATCTCTGTCCGAACCGTTGACATGGAGTGGTCACGTGACCGACCTTCCTGACGGTCGACGTCTTCGCGCCCACCCCCACCCCCGGAGGTCTCCGTGTCCCCGAACCCCCTGAGCCGGCGTCATTTCCTGGCCGCCGCCACCGCCGTGGCGGCGGCCTCGACCGTGACCGGCCGGCTCGGCGCCGGTACCGCGCTCGCGGCCGGGCCGGGCGCGTACACCCCCGACTGGCCGTCGGTGAACCGGCACCCGGCGGCCCCGGAGTGGTTCCGGGACGCGAAGTTCGGGATCTACTTCCACTGGGGCGCGTTCAGCGTCCCGGCGTACGACAACGAGTGGTACCCGCGGAACATGTACGCGAGCGGGAGCAATGCGAACAGGCATCACGTCGCGACCTACGGCAGCCCGTCGGCGTGGCCGTACCACTACTTCGTCGACGGCGGACGGGACCTGGCGGGCAACGCCGTCCAGTTCGCGCCGAAGCTGAGGTCCGCCGGCGGGAACTTCGACCCCGCCGAGTGGGCGCAGCTCTTCGTGGACGCCGGGGCGAGGTTCGCGGGGCCGGTCGCCGAGCACCACGACGGGTTCTCGATGTGGGACAGCCGGGTCAACGAGTGGAACTCGGCCGCCAAGGGGCCGAAGCTGGACCTGCTGCGGCTGTTCACCGACGCGATCCGCGCGAAGGACCTCAAGCTGCTCGTCGCGATGCACCACGCCTACAACTTCACCGGCTTCTACGAGAACGCGCCCGCGCAGTCGGACCCCAGCCTCAAGAAGTTCTACGGGCAGCTGAGCGCGGCCGAGGAGAACCAGCTCTGGTACGACAAGCTCAAGGAGGTCGTCGACCGGTCGCGGCCGGACATCCTCTGGCAGGACTTCAACCTGGAGGCGGTCGACGAGACCCGGCGGCTCGACTTCCTGTCGTACTACTACAACCAGGCCGACGCGTGGGGGAAGGAGGTCGTCGCCACCTACAAGGACGGGCTCAGCCCGCACGGCGAGGTCTTCGACTTCGAGCGGGGCGGCCCCGGTGACCTCATGGCGCCGTACTGGCTGACGGACGACAGCATCTCCAGCTCCAGCTGGTGCTACACGCAGGGCATCGGCTACTACTCGACGGCCCAGATCCTGCACTCGCTGCTCGACCGGGTCAGCAAGAACGGCACCGTCCTCCTGAACATCGCGCCTACGGCCGACGGAACGATCCCGCAGGGCCAGCGGGACATCCTGCTCGGCATCGGCGACCACCTGAGGCGGTTCGGTGAGTCCGTCTACGACACCCGCGCCTGGACGGCGTACGGCGAGGGCCCGACGAAGATGGGCGGCGGCGCCTTCACCACCCCCACCTCCGGTACCGCCCGGGACATCCGCTTCACCAGGAACAAGGCGGGTACGGTCCTGTACGCGACGGCCCTCGGCTGGCCCGGCACCGAACTGACGCTGGCGACGCTGAACTCCGCCCGCATCGACACCGGTTCCCTCACGAACGCCCAGCTGCTGACCCCGACGCCCGGCGCCTACACCGCCCTGCCCGCCCCGACGCAGGACGCCACCGGGCTGCACCTCACCCTGCCGTCACAGTCCGCCCCCTTCGACGCCCTCGCCTACGTCGTCAAGCTCACCTTCTCCGGCCCGATCCCGTCCCTGAAGCCCGCCGCGGGTGCGGTGTTCCACCCGGAGGCCGGCTACCGGGGCCCGGCGGCCGTCCTGACCGTGGGCGACTACACCGCCGAACAGCTCGGCCTCGCCGGTCTCCCCGCCCGCACGCTCTCCTCGCTGCGGCTCGCCCCGGGCCACCGGGTCGTCGGCTACGCGGGCGACGACTTCACCGGCACGTCCTGGACGTTCACCGCCGACACCCCGGACCTCCGCACCACCGGGAACGACGACGCCGTCGCCTCGCTCAAGGTCCAGCTCGACCCGGCGGCCTGGTTCAAGCTGACGAACGTGACCAGCGGACTGGTCCTGGACAGCGGCGGCGCCGTGGCCGACGGCGCGAACCTCAAGCAGTGGACCTGGGACGGCAGCCCCAACCTCCAGTGGCAGGCGGTCGCCCTGGACGACGGCTACTACAAGCTGGTCAACCGCGCGAACGGCATGGTCGCCGACGGCTGGGGCGCCACCGCGAACGGCTCCCCCTGCCGCCAGCTCGCCTGGAACGGCGGCCCGAACCAGCAGTGGCGCGTCACCCACCGCGACGACGGCCGCTACTCCGTCACCAACCGCACGACCGGCCTCGCCCTGGACGGCGGCGGCAGCGTCCCCGAGGGTTCCGTCACGAAGCAGTGGTCCTGGACGGGCAGCACCAACCTGCAATGGACGTTCACCACGGTGTGACCCGGCCGCCGCCGCGGCGGGCTAACCCCGGTTCCACCGCTGGGAGGCGGAGCCGAGCACGTCGGCCAGCCGGACCTTCGTCCCGTTCCCGGTGCCCGCGCCGACGACGTCGATCACCAGCCCGTTGGAGCGGTTGACGACCGAACCGTCCAGCCGGGACGACCACTTCTGGCTGGACTTCCCGTTGCAGGCCCACAGGATCAGCTGTGTGCCGGAGGTGGTCCCGTCGGCCGCCGCCGCCAGGCACTTGCCGGAGACGCGGAGTTCACCCGCCGGGGTGGCGGTGACGGTCTGGTTGGCGTTGCCGGAGCAGTCGTAGAGCTGCACCTGTACGCCGGTCTGCCCGTTCGGCACGTCGAGGCAGCGCCCCGAGGCCGCGCCCTTGAGCGTGAAGGTGCCGTCGGTGGGCAGCGGGTCGGCGACGAGCTGCCAGTCCTGCGAGCCGTCGTCCGTCGCGGCGGCCACGGTGACGGCGGTGTTCGCGGTGGCGCCGGTGAGGTAGAGGCCGGTGTTGCGGACCGAGCGGAGTTTGACGTAGCCGCCGGTGGTGGAGTCGACGAGGGTCCACTGTTTGTCGGTGGCGCCGTCGTCGACCCACTGGGCGAGTTTCTGGCCGGCGGTCGCGTTGCCGGTCCAGATGCCGACGGCCCGGCCGCCGGTCTTGTTGAGGAGGCTGACCGCCGAGCCGTTCGCGGTGGTGTGCCAGCGCTGGGCGTCGTCCGCGGAGTTGCGGGCGGCGAGGACGAGGTCGGGGGTGTCGCCGGTGAGGTTCGCGTCCTGCGTCCGGCCGGCCTCGGGGCTGAGGACCTGGCCGGTGAGCCGGTTGACCAGGGTGTAGTAGGTGGTCTGCGGGGAGCGGCCGAGGTCGGTCTCGCCGTACCGCACCGGCCCGGTGCCGCCACCGCCGAACCCGGCCTGGAGGATGACGACGCGTCCGGTGTTCTCGTCGTACTGGAGGGCGCGGCTGTACCCGGAGGTGACCGGTGTCTGGTACTCCTTCCAGGCTCCGGTGCTGAGGCCGGACTCGTTCACCCAGACGCTGCCGCTGCCCGCCGCGTTGTAGACGATGCGTCCGTCGGGCAGGGGCACGAGCACCGGGCTGCCGCCGGTCGCGAGGGCCCGGCCGCCGGAGGGCACGGGCAGCGCGGTGACCGCTCCGTCGCCGGACGCGGCGGCGTAGAACTTCAGCGGGTCGTCGGCGATCCGGTACCGGGTGTTCGTGCCGCCGCCCCACCACTCGTAGGTCAGCAGCCACTTGCCGTCGGTGGTCGGGGCGATGGTCGTCATGCCGGGGCGCCCGCCGCCGATCTCGCTGGTGCCGCCGTTGTTCACGGTGCTGCCGGGGATGTCGACGACCGGCCCGCTCCAGGCGGAGGCGCTGACGCCGTTCCAGGTGCGGTGCGCGAGGATCTGACCGCCGGAGTCGGTCCGGGTGTCGTTGGCGGGGTCGAGGGTGGGGACGCCGGTGGCGGTGTCGTAGCCGGTGTAGTCGTTCTCGTCGGAGTAGTAGGCGACGAGCTGTCCGTTCCGGGCGTACAGGTACGGCTCCCAGACCGGGTCCTTCTGGGCGTGGGTGTTGGCGGCCGACAGTTTCGAGCCCGCCCAGCCGCCGGCCGCGACGATGTTCTGCAAGCTCCAGTCGGCCCCTTGATCAGTGCTGGAGTAGAGGGCGATCGCGACGTCCTTGCGGTCGCCGTCCCCGGAGGGCGTCCAGTTCGGGTCGGCGGCCTTCTGCTCCTCGTAGTACATGTCGTCTCCCGAGACGACGGTCGCGAGGAGCAGGGTGCCGGCGGCGAGGTTCCCGACGGACTGGGGCAGGACGTAGAGGTACGGGTTGGTCCAGTTGCTCGTGTACTTCGCGTACCGCGGGTCGTTCGAGAGGTAGGCGGGGGCCTTGACGTCGGACAGCTTCTGCCAGGTCGTGCCGTCGTCGTCGCTCTTGTAGACGGGCATCGTCTGGCCGACGGGGGCGCCCTGGCTGTTCTCGAACGCGGCCACCAGCCGGCCGCCGGGGAGCTGGGCGGACTTGGGGTAGAGGACGCAGGGGTGCTTGTTGCAGGTGGCGGGGTTGTCGGCGACGTACAGGCTGGACGAGGACGGCTGGTAGGCCGCCGCTCCTGTGGCGGCGGCGAGGGTGAGGATCAGGCCCGCTCCGAGGGCGAGTGCCTTGCGTGGGATCGTCGGCATGAGTGCGGCTCCTCCGTACGTGGGGTCAGGGAAGGACCCTGACCGGGGTGGTCATGGTCCGGGTGTGGTCGACGAGGCGCGGGGCGCCGGTCAGGTCGAGCCGTACGGAACGGCCCGGGTCGCCCGCCGACTCGGCGACGGTCAGCACGATCGCGCCGGGTTCGACCCGGCGGCGCAGGTCGCGGCCGGTGAAGCTGGTCATGTCCGCGTGGACGTCGAACTCCACGGCCCGGCTCTCCCCGGCGGCGAGTTCGACCCGGGTGAAGCCGATGAGCTGGCGGACGGGCCGGGTGACGGAGGCGACGGGGTCGGTGAGGTAGAGCTGCGGGACGAACACCCCCGCGCGGGACCCGGTGTTGGTGACGGTGGCCCGCACGGTCACCGCCCCGTCGGCCGCGAGGCTCTGCGCGTCGGCGTGGACGCCGGCCACCGCGAACGTCGTGTACGACAGCCCGTGCCCGAACGGGTGGGCGGGCGTCGGGTCGATGTTGCTGACGCCGTCGCTCTTGAGGGCGAGCGGCGGGGCGAGGTAGGTGCCGGGCTGGCCCGCGCTGTCGCCGGGGATCTGCACGGGCAGCCGCCCGGAGGGGTTGACGCGCCCGGAGAGGACCCCGGTGATCGCCGCCGCGCCCTCCTCGCCGGGGAAGAACGCCTGGACGGCCGCGTCCGCCGCCGCGCAGTGCCGGCCGATCGCGTAGGGGCGGCCCGAGACGGTGACGAGGACACTGCGGCGCGCGGCGGCGAGGACCGCCTCCACCAGTGCCTCCTGCGCGCCGGGCAGCGTCAGCGTGCCGACGTCGCAGCCCTCGCCGGACGTCCCCTCGCCGAACATCCCGGACCGGTCCCCGACGACGAGGACCGTCAGGTCGGCGGCCTCGGCGGCCTCGACCGCCGCGCGGATGCCGGTCCGGTCGTCGCCGGTGAAGGAGCAGCCCGCCTCGTGGCGCACGACGGCCTCGGGGAACTCCCGGCGTACGGCGTCGAGGACGGTCGGCGCCTCGACCCCGAGGGGGGTGCCGGGGTGGTGGGGCAGGACGTGGTTGGGGAAGGAGTAGCAGCCGAACAGGCAGCGGGCGTCGTCGGCGGCGGGGCCGATCACGGCGACCGTGCGGACGCCGGTCAGCGGGAGGGTGCCGTGCGGGTTGTCGAGGAGGACGACGGACTGCTCGGCCAGTTCCCGGGCGAGGGCGCGGTTGTCCGGGGAGTCGAGGTCGGCGGGGGCCGTGTAGCGGCCCGGTTTCCAGTCGGGGTCGAGGAGGCCGAGTTCGGCCTTCTGGGTGAGGACCCGCAGGACGGCGCGGTCGAGGAGGGCGGTGGGGACGCCGTCGTCGAGGAGCGCCGGCCCGTAGCCGGAGGTGTGCGGGAGTTCGACGTCGATGCCGGCCCGCAGGGCGAGGCGGGCCGCGTCCCGGACGTCGTCCGCGACGTGGTGCAGGGAGGCGAGGAAGGCGACGGCCCAGTAGTCGGAGACGACGGTGCCCTCGAAGCCCCAGGTGTCCCGCAGCAGCCCGGTGAGCAGGGACTCGTCGGCGCCGCAGGGCACGCCGTCGATGTCGTTGTAGGCGTTCATCACCGACCGGACGCGCCCGGTGACGACGGCCTTCTCGAAGGGGACGAGGACGACGTCCGCGAGTTCCCGGGGGCCGAGGACGGCCGGGGCGTGGTTGCGGGCCGCGCGGGAGGCGGAGTATCCGGCGAAGTGCTTGAGGGTGGCGACGACACCGGACGACTGGAGGCCCTGGACGTAGGACAGGCCCAGCTCCGACACGAGGTAGGGGTCCTCGCCGAGGGTCTCCTCGACGCGGCCCCAGCGGTAGTCGCGGACGACGTCGAGGACGGGGGCGAGTCCTTGGTGGACGCCGACGGCCGCCATGTCCGCGCCGATCGCCCGCGCCATCCGGCCGACGAGGTCCGGGTGCCAGGTGGCGGCCCAGGCGAGCGGGGTCGGGTAGACGGTGGCCCGCCAGGTGAAGAAGCCGGTCAGGCACTCCTCGTGGGCGAGGGCGGGGACCGCGAAGCGGTTGGCGGCGACGACGCGTTCCTGGAGTTCCGCGAGCCGCCGGCGGCCGTCCTCGGGGTCGACGGGCGCGGTGCCGAACACGCGGGTCAGCTGGCCGAGTCCGCCGGTGACGGCCTCCTCGAAGCGGTCGGCGCCCCGGAACGTCTCCTGCATGGGCGCGACGTCGCCGCCGCCGTCGTGGTCGGGCCAGGTGCTGCCGAGCTGTGCGACCTTCTCCGCCGGGGTCATCGCCGCCAGCAGGGCCCGTGCGCGGACGGGCGCCGGCAGGGCCGGGTCGCTCCACAGCCCGGTCGTCGGGCGCGCGTCACTGATCGTCAAGGTCGTGTCCTTCGCTGTTTTCGGGCAGGGCGAAGCCGCCTGTCCGGTTCGGGTGAAGTCGTACGGCGGGAGCCGCTTGAAGTCGTATGGGGGGAGCCCTTTTTGCCGCCTGCCCGGTGCCCCCGGCGGGTTACTTGCCGCCGGCCCCCATCAGTCCGGCGACGAGGGCCCGGCGCGCGAAGAGGTAGACGACGAGGATGGGCACCGCCGACAGCAGTACCGCCGCCAGCAGCGCGGGGACGTTCGCCCCGTACTGGGAGACGAAGTTGTACAGGCCCGGCGTGACGAGCTTGGTGTCGTCCGACTGGGTCATGATCAGCGGGAAGAGGAACCCGTTCCACGCCTGGAGCGCGGTGAAGACGGACGCGGTGGCGATCGCGGACCGCGCCATCGGGACGACGAGGGTCAGCAGCGTGCGGGCCGGGCTCGCGCCGTCCAGGGCCATCGCCTCGTACAGCTCGGTGGAGATGTCCCGCATCCCGCCGCTGAGGACGAGCACGCTCACCGGCAGCGCGAACGCGGCGGTGGGCAGGATGATCCCCCACAGGCTGTCGTAGAGGCCGAGGTCGTTGACGATGAGGAAGAGCGGGATGATCACGGCCTGGGAGGGGATCGCGAGGCCGAGGAGGAACAGCCGGAACACGCTCGTGGTGAGCGGGCCCCGCCCTCGGACGACGGCGTAGCTGACCGGCACCCCGAGGAGGAGCACGATCGCGACCGTGGCGACGGCCACGACGAGGGTGTTGCCGATGTAGTGGAGGAACCCGCTGTCCACGACCGTGCGGAAGTTGTCCAGGGTCACCTTCGACGGCACGGAGACCGGGCCCTTGTCGATGTACGTGGTCTGCGGTTGCAGCGCGGTGTTCACCAGCGCGTACAGCGGGACCCCGATGATCAGGAGCCATACGCACGCGGCGAACCCGGCGGCGTGGTTGGGGCGGGTCCTCACAGCCCCTCCAGGGTGCTCGTCATCTTGTCGTATCCGCTGAGCCTGGTGAGCAGGACCGAGGCGCCGGTGGCCAGCAGGAGCAGGAAGCTCGCGATGGCGCTGGCGTAGCCGTAGTCGTAGGTGCGGAACGCGGTGCGGTACATGGCGTAGGGGAGGATCGAGGTGTCGGTGCCGGGGCCGCCGTCGGTGAGCAGCAGGACGACGTCGAAGGCGGTGAGTCCGCCGACGACCATGAAGACCGTCGAGGTGATCATCGTGTTGCGGAGCTGGGGCAGCGTGATGTGGAAGAACTGGCGGACGCGGCCGGCGCCGTCGATGGCCGCCGCCTGGTAGAGGGTCTGCGGGACGGCGCGGGCCGCGCCCTGGTAGAGGAGGCTGTGGAAGGGAACGAACTGCCAGCTGGTGACGAGGATCAGGCAGGCGATGGCGCCCTGCTGGGTGCCGAGGGGGTTGCCGCCGAAGAGCCAGCGGACGGAGGCGGGCAGTCCGAAGTTGGGGTCGAGGAGCTGGCGCCACATGATGGCGGTGGCGGCGGTGGAGAGCAGCAGCGGCAGGAAGAACACCGCCGAGAGCACGGCCCGGTTGCGCTGGTGGCCGGCCGCCCAGACGCCGAGGAGGATGCTGACGGGCGCCTGTACGGCGATGTTCCCGATCAGGAGGACGCCGGTGACGAGGGTGGCCTGGCGGACCTGGCCGTCGCCGAGGAACCGCGACCAGTTCTCCGTCCCCGTGAACCGCGGCGCGGACAGGCCGTCCCAGTGGGTGAAGGAGAGGTAGAGGACGCCGGCCATCGGGACGACGGCGAAGACGAGGAAGAACAGCAGCCCCGGCAGTGCCCAGGCGAGGCCCGGCCGTTCCAGAGCGGGTGGAGCGGCGTGGTCGCGGGCCTTGCGGGCGGTCGCGGGCCGCGAAGTCGTGACGGAGACCACGGACGTGCCCTTCTACTTCTTGACGGCCAGCACCGCGTCGACGAACTGTTCCGGGGAGCTCTGTCCGTTGAAGAGTTTCTGGATCTCGGTGAGCAGCGGGGTGCCGAGGGTGAGGCCGAGGGCCTGGTCCCAGGACTGGGTGAAGGCGGGGGCGTTGCGGACGAGGTCGTACTGGAACTTCGCGTACGCGGGGTCGGCGGCCTTGGCGAGGAACTGGGCGGCGTTCGCGGTGACGGGCACCTCGCCCTTCTCGACGAGGCCCTGGACGTAGCTGTCGCTGTAGGTGGTGGCGAGGAACGCGGCGGCGGTGCTGCTCGCGGCGTTCTTGGTGACGGAGAGGTAGTTGGTGGGGTTGCCGACCACGTCGGCGGGGTCGCCCTGGCCGCCCTCGACGGCCGGGAAGGGCACGTACCCCAGGCCGTTCCTGGCGAAGTCGGGGGCCTCGCTCTGCTGCTGGGCGTACTCCCAGGAGCCCATCAGGACCATGGCGGCCCTGCCCTTGTTGAGGAGGGTGCTGGTGCCGCCGGAGCCGTAGCTGACGGAGCCGAAGTTCTTGCCGAAGGCGCCGCTGTCCACCAGCTCCTCGATCATCCGGGCGGCCTTGAGGATCGCCGGGTCCTTCCACTGCGACCAGTCGCCGCCCGCGATCTTCTGGAAGAGTCCGGGGCCCGCGAGCCGGTCGACGAGGTACTCGACCCACATCAGCTCGGTCCAGGACGAGCCCGCGTTCCCGGCGAGCGCGAAGGGGGTGACACCCTTGCCCTTGAAGACGGTGACCAGGTGCTGGAGGTCCGCGTAGGTCGTCGGCGGCTGGACGCCCGCGTCCGTGAACAGCTTCTTGTTGTAGAAGAGGAACACCGGCTGGGTGCCCCGGCAGGGGACGCCGACGAACGCGCCGCCGACCTTGCCGGCGGCCAGCGCGGAGGGCAGGAAGTGGGCTTCGAGGGCGGGGTCGAGGGTCACGAGCTTGCCGGCCCCGACGAAGTCGTCGAGGCTGCCGCCGCCCCAGTTGAAGAACATCCCGGGCATCTTCGAGGAGCCCATCGCGGTGCGCAGCTTGTCCTTGTAGCCGTCCGTGGCGATCACGGACATGCTGACCTTGCCCTTGCCGGCCGCGTTGAAGGTGTCCACGGCGGCCTTCGACACCGGGTTGGTGGGGTCCTGGAGCATCCAGAGGTCGACGTCGCCCGTGGGCGAGGAGGCGGTGCTGCCGGAGGAGCCGCAGCCGGCCGCGCCGACGCTCAGCGCGGTGGCGGCCGAGGCGGTGAGGAACCACCGTCGGGAGACTCTGTTCATCGTTGAACACCTTTCGGATTCGGCGGAATCCCCGTCGCGGGTGTGCCGCACCGGACAGGCCGTCCCGGGCCTGCGCGCGCTGGGAGATGGGGAGTGGGGGCGGTCGCCGCCAGATGCCGGGCGCGGGGTGTGCGCCCTGCCGACCTGCGGCTGAACCGGCGTCGGTCACGCTAGGCGGCGTGATTCGGCCACGGCAACAGCCGGTGGCCGACGAGTTCCGAAAGACTTTCGCGGGCGGCGCGGACAACCCTTGTAGGCTCCCCGCACCTTGTCCGAGCAGCACCTTCCTGGAGGCCGGGAATGCCGGTGCACAGCGTCCACGACACACGTCCCGCCGCACGCTGGGAGGACGCGTTCCTCTCCGGCAACGGCGAGTACGGGATCATGGTGTCCGGCGATCCGCACCGGGAGCGGATCGTCCACAACCACCACCGCTACGTCCTTCCCAACGGCTCCCTCGGCATGAAGCCGCCCGCCGTCGCGGACCGCCTCGAAGAGGTGCGGGACCTGCTCCTGGCCGGGGAGCCGGAGCGGGCGCAGCGCCTCTTCTGCGACGGCCGGGCGCTGGCCTGGACCCAGCCGTTCCACCCCGGGCACGTCCTGCACCTCGACACCCCGCCGGGCGGACGCCCCGTCGAGTCGTACCGCCGGGTCACCGACTTCACGTCCGGCGAGGTCCGTGTCACCTGGTCCGAGGACGGGCGGGAGCGGATGCGGCGGGCGTTCGTGTCCCGCGCCGACGCCGTCGCGGCCGTCGAGGTCTCGGGCCCCGGCCTCACCCTGTCCGTACGGCTCTCGGGCGAGCTGCCGGGCCGCCCGGACGACGTCACGTTCACGACGTCCGCGCAGGTCACGGGGGACGGCGAGGTGTGCCTGGCCGCGGTGGGGACGTATCCGCCCGGCCTCGGGGCGGCCGGGTTCGCCGGGGTGACGCGGGCCGTCGTCACGGGCGGCCGGGTCACCGTGGACGGAGACACGGCACGCGTCGAGGGCGCGGCCCGCGTCGTCCTGCTGACCCGCATGGACCGCGCGTCGCCCCTCCCCCGCGCCGGCACGCTCCACGCGGCGCTGTCCGGCCTGCCGGCCGACTACGACGAGCTGCTCGCCCGCCACATCCCTCTGCACGCCGGGCTGTACGGCCGCGCCGAACTCGACCTGTGCGCCGCGCCGCAGGCCCGCGACCTCCCCGTGGCCGACCTGCTCGCCCGCGCGGACACCGGGACCCTGGACGCCGCGCTCGCCGAGGCCCTGTTCCACTCCGGCCGGTACTTCCTGCTCAGCTCGACGGGGGTGCTGCCGCCGAGGCTGACGGGTGTGTGGCTCGGGGCGTGGGGGGCGGCCTGGTCCGGTGACTTCACCACCGACGCGAACGTCAACCTCCAGACGGCCGCGACGGTCCTGACCGGCATGCCCGAGCTGATCCGGCCGTACGCCGCGTGGATCGCCGCCCAGCTCGACGACTGGCGCACCAACGCCCGCACGGTCTACGGCGTCCGGGGCGTCCTGGCGCCGAGCCGGACCGACGGGGAGCACGGACTCCTCTTCCACCTGGACGACGACTGGCCCTGGGCGATGTGGACGGCCGGCGCGGACTGGCTGCTGCTGCCGCTGTACGAGTACTGGCAGGCCACCGGGGACGACGAGTTCCTCGCCGGGACGCTCGCTCCCTGGCTCGTCGAGGCGGCGCTCTTCTTCGAGGACTTCCTCACCCGCGAGGACGGGGACGGGCACCTGGTCCTCGTCCCGTCCTACTCCCCCGAGGTCGGCCCGAAGGGCGGGCGCGGGATGTCCGGGGTGAACGCCACGATGGACGTCGCCGCCGCCCGGCACGCCCTCACCGCCGCCGCCGACGTCTGCGCCCACCTCGGCACCGGTCCCGGCCCGGCCGCCCGCTGGCGCGCGCTGGCCGACCGCCTGCCGCCGTACCGCGTCGACGACCGGGGCGCGCTGGCCGAGTGGGCGTGGCCGGGTCTGGAGACGGCCGACGACCACCGGCACGTCAGCCACCTCCATCCGGTGTGGCCGCTGCACGACATCACCCCGGACGGCACTCCCGCGCTGGCCGCCGCCGCCCGCGAGGCGCTGCTGCGGCGCGGGGACGAGAACCTGTCGGCGCACGGCAGCCTGCACCGCGCGCTGGTCGCCGCCCGTCTGCGGGACGGGGCGACGGCGCGGGCGAACGTCCTGAAGGTCCTGGGCCGGGACATGGTCTTCCGCTCGCTGATGACCTCGCACAACCCGGGTCGGGAGACGTACAACGCGGACGCCGCGCACTGTCTCCCGGCCGTCTTCACCGAACTGCTGGTGGGCTCGCGGCCGGGGCTCGTCGAGCTGCTGCCCGCGCTGCCGCCGGAGTGGCCGCGCGGGACGCTGCGCGGTGTCATGACGCTCGCCGGGGTGCGGGTGGACGAGCTGGGCTGGGACGTGCCGGCGGGGGTCGTGCACGTCGTCCTCAGCTCGCCGCGCGCCCGGGAGGTCGTCGTGGTGTGCGCCGGTGCCGCCGAGCCGCGCCGGACGGTGTCGCTGGCGGCGGGGGTCCCGGCCGAGGTGACGGTGGCGCTGCTCAGCCGGCCGTGACGCGGGGCACCGACGTCGAGGTGCGCAGGACGAGTTCGGTGGCCAGCTCGATCCGGGGGGACGCGGGCGGCCGGCCCGCCGCGAGGTCGACGAGCACCCTGGTCGCCTCCCGGCCCAGTTCCTCGAAGGGCTGGCGCACCGCGCTGAGCGGCGGGCAGGACATGGCGGCGACGAGGGTGTCGTCGAAGGACATCACGGCCAGGTCGTCGGGGACGCCGAGCCCGTGCTGCCGGGCGGCCTCCAGCACGCCGAGGGCCTGCGCGTCGCTCGCCGCGAAGACGGCCGTGGGCGGGTCGTCGCCGCGCAGCAGCTGCCGGCAGGCCCGCAGCGCCTCCTCGAAGTCGAAGTCGGTGGAGCGCACGAGCGCCGGGTCGTAGGCGATGCCCGCCTCCTCCAGGGCGGCGCGGTAGCCGTGCAGCCGGGCCGCCCCGGCGAGCGAGTGGGAGCGGCCCGCGACCATGCCGATCCGGACGTGGCCGAGGCCCAGCAGATGCCGTACGGCGTCCTCGGCGCCGCTGCGGTTGGTGACGCCGATGCTCGGGATGCCGTGGCGGGGCGCGCTCAGCGGGTCGACGAGCACGACCGGGAGGCGCTGTTCGACGATCCTGCGCTGGTCGTCCTCGGACAGCATCGAGATCACGATGATCAGTCCGGTCGCGTCCAGCGCGGCGCACTCCGCCAGCCACTGCGCGATCGAGCGGTGGCCGGTCGTCCCGGTCACGACGTCGACGCCCCGTTCGTCGGCCGCGTTCACGATGCCCCGGACCACCTCCAGGGTGTACGGGCCGGCGAGGTCCCGGAACACGGCGATGATCTGGCTCGGCGCTGCGGAGCGTCGCTCCCCGGGGCGGACGTATCCGTGCCGGGTCAGCAGTTCCTCGACCCGTTCCCGGGTCCGCGCGCCCACGTCGGGCCGCCGGTGCACCACCTTCGACACCGTGCTGAGGGACAGGCCCGCCTCCGCCGCGATGGCCGTCAGCAGACCGTACTGCGCGTTCGCGTACCCGCCGTCTCGAACCGTCACCCGTGTGCCTCGCCTCGTACCGTCCCCCGGTGCTCGCCGCAACGTAACGGGACGGGACGTACAGGGGCAAGGGCGTCATGCCCCGCCCCTGTACCGGAGGCCGTGGGCCGGTCAGCCCAGCACCACCTGGATCTCGCGGAAGCCGTGGACGAGGAACGACGGGACGTGGTCGAAGGGCTGGTCCTCGACGAGGGCGAGCCGGGGGAAGCGGGCGAAGAGGGCCGGCAGTGCGGTGAGCGCCTCGGCGCGGGCGAGGGGCGCGCCGAGGCAGTGGTGGGCGCCGTGGCCGAACGCCATGTGCCGGATGGGTGTGGGCCGGGTGATGTCGAACCGGTCGGCGGTGGGCCCGTGCCCGGCGGGGTCCCAGGCGAAGAACCCGAACGCGGCGAGGATCGCTTCCCCGGCCCGGATGGTGACGCCGCCGACGGTGAGGTCCTCCACGGCGAACCGCAGGGGGCTGAGCGGGGCGGCGGGGGCGAAGCGCAGGGTCTCCTCGACGACGGTCTCCCAGGGGACGCGCCCGTCGAGGGCGAGGGCGAGCTGTCCGGGGTCGCGCAGCAGGGCGACGACGGCGTTGCCGATGAGGTGGACGGTCGTTTCGAGGCCGGCGCCGAGGACGAGGGCCATCGTGTCGATGATCTCGTCGTCGGTGAGGGTGTCGCCGTCGTCCCGCGCCTGGAGGAGCGCGGTGGTGAGGTCGGTGCCGGGGTGGGCCCGCTTGTGGGTGAGGACGTCGGCGAAGGCGGCCCGGCAGGCGGCGAGCGCGGCGGCGCCCTCCTGGGAGTCGGGGGCGGTCAGCGCGATGTCGGTGAAGTGCTTGACGGCGGCGGCGCCTTCGCCGTGCACGTCGAACATCTCGCAGATCACGGCGAGCGGCAGCGGTCCGGTGAAGGCGGTGCGCAGGTCGACGGGTTCGCCGGGCGGGTGGGCGGCGAGCCGGTCGAGGAGGCCGGTGACGAGGCGGTCGAGGGAGGGTTGCAGGGCCTTGATCCGGCGGGCGGTGAAGGCGGGGGCGACGAGTCTGCGGAGCCGGGTGTGGTCGGGGCCGTGGGCCCAGAACATGTTGTCGGCGAGGAGTCCGTACATCCAGTGGGCGTCGGGGTGGCCGGCGAGCCAGCCGCTGTTGAGGTCGTCCCAGTGGCGGCGGGCGTCGCGGCTGACGCGGGGGTCGGTGAGCAGCGGTTCCAGGACGTGCTGCGCGGTGGGCAGCCAGGCGCGGATGCCGCCGAGGAGTTCGACGGCGGCGACGTCGCCGAGTGCGCGCAGGCGGGCGGCCTGTCCGGGCAGGTCGGCGCCTCGGGGGTCGAGGAGGACGGGGTGGGGGTGGTCGTGAAGACGTCCGGCGGTCATGGGGGCCTCTTCCCGGTAGCTGACTTCTGTTAGCTATAGTGAGCATGCCATCTGGCCATGGTTCCCCATAGCCAGCCCTCGCGGTCACGAGAGGTGTCATGACGGCCGACATCGCCACCCCGGTGCGAGCGGGCCGGCGGCCCGCCGTGGTCCTGCTCATAGTCTCCGCGGCGACCTTCCTGGTGAGCCTGGACCTGTTCATCGTCAACATCGCCTTTCCGGCCATCCGCGAGACCTATCCCGGTACGGGCCTGGCGACCCTGTCCTGGACCCTGAACGCCTACACCGTCGCGTTCGCCGCGCTCCTCGCCCCGGCCGGGCGCCTCGCCGACCGCTACGGCCGCCGGCTCGTCTTCCTGGCCGGCGTCGCCGTCTTCACGATCGGCTCGACGGCCTGCGCCCTCGCCCCGTCGATCGAGGCGCTGATCGCGTTCCGGGCGCTCCAGGCCGTCGGCGGCGCGCTGGTCACGCCGACCGCGCTCGCCCTCCTGCTGGCCGCGTTCCCGCCCGAGCGGCGGGCGCGCGCGGTGAGTGTCTGGGCCGGAGTCGGCGGGGCCGCCGCCGCGCTCGGCCCCCCGCTGGGCGGGCTGCTCGTCGAGCTGTCCTGGCGGCTGGTGTTCCTGGTGAACGTGCCCCTCGGCCTGCTCGCCCTGGCCTTCGGGCGGCGGGTGCTGACGGAGAGCCGGGACGCCTCCTCCGGGGTCCCGGACCTGCTCGGCGCGGTCGGCCTGGTCACCGGCGTCGGGGCGGCGGTGTGGGCGCTGGTCTCGGCGCACGACCACGGCTGGGGCGGCGCGCCCGTCCTGACCGGGTTCGGGGTCGGCGCGGCCGGCCTGTTCTGGGTGGTGCGCCGCTCGGCCCGGCATCCCGTGCCGCTCCTGGACCTGGCCGCGCTGCGGGTGCCGACGTTCTGGCTGTCCTGTCTGGCGATGCTGGTGTTCTCCACGGCCTTCGGGAGCATGCTCTTCGGGAACGTCCTGTTCCTGACGGGGCTGTGGCACGACTCCGCACTGGCCGCCGGGTTCGCGCTGACCCCCGGGCCGCTGATGGTCGTCCTGCTCTCCCTCACCGTCTGCGGTCCACTGGTCGCCCGCCTCGGTCCCGGGCCGGTGGCCGCGCTCGGCAGCCTCCTCTTCCTCGCCGGCTCCCTGGTCTGGCTGCTGCGCCTCGGGGCCACACCGGACTACGCGGGCGCCCTGCTGCCCGGCCAGCTCCTCACCGGGGCCGGGGTCGCGCTGGTCATGTCGAGCCTGACCGGGGTCGTGGGGCTGGTGCTGCCGCCCGCCCGCTGGGGGGCCGGCTCCTCCATGCTCAACACCTCCCGGCAGCTCGGCTCGGCGCTGGGCACCGCGATCCTGGTCGCGGTCCTCGGACCGGCGCCGGATCTCGGGGCGTTCCGCCACGGCTGGCTCTTCCTCGCCGGCGCGGCCCTGGTCAGCGCGGCCTTCGCGGTGGCGGTCGCGGCCCGGCGCGGCTCCGCGGACGTCCTCGGAGCGACGCCGTGAGCCGGGCGCCCGCCGATACCCTTGACCCATGTCGATGAAGCTGGACGGCCCGCTCGCCGACCGTGACTCCTGGCGGGCCACCCGCTGCTCGGTCGACCTCGCCCTCACCGTCGTCGGAACCCGCTCCGCGATGCTCCTGCTGCGCGAGGCGTTCTACGGGACGACCCGGTTCCACGACTTCGCCGGCCGCGTCGGCATCACCGACGCGGTCGCCTCGGCCCGCCTCAAGGAGCTCGTCGAGGCGGGCGTGTTCGAGAAACACCCCTATCAAACCCCCGGCAGCCGCACCCGGTTCGAGTACCAGCTCACCGAGATGGGCCACGCCCTGCTGCCCGTCGTCCTCGGCCTCATGCAGTGGGGCGACCGGTACCTCCAGGAGGACGACGGCCCGCTGCACGTGGTGGACGACGCGAGCGGCGCCCCCGTACACGTCCGCGTCTGCCTGCCCGACGGCTCGGACGTCCCCGAGACGGGGCTGCGCGTGCGCCCGTCGTGACCCCGCGCGCGGGAGGGCGAGCCGTCGGCTCCGGCGTTCCCCTGTGCCGCCGGCGACCGACGGCCCCCCTCCCGCACTCCTGAGGAGGCACGGTCCACCGTCGCGCGGCCCGTGTCGGAAAAGCTTCGGAAAAGCTTGAATCCGTCTGGAAGCAGGGGTCGGTGACGCCCAGGGTGGGCCAGGGGGGTCGGTTCGCGCAGGGGGTGGGATGGTCACGCGCTTCGGAATCCTGGGGGCCGTCGAGGTACGGCGGGACGGGGAGCCGGTCGACGTGGGGCACGCTATGCAGCGGCGGGTGCTGGCAGCACTGCTCGTCGACGCGGACCGGACGGTGCCGGCGGACGCGCTGGTGGACCGGGTGTGGGGAGCGGCGGAACCGGAGTACGGGCGGCGCAAGCTGTACGGGTACGTCTCCCGGCTGCGGCGGGAGCTGGCGGCCGACGGCACGGCCCTCGCGTGGCAGCGCGGCGGCGGCTACCGGCTGGCGGTGGACCCCTCGGCGGTGGACGCGCACCGCTTCCGCGACCTGGCGGCCCGGGCCCGCAAGGCGGCGGACGACGCACAGGCGGAGGCGCTGTGGCGGGAGGCCCTGGCCCTGTGGCGGGGCAGCCCGTTCACCGGGGTGGACACCCCGTGGTTCAACGCGCAGCGCCACCTCCTGGACGGCGAGCGGCTGGCCGCCCAGCTGGAGCTGGCCGACGTCCGGCTGCGCCTCGCGCGGCACGAGGAGATCGTGAGCGAACTGGCCGACCGCGCCGAGGCCCGTCCCCTCGACGAACGGGTGATCGGACAGCTGATCCTCGCCCTGTACCGGTGCGGACGCCAGGCCGAGGCCCTGGACGTGTACGACCGGGCCCGTCACCGTCTCGCCGAGGAACTGGGCGTCGACCCCGGCGGGGCGCTGCGGCACCTGTACGAACGCATCCTGGCCGGAGACCCGGAACCGGCCGTCGCCCCGCCCGCTCCGGTACGGGCGGCCGAGAAGAACAGCGCGGCGGCACGCCCGTTGGTGCCCCGGCTCCTCCCGGCGGACCTGCCGCTGTTCGTCGGCCGGGAGACGGAGGCGCGGGAGGCCGGCCGGCTGCTCGGCGAGGAACGGCCCGGCCCGGTGACGCTGCTGGTCACCGGGCCCGCCGGCGTCGGCAAGACCGCGTTCGCCGTACGGACGGGGCACTCGCTCGCCGCCCGTTTCCCGGACGGCCAGCTCCACGCGGATCTGCGGGGCTTCGGCGACGAGCCGGCCGAGCCGTTCACCGTCCTCGGGACCTTCCTGCGCGCGCTCGGTGTCCCCGGCGGCACCGTGCCCGGCGAGCTGACGGGCCGGGTCCACCTCTACCGCACCCTGCTGGCGGGGCGGCGGACGCTCGTCGTCCTGGACAACGCGGCCGGTGCCCGGCAGGTGAGCGACCTCCTGCCCAGCGGCGTACGCTGCGCGACGATCGTCACCAGCCGGACGACCATGGCCGAACTCGGCGGCCACCGGCTCCCGTTGGGTGTCCTGGCGCCCGCGACGGGCCTCGATCTGCTCCGCGAGATGCTGGGCCGGGAACGCGCCGACGCCGAGTCCGGGTCGGCGCGGTCCATCGTGGAGACCTGCGGCGGGCTGCCGCTGGCGGTGTGGGTGGCCGGCGCGCGGCTGGCCGCCCGCCCGCACTGGCCGCTCGCGAAGGTGGCCCGCGCGCTCGCCGACGAGCAGCGCAAGCTGGACGAGCTGGCCGTCGGCCACATCGCCGTACGCGCCAGTCTCGAACTGACCTACCAGCAGATGACGGCGGCGACGCGGCACGCGCTGCGGATGGTCGCGCTGCTGCCCGGACCGGGCTTCGCCGCCTGGGCGCTGGCCGCGCTGCTGGACGGGGACCTGGCCGGGGCGGAGTCCGTCCTGGACGACCTGGTCGAGGTGCACCTGGTGCAGGTCGTGCGGGACACCACCGGTATCCGTTACCAACTCCACGATCTGGTAAGGCTGTTCGGCAGGGAGCGGGCGGAGCAGGACGTTCCGGAGGGGGACCGCGCGGACGCCCTCGCCCGGCTCCTCGGGGCGAGCCTGCACCTCGCGGACCGGGCCGCGGACGCCCTCAGTGTCGACTTCCAGGGCAGTGCGCGGCAGGACCCCGCCTCCTGGCGCCCGCCCGGCGCCGACACCGCTCAGCTGCTCGCCGATCCGCTGGCCTGGTTCACCGACGAACGCCAGTTCCTCATCGCCGTCGCCGAGCAGGCGCTGTCCGGCACGGAGGGGGTCGCCGCGGCCGTCGGGCTGGCCACCGCCCTGACGACGCTGTTCGAGGTCGGCAGCCACTTCGACGACTGGGAGCGGCTCCAGAACCGGGCGCTGGCGGCGGCGCTGCGCGACGGCGACCCGCACAGCGCGGCGAAGGTCCACCGCTGCCTCGGTGAACTGACCACCATCCTCGACCGCTACCCGGAGGCGGTGCGCCACTTCGAGCGGGCGCTGCTGCTCACCGAGGGTGCGGGTCCCGCGTACCGGGACAGCGCGACGGCCGGGCTGGCCTATGTGCACCGGCTCCTCGGCCACCACCCCACCGCGATCCGGTACTTCGAGGAGGCCGCCGCGCTCGCCGGGTCGACGGGCAACGTCAACTGTCTCGCCTACGCGGTCAACGGCCTCGGCGTCATCGATCTGGAGCAGGGCCGGGTCGAGGCCGCCGTCGCGCGGTTCACGGAGTCGCTGCGGGTCAGCCGGGCCGCGGGCTACCGGCCCGGACAGGCGCGGGCCCTGCGGTGCCTCGGCCAGAGCCATCGGGCGCTCGCCGACTATCCGGCCGCCGTGGACGCCTACCGGCGGGCCGCCGCGATCAGCGCCGACCTCGGGGACCGGCTCGGCGCCACCCACGCCACCTGCTGGCTCGGTGACGTCCTGGTCCGCCGGGGCGAGCACGTCGAGGGCCGCCGGCTGCTGGCCCGGAGCCTGTGGACCTACCGGGAGTTCGGCAACCTGTGGGGCGAGGCCGCGACCCTGTACGCCCTCGCCGAGGCCCACCTCGCGGTCGGCCGGGCGGCCCACGCCCGCCGCCGCGCCGAGGCCGCCGTCGGTCTCTGGCGGCGCATCGGCTCCAGCCGGTGGCTGGCGACCGGCCTCGACACCCTGGCCGAGGCCCATACCCTGTCCGGCGACACTCTCGCGGCGGCACGCGCCCGGGAGGAGGCGGAGAGGGTACGGACGACCTGACTCTCCGGGCGGCGGGTGGTGACCGGCGCGAGCGGCGGACGGGGCGGCTGACCGGCGGCGGTCATGAGGTGGCGGTGTGCAGTGCGGCGGCGATGGTTCCGGCGTAGGCGGCGAAGGCCCCGCTCTCGGGCAACAGCAGCCGGGGGATGGCGAGTTCGCACTCCAGGAGCCGCAGCTCGCCGCTCTCGTCGCGGATCGCGTCGAAGCGGCCGAAGCGCAGGGGCCCGTAGCGGCGTTCGAGGGCCCGGTGCACGGCGTGCCCCCAGGCGAGTTCCTCGTCGGTCGCCGCCACGGCGTGGTTGACCCCGCCGAGCCGCTCGTGGGCCCACCAGCCGCCGCCGTCCCCGACGGTCTTGCGGACGGCGTGGCTGACCCGGCCGCCGAGAAAGACGAGGGACAGCTCCCCCTGGTCCAGGACGGCCGGCAGGAAGCGCTGCGCCATCAGGTCCTGGCGGGCGAGGAGGTCGCGCACCTCGTCCTCCCAGGGCGCCTCGGTGCCGAGGACGAAGTGGCTGTCGGAGGTGCTGGGGCCGGTGCGGGAGATCCTGACGGTCCGCCAGGAGCCCGCGGAGACGGTGGGTTTGACGACGACGTCGTCCCAGCCGGTGTCGTCCATCAGGTCCGCCACCCGCAGGTCGCTTCCCCGGGGGAGCCAGCGGGTGGGGATGAGGCCGATGCCCTCCTCGGCGAGGGCGGGCAGGTAGCGGCTCTTGTCGACGGCGTCCCGCAGCAGGGGGAGATGGTTGAGGAGGGGGACCGGGCCGCGTTCCTGTTCCTGGAGCCTGACGTGGAGCTTCTCCAGCAGGGGGAGGAAGTCGGGGCGGGTGTGATAGCCGCGGCACATACGGACGTTGACCAGGTCGACGGCCGTCCAGTCGACGTCGTCCACGTCGTCGAGGTGGACCATGCGGGCGTCGATGCCACGGTCGGCGAGGGCCTCGGCGACGCCGGGGTACTCCCGGTGGGGGGTGCCGAGGCTGAGGTAGACGGCTTGCGGGCGGCGTTTCGGTGTCGTGCTCATCGGCCGTCCTTGCGGAAGGTGGTGCGGCGGCGGGCGCGGGCTCGGCGCAGGGCGGTGTCGGCGCCGTCCCAGGCGTAGGCGGTGGCGAAGGCGGCCATCAGGCCGAGCGGGCGCAGCCTCAGGACCCAGTCGAGGCGGGTGTTGACGGAGACGGGGAGCCGGTCGAACCAGTTCGCGGTGCCCGGGGGCCGTTGACCGGCGGGCTGTACGAAGTCGCGGGCGCTGACGTCGACGTGTCCGTCCCGGCGGGCGAAGGGCAGGCGCCACACCTTCGGGAGCGGGGCGGTGACGCTGAGGAGGCTCGTGAGGGTCGGCGGGCGGACCCCGCTCGCCACACGCCAGCGCGCGCGTTCGGCGAGCCGGGACTGGAGGGTGCGCTGGAGGCGCTGGACGGTCTCCGGGGACAGGAACGCCCAGTACGGGGAGCGGGAGTAGAACAGCTCGGACTCCAGGCGGGTGCGGGTCCGGTGCAGTTCCGGGGTCTCCAGGGAGGTGTCCCCCTCGGTGCGCACCAGCCAGTCGGTGAGCCGGGCGCGGGTGCGGCCCATCCCCCAGAAGACGAGCATGTCGAGGATGTGCGACAGCAGGAAGAAGCGGGGGTCCTCGACGGCGGGCGTGTACTTCTCGCGCACCATGTTGCGCAGCATGTGCCAGTCCTGGCGGGTGGCCCGGTTGATGCGCTCGATGTACGGCAGGTCCAGCCGGCCCTCCTGGACGTCGCGCTGCACCAGGTTGGCGAGATGCCAGCTCGTCACGAGGGCCAGCGCGATGCCCTGGCTGTAGTAGGCGTCGATGATGCTCGCCGCGTCACCGGCCATCGCGTACCGGCGTTCGCTCGCGAAGGTGTCGGTCCAGTGCTGGGCGTTGCGGAAGGTCCGGAACTCCAGGAGGCGTTCCTCGTCGACGACGCCGTCGAGCACGGGGTAGCGGCGGACGAGGTTCCAGAACTGTTCGCGCGGGGTGTCGCCCGGCGGGGGGTTGCGCCGGTCGAAGGTGGCGCCGACGCTGATGCGGTCCTGGGAGAGGCGGATCACCCAGATCCAGTAGCCCTCGCCCCAGAGGTGGACGGTGTACAGGTCGCGCGGGGTGGTGCGGCCGTCCTCGGTGTGATGGGTCCAGCGTTCGTCGAAGTGTTCGTCGCCGACGTCCTTGAACTGGGCCCACACGGCGGTCGTGCGGAAGCCGTCGTCGTCCTCGCGGTTCTCCGCCGCGTGGTCGAACTTGCGGGCCAGGAGGCGGTTGCGGCCGGAGCAGTCGATGATCCAGCGGGCGAGGGTGGTGCCGGTGGCGGCGTCCGGGCCGGACTCGCTCCACTCCAGGCGGTGCGGGTCGGTGGAGCCGGCGTCCGCGATGTGCAGTTCCCGTACGCGGGCCGCGTCGAGGAAGGTGATGCCCGGGTGGGCGTGCGCGGCGGCGCGCATCACGTCCTCCGCCTCGGGCCTGACGATCTGCATGTCCAGGAACATGCAGCGGAACCATTTCTTGTCGGGCGCCTCGTCGTACAGGTAGTGCGGCGGATGCGGATCGGCGTTCACGGCCCACTCCGTCGTGCCCCGGAAGTCCTCGCGGTGTTCGGCGCCGCTCGTGAACCAGACGCCCAGCTTGATGAACGACTCGTTGCTGACGAAGTCGTCCAGTCCGCCGACGGTACGCAGGAACGCGCTGGTGAAGACGAGGAACGACTCCCCGACCTTGTAACTGCGCCGCTGATCACGGACGTTGTCCAACAACGTCACCCGCAGTCCCCGCTTGGCGAGTTGCAGGGCGTTGGCGAGCCCGACGATCCCGGCACCGACCACGGCGACGTCGGCGACGGGGGGTGGGGGGAGGGACGGAGAGGTGTGGGGGGTGTCCACGGGCGATCCTCTTGTCGTGTCCGGCGACGGGGGCGCCGGACGTGTGGGGGATCTCGACCGTAGATCTTGAAACTTCAATACTTACCGAGAGGACAGCAAAGAGTGACCCACATCACAGACACGCCGAGCCTGCCCGGCGGAGAGCCGACGCATCTCCCAGAGCAGCAGCGCGACGTCCGCCACCACCGGGGAGGGAGGCTGCGGCACCTCGTCCAGGGAAACGTCCGTGAACAGGGCGAGTTCGCGGGGGTCGACCGCCAGCAGCGCGGCGAAGTCGGTCACCAGGCGTGGGGTCAGGTCCTTGCGGTTGTCGGCGATGATGCCGTAGGTGGAGGCGGAGAGGTAGGTGGGAGTCACGCACGCGAGGGCCCGGGCCATGCCCGTCCAGGTCAGGTTGCGGTGGCGGAGCATGGTGACGGCCTTGGCGCCGGGGGTGTCGGGGAGGGGGCCGGGCGGGTTGAGGACGAAGGGGGAACGGCGTTCCTCCTGCGGGAGGGAGCGGGTCAGCTCCAGGAGTCGGCGGCGGGCCGGTGCGGGTAGGTGGGCCGTGTCCGTGACCGTTCTGGCCGCCCAGCGCGCGGCTGCCGCGTCCAGGGGGGCCAGGTCCGGTGGGACCGGGCGGCCGGCGAGGATGAAGAGGTCGACGGTGTGGAGGCCCAGGGCGGGGGCGAGGCGGCGTAGGTGGGGTTCCGTGGGGTGGCGCCCCGCGAGCACCGTCCGGATGTCGGCCGCGTTCAGGCCGGTGCGTTCGGCCAACTCCTTTGCGGTGAGGCTTCTTCGGGACAGCAGGCTCGTCAACTGCGTGCCGAAAGAGGGGCGTTCTGTCATTGAGACAGGCTAGCCAGCGGGCCCCGGCCGGATTTCTCGGCGTCGGGTCAGTACGTGGCCTGGGTCACTATCCGGGGCGTCGGGCAACCCTTCCTGTGCCGATTTCTTCTCCCTGGGGTGAAGATCCTCAGGAGAAAGACCCGGCTGCTCATACTTCTGGCCCTGTCCGTGGTGGCGGCGGTGACGGTGACCGTCGTCATGATCGTCCAGGCGCACAGGATGGAGACGCTGTCTCCGCGCGAGGAACGGGACAGGGCCGGATCGAAAGCGGGCGTGCGGTCGGTGGAGGTGGACTGCCGGCGGGCCAAGTGCATCGCCCTGACCTTCGACGGCAACCCGGGCGAACCCACCGACCGGCTGATGGACCTCCTCAAGGAGTACGAGGCGCCGTCCACCTTCTTCCTGGAGGGCCGCCGCATCCACGAGTTCCCCCAGGTGGTCCGGCGGATCGCCGCGGAGGGCCACGAGATCGGGAACCACACCTGGACGCACGCGGTCCTGACCGACGCCTCCGACACCCAGATCCGCGACGAACTCCGCCGTACGACACAGGCGATCGCGGGCCTCACCGGCACCGAACCGACCCTGATGCGCCCGCCCCAGGGCCGCACCGACGACCGCGTCTCCGGGATCTGCGAGGAACTCGGCATGGCGCAGGTCCTGTGGACGGTGACCGCGAAGGACTACGAGACGGACGACACCGCCCTGATCACCGAGCGCGTCCTCGCGGGCGCCGACCGGGACGGCGTCGTCCTGCTCCACCCCCTCCACAAGGGCACCGTCCCGGCGATGCCCGGCATCCTGAAGGTCCTCAGGGAGCGGGGCTACACCTTCGTGACGGTCTCCCAGCTGCTCGCCCCGGCCGAGGCCGAGTCCGGCAAGATCTACAAGTGACGCCCCGGGCAAGGGAGTTGCTCAACTCGTCGGCACCGGCAGGGAGTTGGCGGCGCACTCCAGGTCATGCGCCGGCACCTTCCCCTCGACCAGATAGGCGTCGACGACCGAGTCCACGCACGCGTTCCCGTTCTGGTACTGCCCATGGTCGCCGCCCCCGGCGACCGTGACCAGCCGGGACCCCTTCAGCGCACGATGCGCCCGCAGCGCACCCTCGTAATAAGTGGCCGGATCGTGCACGGAGTTGAGCATCAGCGTGGGCGGCAGGCCCTTGCCGGTGACCTTGACGTGCGGGGCGTCCGACGCCGGCCAGAACGCGCAGACCGACGCGTACGCGAGTTCCCGCGCGCCGAGGAGGGGGTACTTCTCGGTGTCGGCGGCGCTCTGCCGTACCCAGTGGCCCAGGTCTCGGTTCCAGGGGGTGTCGTTGCACGTGACCGGGAAATAGACGGCGTTGAAGCCGGGGGAAAGGTAGTTCGCGAAGGTCTTGGCGGCCCGCTGCCGTTCGGCCGCTGTCGTGGTGTCCCAGTGTTCGAGGGAGGCGAGGACGGACGCCAGGGAGGGCCAGAGGCCGGCGTTGTACATGCCCTGGATGGTGGCGTTGTCCAACTGGTTGGGGCCGATCGTCGACGAACCGACGGTGAGGGGCCGTTCGCGCAGGGCGGCCCGCCTCGCCTCCCACGTGGCCTTCGCCCCGGCCGCCGTACCCCCGTAGTGGTAGACGGAGTCGTACTTCGCGATCCACGGCAGGAAGTCCTGCTCGAAACGCCGCTGGAAGCTCATCGGCTGCCCCAGCTCGGCCTGCTCCCAGCTCCCGTCGAACGCCAGGTTGCTGTCCAGCACGGCGCGTTCGACGTGCTGCGGGAACTCCGTCGCGTAGTAGGCGCCGAGCCAAGTGGCGTACGAGGGGCCGTAGTACGAGATCTTCCGTACGCCGAGCAGCTCACGGAACAGGTCCATGTCGTGGACGGCCTGGTCGGTGTCGAGGTACCGGACCAGATCGCCGCCCGCCAGACACCCCCGCACGAACTCCCGCGACCGCTCGACGACCCCGCGCAGCGCGCCCGGCGACCGGTCACGGAAGTCACCGGCGTAGAAGTCCCGGAACTGGTCATCGGTCTGGCACACGGCCCGCGAACTCGCCCCGACCCCCCGCTGATCGAAACTCACCACGTCGTAGACGGCCCCCACCTCGGGCGACGCCGCCACGAACCCGGCGGGCCGGCCCAGCCCCGAAGCCCCCGGCCCCCCGGCGGCCATCATCAGCACCCCCCGCCGCTTCGCCGGATCGGCCGCCCGATGCCGGGACACCTCGACGGTGAGATCCGCCCCCACCCCAGGATGCCGCCAGTCACGCGGCACGGTCATGCTCGCGCACTCCAACGCCCCCTCCTGATCGCACGGCCCCCACACCAACTCCTGCGCCTCGTAACGCCCCACACCGTCCCCCGCCCGCGCGGCCACCGGCACCGCCGCCGTCACCACCACCGCCGCGGCCACCGACCACACGAACCTCGCGTACCTGGACATCGCATCCCCTCACCGCCACGCCCGCGCGCGGCACCTGCTCCGATGCTCGCCCCCGGACACCCCCCGGATCGATCACGCTGCCCTCCGTCTTGGGGGTGGCACCAGTGCCACCCCGGCACCGGTCCCACCCCCTCCTCCACCGCACACGGCCAGAGTCCTACCCGGATGTCGCTCCGCCGGGTCCGGACGGCCTCTCCAGTTCCGCGAGTCGCGTCAGGATGCGCTTGGGCAGCTCATCCGGCTCCAGCCGGAAGGGGGTCCACCGGTCCTTCGAGCCCGGCTTCATGGACGCGGAGAACCGGAACCGCCCCTGGCTGTTCGGCTCCGTCACCATCTCCTGGAACACGGCACTCGGTATCAGCCACGCCGTCATGACCGCCCCCCGTTCGACGTCCACGGCGACGAACAGCATGTCCAGGCCGGGCCGCGGCTGGAACGTCTGCGACCGCACGAACGCCATCACCTTGCCCTGCCCGACCTGTGTCCCGGTGGACATCCTGGCCTTGACCTGCACGGCCAGGGTCGCGGAACTCCCACGCCGGTGGAACACGAGGTCCACCCCTTCGTCGTCCACGAGCGAGGTGGAGACGTTCAGCTCCCCGCCCGTGGCGAGGATGGCGGAAGCCGCGACCAGGTACTCGGCCGCCGTCCCCATCCGTGCGGCAGCCGAACTCTTCTCCAGGTATTCGTCGTCGTCGCTCATGGCGTGAACCTACTGGCTTCGGCCTTGGCCAACACAGGTTCCCTGAACAGGCGTTCGCCGTCAGGTGGCGCTGGTCGCCTTCGGTGGCGCCGGTTCGGGTGTCCCGGTCGTGTCCCGCACGCGTCTCCCGGCGACCAGGGCGAGCAGCAGGGCCGCGGTGGTCAGTGCCGCGCCCGCGGTGGCGACGGACGGGAGGGGGTGGCCGTGGGCCAGGAGGAGGCCGCCGAGCCAGCTGCCGAGCGCGATGCCCACGCAGAAGGCGGAGTTGTTGACGGTGAGGGCCATGGTCGGCGACGCGGTGCCCGCGGCGGTCACGATCTGGGTGTTGAGGGCGGGGATGGTGGCGAAGTAGGCGGCGCCCAGCAGGCAGAACAGTCCGGCGACGAGACCCTGCCCGCCGACCGGCAGGGACAGGAGCAGCAGACTCGCGGTGGCCGTGCCCAGCGTGACGAGGACGGCCGCGCGCGGGGAGCGGTCGGCCGCGCGTCCGCCGGCCGTGTTGCCGAGGATGCCGCCGGCGCCGTAGAGGAGGAGCAGGACCGTGACGGACTGCGGGCCGAATCCGGCGGACCGCGTGAGGTAGGGGGAGGCGTAGGTGTAGAGGGCGAACACCCCTCCCGTACCGAGCACGATCACCAGGGCGACGAGCAGCATCGGCCCCGGCAGAGCCCGCGCCCGTCCGGGGACACCAGCCGTATCGCCGAGGGCACCGGTAGCGACGACCGTCGGCAAGGGGTCCGGGATCGCGCACCGGGTGAGCAGTGCCCCGGCGGCCAGGCTCAGCGCGGCGAGCGCCCAGAACGTCGCGCGCCAGCCGAAGGCGTTCCCGATCAGGGTGCCGGCCGGTACGCCGGCCACGCTGGACAGTCCGATGCCGAGCGTGATCTTCGCTCCCCAGGCGGCCCGGCGCCCGGCGGGGGCCATGTCGCGGGCGGTCGCGACGAACGCGGCGATGAGCGTGGAGTGGACCAGCGCGCTCACCACCCGGCCGACGACCAGCCAGCCGAAATCCGGCGCGAGCGCCGCGAGGGCGTTGCCGAGGACGAACACCCCCATCATGCAGGGCATCAGAACCCTCGGGCGGAGCCGGGCCGTGGCCGCCGTGACGACCGGTCCGAGGAGGACGACCGCGACGGCGTACACGCTGATCAGCATGCCGACGGCGGTGAGGGAGACGCCGACGTCCGAGGCGATGTCGGGGAGGATGCCGGCGATGACGCTCTCGGCGGTGCCGATGCAGAAGGTGCAGAGCATCATCGCGAGCACGGGAAGCGGCATGGGGGTGTTCTCCTTGTCGGTGATCTCCTCGGAGGTGCTCTCCTCGGCGGCCCTGTCCGCCCGGCCCGGACCCGGTCTCCCCCGCCGGGGTCGCCGGGTCCGGGCCGGGTACGCGGGTGCCGCGCGCCGGACGCGAGGGTCAGGCCGTGGTGCCGACGGTGACGGGCCGGTCGTGGTCGTCGTCGTGCGGCGGCCGGACGGCGGCGTCCGGCACAGGGGCGGGCGGAGCCTTCCGGGTCCGGCGGGCCCAGGCCCGTACGACGGGCCGTTCCACTCCGGCGTACAGCAGCCAGGCCACCAGCAGGCTCACCGCGGCGACGAGCGCGGCCACGCCGACGGCTTCGGCGGGCGAGTCCGCCGTCCGGAAGCCGAAGCGTTCCTGGGTGACGGACAGCAGGATCTGGTGGACCAGGTAGAAGGCGAAGGACACCTCGCCCAGCCAGACCCAGAACCGTCCGCTCACCGCGGTGGCACGGCCCCCCGCGTCCCGTGCCGCGGCGGCGGAGATGAGCAGGGCGAAGGGCACGACGACGACGGCGTTCAGGGAGAAGAGGAAGGGGACATGGAGGCTGGCCGCGTACGCCGCGACCGTGAGGGCCAGGGCGGGGAGCACTCCGAGGCCGATCCACCGGCCGGACAGGACGATCCGGGCCATCAGGATGCCGAGGAGGAAGTCGAGGACGCGGACGGGCGGGAAGATGTAGACGAGCCACATCTGGGTGATCGAGTGCCCGTACAGCGGCGAGTTGGCGTGGTTCGGGCCGAACGTCTCCCCGGCCGGCAGGAGTCCGACGGCCAGGGGCAGCAGCACGATCGCGGTGGCGGTTGCGGCGGCCCACCACCACAGCCGTTCGGCGCGGATTCGGCGCACTCCCCGGTGCAGGGCGGGGAACAGGAGGTAGAAGAGCAGCTCGCAGGAGATCGACCAGCTGGGGTTGTTGACGCTGAAGAACGCGTAGTCGTGGGGTATCCAGGCTTGCAGGAGCAGGAAGTTGGGGATGCCGCTCCCCCAGGTGGCCGACGCGTAGGCGTACGAGACCAGGGCGAGGAAGAAGGTGACGACGTGGTTGGGGTAGATCTTGACCAGCCGGCGGCCCCAGAAGGCGCGGGTGGTGTCGTCGTCCCGGGCGGACCAGGTCAGGACGAAGCCGCTGAGGATGAAGAAGAAGGTGACGCCGGCCCAGCCGCCGTTCTTCAGCGCGGAGGCGAACGGGCCGTGGCCCTCGCCCGTCGTGGAGTAGGCGTCCAGGAGCGACAGGTGGAACAGGAAGACGAGGAAGGCGGCGAAGAACCGCATCCCGGTCAGTGAGGGGAGCCGGGACGCGCGCCCGGGTACGGCGGATTCGGCGGACACGATGTTCACCTCGGGGTGTGGGAGTGGCGGGGCGGGGCGGGCGGTCACGCGGGCCGTATCGACTGGGCGTGCCGGAAGAAGCCGGTGGGGTCCCAGGCGGCCTTGGCCTTCTGGAGGCGCCGGTAGCCGTTCTTGTAGTAGAGGTCGTGCCACGGCACGCCCGAGGTGTTCCACTCGGGGTCGCCGAGGTCGGTGTCGGCGTAGTTGACGAAGCAGCCGTCGTTGGTCTCGTTCGGGACGGGCACACCGCCGGTGGCGGCGAACATGTCGCGGTAGCACTCCCGGACCCAGGCGATGTTGGCCTGGTCGTCGGCGGCGTCGTTCCACAGGGAGACGACCTGGTACTTGAGGACGGAGTCGCGCTGCGGCACGGCGGTGTCGCCGGGAGCGACCTGGTTCACCTTGCCGCCGTAGGAGGCGATCATGAGGAGCGCGCTCGGGTTGTGGAAGTCGTCGCGGGTCAGGTGCCGGTAGGCGGCGGCGATCTGGTCGTCGGTGTAGTTGCGCCGGGCGTAGACGGACTTGCCCTTGAACCTGATCGTGGGGTCGGGGCCGGTGAACCCGGGCCACTGGGTGGCGTGCAGCCACGGGACCCGCCGGTACTGGCGGACCTGGGGCGTGACGCCGACTCCCGCGCCGACCTCCGATATGTACGTCTGGAGCAGGTTCTCGGCGCCGGGGGCGCCGGCGTCGACCAGGGAGTCGAGGACGACCGCGCCCGCCGACTTGTGGAAGGGCTTGAGCTGGCTGAACAGCGCCGTGTACGGAGAGTCGGGGGCGCTGTTGCGGGCGTGCCAGTCGCCGTGGTTCCACATGAGCCGGGTGAAGCGGGCCTCGGTCAGCCGCTCCCACGGCCAGGCGACCTCGCTGAGCCACACCTCGCGCGGGGGCGTGGGCAGTTGCGCGGCAGGCTCGCTGCCGGTGGCGCCGGGAGAGCGCAGCCAGTAGCGCGTCACCACGCCGAAGTTGCCGCCACCGCCCCCGGTGTGCGCCCACCACAACTCCCGGTGCGGGTCGTCGGGTTCGCGGGTCGCGGTGATCGCGCGGGCGGTGCCGTCGGCCTGGACGACGACGATCTCGATGCCGTACAGATGGTCGACCGCGAGCCCGTCGCGCCGGCTCATGGAGCCGTAGCCGCCGCCCTGGATGTGGCCGCCGGCCGCGACGGTGGGGCAGTTGCCGGCCGGGAGGTAGACACCCCAGCCCTTGTAGAGGCGGTCGTAGACCCGGCCGAGGGCGGCGCCGGGGCGGACGCTGAAGGCCCGGCGGCTCTCGTCGTAGGAGATGTCGTCCATGCGTGACAGGTCGAGGACGACCGCGATGTCCTGGCTGGTGGTGAAGTCCTCGTAGCAGTGGCCGCCGCTGCGCACGGCCAGGCGCCGGCCGGAGTCGGCCGCCTGTTGCACGGCCCGGACGACGTCGGCCGTGGAGGTGGCGAGGACGATCTGTTCGGGGCTGCCGACCCAGCGCTGGTTGGTGCCGCGCCGCAGGTCGGTGTAGCGCCGGTCCGCCGGGCGCACCGTGACGGGAGGGCCGGCCTGGGCGGGGGCGGTGGAGTTGCGGACGGGGGCGGCCTGGGCCGTGGGCGCGAGGCCGGCCGCGGTGACCGCGAGGGCGCCGCCCGCCGCGGCCGTGCCGGCCAGGAACGTCCGGCGGTGCACACGGTCGGGGCGGCCGGTGGAGGCCGGTGGTGCCGAGGTGTCCGAGGGCAGCGGGGCAGGAGAGGGCATGGCTGAGTCCTTGGGTGACGAAGAGGGGGGCACGGCCGCATGTGTGGGCGGCGCGGGTGCGTGAAGGGTGCCGCTACGGCGTCGACGCGCCGCGCGGGGTACGCCCGGGGCCGGGGCCCACGGGGTCGGCCGAGGCCGGTCGGGTGACGGCCGGGCCGTTCACGGACGATCGGAGGAACGTTTCACGACCGGGAGGAACGTTTCATCACGGAGCCCGACGGCACGGGCTCCGGCGCTCAGGGGCGGTCGTGCCAGTGCAGTCCGCCGGGCGTGGCGCGGCGGGCCGAGGTCAGGGTCTCGTACGGCAGAGACCCGTCCGGCATGTTGATGATCTCCATCTGGATGCCGATCGGGGTGCCGAAGTAGAGCCAGCGGTCGCCGGCGATCGGGCCTTCGGTGACCGTCTCCGGTTCGCCCATGAGCACCACGCCGCGTTGCTCGCGCAGATGGGCGGCGGCCCTGTCAACGTCGTCCACGAAGAAGGCCAGGTGGTGGCCGCCGATGTCGCTGTTGCGCGGGGGCCGGGAGCGCAGGGCGCCCGTTCCGCTCTGGACGAGTTCGCAGTTGGCGGTGGGACCGGTGCGCAGCAGTACCCGTCGCGCGTGCTCGGCGCCGGGCGGCCAGTGTCCGTCCGCCGTGTCGTGCGCGTCCGCCACGGGTTCCGCTCCGAGCACGTCGGTGAAGAAGGCCGTGGCGGCGTCGAGGTCGCCGACGGTGTAGCTCACGTGCTCCACGCCCAGGAGGCCCAGCGCCCGCTGCGCGTCGTTCGTGCACGGCACGGCGGCGGGCACGAAGCCGCCGGTCCGCGCTCCCGGGCCGCGCAGCGAGAAGAGCGTCCCCCACGGGGTCAGGAACCAGCGGCGCCACTCGCCGGAGGCGCTGTCCGACGGTCCGAGACGGACGGTGCCCGCGCGGCGCAGATGCTCCTCGGCGGCGTCCGGGTCCGTCACGGTCAGGGCGAGGTGGTGGCCGCCGACGTCGTTCGGGCCGGGCGGGGAGAGGAGTTGGCCGGGGGCCGTGTACTGGAAGAGCTCCAGGTTGGTGTGGGGGCCGAGCCGGACCAGGGCGATCCGGGCACTGGCCCGGGGGTGCACGCCCAGTTTCCTCGTCATCCAGTCACCCGAGGGGTCCTCGACCGGTCCTTCGCGGTAGCAGAGTTCGCCTCCGAGCACGCCGGTGAAGAAGGCGACGGCTTCGTCGAGGCGCGGCACCGTGAACGCGTGGTGGTCCACGGCCCGCGCGGTGGGCAGACCGCGGAGCGGTGGAGCGGACGAGGCCGTGACGGCATTGAGCATGGTTCCCCCTTGGAATGCTCCGACTCCGGCCCCTGGTCACGACCGGGGGCCGGCCGAGGGCGACAGTAGGACAATGTCGATGCGTACGCAAGGATCGGGAGGCGCCACCCCGGCCCCCAGGAGGGCTCCAGGTCGCCCCTGAGCAGGCATTTCTCACTGCTACGAAGAATCGACGAAGAGTCACGACTTCAAGATCGAAGAGAGCTCCATGTGTGGGCATGGAAAAGCCCGGCCATCCAAGGGTTCTCTTGGTTGCCACCGCCTCGTACCCTGGGTTATGGCCTGGCCGTCCCGGTTCGATGGGACCGAGCCTGCCCCTCACTGTGCCCGAAGGTCCCTTCGGCGGGCGGCGGAATCCTCGGGCACCCTGAAGAAGGCGACATCATGCGAACGCGCAAGGAAGACAGCGTCGAACTGTGGAGCCAGCTGTCCGTACTCGTCGCGGAGGTCGGCACCACCCTGGACCGGCGACTCTCCGAGGACTTCGACCTGGGCCTCACCGACTTCCTCGCCCTGCGGGCACTGTGCAACGGCGACCCGGCGGGCATCCGGATGAACGAACTCGCCCAGCTCCTCGGCCTCAACCAGTCGTCGGCCACGCGCGCGGCCCAGCGCCTGGAGGCCCGGGGGCTCGCCGAGAAGGCGGCCCACGCCGGTGACCGCAGAGGTGTGGTGGTCCGCGTCACGGAAGCCGGCCGGTCCGTGGTCGCGGACATCGGCAACCTCTTCCGCCGCGAGGTCGGCATGGCACTGGAGGTCGCCTCCGTGGACAGCCGCACCAGCTCGGTGGTCGCGAGACTGCGGTACGCGCCGACCCTCGACCAGTGACGCGCCCGGCGCCACGTCCACGCCCACCCCCACCCCCCGTCGCGATCGAACGGGGGGCTTTTTCTTGCCCCCAGATCCTTGCGGAAGCAAGAAGAACCTGAGCCGTTTCAGCCATCCCGACGCGACGAGACCGAAGAAGACATACAGGTAAAGCAGCTTTAACCCTCTTCGTCCGATCCCTTATCGGCCATCCGCCACAGTCGAACCTCAGGCCATTCCTTGCGTGCGCAACGACCCATGTGTCAGGGTCTTGTCGGCGACGGGGGCAGGCCACGGTGAAGTGGCCACATCTCGCGCAGGCGGCCCAGAGGGCCTTGCCGCGCGGACACTCAAGCGAGCTGCCCCGACCGAATTCGCGACGGACCCGAACCGAACTCTTCGTCGGAGGCGGAACCCCTATGCAGCAGGAAACCCTGACCACCCGGCACAACGACGGCCTCTTCGCCGTGGGCAACCCGGTCACCCACTGGTCCGTGCAGACCAGCAACCCGGTCCAGTACGAGATACGTGCCTGCGAGAACCTGCTCGACCCGGCGAACTCCACCATCCTGGAGGACGCCCCGGGCGGCGGCGGCCAGCGGCGCTTCGTCGTCACCGACCAGGTGGTCGACTCCCTGTACGGCGACCGTATCCGCGCCTACTTCGCGCATCACGGCGTGGAGCACCACGTGCTGGTGCTGGACGACGGCGAGACGCACAAGTCGATGCACGCGGTGCTGCGGGTCACCGAGGCCCTCGACTCCTTCGGCATCGACCGCAGGCGGGAACCCGTCATCGCCGTCGGCGGCGGCGTCCTCATGGACATCGTCGGCTTCGCCGCCAGCCTCTACCGGCGCTCCACGCCGTTCATCCGCATCCCCACCACCCTGATCGGCCTGGTGGACGCGGGGGTCGGGGCGAAGACCGGCGTCAACCACAACGGGCACAAGAACCGTCTGGGCACCTACTTCCCGGCGAACCGCACCCTGCTGGACCGGTCGTTCCTGGCCACCCTCGACGAACGGCACATCAGCAACGGCCTGGCCGAGATCCTCAAGATCGCCCTCATCAAGGACGCCCGCCTGTTCGACCTGCTGGAGCAGCACGGCGCCGACCTGCTGGGCGCCCGGCTCCAGAGCCCGGCGGGCATCGGCCTCACGCCGGCCGACGTCCCGGTGGACCAGCGCCTCGCGGCTCACGGGCTGCACCTCGACCCCGCGACCGAGGTGGTCGAGCGGGCCATCCAGGGGATGCTGGAGGAGCTTCAGCCCAACCTCTGGGAGAAGGTGCTGGAACGGGTCGTCGACTACGGCCACACGTTCAGCCCGACCATCGAGATGCACGCCCTGCCCGCGCTGCTGCACGGCGAGGCCGTGGCCGTGGACATGGCGCTCACCACCGTGATGGCCGAGCGGCGCGGACTCGTCAGCGCCTACCAGCGTGACCGTGTCCTCGGGGTGATGGCCCGTCTGGGCCTGCCCTCGTGGCACCCCCTGTGCACGCCGGAGGTGCTCGGGGAGGCGCTGCGCGACACCGTGCGCCACCGTGACGGCAAGCAGCGGCTGCCGCTTCCGGTCGGCATCGGCAGCGCGGTCTTCGTCAACGACGTCACCGAGGCCGAACTCGGCGCGGCGGCCGAGGAGCTCGGGCTGCTCACGGCGGGTGTCTCCCGGTGACCGTCTCCGCCGCCTCCCGCCCCGGGACGGTCACCGTCCCGGGCGCGGGCGGCCCTCGCGGCTTCCGCTCGGTCGCGGCCGTGGCGGGCGCGGCGACGGTCCACGGCGTCCACGGAGCCGCCGGGCGCACGCACTGGAAGTGCTTCGCGGGCCGCCGTCAGCTCGACTCCGCCACCGAGGCCGTCGAGTGGGCCTCCATCCCGCCGGGCGGGCTCAGCGGGGAGCACCGGCACACCCGTACCGAGGAGATCTACCTCGTCCTGCACGGGCGCGGGGAGTTCCTCTTCAACGGCGTCCCCCACCCCGTGGGTGCGGGCTCGCTCGCGCTGACGGCCCCCGGCAACGTGCACGGGCTGCGCAACACCGGGCACACCGACCTCGACTGGTGGGTCATCGAAACGCTCGCACCCGGCACCGACGCCGTCCTGTCCGGAACCGGCCCCAGCCATCCAGGAGTTCCCCCCATGGGCGACGCAGTCATCCACGACCTCTTCGCGGAGCGGACCGTCTCCACCGACGGCGTCTTCTCCGGCCCGCTGCGCCGGGTGGAGACCGTCGAACTCGGCACGGGCGGGCGGACGGAACTGGGCTCGCCCGACGCCGAACTCGCCGTGTTCGTGCACAGCGGCGCGGGCCGGGCCACCGCCGGCGGCGCCACGGCCGACCTGTCGCCGGACACCTGCGTGACCCTGGGCGCGGGCTCGTCCACCGTCTTCGAGGCGGCCACCCCGCTGCGGCTGCTGGTCGTGACGCTGGCGCTGCCGGGCCGCTCCGTGGAGGCGTCGTGATCATCTCGACGACCGCCGAGGCGGTACGGGTCCCCTGGCCCACCACCGGGGCGGAGGCCGCGTGGAGCTGCCTGGTGCGCCGGGGCATGCTGCACAGCGAGTGCGAGGCGGTGGAGCACTGGACGCTCCCCGCGGGCGCCGTCCTCGCGGCGACCCCCGAGCACGGCGTGGAGGAGGCGCTGCTCGTCCTGGAGGGGGAACCGGTGCTGGTCACGGACTCCGGCGAACACGTCCTGCGCGCGGGACGGCTGGTGCTCGTCCCGCACGGCTGCCGGGCACGGCTCCTGACGGACCGGGGCCCGGCGCGGCTGATCACCGTACGCGCGCTCGCGGCCTCCGTCTCCGACCGGCTGCCGCCCCGGGTGCCCGAACTGGCCGCGTCCTGAACGAGAGACAGCACCCGGAAGACCGAGGACACGAGGAACCGTGGCCGAGCCGCACGAAGACGCAGAGCACTCCGCCGACCACCCCGAACAGGTCTCCCGGCTGTGGACCCGGGTCGTGCCGATGTTCTCCCTGTTGCAGACACAGCTCGACCGCACCCTGACGGTCCGGCACGGCATCGGCGTGGGACCGCTGATGGCGCTGGGCGTGCTGGTGCGGGAGCGGCCGGACTCCGTGGCCGTGGGGGGTGTGGCCCGGCGGCTGGGGGTGAGCGACTCGACGGCGAGCCGGATGCTGGAGCGGCTGGAGCGGTCGGGCTGGACCGTCAGGGTCGCCTGGCCCTGCGACCAGCGGACCACCCGGATCGCGGCCACGGACGCCGGGCTCGCGCTGTGGACCGGCGCCAGCCGGACGCTCGACCGTGAACTGGACCTGGCGTTCCGGCGGTTGCGGTCCGACGAGAAGTACACGCACGTCGTGGCGCGGCTGTGCCGCACGGGGGACGAGCCGCCCGCCCGCTGACGGATGGGCGGACGTCCGCTCAGGAGGCCGGCGCGGGCCAGGCCGCCATGGCGTACGCGGCGACCCTGCGCAGTTCCTGCGCGGTCGCGCCGTCCCGCGCCTGCTGCGACATGCCCTGGACGACGGCGGCGAAGTAGACGGCCAGGGCCCGGGTGTCGGTCCCCTCGGGGAGCGCCTCCCGGGCCTTCGCGTCCGTCAGCCGCTTCTCGAAGGACCGTACGTTCGCCACCCTGCGGGCGCGCATGTCCTCCTCGACGTCGGCGGTCCCCGGGGAGTAGTTGATCGCCGCGCTGATGACGAGGCAGCCGGCCGGGTGCTCGGGGTCGGTGTACGACACGGCCGCCTCGTCCAGCATCCTCGCGAAGCCCTTACGGACGTCGCTCTCCTGGTCGAGGGCGTTCTCCATGAACGCGCCGAAGGTGTCGCCGTAGCGCTCGACGACCTCGGTGAAGAGGGCGCGCTTGTCGCCGAAGGCCGCGTACAGGCTCGGCGGCGAGACCCCCATGGCGCCGGTCAGGTCGGCGATGGACGTGCCCTCGTAACCGTGCTGCCAGAACAGCAGCGTGGCCCGCACGAGCGCGACCTCGCGGTCGAAACTCCGCGGCCTGCCGCGCTTGGTCGTAGTCATGCACGGATTTTACAGCGATCGCTAATAAAATCGGGTACGCTCCTTCCATAGTCATCGCTACAGAATTTGGACGCGAAAGGGAGCCCATGGGCGCGCTCGCAGGAAAGACAGCACTGGTGACCGGCGCAAGCCGCGGGATCGGCCGGGCGATCGCCGAACGGCTCGGCGCGGACGGCGCCTTGGTGGCCGTCCACTACGGGCGCAACGCCGCCGCGGCCGACGAGGTCGTGGACACCATCCGGTCCAAGGGCGGCGCCGCCTTCGCGGTCCACGCCGAACTGGGCCGGCCCGGGGACGTGGAGGCCCTCTGGGCGAGCTACGACCGCCAGGTCCTGGACCACACGGACGGCCCCGACCTCGACATCCTGGTCAACAACGCCGGCATCACCCCGCGCGGCGAGATCGGGGACACCACGGCCGAGGCGTTCGACGAGGCGGTCGCCGTCAACATGCGCGCCCCCTTCTTCCTCACCCAGCAGGGGCTGGGGCGCCTGCGCGACGGCGGGCGGATCATCAACACCTCGTCGGGCGCCACCCGGATCGCGCTGACCGACATCATCGCCTACGCGATGACCAAGGGAGCCGTCGACGCCTTCACCCTCACCCTCGCCAAGGCGCTCGGCGGACGCGGCATCACGGTCAACTCGGTGGCCCCCGGCATCATCGACACCGACATCAACGCCTCCTGGCTGCGCGGCAACGCGGCGGCCGAGGAGTCCGCCGCCGCGCTGTCGGCCCTCGGCCGGGTGGGGCGCCCCGAGGACGTCGCCGACATCGTCGCCTTCCTCGCCTCCGACGACGCCCGCTGGGTGACGGGGCAGACCATCGACGCCACCGGCGGCTCCCAGCTCTGACCGCCAGGCGGGCCGTCCCGGACGGGACCGAGGCCAAGCACGGGTGTCAACGGGGACACCGCGATCACACGCACACCAGACACTCTGCCGCCGGAGGCCCCATGCACGTCGTCATCGCCTGGTGGGACAGGCGCCGCACCGCCGAAACCCGCACCCCGTCCGGGAAGCCCGACGTCCATCCGGCGGGCCCCGCCTCCTGCGCCGGCGAGTTCCCCGGCCTGTGCACCAGCCGCTGGCTCACCGACCCGGGGGCGGACCGCCAGGGCCTCGCCCTGATCTGGGACTCCCTCGCCAGCGCCGACCTCTCCCTGCCCACCATCGCCCAGCGCATGTTCGGCTGCGCCCCCTCCCACCGCTGGGGCTTCGACTTCGACGACACGGCGCCCTCGCGGGGAGACGTCCCGGGGCTGCCGATCGGACCGGAGCTCCTGCTGCGCCTCTGACCGCGCCGCGCCCCGGCGTCAGCGCGAACGCGTCAGGCTGGTCGGGTCCCCCGACGTCCCGAAGCCGTCCTCCTTCACGGACAGGGTGTCGGTCCTCGACTCGGTGAGGGTGTAGACGTTCCCCCGCAGGCACAGCACGCTCGCGGACGGGTCCGTCGCGGTGCTCGTCACCGACTCGAAGACCATCGTCCTGCCGTGCACCTCGCGCAGGGCGAGCGTCTCCGTGCAGCCGATGTCCTCGCCGGTCCTGGCGTCGGTGACATGGCTGACCTGACGGCCGGCGATGTCACCGCGGACGGCCGCGTGAAGCGTGAGCGTGACGGTCGTCCCCGTCGTGTGCGCTTCGAGGACGTTGTCACCGGCCGTGCTGCCGGGCGCGGTGCCCTTCCAGGTCCCCGCCCAGGAGGCGGGGAGGGAGGGCGACGGCGACGGGGAGGACGGCGGGGACGTACGGCCGTCCCCGTTCGGGGCTCCCCCGCCGCCGCCCGGCCACAGAAGTGCCGTGACGGCGGCGGCGGTCACGATGCCGCCCGCCACGAGAAACGGGACCGCTCGCCGTCGCGGGGCACCCCCGGCGGGCGGTTCCGGGCCGGTGACAGGAGGGCGGTACGCGCCTGACGATCCGTACGCGGTCCCCGGCGCCGTCCCGCCGAACCCCACCGGCGCCCCCGGCAGCCGAAGAGTCCCCGCCCCCTCCGACAGCGCCCCCGCCTCCGCCTCCCGCGCCGCGATGTCCCCCTCCAGCCCGGGAATCAGCGCCGCCCCCCAGCCACCCCCGCCGCCGAGTTCCTCCACCACCTCGTCCGCGGTGGGCCGCGCCCCCGGCGACTTGTCCAGGCAGGCCGCCAGCAGGGGCACCAGCGACTCCGGCACCCCGTCCAGCACCGGCTCCGTGTGGACGACGCGGTACAGCAACTGCGCGGCCGACGGCTCCTCCCCCGGCCGCAGGAACGGCCCCGTCCCGCACGCCGCGTACACCAGGACGGCCGCCAGGGAGAAGACGTCACCGGCCGCACCGGACACCCCGCCGCCCGCCTGCTCCGGCGCCATGTAGCCGGGCGAGCCGATGACTCCCCCGGTGCTCGTGTGCCGGGTGGCGTCGGCGGCGCGGGCGATGCCGAAGTCGATGAGCAGCGGATGCCGCCGGGCCAGCAGGACGTTGGACGGCTTCACGTCCCGATGCGCGAGCCCAGCCCGGTGGACGGCCCGCAGCCCCTCCCCGAGCTCCGCCGCCAGCGCCCGCACCGCCCGCTCGGGCAGCGCGCCGTGCCTCCGCACCCACTCGGAGAGGGCCGGCGCGGGCACGTACTCGGTGGCCAGCCACTGCGGACGGTGTCCCGGCGGGCTGAAGTCCACGACGGCGACCGTCCACGCCGACCGCACCCGGTCACTGCTCGCGATCTCCCGCGCGAACCGCTCCTCGAACCCGGGGTCGAGGCCGAACTCGGCGCGTACGGTCTTCAGCGCGAGCGGACGCCCGGACGGCGTGCGGGACAGGTACACCTGCCCCATCCCGCCCGCCCCGAGCCTCGCCAGCAGCGGATACCCGCCCATGTCCGAGGGGTCCCCGGCCTCCGGACCCCGCATCCCCGATTCGTTCAGGCTCATACCGCACACGATCTCATTCACATCAGCTCATACGCCACCCACCCCCGGCTCACCCCACGGCAGCCGCCTTCCGCCGGACCTTGACCGGCACCCCCACCGGCGCCGGGGCGGGCTTCCGGGCCCAGGTCTTGAGGGCGACGGCCGTCGCGGCGGTGACCAGGGCCCCGAGGGCGACGGCGAGGACGAGGAGCAGCGGCCGGCCCATGTCGCCGACGGCCAGGAGGCCGCCGTAGGGCATGGTGAGCGTGGCGCCGAAGGCCATCGTCAGGGCGCCGGTGACGGCCCCGCCCGCGATGCCCGCCGGGATCACCCGCAGGGGGTCGGCGAGGGCGAAGGGCACGGCGCCCTCGGGGACGAAGGCGGCGCCGAACAGCCAGGCGACCTTGCCGTAGGACCGTTCGGCGGGGGTGAAGAGCCTGCCCCGGACGAATGTGGCGAGGGACATCCCGAGCGCGGGGACCATCCCGGCCGCGACCACGGCGGCCATCATCGTCATGTCGGTCGGGTTGAACTTGTCCGGGTCGGGCCCGCTCACCCCCACGACGCCGAAGGCGATGGCCGCCTTGCCGATCGCGCCGCCGAGGTCGCAGCAGACCATCAGGCCGAGGACCGCACCGGTCAGAACGAGGTGGTGGAACTCCAGCCACACCAGCTCGCCGTGCAACCACCCGGTCAGCGCGTTCAGTTGCTCCCCGGCGAACGCGATGATCAGCGCGGCGGTGACCAGAGTCGCCAGCAGCGGCACCAGCACGTTCGCGGCGATGTCCCGCAGCGCCGGGGGGACGGAGATCCGTACGAGCGCGAGGGTCGTCCCGCCCGCGACGAGGCCCGCGAGCAGCCCGGCGAGGACACCGCCCTGGACGCCCATGGCGGCCATGCCGCCCAGCAGCCCGGGTATCAGCGCGGGCCGCCCGGCGATGCCGTACGCGAGGTAGCCCGCCATGGCCACCGGCAGGAAGGCCAGTCCGCTGGTGCCCAGTTGGAGCAGCAGCGCGGCCCAGGTGTGGGGCTGGGTCCAGTCGGCGGCGGCGAGGATGCGGTCGGCGGTGTCGGTGAGGCCGGGGCCCGATATGACGAGGGCGAGGACGCTCATGGCCGCGGCGATGCCGGTGAAGGGGGCGAACCAGGGGACTCCGGCGGCCGGCCAACGGCCGGTGCGCAGGCCGACGGGCGGGGTCGGGGCGCCGGCCCGCCGGGGAGCGGAGGGGTGACGGGGGCGGGAGGTCTTGCGGGGGCGGGACATGGGGGCTCCAGGCGGAGAGTCGGAGAGAGGGAGGCGCCACGCGGGCGCCTGACCGGCCGGGCGGATGCCGGGGTCGCCGGGCGGAAGCCGGGACCGCCGGGCGGATGCCGGCCGCCTCGGGGAAGCGGCCGGCATCGCAGGGGCTCCGGGAGGGGCCGTCACCTGGTGATGACTTCGACCCCCAGGTCCTGGGTGATCGCCGCGATGTTCACGCCGACCATGTGCTCCGTCGAGCAGTGACAGGGTCCGCCGGCCTGCATGACCACGCCCGAGTGCCCGCCGACGATCCACGCCCCGGACTCGGTGTCGTCGGTCGTGTAGATCGGGGCACCGGAGTCACCCGGCTGCGTGAGCTGCCCGTTGTCGTAGCGCGGCCAGTTCGTGCCGCCCTGGTCGTAGACGAAGCCCTTGCCGTCCTTGATGCAGGTGTTGCCTCCCGTGTAGCAGATGCTGAACCTGCTGTTGGAGATCGGGTGGCCGCAGTGGTTGAACGACACGGAGCCGCTCACGCAGACCTTCGTGCCGTTGTCGGGCACCTCCGTCCCGTGGACGAACATCGAGGCGCCGCTGCCGGCGAGTCCCCCGGTGAACATGAAGCTGTCGTAGGGCTTGGCCGTGTTGCCGGACATCAGCTCGGTGTCGAGGTCCTGGCTGCGGCGCGTGACCTGTCCGACCCAGTTGCCGAAGGCGCCGTTCTGCCCGCGGCTGTAGACGTGCGTCAGGTTGGCGTAGCAGTGCCCGGCGGTCGTCATGTAGAGGTGACCGGTGGCCCGCTGCTCGACGGCGAAGCCGGCCGTGCACTTGCCGGCCAGGGCGCCCACGCTCCCGACCAGCGCGGCGCCCGCCCAGAACGGCTGGGCGTCGGCGAACCGGCTGGTCTGCGGTTCGAGGCGGGCCTGCTGGAGGTCGATGTCCCCCGGGTAGGCGCTGGTCAGCGGCTTCGTGACGGAGTCGGGGGCGTCCGTGTAGACCGTCACCTTGTCGGTGGCGGCGTCGTACGAGGTGGCCACACCGTACTTGTCGGCGTCGCCGGTCCAGGCGCGGTCGGTGACCGCCGTGCGGATCTTGTCCAGGGTGTCCTTGCTGAACCGGCTGTCCTGGACGGTCGTCGGCGTGCCCGCCGGAAGCTGCTCCCGGACCTTGGCCTTGTCCGCGGCCGACGTGCCGGCGACGACCCTGAGGACCGTGCCGGAGTCGGCGACGCCGAGGACGGAGGGGGTGGTGGCGATATGGGCGAGCTGCTTCCACTGGCTGTCGCTGGGCGCCGCCGGCGCCGTCGCGGGGGTGGCCGACGGATCGGTGACCGACGCGAGGGCGACGGTCGGCGCGCCCACGGCCAGTACCCCGGCGGCGACCGCCGTCAGGACCAGCCGGATCGGGCGGTGTCTCAGATGCACAGCTCCTCGTTTCACTCAAGGCGAGTTGGAACGTGCGTAACGAGACCAGGGTTTTTTGACGACGGTCCGGCGGCCGGATCACGATCATCGGTCAGGGGGCGGCCGGTCGTGTGTCAACGGCGTGGCGTGACGAACGTGTCGTTCACGACGTACCCGTCGAGGCCGTGGAGTTCGCCGTACGCGATCAGGTCGCTGGTGCGGTTGATGAAGCCGCGTCCCGAGTAGTTGAGGGAGGTGTTGCACAGGACGCTGAAGCCGGTCAGCTCGCCGAACGCGGTGAGGAGCCGGGCGATCCCCGGGTTGGCCGCCGGGTCGACGGTCTGGGTGCGGGCGGTGCCGTCGACGTGGGTGACGGCGCGCAGTTCGGCGGAGTCGACGTGGCTGAAGTAGAGCATGTAGGGGTCGGGGACCCCGCCGCCGAACCAGCGTCCGGCGTCCTGTTCGAGGCAGATCGGGGCGATGGGCCGGTATCCCTCGCGCTGCTTGATCTTGTTGAGCCTGGCGGTCGTCCCGGCGGTGAAGGGGGCGGCGAGGATCGACCGGTTGCCGAGGGCGCGGGGTCCGATCTCCCAGCGGCCCCGCGCCCAGCCGATGATGTTCCCGTCCCGCAGGTGGCGGGCGACCTCGTCGTGGCACAGCGGGCGGGACTCGTAGCGGTGCTCGTCGAACGGGACGTCCTCGACGAACTCGCCGCCCGCGTAGACGTCCCAGTCGAGACCGGCGTCCCCGGTGTAGAAGTGCTGGGCGTCGATGGCGGTGCCGATCGCGGAGCCGCTGTCGTTGGGGCAGGGCGGGACGAACACGGCGGGGAAGAGGCCGCACTCGCGCCAGCGGCGGTTCCACTCGCAGTTGAGCCCGCAGCCGCCCGAGATCAGCAGGGGAAGACCCTCCGTCAGATGCTGGTGCGCGTACGTGGCGAACCGGTCGAAGATCGCGTCCGACAGGCGGGCGGCGAAGTTCTTGTACGCGTCGGTCTCCACGCCGATGTCGTGGAACGGGGAGTCGGTCATCCGGTTCTTGAGGGCGCCGGTGATGACGTCCCTCCGGCCGAGGATCGCGTCGATCGTCTCGGCCTCCGCCGGGGTCACGGGCCGGTCCTCGGCGAATCCGGCGAGCGCCATCTGCTTGCCGGCGTCCTGGAAGCGGACGAACTCCTCGTGCGGGCTGTACTTCGGGTCGGCGAGCGCGAAGCCGTAGGAGTACTTGTTGCCGGGGTAGGTGAGGACCTCCTTGAGGTGGGTGATCTCCCCGCGCTCGTCGATGCGGTAGAAGGAGCCGATGTTCCCCTCCCACACCAGGCTGTAGAAGGGCTGGTCCCGGCGGAACGCGGACATCCCGTAGGACGTCATGAGGTGGGAGCGCTCGTGCGTGGAGGAGAACAGGCGCACGCTCCTGCCGAAGAACCGGCCGGCCTCGTCGGTGATCGCGGCCGGCCCCACCCCGAAGTACCCTGCGCGCGAGGGCTGGTCGGTGGCCTGGGTGCCCTTGATCCAGCCGCTCACGGCGACGACGTCCGGCTGCCTGTCGAGCCGCTCCGCCGCCACGGCGAACACCTCGGCGGTCACGTTGCTGTAGCGGGCGAACGAGTCCTTCTCCGCCTCCAGGGAGAAGAGCAGCCTGCCGTCCTCGACGGCGGCGATCGCCCCGTCGTGGCCTTCCTTGAGGGAGAGAATCAGCACGGTGGTCCCTTTCTCTGAGGTGACTCAGGGGGCGGCGGAGAGGGTGTCGACGGCGAGCCGGTGCAGGCGCGGGTTCGCGGAGAGGGCGCCGGTCCCGCTCCTCGGGCAGCCGCCGAACAGGTCGGTGCACAGCCCGCCGGCCTCCTCCACGAGGATCTGTACGGCGGCGATGTCCCAGGGGGCGACGACCGGTTCGGCCGCAATGTCGAGGGTGCCCTCGGCGACCATGCAGTGCTGGAGGAAGTCACCGAAGGCCCGGTCCTCCCAGCACGCCCCGGCCAGCCGCAGGTAGGCCGCGCGCGAGTGGAAGACGTCCCAGGTGCGGACGCTGGTCGTGGACAGGTACGCCTGGTCGAGGCGGCCGACGGCGGAGACCCGCAGGGGTACGGGGGTGGTGCCGGCCGGTCCCCGGCGCAGCCGCGCGCCGAGTCCGGCCGCCGCCCACCAGCGGCTGTGCAGGGCGGGTGCGCTGATCACGCCGGCCGTCGGCCGGCCGTCCTCCAGCAGGGCGATCAGGGTGGCCCAGACCGGAATCCCGCGCAGGAAGTTCTTGGTGCCGTCGACGGGGTCGACGAGCCAGGTCCGCCCCGCCCCGACCCGCCCGCCGCTCTCCTCCCCCGCGAAGGCGTCCCCGGGCCGGGCCCGGCCCAGCGCGTCGCGTACGGCGCTCTCGACGGCGGTGTCCGCGTCGGTGACCGGCGTGCGGTCGGGTTTCTCGCGGACGCGCAGGTCGAGGGCGCGGAAGCGGCGGGCGGTGATGCCGTCGGCGAGGTCGGCCAGGCGCAGGGCGAGTTCGAGGTCGGCCCGTCGTGACGCGTCGGCCCGTCGTGGCTCGGGCCCGTTCACTTCTCGTGGAGTTCGAGGAGGTGGTACTCCATGACCCGGACCTCCTCGATCCGCCGTACCCGGCACAGGAGTTCGGCCCGCATCCCGGCCTCCTCGACGACCGCGTCGAGCCGTTCGCGGTCCCCGAGGTCGGCGGTCCCGAGCAGGAGCCGGCCGCCGTCGGCCAGGTGGTCGCGGGCGCCGGCGACGTAGCGGGCCTGGCCCCGGTAGCCGGGGTCGAAGACGGCGGAGTGCAGGTCGGTGGAGAGCGGGTAGCCGTCGTCCACGTAGGTCCAGGGGACGTTCCAGAAGACGGTGTCGAAGCGGTCGTCGGGGCCGAGGACGTCGTACATGTCGCTGTGCAGGACGCGTACCCGGTCGGTCACGCCGTGGCGTTCGGCGTTGGCGGCGGTGTTGGCGACCGCCTTCGCGTTGATGTCGAGCGCGGTGACGGCGGCGCAGCCGCTGAGGGCGGCGGTGACGGCGATGACGCCCGTGCCGCTGCCGACCTCCAGGAAGGAGCCGCCCGCCGGGTAGGGGACCATCGAGGCCATGACCTCGGTCGCGGCGCTGAGGGTGCTGGGGAAGACGCCTCGGTGCAGGGTCCATTCGCGGCCGAGGAGGGTGAAGGAGTCGGGGAGGTCGTCGCCGGTGAGGGCGTGGTGGAGGGCCTGGGCGACGGTCTCGGGGGTCTCCTCGACGGTCATCGGGTCCGCCTCTCGGCCGTGTACGCGACGAGCGCGTCGCGGTGGCGGGCGATCTTGCGGAAGGCTTCGGCGTACTGGTCGATGAGGTGTTTGTCATCGGGCCAGTCGGTGAAGGTGGGGAGGGAGAGGGCGTGCCGTTCGACGTGTTCGGCGTGAGGGGCGGCGCCTTTCTCCGCGGCGCCCTTCTTCGGTGTGCCGGGGAAGAGGGGGTTGTCCGGGCCGGCGTAGAGGGGGAGGGTCGACAGGCGGGGGCCGGAGGGGGCGCCCACCTCCATGCCCTCGGCGCGCAGGGCCTCGATGAGGACGGAGCGGGGGACGCCGCCCAGCGCCTCGGGCCGGTACAGCGGCTTGTAGCCGTACCAGGCGCCCATGTCGACGTGGCCGGCGACGTGGACGGGCTCCAGGTAGGGCACGTCGGCGAGCTGTTCGCCGAGGTGGCGCAGGCAGCGGTGCCTGGCCTCCTTGCGGGCCGGGAACGCGGCGAGGGCGTGCCGGGCGACGATCGCGTTGAACGGGGACATGCGCAGTTTGAGGCCGAAGCCGGTGACCCAGTGCGCGCGCAGGTCCTCGTCGAGGACGGCGTCCCGGGAGCGGTCCCGGTAGTGGCCGAGGAGGACGGCGCGGTCGTGCACCCCGGGGTCGCTCGTGACGAGGATGCCGCCCTCCCCCGCGTACACGGCCTTGTTGGCCTGGAGGGAGAAGACCGCGGCGTCCCCGAAGGTGCCGACCGGCCGCCCCTTGTACCGGCTGCCGTGGGCGTGCGAGCAGTCCTCCAGGACCCGCAGCCCGTGCCGTTCGGCGATGCGCAGGATCGCGTCCATGTCGCAGGGGTGGCCCCACTGGTGGACGACGGTGACGACCCGGGTGTGCTCGGTGAGCGCGGCCTCCAGCGCCCGCGGGGCCAGGCCCCGGGTGGCGGGGTCGATGTCGGCGAGGACGACGTCGCCCCGGAGCGCGAAGACGGGGCTCAGCGCCGCGTGGTAGGTGAGGGCCGGGCCCACGACGTCGACGCCCTCGCGCACGCCGAGCGCGAAGTAGGCGGCGAGGAGGGCGCTCGTACCGGAGTTGAAGGTGACGGCGTAGCGGGCGCCGCCGTCCAGGAAGGCGAGGAAGTCGGCCTCCAGGCGGCCGATGGGGCCGCTGTTGCCCTTGATGGAGATGTCGGTGTCGCGCTGCGCGGCCAGCTCCGACAGCTCCGCCTCGTCGGCGGGCGGCGGCCACACCTCGTGCGGGCGCGGCTGTTCCACAGCGGGGGTCCCGCCGAGGAGGGCGAGACGGTCGAGGGTGGTCATACGTCCTGCTTTCGCTGGGGAGTTGCGGGGGGGGGCGGCCGGCGCCGGCAGGTCCGGGGGTGTACGGCCGTGTCAGGCGCAGCGGCCCGTGAGCGCGTCGTGCTCGCGGGACCGGTCCCGGTAGATCCCGTCGATCGTGCGGACGGCGGCGAGCTGGCGCTGGAAGTGGTCCTGGCGGTGACGGCGGTCGTCGAGGTGGGCCAGGTGGTGGGCGATCATGGCGCGTACGGCGTCGGTGCCGGCGCCGTCGCGGACGTGGTGCTCCAGGGGCAGGCCGCCCACGGAGTGCAGGGTGGCGGAGCCGGGAGCGACGTTCAGCGCGCCCTCGGTGCCGAGCACGCAGAGGTGTTCGCTCTTCTCGTGGTGGTGGCGCGAGATGCGCAGGGAGCCCACCAGTCCCGTCGACGGGTAGCGGTACATGAGGCTGGCGAGGTCCTCCAGCCGGTGGTCGCGGGTCTGCGGGTACTGGTGGGCGAACGCGGAGTGCACCAGGGCGGGTTCGGGGAACATGCCGGTCAGCAGGTCGACGAGGTGGTAGCCCATGTCGAGGAGCACACCGCCCCGCGCCTGTTCCCGGGAGGCGCGCCAACCGGTCGTCGGATGCGCCAGGTTGAAGTGGTAGTCGTAGGAGAACCAGTAGGGCTCCCCGATCCGTACGAGGTTGTCGCGGGCGAACCGGAAGACGGGGTCGAAGTCGCGTTGCAGCAGCGTGAGGACGCTGCGGTCGGCGCGCCCCGCGAGGTGGATCAGGTGCCGGGCCTCCTGCTCGGTGACGGCGAACGGCTTCTCCTTGATGACGTGCCTGCCGTGGGTCAGGAGGGCCACGCAGACCGGGAAGTGCTCGCTGTGCGGGACGGTGACCAGGGCCGCGTCGAACTCGACCGCGTCGAGGGCCTCGGCGAGGCCGTCGTAGTGCGGGAATCCCCACGCGTCGGCGAGTGAGGGGGCCGCCGGGGCGGGGTCGACGCCGCCGACGACGTCCGCGCTCTCCCGCACGATCGGCAGATATTCCTTTCCCTGGTGTCCGGCGAATCCGACCATCAGTACACGTAATCGCGGACGCATGTCCGTCAACCCCCTGTCGGGTCCGTGGAATATCCCCCGCGCGGAATGTCGTTCGACGGTGAACCGGACGGTTCAGGAGGGCCGCGTGGCGAGCCAGGTGTGCGCCGCCGTCACGACGTCCTTGATGAAGGTGTTTCCGCCGAGCGCCGTGTTCTCGTCGAGCAGGGCGGTCTCCCCGGCGGATATCCAGGCGAACTCGGTGTGCTTGTCCTTCTCCAGTACGGGCGCGTCGAGGTCGCCGTCCACCTCGACGACGTAGTCCGACTCGACGTGCCGCACCCCGTCCGCCGTCCACTCCCCGTGCGCCACCCGGGCGAGGACCCGGCGCAGCCGCCACCCGGTCTCCTCCGCCGTCTCCCTGGACAGCGCGTCCAGCAGGGTCTCCCCCGGCTCCACGGCCCCGCCCACCACGTCCCAGCACCCGGGGAACAGGCGGCGGCCGGCCGAACGCCGCTGGACGAAGATCCGCCCCTCAGGGTCCCGGATCAGCGCACCCACTATCCGCCGGGGATCGGTCACACATTCCCATGGGCCGAACATTTGTCGGGGAATCCCGTTTTCCATGCTTTTAAGCTACCGGGCGTCCCGGACATCACCCGACCCCGTACACAATTCTTCGGACGCCCTGAAATTCCCCTTGACACGATCCGGAAATCAATGCACGGGCGCATTCACCAACAGTCTCCGGAACCCCTCCCTCCCCGACCCCTGGGCCATGACTTTTCTCGCCGTATTCCACCCGAACCGAATTTTCTGCCACCGCCGGCCGCTCCCCGGGGAACATCTTGGCCGGATCGTCCGCCCTCTTCACGGCCGGCGGGCGACCAGCACGACGTACCCGATCTCCGGGAGCGCCCCGAACTCCGGGAGCGAGCGGGTGAAGCTGAAGAACTCGTGGTGCCGCTCGTCGGCGCCCGGAGCGACGTCGGCATAGGCGTCGGCGAACGCCTGGTACGTGCGGCGGACGTGCTCCCCGATGTCCTCGAACCCCACCAGCTCCAGACCGGCCCGCTCGACGGCCGTCCGCAGCTCCCGCGGCCCGGGAAAGGAGGGCGCCCCGAACGCCCGCCCCGTCCGCCGGACCGTCTCGGCGGCGTCCCCTGTCACAGGGGACCTCAGCAGCACATCGGTGACGACCAGCAGGCTGCCGGGGCGCAGAGTCCGGGCGATCTCGCCGATGACCGCCGTCCGGTCGGCAATGTGCATCAGCGACTCGATCGCCCACGCGCCGTCGAAGGTCGCCTCCCCGAAAGGAAGCGCACAGGCGTCCGCATACCGGAAATCCACCCGCTCACCGAGCCCCGCGGCCTCCGCCCGCCCCCGGCCCAGCCCGATGTCCTCCTCACTGACCGAGATCCCCGACACCCTCGCGCCGGTCGCCCCCGCGATCCGCAGCGCGGGGCGCCCGGTCCCACAGCCGACGTCCAGCAGCCGCTGCCCCGGCCCGGCACACAGCCGCCCCGCGACGAGGTCGGTGAGCCGGTCGGTGGCCTGATCGAGAGAGCTGTCGTCCTCTGGGCCGTCCCAGTAGCCGACGTGGATGTTCCCGTCGACGGTGGCGGAGGGGTCACTGGCCATGTGGATCTCCCGAGCGTGAGGGGGAAGCCGACGTAGAGGCCCGTCGTCCCGTAGAAGCTACTCGCCGACGCCACCACCCCAAAAGACGGCCTCTTCTCAGAGCACGATCGCCCAGACCGAAGCCAGTACACAGATCGACACGAATGTCATCGCCCACCGATTGCGCACCGGCGTGTACACCCCGCCCCGAACACCCCTACCCCTTTCCGAACGAGCCAGAAAAGCATCGACGGACGACGCCAGAGCGAAAGACGGGAACAATGTGAACGAAATACCGATGACAACATCGAAAGAAACACCGAAAAGATAGTCCAAGAACATGGCGACCAAAAGCCCCAACCCCGCGAAAAGAGCCCAGTGAGCTGCCGCGAGGCTGAAAATATCCCGCGCACCACCGGGCGAGCACTCACCCCGCTGCCCTGCCCGCAACCATGCCACCAGGTCGGCACGGTAATCCGCACTCCCCCTACCCCTCTTGCTCTTCCCGAGAACGGAGCGATACAGAAACTGCACCACCACTACAGGAGCAGCCTCCAGCACACCGAAAAATCGATCAAGAGGCCCTATCGGGGTACGTTCCTGCATCGCTCCACTTTCCCTAGTCGTTCTTGGTCGAGCCAGGCGTCAGCGACGCCACGTCCGAGACGGCCGAAGTCCTGTGCAGCGACGAAGCCCCGCGGCTATTTCGCCCGCACCAGCCCCGTGTCATAAGCCACGATCACCGCCTGAATCCGGTCCCGTGCCCCCACCTTCGCCAGGACTCGCCCCACGTGTTTCTTGACGGTCGACTCGGTCAGGACGAGGTGTTCGGCGATCTCGGTGTTGGTCCAGCCCCGGCCGACGGCGACGAGGACCTCGCGTTCGCGGTCGGAGAGGGAGCGGAGGCGGGGGTCGGTCTCGGGGGTGTCCGTGGGGGCGAGGACGCGGTGGGCGTAGGCGTCGAGGAGGCGGCGGGTGAGGCGGGGGGAGACGACGGCGTCGCCGGTGGCGACCGCGTGGATGCCGGCGACCAGTTCTTCCGGCCGGGCGTCCTTGAGGAGGAAGCCGCTGGCGCCGGCGCGGAGGCCGTCGTGGGCGTACTCGTCGAGGTCGAAGGTGGTGACGATGAGGACGCGGGAGCGCCCGCCGGAGCCGACGATGCGGCGGGTGGCCTCGATGCCGTCCATGCCGGGCATGCGGATGTCCATGAGGACGACGTCCGGACGGAGTTCGGCGGCGAGGCGGACGGCCTCGGCGCCGTGCGCGGCCTCACCGGCGAGCGTGAGGCCGGGGGTCCCTTCGATCAGCATGCGGACGCCCATCCGCTGGAGGGGCTGGTCGTCGGCGACGAGGACGGTGGTCACGGTGCTCCCGGGGTGTCGAGGACGACGTCCACGAGCCAGCCGGGCCCGGCGTCCCGGGGCCCGGTGACGACGGTGCCGCCGTACATGGCGGCGCGCTGACGGATACCGACGAGGCCGTGCCCGGGACCGTGGTCGGGGCTGGGTCTGGGGCTGGGACCGTGGTCGGGGCTGGGGCTGGTGCTGCGGCCGGGATCGTGGCTGAGACCGTCGTCGGCGCGAACGCCACTCCCACCGCCCCCGCCACTCCCGACACCCGCGCCACGCCCACTCCCACCGCCCCCGCCGCTCCGTCCACCTCCGCCACTCCTTCCGACCCCGCCGCCCCGTCCACCCCCACCCTTCCCCCCGTCGTCGACGACCCGGACCCCCACCTCCCCCGCCTTCACCGTCACCGTCACCTCCGCCTCCGCCCCCACCCCCGCGTGCTTGAGCGTGTTCGTGAGCGACTCCTGCACGATCCGGTACACGGTGAGCTGGACGCCGCTGCCGAGGGAGTCGGGGTCGCCGACGGTGCGGTACGTCACCGTGAGGCCCGCCGCGCGGACGCGGGCCAGCAGCGGGTCGAGGTCGCGGACGCCGGGTTGGGGCCCCAACGGCCGTACGTCGTCGGGTTCTTCGCGTAGGACGCCGAGGACTCGGCGGAGTTCGCTCATGGCCTGGCGGCCGGTGTCGGCGAGGACGCGGAGGGGTTCCTCGGAGGATTCGCGGCGGTGGGCGGCGAGGGTGGCGGCGCCGTCGGCGACGGTCACCATGACGGAGAGGTTGTGGCCGACGATGTCGTGCATCTCGCGGGCCACGCGGGAGCGTTCGGCGGCGGCGGTGAGCCGGACCCGCTGGTCGTGCTCGATCTCCAGGCGGTGGGCCCTGTCCTCCAGAGCCTCCAGGTACATCCGGCGGATGCGCAGCGTCAGCCCGGTCGCGACGGCCGCCGTCGCCGTGCCCAGCAGGAAGAAGGCGCCGACGAGCGGGTTGTGGACCGGCACGAGGACGAAGACGGCCAGCGCGAGTCCGCCGAAGGTCACCAGCACCGCCCACCCGAGCGCCCGCAGCGACCCCCACCGCGCCAGGCTGTACAGGGCGACCAGCGTGCTCATCCCGGCCGGCGTCCACACCGCCAGCGACCACTGCGCGAGCGTGACGGCGGCGATCACGAAGCAGGTCACGGCGGGGGCCCGGCGGCGCCACCAGAGGGGGACGACGAAGGCGGCGTTCAGCAGGACCAGCACCCCCACCGGCAGCCGCTCCCGCTCGTCCGCCTCCCCGAACGGCGAGGTCCCGTGCCCCCACAGCAGGTCGGGCAGGGTCATCAGGACGACGACGAGCACGACCCCGGTGTCCAGCAGCCAGGGGTGCCGCTGGTCGAGGCGCCGCCGCCGGTCCTGGTCGCGCAGCAGCCGCCCCAGCACCGGGTGCGCCCAGGCGGCGTCGATACCGGGGTCGTGTGTCATGTCCTCATTGTCCTCGATCGGGGTTTCGCGGCGAGACCGGGCGCGGGGCGCCTCTCGGGGGTGTCCTCGACGGTAGGGGCCGGGCGGGGCGGGAGCGTGGGACCGGAGGGGAATCCTGGGGCGGGGAGTGGTACCCGGGTACCAGTACCGCCGGGAACGGCTACCGTGGCTGTGCCCCGCCCGCTCACAAGGAGACGGCTGCCGTGGTCCCGTCCACGTGTCCGTCGAGGAGGTCCCGGTATGGCGGTCCAGCGGATGGACAACGTCCTCATCGTCGTCGAGGACCTGGACGCCGTGATCGCGTTCTTCGTCGAGCTGGGTCTGGAGCTGGAGGGCAGCGGGCCGCTCGACTGGCCGGGCGCGGAGCGGGTCATCGGGCTGGACGGGGTCCGTCAGGACGTCGCGATGCTGCGGGTGCCGGGCGGGCACGGGCGGGTGGAGCTGGCGAGGTTCCACACCCCCGAGGCCGTCGTCCCCGAGCCCCGCGACGCCCCGGCCAACACCCTCGGCCTGCGCCGGGTCATGTTCGCCGTCGACGACATCGCGGACACGGTCGCCCGTCTGCGGGGCCACGGCGCCGAACTCGTCGGTGAGATCGTCCGCTACGAGGACGTCTACCTGCTCTGCTACGTACGCGGCCCGGAGGGCATCGTCGTCGGTCTCGCGGAACAGCTCGGCTGAACGCCCACGCCTCCCGCCCCGGTTGACACCCGAACCCTTATTGTCATGCCCAATTCATAACGCGCGGCAACCTTCGGCGGACCCCGCGGCGACCCCCAGCCGGACAGTGAAGTCCACCCCCCACCAAGGGAGTTCGCCATGCGTACGTTCCTTGCACGTCTAGCCACCTTCCTCGCCGCCATAGCCCTCCTGACCGCCGCCCCCGGTACGGGTCTCTCCCTGGCGCAGGCCGCGCCGGCCGCGAACGTCTCCCCAGCGGTCGCGTCCGGCGAGGCCCTGGCCGCCGACCAGTGGACCCCGCCCTCGAACCTGGTCCAGCCGCTCAACGAGGTCTGGCGGCACGTCGAGACGACGTACCCGAACCTCTACGGCTTCCGCAACTACGGCTGGGACCAGGTGATGGCCAACCGGGGCAGCATCAACTACTGCGTACGGTGGGACTCCGACGCCCCCGTCAGCGCCGCCCTGCGCGACCGTATCCACGCCAACCTGAAACGGCAGTTCGCCAAGTGGATGGCGGCGATGCTGGACAACGGCACCGGCACGAACGCCTGGCCGTACACCAACGTGCCCGTCAACATCGTCGGCTGGGCGGTGCGCAACCGCTCCACCCTCCAGTGGAGCGACAACTCCGTCGACATCTACGTCAACAACATCAACGAGAACGCCCCGCAGTGCTCACCCGACTGCGGGCGCTTCTTCCACCAGGACGGCAACTACTCCCGCTGTCCCGGCGGCGCCGCCCGCCACTACGACCAGTCTCTCTGGCTCACCAAGGGCTTCGGCGGCGGAGCCGGGGGCGACTGGGGCCAGCGGGTCGGACAGGAGTACTTCGTCAACACCCTCGACCAGGACAACATCCACATCTACCTGCACGAGGTCGGCCACACCTTCGGCCTGGACGACTTCTACGACTGGACTCCGACCGGCCAGTGCTGCTTCCTCATGAAAGCCGGATCGGCCGCCCAGATCACGGAGTTCGACAAGTGGATGTTCCGTGACTTCTGGCGCCACCTGAAGAGCCGGTACGGCCTGTAACACCGTCGACCGCGGTCCGCCGGAAGCCATCCGGCGGACCTCCGCGCGTCACCTCCCCGGCGCCCGGCCTGTTGAGCCGTCGGCGCGACAGGCGTCACCCCCGCCCCGCGCGGGGAGCATCAGGGACATCGTCCACCGATGGGGAGTGAGGACAAGCGATGCGCGTTCCGATGACGATCGCGGACTTCCTGGACCGCGCGGAGCTCGGCTTCGCCCGCAGTCCCGGGGTCGTCGACGAGCCGGACCAGCCCGCGCCGCCGGTCACGGCGACCACGTACGGCGGCCTCGCCGAACGGGTCCGGGCCTGGCAGGCCGGGTTCGACCGGCTGGGCGTCGGCGAGGGCGAGCGGATCGCGGTGGTCAGCCACAACTCGGCCCGCCTGCTGGAGCTGTTGTTCGCCGTACCGATGAGCGGGCGGATCTGCGTGCCCGTCAACTTCCGCCTCAAACAGGAGGAGATCGCGTACGTCGTCGAGCAGAGCGGCGCCTCGGTGCTGCTGGTCGACGCCGAACTCGCGGACACGCTCGCCGACATCGCCGTACCGCACCGCTTCGTGCTCGGGGAGCAGACGGACCGTGAGCTGATGCGGTTCGGGGTGGAGCCGCGGCCGTGGGCGAAGCCCGACGAGGACGCGACGGCGACGATCAACTACACCTCGGGAACGACCGCGCGGCCCAAGGGAGTTCAGCTCACCCACCGCAACATCTGGGTCAACGGGCTGACGTTCGGGCTGCACACGCGGGCCTGGGAGGGGGACGTCTATCTGCACACGCTGCCGATGTTCCACTGCAACGGCTGGGGCATGCCGTACGTGATGGCGGGGCTCGGCGCGCGGCAGGTCGTGCTGCGGAAGGTCGACGGGGCGGAGATCCTGCGCCGGGTCGAGCAGCACGGGGTGACGCTGATGTGCGGGGCGCCGGCCGTGTGGGGGACGGTGCTGAACGCGGCGGCGGACTGGGCGGGCGAGATCCCGGGGCGGGACCGGGTGCGGATCGTGTGCGCGGGGGCGCCGCCGCCGAGCCGGCTGATCCAGCGCGTGGAGGAGGAGCTGGGCTGGGAGTTCACCCAGATCTACGGCCTCACCGAGACCTCTCCCCTGCTGACGTTCAACCGCACCCGCCCCGAGGACGCCGCCCTGCCCGCCCGCGACCGCTCCCGCAAGCTGTCCCGCGCGGGGCTCCCGGCGCTCGGCGTACGCCTCGAAGTCTCCGACGGCGGTGAGGTGCTGGCCCGCTCCAACGTCGTCCTCGACGGGTACTGGGACAAGCCCGAGGAGACGGCGGACGCCCTCGCCGACGGCTGGTTCCACACCGGCGACGGCGGTTCCCTCGACCCCGCCGACGGTCATCTCACCATCTCGGACCGGAAGAAGGACGTCATCATCACCGGCGGCGAGAACGTCTCGTCCATCGAGGTCGAGGACACCATCTTCAGCCACCCCGCCGTCGCCGAGGTCGCCGTCATCGGCGTGCCCGACGACTCCAAGTGGGGCGAGACCGTCAAGGCGCTGGTCGTGCGCACGGCGGGCGCCACGGTCACCGAGGCCGACATCATCGCCCACTGCAAGGAGCACCTCGCGGGGTTCAAGGCGCCGACGAGCGTCGAGTTCCGGGACACGATTCCCCGTACGGCGACCGGCAAGATCCAGAAGTTCAAACTGCGGGCGCCGTACTGGGAGGGGCGGGAGCGGCACGTCAACTGACCACGCAGGGACGGCCGCTGTCCCCTGCCGGGAGGGCGGCGGCCGACTCGGTGGCTCAGCAGAGTCCGAAGGGCGGCGTGAGGTAGGAGGGCCTCTCCTCCCCGGGCCGCCCTTCCCCTGGCCGCCCTTCGCCTGGCCGCCCGGCCTGAGGTGCCGTCACGGGGGCGAACACCTGTTGCGGCAGCGGGAAGTCCCACTCCCCGCCGAGCACGAGCAGCGACGCGAGCCGTCCGATCTCGTCGGAGCCGCGGGCCCCCGTGCCCGTTGCCGCCGACCGCCACGACCAGACCAGGGTGGCCGTCGAGGGCGCCGATGTAGGGGTGACGGGTCGGTGTCTTGTCGACGACGCAGCGGGCCGTACGCACGGAGACCGGGCCCAGCGCGGGGAGCAGCGTACGCGTCATGGCGTGCAGGAACTCCGACTGCTCCGGCGTGATCGTCCCGCCGGAGTACCAGGCGAACACCTCCTCGGCCGTGCGCAGTTCACGGACGAGGGGCTGCATTCCCGGGCCGATCCGCACGTACCACCTGCCGTCGGGGTAGCGGACCGGCGGCAGCAGGTAGGACGACAGGTTGGCGTCGCCGCGGTCCTCGGGATCGACGACCACGACGGTCGGCAGCGCGCGCAGCCGCTCCACCTGCTCGCCGGTGACTTCGAGGAGCAGGTTGGGTTCGGTGAACGTCCGGAGATCGAGTACGCACCCGGCGGGCAGCGCCCCGCTGCGGTTGACGAGGGACCCGGTCGTGACGACGACCTTCTCGGCCCGGACCTCCCTGCTGCTCCCCTCGCTCACCACCCGCACCGACCAGCCCCCGGCCGTACCGCCCTCGCGTACGGCGCTCACATGACCGCGCGTCAGCCGGACGCCCGCCGCGACGGCGAGGTCCAGCTGGGCGGCGACCATCCGGCGCGGGTTCAGATGACCGGCGCTGCGCCGTTCCAGCAGACCGTCCACCCCGCCGCTCACCGGCGGAATCCCCAGCCCGGGGAACTCCGCGCCGAGGGCCGACTCGTCCATCTCCTCGACCGGGACACCGGCGGCACGGCACAGCCGCAGCATCTCCGCGGTCCGGTCCCTGGCCCCCTTGCCGAGCAGCGCGAGAGCGCCGCACTCGGTGAAGAACTCCGTCCCCGACTCCGCCTCCATACCGCGCAGCCGCCCCGCCGCACGCGCGTCCAGCGTCCCCCAGACCCGGTCCCAGCCCAGCCGCCGTACGATCCTGGCCTCGTCGGAGTGCGCGCCGTACCCGGCGAGCGTGTCCCCGCCCGCCCCCGCGGCGTCGATCACCAGGACGTCGGCCCCCGCCCGGCCGAGGTACTTGGCCGCCGCCGAGCCGAACATCCCCGCCCCGACGACCACGATCTCCGCGTACCCGGCCACGACACTCCTCAGCGACGGCGAACCTGTCCGCGCGAGCGTCGCCCGGCCGCCGGCCCCGCGCAACCCGCCACGCTCACGGGCCGGCCGGCCGGCGGCCGTTCGGCTCAGGCCCAGGCCGTCACCGGTACGAACGAGCTGTCGGCCCGGAACAGGTCCGTGGCGTCGGTCGGGTCGACGCGGAGCTGGTAGTTGTAGTGGCGCAGGTAGTACCCGGGGTAGTTGTAGGACTCGAAGCGGACGGCGCTCGATGTGGAGCCGGTGCGGGCGACGAACGTGGCGTCGCGGGCGAACGTCGTCGTGCCGTCGTTGGCGTCGAAACGGCCCCGGAAGTCCCAGTGGCGGAGGTAGTTGCCGGAGGAGTCGCGGAAGGAGTAGCCGCTGGAGTCGGCGAGTCCGGCGACGACGGTGAAGGTGGACGCCTGCTTCTCGGCGGTCGTACCGGCGCTGGTGACGACCGGGAGGTTCAGGAGGGAGGACTGCGACTGCCAGTACCGGGTGGGGTAGTTGGCGGACTGGAAGGAGCGGGTCGCGTTCTTCGTGATCGCGGGGCCGCCGGTGACGGTCTCCTTGACGACCGTGAAGTGGCGGGCCGTGCCGGAGACGGCGGGCAGGGCCTTGGGGGCGGACCAGGTCGCGAAGGTGTCGTAGCTGTCGCTGTAGTAGTAATTGCCGTCGCCGTAGCCGTCGAAGTAGATCCGCCAGGCGCCGTTGTCGAGCTGGATGACCGAGGGGCCCTCGCGGTAGCTGCCCCAGCCCGCCCAGTCGCCGGTCTTCGAGAGCGTGTAGGGGCCGTTGAGGGAGGTGGCCGTCGCGTACTCGATGTATTTCGTCGTCTCGTTCTTCGTGAACGCGTGGTAGGTCGAGCCGGTCTTCACGATGTACGTGTCGATGTGGTTGGCGCCGATGCCGGAGAGGGCGACCGGGGAACTCCAGGCGGTGAGGGCGGAGTTGGTGGCCCGCAGCCGGTAGGGGGTGAAGATCCACTCGTCGCTGGTGAGGGAGCAGGACACGATGACGTTCACACTGCCGTCGCTGTCGACGAACCACTCGGGGGCCCAGGCGCGGGAGAGGTTGGTGATCGGGACCGTGTAGTCGTACAGGAACGTCCAGTTGAGCCGGTCGGAGCTGCGGGCGAAGCCGATCGTCGTACTGACGTCCTGCCAGGTGTGCGTGGTGTACGTGAGGTAGTAGTAGCCGTCCGTGTGCTTGAAGACGCTCGCGTCCCGGATGCGGTTGCTCGGCGGCGTGTACGCGGAGGACTTCGCGAGCCGGAAGTCGGTGCCGTCGTCCGAGGTGTAGACGTTGACGGTGCCGTCGTTGCTGTTCAGGAACGGGACGATGGTGTATCTCGTGGCCGATCCGCTGGGGGGCGCGGCGGCGAGGGCGGTGCCGAGGAGGCCGGGCGCCTCACCGAGGACGAACGCGGCGGCGGGGACGACGGCCAGGGCGCGCAGCAGGCTGCGGCGGGAGGGGGTGGGGGGATGCGGGTGGGACTGTGGGGTCATGGCGGCTCTCCCTCAGGCTTCAGGGGGTTCGACCTGTCGAACAAGGTTCGGAAAGTCGATCAGAAGGTAGGGGTGTGACTGAGACACGTCAATGGTTCACGCAGGACTGTGGACCCGCTGTGCCGCCGCCGACCTGCTCTACCCTTCCCCCATGGACGACGCGTCGATGGTCGGGCTGATGGGGCGGGTCACGGGGGCGGTCGGTCCCGGGCTCGTCGGGGAGGTCATCGTCAGGGTGCGGGGCGGGGCGGAGCACTTCCTCGCGTACCCGGCGAACAGCGGGGAGCGGATCGAGAAGGGGACGGTGGTGATGGTGATGGAGCATCTGCCGCCGAGGACCGTCTACGTCACCGCCGCGTACGACAGTTGAGCGTACGAACCCCCAGGTGAGAGCGGTGTTCGTCAAGGTTGTGACAAAGATCGGGCGGTGTCTTCTCCTGGGCCGCGCGCAGGCGCACACTCCCTTTCGTTCGGTGCCGAAAGGGCACCATCCAAAGGGGGCGTATGCCGATGGTCGTCGGCGTCGTTGCGGGGGTGGCGGTTGTCGCCGTTCTCGCGCTGATCGGTGTGTTCAAGATGATGTGGCGGGTCGCGGAGCCCAACGAGGCGTTGATCATCTCGGGTTCGAACCATCGGACCGAGGGTCTCGAAGCGGGCATGGGGTTCCGGATCGTCACGGGGCGCGGCACGCTCGTGCTGCCGGGGGTGCAGGCGGTGCGCAAGCTGTCGCTGGACCTCAACGAGACCGAGTTGCACGTGGACTGCGTGACGCACCAGGGGATTCCGCTGAAGGTGCGGGGCGTCGTCATCTTCAAGGTGGGTGACGACTTCGTGTCGATCGCCAACGCCGCCCGCCGGTTCCTGGACCAGCAGCGGCTGATGTCCGAACGGGTGCACAACGTGTTCGCCGGTCATCTGCGGTCCATCGTGGGCGGGTTGACGGTCGAGGACATGATCCGGGACCGGGAGAAGCTGACCGGGCAGACCCGGGCGGCCTGCGGGTCGGAGATGGAGAAGCTCGGGCTGATCGTCGACTCGCTCCAGATCCACGAGATCGAGGACCCCACCGGCTACATCCAGAACCTGGCGATGCCGCACGCGGCGGCCGTCCAGCGCGACGCGCGCATCGCGCAGGCCGAGGCGAACCGGCTCGCGACCGAGGCGGAGCAGCAGGCCGCCGCGCGGATGTCGGAGGCCACGCGCGACAGCGAGATCCTCCAGGCCGGCTACCAGGCGGAACGCGACCACGCGGCGGCGAAGGCCCGGCAGGCGGGTCCGCTCGCCGAGGCCGGCGCCCGCCAGGAGGTCGTGGTCCAGGAGACCCGCGTCGCCGAACTCGAAGCCCACCGCCGCGAACAGCAGCTCCAGGCGGACGTCCGCAAACCGGCCGACGCGAAGGCGTACGAGAAGCGCACGCTCGCCGAGGCCGAGCGCGACGCGCGCATCTCGGCGGCCCAGGCCAAGGCGAAGGAGACGGAGCTGGCGGCTGCCGCCGAGGCGACCCGCGTCAAGCAGGCCGCCGGCGCCGAGGCCGAGGCGACGAAGACGCGCGGCACCGCGACCGCCGCCGCCACCCGCGCCACCGGCGAGGCGGAGGCCGCCGCCGCCCAGGCCAAGGGGCTCGCGGCGGCCGAGGCGACCCGGGCGCAGGGGCTCGCCGAGGCCGAGGCCATCAAGGCTCGCGCCGCCGCCCTCGCCGACAACCAGGAAGCCGTCGTCGCCCAGCAACTCGCCGAGAAGTGGCCGGAGATCGTCCAGGCCGGGGCCTCCGCCTTCGGCAACGTCGACAACATGGTCCTCCTCAACGGGGCCGACGGGATGGGCGAGTTGTTCGCCAAGGCGCTGACGATGGGCGGCACCGGGCTGGGGCTGGCACGGCAGTTGCTGTCGACGATGAACCCGAACGGGACCGCCGAACCGGCCCGCCCTCAGGAGGCTGCCGCGCCGCCCGCCCTCAAGAAGGTGACGGTGGACGAGGAGTAGCTGCCACAGCGTCCCCGGCGGCGGGCCGGCCCAACTCCCGCCGCCGGGCTCCCCGGTGGGCCGGGAAAGCGGCGACCCTGGGAAGGGGTGACCCGAGGAAGCGGTGGGCCGGGGAAGCGGTGGGCCGGCACCGAACCCCCTTCCGCCTCACCTCCCGCCCCCGTCTAAAGTGCCCCCGTGAGCACGTTCCCCGATGACGACGTCCCCGGCCGCTTCGGCGCCGCCGCCACCACCGAGGCCGACCCCCACGAGGTGGGCCGTGTGCGTACCGAGTACGCGCCCGAGCACGACGGGGACCCCGACCCCGGTGAGATCGTGTGGACCTGGGTGCCCTTCGAGGAGAACGACGGACGGGGCAAGGACCGCCCCGTACTGGTCGTGGCCCGCGAGTCCCGGGGGACGGTGCTCGCGGTCCAGCTCTCCAGCAAGCGGCACGACGGCGACCGCGAGTGGGTGCCGATCGGGAACGGCCCGTGGGACAAGTCGGGCCGGGACTCGTGGGTGGACGTGGACCGGGTGCTGCGGCTGCACGAGGAGGGCATGCGCAGGGAGGCGTGCGCGCTGGACCGGGGCCGGTTCAATCTCGTGAGGCAGCGGTTGCACGAGAGGTACGGCTGGACGTGACGAAAAAGAGGGTCGCCGAGAGCGGCCCTCTTCTCTTTACGGCGAAAACCCGGAACACGTCAGTCGAAAACCCGCGAGAACGCCCCCCGCACCACAGCCCCCGAAGTCCTGTCGAGCACCCCGAAAACCACCCGCTCGAACACCCCGGAAAACCTCCCCCCGTCCTTCAGCAGCCCCCCGAACGCCTCCGCCACCACCCCCGGGTCGTTCTGGAACACCCCGCACCCCCAGGCCCCCAGCACCACCCGCCGATACCCGTACGCCACCGCCGTCTCCAGCACCCGTTCCGCCCGCGCCGCCACGGCCCCCGGCACCTCCCCCACCCGCTCCGGCAGCGTCCGCCGGATCACCCCGGCGTTGGGCGCGGCGGAAGTCAGGAACCCGGCGGAATACGGCTCGTCGAGAAACCGCCCACGATCGTCCCGAAACACAGGAACCCCGGGCGAATAGATCACCCGGTCACTGTAAAAGGGATCACGATGAGCCCGGTGATAGGCGTAGAACTCCGGCGCCTCAAGCAGACACGCGTACAGGGCGGAGGCCCGGCACAAAGCCTCTTCCTGAGCCTGTGCCCCATTGAGAAAACCCCCGCCGGGATTACGCGCGGAAGAGAAATTCAGCACGGCGACCGGCCGATCCGCCAGCCTCCGGGCCGCCTCAAGACTGCTCTCCCCGGTGACCTCGAAAACGGTGTCCGAGGAGACGGCGTCCGAGAAGACGGTCCCCGGCACGGCGCCGACCGGCGCGCGGTCGACGGCCCCGGGCCCCACCATCACCGTCCCCTTGCGGGCGGCGGCGACGGCGTCCGCGAGGAACACCTCACCCCCACCGAGCCCCCGATAACTCCCCGCCGCGACGACGCCGACGGTCTCCCGGGCGATCCCCCGCAACCGCGCGCTCATGGCGTCACCCCCGTGGACGCCATGACCGCGCCGCTTCCCCCTGTCGTGCACATGCAGCCATCGTCCGCGCCCCACCACCGCCCCGCAACGGAATTTCCCGCCCCGCACAAGCCCTCGTACCCCCCGGAGAACACCGCCGGAACATCCCGCCTCCGGAAGAGAACCGCCCCCGGAACACCCACATCCGGCACCGTTCCCTCCCGTTTCGCCCCCTTGTGGTATCCGCCCGGAGGGTTTTGGCTGGGACGAGTGATCCCGGCCGGACACCCGTCCGAGCCGAACCGGTGGCATGGTGGAACCTCAGGAGGGTCCCGAATGTCCGATTCATCGAATGACGGCGGCGACTGTACGAACGGCCGCACCGCCGTGACGGAGGCCGAGGTGGAGGCCCTGGTCAGGGGCATCTGCTTCAAGACCGGCCCGCCGAGGACCGTAGGCGTCGAGGTCGAGTGGCTCGTGCACGAGCTGACCGAACCCCGCCTCCCTGTGACCCGCGACCGACTGGAAGCGGCCTACGCCGCTCTGCGCCACCTCCCGCTCGACTCGGCCCTGACCGTGGAACCCGGCGGCCAGCTGGAGCTCAGCTCCCGCCCCGCCGCCTCCCTCACGGAGTGCGTGGACACGGTCTCGGCGGACCTCACCGCCGTCCGCACGGCGCTCAAGGCCCACGGCCTCGCCCTCTCCGGCATCGGCACCGACCCCTGGCACTCCCCCCGCCGCTACCTGCGCGAACCGCGCTACGACGCGATGGAGGCATGCCTGGACCGGACGGGCCCGGCGGGGCGGGCCATGATGTGCACGTCCGCGTCGGTGCAGGTGTGCCTGGACGCCGGGTACGAGGAACCGGGCCCCCTCGGGCTCGGCCGGCGCTGGTGGCTCGCCCACCACCTCGGCGCCGTCCTGGTCGCCGCGTTCGCGAACTCCCCGCTGCTCGGCGCGGAGCCCACCGGCTGGCGCTCGACCCGCCAACTGCTGTGGATGGAGATCGGCACGGGCCGCGCCGGCGGCCCCGACCTGGCCGAAACCCCCCGCGACGCCTGGTCCCGCCTGGTCCTGGACGCCCCGGTGATGTGCGTACGACGCGACAGCGGCCCCTGGGACGTCCCGGACGGCCTCACCTTCCGCGACTGGACCCGCACCGGCGCCCCGACCCGCGCCGACCTCGACTACCACATCTCCACCCTGTTCCCGCCGGTCCGCCCGCGCGGCCACCTGGAGCTGCGGATGATCGACGCGCAACCCGGCGAGAACGGCTGGATCGTCCCGCTCGCGGTGGCGACGGCCCTGTTCGACGACCCGGAGGCCGCCGAGACCGCCTACCGCGCGGCAAAACCCCTCGCGGAACGCGCCCAGGGCCCCGCCCCCCACAACCCCCTGTGGATCACAGCCGCCCGCGAGGGCCTCACCGACCCCGAACTCCACGCCGTCGCCCTCACCTGCTTCACCGCCGCCCTCGAAGCCCTCCCCCGCCTCGGCGCCTCCCCAGCCGTCATCGACGCCGTCCGCACCTTCCACGACCACCACATAATCCCCGGCCGCACCCCGGCCGACGACCTGCTCGACAGCCTGTACGGCGAGGAGATCCACCGATGACCGCCGCCCCCGAATCCCCCGTCGACCCCGAGGCGATACGCGAGCGGGCGCTGGTCACCCTGACGACGGCCCGTGCTCGCACGACGCTGCTCACGTCGTGTGTCGAGGACCCCGACCTCACCGCGCAGCACTCCCCGCTGATGTCGCCGCTGGTCTGGGACCTCGCGCACATCGGCAACCAGGAGGAGCTGTGGCTGCTGCGGGCGGTCGGCGGTGGTGACCCGATGCGTCCGGAGATCGACACGCTGTACGACGCGTTCGAGCACCCCCGCTCGGAGCGCCCGTCGCTGCCGCTGCTGCCGCCGGCGGAGGCCCGCGCGTACGCGGCCGAGGTCCGGGGCAGAGTCCTCGACCTGCTGGAGCGGGCCGACTTCCACGGCAGCCGGCTCACGGAGGCCGGGTTCGCGTTCGGGATGATCGCCCAGCACGAACAGCAGCACGACGAGACGATGCTGATCACCCATCAGCTCCGCACGGGCCCCCAGGCGCTGACCGCGCCCGACCCCAACCCGGTGCCCCTGTTCACGGGTCCGGCCGAAGTCCTCGTCCCGGGCGGGGAGTTCACCATGGGCACGGACTCCGAACCCTGGGCCCTGGACAACGAACGCCCCGCGCACCGCCGCGAGGTGCCCGACTTCCACCTCGACACGACGCCCGTCACGAACGGCGCCTACCTCCGCTTCATCGAGGACGGCGGCTACGACGAGCCCCGCTGGTGGCACCCCGCCGGCTGGGCACACATCCGCCAACACGGCATCCGCGCACCCCAGTTCTGGCACGGCGACGGCGGCCAGTGGCTGCGCCGCCGGTTCGGGGTGACCGAGGTCGTGCCGCCCGAGGAACCGGTCGTGCACGTCTCCTGGTACGAGGCCGACGCGTACGCCCGCTGGGCCGGGCGCCGGCTGCCGACCGAGGCGGAGTGGGAGAAGGCCGCCCGCCACGACCCGGCGACCGGCACCTCCCGCCGCTATCCGTGGGGTGACGCCGACCCGGCGCCCGAGCACGCCAACCTCGGCCAGCGCCACCTCCGCCCGGCCCCCGCCGGAAGCTACCCGGCGGGTGAATCGCCGCTGGGGATACGGCAGTTGATCGGCGACGTGTGGGAGTGGACGGCGAGCGACTTCCTGCCCTATCCCGGGTTCAGGGCGTTCCCGTACAAGGAGTACTCCGAGGTGTTCCACGGCCCCGAGTACAAGGTCCTGCGCGGCGGTTCGTTCGCCGTGGACGAGGTCGCCTGCCGGGGGACGTTCCGCAACTGGGACTATCCCGTCCGCCGCCAGATCTTCTCCGGCTTCCGTACGGCCCGCTCGGGGGCCGTCTGATGTGCCGTCACCTCGCCTACGTGGGCGCCCCGTTGCCGCTCGGCAGTGTCGTGAAGGACCCTCCGCGCAGCCTGTTCCGCCAGTCCTGGGAGCCCCGTCACCAGCGCTTCGGGACGGTCAACGCCGATGGTTTCGGGGTGGGTTGGTACGCGGACGGCGATCCCGTACCGGCCCGCTACCGCCGCGCCGTCCCGATCTGGGCCGACCCCTCCTTCACCGACCTCGCCCGCGTCGTACGCACGGGCGCGCTGCTGGCCGCCGTACGTGACGCGACCCTCCCCGGCGCCGACGGGGAGGCCGCGGCGGCGCCCTTCGCGGCGGACCGCTGGCTGTTCAGCCACAACGGGTCGGTGAAGGGCTGGCCGCACAGCATGGCCGCCCTCACCTCGGTCCTCACACCGACGGACCTGCTGTCCCTGGAGGCGCGTACGGACTCGGCGTTCGTCTGGGCCCTGCTGCTGGCCCGCCTGCGCAGGGGCGAGCCCCTGGCCGACGCCCTGTCCGCGACGGTCACCGAGGTCGCCGAGGCGGCCCCGGGCTCCCGTCTCAACCTCCTGGTGACGGACGGCACTTCGATCGCGGCGACCACCTGGGGCGACTCCCTCTGGTACCTCACCACCCCCGGCCACCGCACGACCGTCGCCTCCGAACCGTACGACGACAGCCCCGCCTGGCAGGAGGTCCCCGACGCCACTCTCCTCACCGCGACCCGCACCGAGGTCCTCACCACCCCCCTCAAGGATCTCGCCGCACCGAAGGAGCCCCGTCCGTGAGCCCGTTCCGTCTCACCCGCACCCTGCCCGAGGGCGCCACCGACGCGGCCCTGCGCGCCGATGTCCTGCGCGGCCTGACCGCGAACCCCAAGTGGCTGCCGCCCAAGTGGTTCTACGACGCGCGGGGCAGCGAACTCTTCGACCGGATCACGGAGTTGCCCGAGTACTACCCCACCCGGGCCGAACGTGAGATCCTCCTCGACCGGTCCCCCGAGATCGCCGCGGCGTCCGGCGCCCGCACCCTCGTGGAGCTGGGCTCCGGCTCCTCCGACAAGACCCGCCACCTCCTCGCCGAGCTGACCGGCCTGCACACGTACGTCCCCGTCGACGTCAGCGAGAGCGCCCTCACCCAGGCCGGCGAGGCCCTCCTCGCCGAGCACCCCGGCCTCACCATCCACGCCCTCATCGCCGACTTCACCACCGAACTCCGGCTCCCCGAGACCCCCGGCCCCCGTCTCCTCGCCTTCCTCGGCGGCACGATCGGCAACCTCGTCCCCGCCGAACGCACCACGTTCCTCGCGGCCGTCCGCGCGCTCCTCTCCCCCGGCGATACGTTTCTCCTCGGTACGGACCTGGTCAAGGACGAGACCACGCTCGTCCGCGCCTACGACGACTCCGCCGGGGTCACCGCAGCGTTCGACAAGAACGTCCTCGACGTCGTCAACCGCGAACTCGGCGCCGACTTCCACCCCGACTCCTTCGACCACGTCGCCCTCTGGGACCGCGACCACGAGTGGATCGAGATGCGCCTGCGCTCACGCACCGCCCAGACCGTCAAGATCCCCGCGCTCGACCTGGCGATCGACTTCACGCCGGGCGAGGAGATGCGTACGGAGGTCTCCGCGAAGTTCCGCGAGCAGGGCATCAAGACGGAACTCTCCGCCGCCGGCCTGGACCTCACCCACTGGTGGACCGACACCGCCGGCCGCTTCGCCCTCTCCCTCTCCACCGCCCACTGACCACGCCACCTCGCGCCCCCCGCCCACCTGAGGCACGGTGGACCCATGTCGAACCACACCTACCGCGTCACCGAAATCGTCGGCACCTCCCCCGACAGCGTCGACCAGGCCGTCCGCAACGCCATCACCCGAGCCGGCCAGACCCTCCGCAACCTCGACTGGTTCGAGGTCACCCAGGTAAGAGGCCAGATCGAGAACGGCGAGGTGGCCCACTGGCAGGTGGGCCTGAAGGTGGGCTTCAGACTGGAGGAGAACTAAAAGGCCGAACCGCCCAGCCACCTCTTTCAGGGGCGCGGGGAACTGCGCAGGGGGGTGTGGGGGGGGGCTTGCCCCCCCCCCACAAGGGGCGCGGGGAACGGCGCGACCAGCCACAACGGCGCCGCACCGGACCACCACCCGCTACCTTTCCAACAGCATCCGCTGAAGCTCGCGTGCCGCTCTCGGCGGAGCCACATCGCTGCGATGCGCCAACGCGATAGTCCGATGCAACCCGGGCCGGGCCAGCGGGGTCACCCGCAACCCGTGCCCGGACCGCGCGGCCACCATCCGCGGCACGACCGCGACCCCCAGCCCCGCCCGCACGAACCCGAGGACCGCGTCCATCTCACCCCCCTCGACCGCGAACCCCGGCTCGAACCCCGCGGAGCGACACGCGGCCACGGTCAGCTCCCGCAGGTCGTACCCGTGCCGGAACATCACGAGCCGCTCGCCCGCGAGCTCGGCGACATGGACGGTCCGCTTCCCGCCACCGGGACGGGCCGCGTCGAGGGACGACACGACGACGAGGTCCTCCCGCAGCAGTTCGACGGTCGTCAGCGCGGGCGCGGGCTGCGGCAGCGGCAGGACGACCAGCGCGAGATCGAGCGCACCCCGGGCCAGTTCGCGGATGAGATCGTGCGAACCACCCTCCTCGATGAGCAGCTGCACCCCCGGATACCGGTCGTGGAAGGCGCGCAGCACATCCGGCAGCAGCCCCGTGCACAGACTCGGTGTCGCCCCGAGCCGCACCCGGCCGCCCCTCAACTGTACGAGTTCCCGCACCTCGTAGCGGGCGGTCTCGGCGTCCGCGAGAATCCGCCGGGCCAGCGGAAGCAGCGCCTCGCCGGCGTCGGTCAGCGTGATGTTCCCCCGGGCCCGCAGGAACAGATCGGCGCCCAGCTCCCGCTCCAGCGCCTTGATCTGTTGCGACAGCGAAGGCTGGGCGACATGGACGGTCTCGGCGGCCCGGGTGAAGTGCCGGGTCTCCGCGACGGCGACGAAGTACTGAAGCTGCTGGAACTGCATGGTGTCACCATAGTCCGCGGCTATGGAATCAAGCCGGACCATGTCTTGGACCGATGGGCCGGAACGCGCCTAGCGTTCTGAGTCATGGCTCTGGCAACGCGGACGGACCGACGGCCGTCGATGGCGCGCACCGTGTGGGACTCCTCCGTCGGCAAGAAGACCGTGATGGCCGTCAGCGGCCTGATCATGCTCGGCTACCTCGTCGTCCACATGCTCGGCAACCTGAAGATCTTCTTCGGGGCCGGCGAGTTCAACCACTACGCCCACTGGCTGCGCACGATCGGCGAGCCGTTCATGCACTACGAGTGGACGCTCTGGGTGATCCGCGTGGTGCTGGTGATCGCCGTGGTCGCCCACGCGGTCTCCGCCTACCAGCTCAGCCGCCGGGACATCAAGGCGCGGCCCAGCAAGTACGTGCACGTCAAGCGGCGGGCGAGCTACGCGACGCGCACCATGCGCTGGGGCGGGATCATCCTCGGCCTGTTCATCGTCTGGCACATCCTCGACCTGACGACCGGCACCGTGCACAGCGGAGGCTTCGAGGAGGGCAAGCCGTACCAGAACGTCGTGGACACCTTCTCCACCTGGTACGGCAACACCATCTACCTCACGGCGATGCTCGCCCTCGGCCTGCACGTCCGGCACGGCTTCTGGGCCGCCGCGCAGACCCTCGGCGCCGGCAGCCGCCGCCGCGACCGCGCCCTCAAGACCACGGCAAACGTTCTCGCACTGCTGCTCACGGCCGGTTTCATCGCCGTCCCCGTGGGTGTCATGACCGGAGTGGTGAGCTGACATGACCGACTACCCGAACTACGCGACCGGCGCTCCGCTGGCCGACACCACGGCCCCCGCCGGCCCGATCGCGGAGCGCTGGGACACCCGCCGCTTCGAGGCGAAGCTCGTCAACCCGGCCAACCGGCGCAAGCACACGGTGATCGTCGTCGGCACCGGACTCGCCGGCGGCTCCGCCGGGGCGACGCTCGCCGAACAGGGCTACCACGTCGTCCAGTTCTGCTACCAGGACTCCCCGCGCCGCGCCCACTCCATCGCCGCGCAGGGCGGCATCAACGCGGCGAAGAACTACCGCAACGACGGCGACTCCGTCCACCGGCTCTTCTACGACACCGTCAAGGGCGGCGACTTCCGGGCCCGCGAGTCCAACGTCCACCGCCTCGCGCAGATCTCGGTGGAGATCATCGACCAGTGCGTGGCGCAGGGCGTGCCGTTCGCCCGGGAGTACGGCGGCCTCCTCGACACCCGGTCCTTCGGCGGCGTCCAGGTCTCCCGCACGTTCTACGCGCGCGGCCAGACCGGGCAGCAGCTCCTGCTGGGCGCCTACCAGGCGCTGTCGAGGCAGATCGCCGCCGGGAACGTCGAGATGCATCCGCGCACCGAGATGCTCGACCTGGTCGTCGTCGACGGGAAGGCGCGCGGGATCGTCGCCCGGGATCTGGTCACCGGGCGCGTGGACACGTACTTCGCGGACGCCGTCGTCCTCGCCAGCGGCGGCTACGGGAACGTCTTCTACCTGTCGACGAACGCGATGAACTCCAACGCGACGGCCGTGTGGCGGGCGCACCGGCGCGGCGCGTACTTCGCGAACCCGTGCTTCACACAGATCCACCCCACGTGCATCCCGCGCACCGGCGACCACCAGTCGAAGCTGACGCTGATGAGCGAGTCGCTGCGCAACGACGGCCGGATCTGGGTGCCGAAGGCGAAGGGCGACACCCGGCCCGCGCACCAGATCCCCGAGGCCGAGCGGGACTACTACCTGGAGCGGATCTACCCCTCGTTCGGCAACCTCGTCCCCCGCGACATCGCCTCCCGCGCCGCGAAGAACGTCTGCGACGAGGGCCGGGGCGTCGGCCCCGGCGGTCAGGGCGTCTACCTCGACTTCGCCGACGCCGTCGCCCGGATGGGCCGGGCGGCCGTCGAGGCGAAGTACGGGAACCTCTTCGACATGTACCAGCGGATCACCGACGAAGATCCGTACGAGGTGCCGATGCGGATCTACCCGGCCGTGCACTACACGATGGGCGGGCTGTGGGTCGACTACGACCTCCAGACGACCGTCCCCGGGCTGTTCGCGATCGGTGAGGCCAACTTCTCCGACCACGGGGCGAACCGGCTCGGCGCGTCCGCGCTGATGCAGGGCCTCGCGGACGGCTACTTCGTGCTGCCGGCCACCATCAACGACTACCTGGCCCGCAACCCGCGTCAGGAGGAGGTGACGGCCGAACACCCGGTCGTGCAGGAGGTGTTGGCGGAGACCGAGGACCGGCTGAACCTGCTGCTGTCGGTCGGCGGGGACCGCACCCCCGACTCCTTCCACCGTGAACTCGGGGAACTGATGTGGGAGTTCTGCGGGATGGCCCGCAGTGACGCCGGGCTGCGCAAGGCTCTCGCGCGCATCCCGCAGATCCGCGAGGAGTTCTGGCGGCGCATCAAGGTCCCCGGCACCGGCGAGGAGTTCAACCAGTCGCTGGAGAAGGCCAACCGGATCGTCGACTACCTCGAACTCGCCGAGCTGATGTGCCTGGACGCGCTGCACCGCGCCGAGTCCTGCGGCGGGCACTTCCGCGAGGAGTCCCAGACGCCGGACGGCGAGGCCGCCCGCCACGACGAGGAGTTCGGCTACGCGGCGGCCTGGGAGTTCACCGGCACCGGTGAGGCGCCCACCCTCCACAAGGAGGACCTCGTCTTCGAGTACGTCCACCCCACCCAGCGGAGCTACGCATGAGGCTCACCCTGCGCGTCTGGCGCCAGCGCACCACCGAGGCCGACGGCGCCATGTCGACCTACGAGGTCGACGAGATCTCCCCCGACATGTCGTTCCTGGAGATGCTCGACACCCTCAACGAGGAGCTGATCCTGCGCGGCGAGGACCCCGTCGCCTTCGACCACGACTGCCGCGAGGGCATCTGCGGGGCCTGCTCGCTCGTCATCAACGGCGACGCGCACGGCCCGGAACGCACCACGACCTGCCAGCTCCACATGCGGTCCTTCTCCGACGGCGACACGATCGACGTCGAACCCTGGCGTGCCGCCGCCTTCCCGGTGATCAAGGACCTGGTCGTCGACCGCTCCGCCTTCGACCGCATCATCCAGGCGGGCGGCTACATCACGGCCCCCACCGGCGCCGCCCCCGAGGCCCACGCCACCCCCGTCCCGAAACCGGACGCCGACTCGGCCTTCGAGCACGCCGAATGCATCGGCTGCGGCGCCTGCGTCGCCGCCTGCCCCAACGGCGCGGCCATGCTGTTCACCTCGGCCAAGATCAACCACCTGGGCGTCCTCCCCCAGGGCGCCCCCGAACGCGAGACCCGCGTCCTGGACATGGTCGCGCAGATGGACGACGAGGGCTTCGGCGGCTGCACCCTGGCGGGCGAGTGCGCGACGGCCTGCCCGAAGGGGATTCCGCTGGTGTCCATCACCTCGATGAACCGGGAGTGGCTGCGGGCGACGCGGAAGTCCGCCAAGAGGTAAACAGACGTTCGCCGTGCAGAGGCGGACGGGCGGGACCGGGAGTGGTGCTCATCCCCGGTCCCGTCTGGCTTTCCGCCGACCGGTTCCCACCGTTAAACAACCTCACATCCCCGCTCCCGAAATCGGTCACGTACACGCCAACCGCCGTCGGAAGAACAGTCCTCGGCGGCACCGCTCGCCGCCGTTCGCCTGTGACTCGGGAGAGAGCCATGACCGGCGTTTCCACGCTCGACCGTCCCCAGCAGAATGTGGCGCCGACGCGCTACACCGTGACTCTGGCACGCAGTGAGGAAGACGTACGGGCCGCGCAGCGGCTGCGGTACGAGGTGTTCGCGGGGGAGCTTGGGGCCCTGCTGGGAGGAGCCCAGCCGGGGCTGGACGTCGACTCGTTCGACGCGTACTGCGATCACCTGCTGGTGCGGGACACCGGGACCGGGCAGGTCGTCGGGACGTACCGGCTGCTGCCCCCGGAGCGCGCGGCGGTGGCCGGACGCCTGTACTCCGAGGGGGAGTTCGACCTGTCGGCGCTGGACACGATCCGGCCGAACCTCGTCGAGGTGGGCCGCTCCTGCGTGCACCCCGAGCACCGCGACGGCGCCGTCATCTCGCTGATCTGGGCGGGCATCGCCCGCTACATGGTCGACCGGGGCCACGAGTGGCTGGCGGGCTGCTGCTCGGTGCCGCTCGCGGACGGCGGGAAGCTGGCCGCCGCGACCTGGGACCGGGTCCGGGAGAAGAACCTCGCCCCCGAGGGGTTCCGGGTACGGCCGCTGCTGCCGTGGGTGCCGAAGGACCTCGCCGTCCCCGAGCGCACCGAGCTGCCCGCGCTGCTGCGCGGCTACCTGCGCCTCGGCGCCTGGGTGTGCGGGGAGCCCGCGCACGACCCGGACTTCGGGGTCGCCGACCTGTACGTGCTGCTGTCGATGCGCAAGGTCAACGCCCGCTACCTGCGCCACTTCCTCTCCCTCGTCCCGTCCTGATGAGCGTCTGGCTGCCCAGCGCGCCCTGCACCCCGAGGGCGTGCGTCGAGACCGGGCGCGGCGCGCGGACGCGGGGTGCGCCGAGGCTGCTGGCCGTGGTGGCGCTGCTGTTCGCCGGGGTGCTGGGCTCGTTCGTCGTCCGGTGGCTGCCGGGCGCGCTCGTGCGGGGCTGGGCGCGGAGCGTCGTACGGGCCTCGGGGGTGCGGGTGCGGATCACCGGGGCCGCGCCGCCCGACGGCGGGCTGCTCGTCGTCGCGAACCACATCTCGTGGCTGGACGTGCCGCTGCTCGCGGCCGTGCGGCCCGCGCGGATGCTGGCGAAGCGGGAGATCCGGCAGTGGCCGGTCGCGGGCCCGATCGCCGCGCGGGCCTCGCTGTTCATCGACCGGGACCGGCTGCGCGCGCTGCCCGGCACGGTCGCGCACATCGCGGACTCCCTGCGCGCCGGGCAGGCCGTCGCCGTGTTCCCCGAGGGTTCCACCTGGTGCGGACGCGAGCACGGCAGGTTCCGGCGCGCGGTGTTCCAGGCCGCGCTGGACGCGGGCGCGCCCGTGCAGCCCGTGCGGATCAGGTACCGGACCGCCGAGGGCGCCGAGTCCACGGCGCCCGCGTTCGTCGGCGACGACTCCCTGCTCAGCTCCGTCTGGCGGGTCGTCACCGCCCGTCGGCTGGTCGCCGAGGTGGAGGTGCTGCCGCTCGTCGACCCCGCGAAATACCCGGACCGAAGGTCTCTCGCACGGGCGTCCGAAGTGGGATCATGACGCCGTGGATACGGTCCTTGTCACGGGCGGCAGCGGCTTTGTCGCCGCCCATCTGGTACGGGAGTTGCTGGAGCGGGGCTACCGGGTGCACGCCACCGTCCGCAGCCTCACGGCCACCGCGAAGGTGGCCCCGCTCACAGCGCTCGGCGAACAACACCCGGGCGCTCTAAGGCTGTTCGAGGCCGACCTCCTGAAGGACGGCTCCTTCGACGAGGCGGCGGCGGGCTGTTCCGTCGTCTTCCACGTCGCCTCGCCCTTCCTCATGCCGGAGAAGATCAAGGACGGCCGGCGAGATGTCGTCGAGCCCGCGCTCACCGGAACTCACAATGTCCTGGGCGCGATCGAGCGCACGGAGAGCGTCCGCAGGCTCGTCCTCACCTCCACGGTCGGCGCGATCTTCGGCGACTACTCCGACGTCCTCACCGACATGGGCGGCGAGTTGAGCGAGAAGTACGTCAACTCCAGCAGCACGGTGGAGAACAATCCCTACCACTACGCCAAGACCGTTGCCGAGCAGGCTGCTTGGGACGCGCACGGCGCTCAGGACCGCTGGTCCATGGTCGCCGTCAACCCCGGGCTGATCCTCGGCCCCTCCCTGACCCCGGCCTCCGACTCCGGGAGTCTCTTCCTGCTCGACGAGCTGTTCAAGGGCTACTTCTGTTACGGCGCACCGGACTTCAGCTTCACCACGGTCGACGTCCGCGACGTGGCCCTCGCGCACGTCGCCGCCGCCGAGAACCCGGACGCGCACGGCCGGTACATCCTCGCCGAGAAGGAGATGACGTCCTTCCACCAGATGGCGACGCTGATCCGGCGGCACCACAAGAGCTGGCGGCTCCCGCGAACCGCCTTGCCCCACTGGCCCGTTCGCATCCTGGGGCCCGCGTTCGGGCTCACCCAGGACTACATCCGCAAACACCTCGGCATCCGCTTCACCGTCGACAACCGGCGCAGCACCGACGAGTTGGGGATCACCTACCGCCCGGTCGAGGAGACCCTCGTGGACCACTACCGCTCGTGGACGACGTCCGCCAGCCGCCGGTAGGAGTCGAGGAGCCCCTCACGGTCGTACGTACTCGTCGTCACCAGTACCTCCTGCGCCCCCGTCTCCTTGACGAGCCGCTCCAGGCCCTCCGCGACCTGCTCCTCGGTGCCGGCGAGGTGGCCGGTGAGGGCGGCGTCGTAGAGACCGCGCTGTCTGGCGGTCATGGGGCGGTCGGCGGCTTCCTCGGCGGGCGGGAGGGGCGGGAAGGCGCCGTGGGTGCGGGAGTACGCGGCCGACCAGGCTTCCGGGACCAGCAGACGGTGGGCCGCCTCGGGGGTCGCGGCGACGGCGACCGTGCCGGAGACGACGACGTAGGGCTCGGCGGCCCAGGGCGAGGGGCGGAACGCCGCACGGTAGCGGTCGATGCCGGACAGCATCCGGTCGCGGTCGCGCAGGTCGCCGATGACCATCGGGAGGCCGAGCCGGGCCGCGATGTCCGCGCCCTCGCCCATGGCCAGCACGAACGGCGGCACGGCCAGCCCCTCGGACGGGCGGGCCCGGACCCCGGTCGGGGACGTGCCCGCGAACCAGCCGAGCAGCTCCTCGACCTGTGCGGCGAAGTCCTCCGCGTCGTCCTTGCCGTGCCCCAGCGCCCGCCGCACCCCGTCCGTGAACCCGACCGACCGGCCGAGCCCCATGTCGATCCGCCCCGGGAACAGCGACTCCAGCACCCCGAACTGCTCCGCGACCACCAGCGGCCGGTGGTTCGGCAGCATCACCCCGCCCGTCCCCACCCGGATCGACCGCGTCGCCCCCGCCACGGCCGCCGCCAGCACCGTCGGCGCCGACCCCGCGACCCCCGGCACACCGTGGTGCTCCGACACCCAGAACCGGTGGAACCCGAGCGCCTCCGCCTCCCGCGCGAACGCCACCGTGTCCCGCAGGGCCCGCGCGGCCGTATGCCCCTCGCGGATACGCGAGCGGTCGAGGACGGAGAAACGCGTTGCTGCCAGTGTCGAGGTCACACCAGGTTCAACGCCTGCGGCCCCGGGAGATTCCTTCGCCGGGCGCCGCGACCGACCGGCGCACGACCAGCTGGGTGCTGAGGACGACGTGCTCGTCCGCCGGCTCCGCACGGTCCCGCAACGCCAGCTTCACGGCCGTACGCCCGAGTTCCTCGTACGGGACCCGGACGGTCGTCAGGCCCGGGGTGAGGTCGGCGGCGAACGGGACGTCGTCGAAACCGATCACCGAGACGTCCTCCGGGACCCGCAGACCCGCCTCCTTCAGCGCGCCGATCGCACCGATCGCGACCATGTCGGTGCCCGCGAACACGGCCGTGAACCGCGCCCCGGCCCGCAGCGCGTCCCGGGTACGGAGGTAGCCGGAGGAGCGGGTGAAGGGGCCCGGCAGATCCAGCTCGGCGTCCGGCGCGACGCCGTGCCCGCGCAACGCCTGCTCGAACCCCGTCCGGCGCAGCTCCGCCGTACTGAAACCGCTCTCGCCGCCCAGGAACAGGATGCGGCGGTGCCCGGCGATCAGCAGGTGCGAGGCCGCCTGGAAGGCGCCCGCCCGGTTGTCGTACTCGACGACCGACACGGGCACGCCGTCCGGCAGCGGCGGCCGGCCCACCAGCACCAGCCGCGACCCGGCCGCGTCCAGCGCCCGCGCGTACCCGGCCGTACGGCGCCGGTACGCGTCGTCCAGGAACGCGCCCCCGACCAGCAGGACCGCCGCCGCGTGCTGCTGGCGGGCGAGCTGGACCAGCGCGTCCTCCCGGGCGGGGTCGTCACGGGTCGCGCACACCAGGCTCAGCCGCCCCCGGTCGGCGGCCTCCTGCTCGACCCCGGCGGCGACATGGGCGAGCGAGGGGCCGGTGATGTCCTTGACGACCAGCGCGATCGGGCCCGCGACCTGCCCGGAGAGCGCCTTGGCGTGCACGTTCACCACGTAGTGCAGCGCGTCGACGGCCGCCATCACACGCCTGCGGGTGTCCTCCGACACCGGGTAGTCGCCCGCGAGCGTGCGGGAGACGGTCGCCACCGACACGCCCGCCCGCGCGGCGACGTCCCGGATCGTGCTGGGCCGCTGCTTTTCCCTGGTCACGGGCCCAGACGTTACTAGACACCGCGCCGCGTCACTCCGGCAGCGGGCGGCCGTCCACGACGTGCTTCATCACCAGCGTCGAGGTGAGCCGCTGGACCCCCGGCAGGGTCGCCAGGCGCTCGTCGTAGAGCCGCTGGTAGGCGGCCAGGTCGGTGGCGGCCACCCGCAGCAGGTAGTCCGGGTCGCCGAACAGCCGCTGCGCCTGCACGACGTGCGGGACGGCGGTGAGTGCCTCCTCGAAGTCGGCGACCGTGTTGCGGTCCTCCAGGCGCATCGTGACGAACACCAGCGCCTCGAAGGAGAGGCCGACCGCCGACGGCTCGACGACCGCGCGGTAGCCCCGGATCGCCCCCGAGCGCTCCAGGTCACGCAGTCTGCGGTGGCAGGGGGAGACGCTGAGGCGGACCCGCGCGGCGAGTTCCGTGATCGTCAGACGGCCGTCGAGCTGGAGCTCGGTGAGAATCTTCCGGTCTATGGCATCCACGGAGGAGATTCTCCCCCTCCTACACCGGATACGAGGGAAAGAGAGGAACACCTTCCGGCTTTTTCTTCCTAATCTTCCCTCTATGGACATATCGACGGTCGTCGCGTTCCTCGCGGTCGATCTGCTGCTCGTGCTCACCCCGGGCGCCGACTGGGCGTACGCGATCTCCGCCGGCCTGCGGGAACGGGCGCTGCTGCCCGCCGTCGCCGGGCTGACCCTCGGGTACCTCGGCTACACGGTGCTCGCCGTCGCCGGGCTCGTGGTGGTCGTCGCGAGTTCGCCCGCGCTGCTGACCGGACTGACCGTCGCCGGGGCCTGCTACCTGATGTGGCTCGGGTGGGGGGTGCTGTCCCGGCCGGCGGGGGTCGGGGCGTCCGGCGAGGAGATCGAGGGCTCACGCGGGCGGATTCTGCTCAAGGGGGCGGGGATCAGCGGGCTCAACCCCAAGGCGCTGCTGCTGTACTTCTCGCTGTTTCCTCAGTTCATCGATACGGGGACGGGGGCGGGGTGGCCGGTGGCCGCGCAGACGGGGCTGCTCGGGGTGCTGCACACGACGGCCTGTGCGGTCGTCTATCTCGGGGTGGGGGTGTTCGCGGGGGCCGTGCTGCGGACACGGCCCGGTGCGGCGCGGGTGGTGACGCGGGTGTCCGGGGTGTTGATGGTGGTGATCGGTGGGGTGCTGCTGGTGGAGCAGGTCGCGTAGTGGCGTGGTCAGGCCGCGTGTTCGTGTGCGCAGACGTCGTCGATGCCGGTGGCGGACCACAAGGGGAAGGGGTCGTCGCCCGTTTCCTCTCCCGGGGCCGACAGGCAGGCCGAGAGCGCCTGTTGGAGTTCGTCCGTGCGCAACTGGGTGCCGATGAAGACCAGTTCCTGGGCGTAGGGGGCGTCCTCGTCGCGGGCCGCCGAGGGTTCGAAGCGGGCCACCGAGCCGGCCTGGGACCAGAGGCCGGTGACGTGGGGGCGGGTGGAGAGGGTGAAGAAGCCCTTGGAGCGCAGGACACGGCCGTAGACGCCGCTGTCCAGGTGTTCGGTGACGAACGTCCACAACCGGGCGGGGTGGAAGGGGAGTTCGGAGCGGAAGACGGTCGACGAGATGCCGTACTCCTCCGTCTCCGGGGTGTGGTCGCCGTTCAACTCCCTGACCCAGCCCGGGGCTTGCTGGGCCTGTTCCAGGTCGAAGCGGCCCGTGTCGAGGACTTCACGGAGGGGGACGCGGCTGTGGGTGGACGTCAGGACGCGGGCCGTCGGGTTGAGGCGGGTGAGGGTCGCGCGGAGGCGGTCGGCCGCGGGGGTGTCGACCAGGTCCAGCTTGTTCAGGACGAGGACGTCCGCGAACTCGACCTGATCGATGAGGAGGTCGCTGACCGTGCGTTCGTCGTCCTCGAAGGGGGCGAGGCCGCGGGACGCGAGTTCGTCGCCGGTGTCCAGTTCGGTGAGGAAGTTCGCCGCGTCGACGACCGTGACCATCGTGTCCAGACGGGCGACGTCACCGAGGGTGGCGCCGTCGTCCCTCGCGAAGGCGAAGGTGGCGGCGACGGGGAGGGGTTCCGAGATGCCGCTCGACTCGATCAGGAGGTGGTCGAAACGGTTCTCCCGGGCCAGGCGGTCCACCTCCTCCAGGAGGTCGTCGCGCAAGGTGCAGCAGATGCAGCCGTTCGTCATCTCGACGAGGCGTTCCTCCGTGCGGGAGAGGGCGGCTTCACCGCCTCTGACCAGGGCCGCGTCGATGTTGACCTCGCTCATGTCGTTCACGATCACCGCGACCCTGAGGCCCTCGCGGTTGTTGAGGACGTGGTTGAGGAGGGTGGTCTTTCCGGCGCCGAGGAAGCCGGAGAGGACCGTCACGGGGAGGCGGGCGGGGTGTGTCCGGGGCACCGGGGTCAGCCTTCCGGGCGCAGGAGGCCGCGCTCGTACGCCTTCACCAGGTTCTGGGGGACGAGGTGCTGGACGCCGTCGACGGTGACCGGGACCAGGGCGGGGACGCTCGCCTTCCACTGGGCGCGGCGGTGGCGGGTGTTGCTGCGGGACATCTTGCGCTTGGGGACGGCCATGGTGGGGCTCCTCGGGAGGTGGGGTGTGTCCCGGGGAGGCTATCTGAAAATGGTTCCCATTAACAATTGGGGGTGGTGTCGGTGGGGCGCAATAGGGTGGGCGGTGTGACTGACAGCCGGCCTCTTGCCGTATTCGATCTCGACAACACGCTTGCCGATACGGGGCATCGGCAGCGGTTCCTCGAAGGGGGGCGGCGGGACTGGGAGGGGTTCTTCGGTGCCGCGTCCGACGACCCGCCGATCGGGGAGGGGGTGGCGTTCGCGGTGGCCTGTGCGCAGGAGTGTGAGGTCGTGTATCTGACCGGGCGGCCCGAGCGGTGCCGGCAGGACACGGTGGAGTGGCTCGCCCGGCACGGGCTGCCCGAGGGGCGGGTGTTCATGCGGCGCAACGACGACCGGCGGCCGGCCCGGCAGATGAAGATGACGGTGCTGCGGCGGGTGGCTCGGGGGAGGGTGGTGCGGGTGGTCGTCGACGACGACGAGTTGGTGTGCGCGGAGGTGGAACGGGCCGGGTTCTCGGTGGTGCGGGCTCGGTGGGTTGCCTCGTCGGAGGTGTTGGGGGTGGTGCAGGAGGGGGAGGGGAGGACGTGAGGGGGGCCGTTGCAGCAGGAGTACCAGCCCTGGAGTTGAATCTGCCGATGGACATGTCCTCCCGAGAGATCCGCATACCCCTCGACGAAGCCGTCGCCGTCCTGCGAGACCTGAACGAGTTCGTGGTCTCCCTCGACCGGCTCGGGTCCCGCGTGGCATTCGGAGACGCCGACGAGTACACCGTCGGCAAATTCATCTTCGACTGGGACGTCATGCGGCGGCTGTCCCGCGCCCGGCGCGTCATCAGCGTCGCGCTGGATGAGCAGCTCAGCGAGGAAGAGAAACTCCAGATCGACGACCTGTGCGAGCAGGGCCGCTTCTACACGGACAGCGTCGGATCGGACCGGACAGCCGAACCCCGATGACGACGTTGCCCGGCACTGACGAGAGGTGTGGGGGCAAGCCCCCACACCCCCCTTGTCCAGTTCCCCGCGCCCCTGAAACGCTCCTCAGCCCCTCGCGTCCTGCAACGCCAGCTCCCTCAGCTTCTCCGGCGGCCCCGGCCTCGCGTAGTACCAGCCCTGGGCCGTGTCGCAGCCGAGCTGGCGCAGGTGTTCGGCCTGGGCGCCGGTTTCCACGCCCTCGACCGTGACCGCGAGGTCGAGGCTGTGGGCCATGGTGACGATGCCTTCGACGATCTTGAGGTCGACGGGGTCGGCGGGGAACTGCTGCATGCCCTGGGTGAAGGAGCGGTCCAGCTTGAGGATGTTCACCGGGAGGCGGCGCAGGTTGGCGAGGTTGGAGTAGCCGGTGCCGAAGTCGTCGAGGGCGATGTCGACGCCCATCTCGGCGAGCTGCCGCAGCGGCTTCAGGAGGTCGTCCTCGGCGCCGATGAGCGCGGACTCGGTGACTTCGAGGCACAGCGCCTCGGGGCCGACGCCCTCGCGCTCCAGGATCTCCACGGTGTCCTGGACCAGCCCGGGGTGGCTGAGCTGGACCGGCGAGAGGTTGACGTTGATGCGCAGCGACCAGGTGTCGGCGCACACCTCCCGCCAGGCCCGCACCTGCCGCACCGACTGCTCCAGCACCCACCGGCCGAGCGGCACGATCAGCCCGGTGTGCTCGGCGAGCGGGATGAACCGGTCGGGGCCGAGCACGCCGTGCTGCGGATGCAGCCAGCGCACCAGGGCCTCGGCGCCGCGGATGCTGCCGTCCTCCAGGCGGACGATCGGCTGGTACTCGATGAAGAACTCGTCGCGCTCCAGGGCCGCCGGCAGCGCGGTCGTCAGCCCGTGCCGGGTGATGGCGCGGGCGTCGGCCTCCGCGTCGGCCAGCTCGAAGCGGTTGCCGCCCGCCGACTTGGCCCGGTACATCGTGATGTCGGCCGAGCGCAGCACCTCGGCGGCGCTGCGCTCCCCCGCCTGCCCCTCGACGATGCCGATGGAGCCCCGCACGGTCAGCTCCCGGCCGTCGATGCGGACGGGTGCGACGAGGGCGTTCATGATGCGGGAGGCGAGTTCGTCGACCTCGTGCGGGGAGTCGGGGCCGGTGGTGAGAGCCACGAACTCGTCGCCGCCGAGCCGCGCGACCATCTCGCCGGGCGCGGTCGCGCAGGACTGGAGGCGGTCGGCGATCTCGACGAGGAGCCGGTCGCCTGCGGCGTGCCCGAGGCTGTCGTTGATGGTCTTGAAGCCGTCGAGGTCGAGGTAGCACAGGCCGTAGCGGCGGCCGTCGCCAGCGCCGACGATCTTCTCCAGGCGCTCGAAGAACAGGGTCCGGTTGGGCAGCCCGGTGAGCGCGTCGTGGGTGGCCTCGTAGCGCAGCCGCAGGTTCAGCAGGCGGCGCTCGGTGGTGTCCTCCATGAGGGCGAGCTGGTAGCGGGGGGCGCCGTCGGCGTCGCGCAGCAGGGAGACCGTCAGGTTGGTCCACAGGACCGTACCGTCGGGGCGGTAGAACGCCTTCTCCGTGTGGTAATGCTCGCGGTCGCCGCGGACCAGCTCCTCGTGCAGCTTCCAGACCTGCGGGGCGTCCTCGGCGTGCGTCCAGTCCTTGACGTTGCGGCTGCGCACAGCCTGCTCGGAGCCGCCGAACATCCGGGTCAGGGCGTCGTTGACCTCCAGGACGTGGCCGTCGAGGTCGGCGATCCAGATGCCTATGGCGGCGCCCTCGAAGACCGCGCGGAAGCGGGCCTCGCTCGCGTGCAGGGCCTGCGCGACGACGCCCTGCGCCTGGAGCGCGGCCTGCGCGATGGCCTCCTGCTCGGCGAGGGTGCGCTCGCGCAGGGCGTGCGCGTACCCGGCGGCCATCGCGTGCTGGAGGCGCGAGCAGCGGGTGCGCAGCTCCTCGGCGGGGCCGTCGTCGCCGCAGTACAGCACCAGGTAGGCGTCCACGCAGTCGAGGGCCTGGGCGAGCGCCTCGGGGTCGGTGCAGTGCGCGCCGACCAGGGCGCCGCCGACCGCCCTCGCCTCGGCGGCGTCGAAGGCGCGGGCCAGGAGCGCCGTCCGCAGGCGTCTCGCGAGGGGGAGGAGGAGGTCCTCGAACTCGGGGCGGGTGAGGGGGGTGGAGGTGGCCGGGTAGACGGCGCGGCTCCAGATCGTCGCGAACCGGCGCAGCCGGTCCTCGGGGCCGTCCTGCACGGCCGTCACGCCGTGGTCCCCACGCCGGCGAAACCACAGAACGCGTAGGGGTCCTCGTCCTCCGGGGCCGTCTCCGGCCGCCACAGCGGCATCGGCACCAGTCCAGGTTCCACCATGTCGTACCCCTCGAAGAACCGCGCGATCTCGCTTCGTGAGCGCATGATCAGCGGGTTGCGGATGTCCTTGTACACGTCGACCGCGCCGCCGGCCCGTTCGGGCGGCAGCGGGATTCCCTCGAACGAGGCATGGGTGAGGACGAGCATGCTGCCCGGCGCGAGGGCGTCGCGCAGCGCCGCCACCGCCCCGTACGGGTCGTCCTCGTCGTCCACGAAGTGCAGTATCGCAATCAGCAGGACGGCCACCGGCCGATCGAGGTCCAGCAGAGCGCGGACCTGAGGGCTGGTCAGGATGGTGGCGGGGTCCCGGAGGTCGGCCGCGACGGCGTCGGCGCGGGGGTCGTTCGCGAGGGCGGCCCGGGTGTGCTCGACGGCCACGGCGTCGTGGTCGACATGGACGACGCGGGAGTCGGGGGCCGCCCGGCGGGCCACCTCGTGGACGTTGCCGGAGGTGGGCAGGCCCGAGCCGATGTCGAGGAACTGGGTGATGCCCTCGGCGGCGGCGTGCCGTACGGCGCGGCGCATGAACGCCCGGGTGGCCTGCATGATCTTCGGCAGCCCCGGTACGGCTTCCATGGCCCGGCGGGCCGCCGCCCGGTCCGCCTCGAAGTTGTGCGAACCGCCCAGAAAGTAGTCGTTGATGCGCGCCACGCTGGGCATCGAGATGTCGATGCTCCTCGGGGCCCAGGCGGGACGCTGCATCAGTACTCCAAGACTTCTGGTGTTCCGGTGTTCGAGCTGAGGCTACTGATCGCCCGCCAAAAGAACGAGCGGAAACGGAAATTGACCGTCCGTTCCCGGTCGGGACGTGTGGGTTTCCGGTGGGTTCTGTCGACTCTCGTGGCGCCGGAGGACAACACGACAGGTCCGCCCCCTCCCGTACGGCGCGGAGGGGGCGGACCATGGAGCGGCGCGGTTACGTCACTGGGCGGGAGCGCCGACCAGCTTGCCGTCGGGGCGCACCGCGAACCAGGTGCCGCCGACGCCCTGGCCGTTGGTGTCGCCGGGCTCCTTGTCGTTGATGAAGGTGTAGATCGGCGAGCAGTTGAGGGTCTGCTGCTCCTCGTTGTTGTCGGGGCGCGTGAACTTCATGTACCCCTTCTCGGGGATGTTCTTGGTGTCCTTGAAGTCCACCGGGGCCACGATCGGCCACTTCGCGAGGCAGTCGCCCTTGCAGTTCGAGACGGGCTTCGGCCACGCCTTGTCCTTCAGGAAGCGGTAGACCGTCATGCCGTTCTTGTCGACGACGATCTCGCCGAGCTTCGGGTCGTTGCGGGTCGACAGGCCGGCCTGGTCGGAGACCTCGGAGGCACCGGAGCCGCCCGACTTGGCCTTCTTGCCGTCGGGGGCCAGCGCGAACCACTTGTTGCCGACGTTCTGGCCGGTCGTGTCGCCGGGGTTGGCGTCCTTCGCGTAGTAGTACGCGGGCCAGCCGTCGACCGTGAGCTGCTTCTTGCCGTCGGCGCGGGTGACCTCGCCGAGGATCGACTTGTCGATGCCGTCGCCGGCCGAGACGTCGGCCGCGTCGACCGGCGGCCAGGTGGTCGCACAGGCGTCGTTGCAGTTGGACTTCGGGGGTTCGGCGGTGTCCGAGTCGAAGCGGTAGAGGGTACGTCCGCTGCTGTCGGTCACGATCTTGCCGAGCTCGGCGTTGGTGGCGACGGCGAGTTCGCCGGCCCCGCCCTGCGCCTGGGTACCGCCGTCGCCGGTGCCGGTGGACGGGCTGGTGCCCGCGCCGACGCCGGTGCCGACCCCGCCGTAGCCGCCGCTGCCGACGCCGCCGGTGGTGATGCCACCGGTGCCGGCCGGGGCCGTGGCGCCGACGTTCTGGCTGCCCGTCGAGCCCCCGCTTTCCTGACCGCACGCCGTCGTCAGCGCCAGCACGGCCACAGCGCTCGCCACGAGAGAGGCGCTCCGCCAGGAGGTGTTCATTGTCAACTCCCCGATCATCACAAGCTGTTCGCAGCGCCCTGCTGCGCCGCCGCTCGGCATTGGTTACGCACGGGGTGTGCCGTTGTGTTCAACCCCGCCAAAAAAATCTTTCGACCGGCTGTGTTTGCCGGGGCCGAGACCGACACCGGCCCGACGGCGAACGGGGGCGGGGCGCCGCCGGAACACCCGGGTTCGTACGACGCCCCGGGCGCACGGGACCTCCGGGACCTGCCCCCACCCGTCCACCGGCTTCCGCTCCGGCGTCAGGGGCGCGTGACAGACCGTCACGGACCCGCCCCGCGCGCCGCCGGCCGCGCCCGGCGCCGGCATCGGGCCCGCCCGTCCGGGGAGTTCGTCGGATACGTGTGCGTACGTCCGGACATCCGGTCGAAGCGGGGTCAAACCGATCGGGGGTGAAGTTCGCCCGTTCGGGGCAATCAGGGCCGATCGGGGGCGTACGCCGGGGTGGGAGGGCTGATGATCTGCGTCGTGCATGGACCCGAACCGACCCGATCCGCCCTCGCCGTACGGGTGTTGGGCGTGGTGACCGCTGCCTGGATTCTGGTGGGCGCGCCGGCCGGGGTCGCGTCCGCCGACGCGTGCGCGTACGCGTCCGCGGGGCCGGACGGCCTGGAGGTGGTGGCCGTCGCCGGTCACTCACCGTGGCCCGGAGGCTGGCCGACGCCGCCGCCGTGCCGTCCGAAACCTCCCCCGCCGCCCCCGGACTGCCCGGAACCGACCCCGACCCCGACTCCCACGCCCACCCCCACACCGAAGCCGACCCCCACCCCCAAGCCCACGCCGACCCCGAAACCGACCCCCGAGCCCACCCCGAAGCCCACGCCGAAACCTTCCCCCACCCCTGAGCCACCCCCACGCCCCCAGCCCGCACCACCCCGGGCCGCCCCCCTCCCGAAGCCGACCCCGACCCCCACACCCACCCCGACTCCCACGCCCACCCCCACGCCCACACCGTCCCCCACCCCCAGCGCCTCCCCCGTGACCTACCCGGCGTACCACCAGTCCGCCCCCCGCAAGCGCCCCACCCACGGCACCACCTCCCCGGTCACCTACGTCCTGCTCATCACGGCCCCCGCGGTGATCGCGGTCGCCGCCCTGCGCCCGCGCTGACACCCGCGCCCGGCCGCACACCCCACCCTCACCCTCACGTTCACCAAGGAGGCCCCCTTGCCCGAATGGCTAGTCCTCACCCTCTCGATGGCCGCCGCCGTGACGGTGGTGATCGTCGTGGCGCTCCTGCGCCAGCGCACCGCGCCGGAGGACGAGGACCCCTCGGAGACCCCGGACGTCATCGAGTACATGACGATGTGGATCGGCGTGGTGTACGCCATCGTGCTGGGTCTCGCGATCGCCGGCGTCTGGGAGGCGAGGAGCGCCGCCCAGGACCACGTCCAGGCCGAGGCCCAGGCGCTGCACGAGATCTCGGAGCGGGTCCGGGTGTACCCCGCCGAGGAGCGCGACCGCATCCGCGCCGACGTCGACGCGTACGTCAAGCACATCGTCGACGTCGAGTGGAAGACGATGAAGGACAAGGGCGAGATCACCGACCAGGGCGACCGGCTGCTCGGCGTGGTCCGCGCGGACGTCACCGACTACGAGCCGACCACGGACTTCCAGGCCCAGCAGTACCAGCCGCTCCTGGACCAGGTCGCCGCCGCCGACCAGGCCCGCACGGCCCGCGCCGACTCGATCGACCCGACGATGCCGGGGGTGGTCTGGGGCGGCCTGCTGGGCGGCGGCATCATCACGATCGGCATGGTCTTCGCCCTCCAGATCCGCCGCACCACCCGGGAACTGGTCCTGGCCGGCCTCTTCTCCGCCCTGATCGCCTTCCTGCTCTTCCTGATCTGGGACTTCGACGCGCCCTACAGCCGGGGCATCACGGCATCAGCAGAACCCTTCCTCCACTTCTTCCCCGGCATCAGGGACTGACGGCACCTCAGCCCGCCGGCGCGCCCGCCACGCCGCCGAAGTCCCCTGAGCGGCCCACACACATGCCCCATTCGCACGACACCGATCGCGCGTACGCACACCTGTTCCTAGCGTTTCGGTCATCGAGGTGCATTCCAGGCACGCGCGGAACAGGTCCGCGAGCTGCTCCTCGGGGACCGGAGGATCGACCATGCGCGCGATACGCGTCGCCTCGGCCGCACTGCTGGGCGCGAGCGCCCTGGCCATCACCGCACCGACCGCGGCAGCGGGCGACAACGACGCGTTCGGCTTCGGCGTGCAGCCGACGACGATCGCGGCGGGCGGCCAGGTCACGCTCTCCGTGAGCCGGGGCCACGGCAACTGCCAGGGGACGGTCATCGTGTCGTCCGGCGTCTTCGACACCGTCCGCATCCCACCGGACCGCTCGCAGTCCACGGCGACCGTCGACTGGGACGCCCGTCCCGGCGCCTCCTACCGGGTGACGTTCACCTGCAACGGCGGCGACAGCGGGACGGCCCAGCTGACGATCGCGGGCGGCCGGGGTCCCACCCAGCAGCCGTACCCGCTCTACCCCCCGAACCGGGGCGTGCACGCCGGTGAGGGCGGCACGATCGGCGGCTTCGACCTGAAGGAGCTGGGTCTCGGCACCCTGCTCATCGTCGGGTCGCTCGGCACGGCGTACCACTTCTCCCGTCGCCGCGCGGGCGAGGACAACGCCTGACGGCGACGGTCCGCCACCGCCCACGCCTTCGGCCCGGTCCCTCCTCAAGAGGGCCGGGCCGAAGGCGTTTCCCGAACGGTTCCTCAGATACGGCGCTCCGCGCGCCGCCGCATCCAGAACACCCCGCCGCCGACGACGGCCGCCGCGACGAGCCCGCCGCCGATCGCCATGTCGGTCGGTGTGGCCCCCGTGGTGGAGGAGCCCCCGATCCCGCCCCGGACGCCGCCGAGGACGGTGAAGACGCCGGGGAAGGTCCGGGTGCGGTTCTCGCAGGTCGTGGTGACGCTGTACGACCCCGCGTTGGCGAAGGAGTTGACCCGGACGGTCGCGGTGGCCGTGTTGTTGCCCAGCGAGGTCAGGGTGGTCGTCGGGAACGCGTTCGAGCTGATGGTGCTGCCCGGCGTGATGCATCCGTTGTTGCCGCCGCCGTTGACGGTCAGCACGAGCTGGCCGCCGCGGGCGATCACGCTCGGCGCCGAGGTGACTGAGGTGGGGTCGGTCCAGGCCGAGGCCGTCGGGGCGGCGAGGCCCAGAACGGCGCACGCGGCGGCCGAGGCCGCCAGGGCACGAGTGGTTCGCATGGTTCCTCCGCGGAAGGCGCCCCGGGGCACGTCCCCGGTCTGTCGGCGAGAAAGCGCCTCCCGGAAAGACCCTCAGATGCCGTGCGGGCGCCCGCATTTCGGGAATGGTCCGTCCTGGTGAGCCGACACGCCGTGCGATCTCCGTACAATCGGACATCCCCGCAGGTCACGGACCGTCAGAAATTTCCTGCGGCCGTCAACTCGGATGGCGCACTTCCCCGTCCGGCGGCCACCCGTTCGCCGCTCCCTTGTCGCCGCGTCCCGCGAGCCGTCCTAGCGTTTCCGGTATGCGCTACGGGACACGGCGACGGCCGTGTCGAAAGGGGATGGCGAATGTCGGGTTACGAGCTGTCCGAGCCGGCGGACGAGGAGGAGCGGCCGAGGAAGCGCGCGCCGTGGGGCGTGATAGCGCTGGTCCTGCTGACCGGCCTCGCGCTCATCCGCAACGGTTCGGGCGAGTTCGACGCGGGCCCCCCGCAGCCGGCCGCCGCCGCTGCCGCCGACGGCCGCACGGGCGGGCTGACCGGGAGCGTCTTCGACAAGGCCCCGGGCCCGCTGCCGTACGCGGTGCCGGACCGGGTGCGGATTCCGGCGATCCGGGTGGACGCCCCCGTGACGCCGGTCGGGCTCGACGCGGCCGGCTGGGTCGACGCGCCGCCGCCGCAGGACCCGAACCTCGCGGGCTGGTTCACGGGCGGGGTCGCCCCCGGCGAGAAGGGCACGGCGGTGGTCGTCGGCCACGTCGACAACAAGCTGGGTCCCGCCGTCTTCTACGGCCTCGGCGCCCTGAAGAAGGGCAACAAGGTCGAGGTGTCCCGGGCGGACGGGAAGACGGCCGTGTTCGAGATCTACGGCATCGAGGTCTTCGAGAAGAAGAACTTCCCGGGCGACCGCGTGTACGCCTCGAAGGGCTCCCCGGAGCTGCGGGTCATCACGTGCGGCGGCGGCTTCTCGAAGGCCCACGGGTACGACGGGAACGTCGTCGTCTTCGCCCGCCTGACCGAGGTCCGCTGAAGCTCCCCGGCCGGGCGGGCGCCCTGCTCAGGCGGGGTGCCTGCGCGGCACGGTGATGTGGTAGCCGGAGTCGAGGAGCCGGGGCAGGTAGCGGCGCAGGGCGCGGACGCTCTGGGTGCGGTCGCCGCCGGCGTCGTGCGACAGGACGACCACCCCGGGGGCGGCGCCCCCCTCGACGCGGCGCACGATGGTGCCGGTGCCGGGGGTCGTCCAGTCCAGGGTGTCGACGGTCCAGGCGAGGGGTTCCATGCCGAGGTCGGCGCCGATCTGGAACGCGGCCCGGTTCCACGCCCCGTAGGGCGCCCGGAACCAGCGGGGCTTCTCGCCGTACCCCTCCTCGATGACCTCGCAGGTCCGCTCCATCTCCGACCTGATCCGGCTCCGGCGCAGCTTCGTCAGCAAAGGGTGGGACCAGGTGTGGTTGCCGACGACGTGCCCCTCGTCGGCCATCCTCGCCAGCAGGTCCTGGTTGTCGACGGCCATCTCGCCGCACACGAAGAACATGGCGTGGACGCCGTACTCGCCGAGGGTGTCGAGGATCGCGGGCGTGTAGCGGGGGTCGGGGCCGTCGTCGAAGGTGAGCACCATGGTGTTGCCCCGGCCGGACACCTCCAGGATCGGCTTGCGGCGCGCGGCGATCCGGGAGGAGACGGGGGGCGGCCCGAACCCGGTGATCGGCTGGAGCCGGAACGCGGACGGCTTGAGCGGGGCGGGCCTCGCGGGGGCCCCGGCGGCGGGCACGGCGGCCGGCTCCGCTCCCCCGCCCGCCCCGAGCGCGACGGCCCCGGCACCCCCGACAGCGGCGACACCCGCACCCCACAACACCCGACGCCGCGTGAACACCTGATCTTTCTTCATGACTCATCAGTCACCCACGCGCCCCCGGACTCACCCCCACGACACCGGTTCGGAGCCTGTTTTCCACCCCGGCAGCCGACAGCTCTCACCTTCTCCTCACCAACGGGAACGGCAGCGTCTCGCGGATCGTCAACCCCGTGATGAACATGACGAGCCGGTCGACGCCGATCCCGAGCCCCCCGGTCGGCGGCATCGCGTAGGCCAGCGCCTCCAAGAACTCCTCGTCCAGCTCCATGGCCTCGGGGTCACCGCCCGCCGCCTTCAGCGACTGCTCGGTCAGCCGCCTGCGCTGCTCGACGGGATCGGTCAGCTCGGAGTAGGCGGTGCCCAGCTCCGTACCGAACGCCACGAGGTCCCAGCGTTCGGCGACCCGGGGGTCGGTGCGGTGCTGCCGGGTGAGGGGGGAGACGTCCGTCGGGAAGTCCTTGTAGAACGTGGGCAGTTGGGTCCGCTCCTCGACGAGCCGCTCGTACATCTCCAGGACGACGTCCCCCCGCCCGTCACCCTCCCCGTACGGCACGCCCGCCCGGTCGCACAGCCGGCGCAGCGCGGGCAGCTCGGTGTCGGCGCCGACCTCCTCGCCGAGCGCCTCGGAGAGCGCGCCGTAGACGGTCTTGACGGGCCAGGTCCCGGAGATGTCGTACTCCTGCCCGCCCTTGCGGACCAGAGGTGCGCCGAACGCGGCCCGGGCCGCTCCCTGGATAAGCTCGCGGGTCAGGTCGAGCATGACGTCGTAGTCGGCGTACGCCTGGTACGCCTCCAGCATCGTGAACTCGGGGTTGTGCTTGGGCGAGACGCCTTCGTTGCGGAAGGTGCGGCCCAGTTCGAAGACCTTCTCCAGGCCGCCTACGCAGAGCCGTTTGAGGTACAGCTCGGGGGCGATCCGCAGGTACAGGTCGAGGTCGTAGGCGTTGATGTGGGTGGTGAACGGGCGGGCGTTGGCGCCGCCGTGGATCTGCTGGAGCATCGGCGTCTCGACCTCCAGGTACCCGCGTTCCAGGAGGCCCTGGCGCAGCGCCTGCACGGCGGCGGAGCGGGCGCGGACGGTGTCGCGGGCGGCGGGGCTGGTGACGAGGTCGAGGGCGCGCAGCCGGACCTTCGCCTCGGGGTCGGTGAGGCCGCGCCGTTTGTCGGGCAGGGGGCGCAGGCACTTGCCGGTGAGCCGCCAGTCGTCCACGAAGACGGTCGGTTCGCCCTTGTCGCTGCGCCCGGCGGTCCCCGTGCAGTTCACGAGGTCTCCGAGGTCGACGTCGGCGCGGAAACGGGCCGCTTCGGTGAGCGCCAGCTGATGGTCCCCGGACCAGTCCCGCAGGGTGACGAAGACGATGCCGCCGAAGTCCCGCACGCGCAGGACGCGTCCGGCGACGGTGACGTCGTCCCCCTCGCGGACGTCGGCGAGGGCGTGCGTGGGTGCCGGGACGCCCACCGGGTAGGGGTCGGTGCCGTCGTCGTACAGCCTCTTCAGGCGGTCCTGGCGGACGCGGACCTGGTCGGAGGGGCCCTCGGCGCCGCGTTTCGCGGGCTCGGTGAGGTCTTCGAGGGGCGGCAGGGCGACGGTGGAGGAGGCGGGGCGCACGGCGTGCTTGAGGCGGTGGCGGCGCAGGGAGGGGACGACGACGAAGCCCTCGGCGATCCCGGAGGCGAGGCCGACGCGGGCGAGGGCGCCGGCGTCGCCGTAGCACAGGAAGCGGGGGTACCAGGCGGGGCGGTACTTGGCGTTGGAGCGGTAGAGGGCCTCCAGCTGCCACCACTTGGAGAAGAACAGCAGCAGGCGCCGCCACAGCCGCAGGACGGGCCCCGCGCCGATGCGGGCGCCCTCCTCGAAGACGGAGCGGAAGACGGCGAAGTTGAGGGAGATGCGGCGCACGCCGAGTTTGGGGGCGGCGGCGCAGACCTCGGCGACCATGAACTCCATGACGCCGTTGGGGGCGGTGCGGTCGCGGCGCATCAGGTCGAGGGAGATGCCGTCGGGGCCCCAGGGGACGAAGGAGAGCAGGGCGAGGAGGCGGCCGTCGGCGGAGACGGTCTCGACGAGGAGGCAGTCGCCGTCGGCGGGGTCGCCGAGCCGGTCGAGGGCCATGGAGAAGCCGCGTTCGGTCTCGGTGTCGCGCCAGGCGTCGGCGCGGTCGACGACCTCCTCCATCTCCTCGTCGGTGAGGGAGGAGTGGCGGCGGACCCGGCAGCCGGCGCCGGTGCGGCGGACCCGGTTGACGGCCTGGCGGGTGACGCGCATGTCGCGTCCGCCGAGGTCGAAGGAGGGGATGTCGAGGATCGCCTCGTCGCCGAGCTGGAGGGCGCCGAGGCCCGCGCGGGCGAAGGCTTTCGCGCCGTCCTCGGAGGCGCCCATGACGGCGGGGGTCCAGCCGTGCCGGCGGGCGGTGTCCTGCCAGACGGCGATGGCGTGCGGCCATGCCTCCCGGTCGCCGACGGGGTCGCCGCTGGCGAGGCAGACGCCGGCCTCGACACGGTAGGTGACGGCGGCCTTGCCGCTGGGCGAGAAGACGACGGCCTTGTCGCGGCGGGTCGCGAAGTAGCCCAGGGAGTCCTGGGCGCCGTACCGCTTGAGGAGGGCGCGGATACGGGCCTCCTCGTCGCCGTGCAGGGCGGCTTCCATGCGCTGGCTGCGGAACATGGTCGCGGCGGCGTTCAGGAGGGCGAGGGCGCCGAAGAGGCCGAGGAGGAAGAAGAGGGCGCGCGGCGGCCGGCCGCCGAAGCTGCGGGCGGAGACGAGGCCGCCGAGCACCCGGTCGGCGGCCCACGCGAACCGGTCGCCCCTCGGCAGCGAGCCGGGGAACAGCTCGACCAGTCCCCACCCGGTAAGGATCGCCAGGCCGAGCCCGATCAGCAGGACGAGGACGGCGCGGCGGACCGCGCCGTGCCGGGAGTCGGCGTAGAACTCTCGGCGCGCGAACAGCAGGACGACGAGCGCGAGGCCACAGATGACCAGCGAGGGCAGCGACTCCCGGTAGTCCCCGAACGCGACCCCCAGGCTGTCCCCCAGCACCAGCAGCCCGAGATAGACCACCACCAGCCACCAGGCGACCTTCTTGCGCGCCGCCGTCGCCCCCGCCAGCAGGAACAGGAACACCGCGTACGCGAGGTTCGCGCTCACCGGGATGATCAGCAGGTCCAGCAGATCCACCGCCGGCCGCAGCAGCCGGCGCACCGGCGGCACGAAGGCGAGCACGACACACAGCGCCCCGATCCCCCCGAAGAACCCCCCGAACGCCTCGGGGACACGGTTCAGCAGCCGCAGATGCCTCGGCGGATCGGCCTGCTGCCCGGGTGCGGTCGCGGTTCCGGCTGCGCTCATGGCTTCGACTGTAGGAAGGGGAACGACTGCGCGCCCGTCGAGCGGGGGGAAGCGGGGGTTCCGATAGCCTCGGCGCGTGACGGAACAGCATGAGCGGCGGCCCTCGCAGGGGTTCGAGCGGGGGACCGACGGTCCGAAGGTCATCGTGGTCGGGGTGGACGGCTCCGACTCCTCGTTGCGGGCCGCCGCCTACGCGGCGGGGCTCGCGCGGCGGCAGCGGGCGCTGCTGGCGATCGTGTACGTCCAGCCGGTGATGGCGGCGGGGGCGGCGATGGGGGCGCCGGTCGCGGAGACGACGGAGTCAATCGCCGAGGACCTGATGGCGATGGTGCGCAGCGAGACCGAGCGGCTCAAGGGGATATTCGACATCCGCTGGGAGTTCCACACGTTCCGCGGCGACCCGTACACGGGACTGGTGACGGCGGCCGACGACCTGAAGGCGGATGCCGTGGTCGTCGGCGCGTCGGAGCAGGCGGGGCACCGGATCGTGGGGTCGGTGGCGGTGCGGCTGGTGAAGGCGGGGCGGTGGCCGGTGACGGTCGTGCCGTAGGTCAGGGCGCCATGGTGAGGCCGTCGTTCGCGGCGCCCCGGCTGAGGACGACGTCCCTGACGCGGTCGCGGACGCCGCGGACGTCGGCGCCCTGGGCGAGGGCCTGGTTCAGGTCGAGGACGCGGCCCGCGTCGATGTCGAACAGCTGCGGGACGAACTCGGCCCTGGTGACGTTCCAGCGGGCGCCCGGGGTGGCCGGCGGGGCGAAGGTGAAGCGGGCGATGGTGGACTGGTTGCCGCGCGGGTCCTGCTGTCCCTGGTGGTTGAACATCTCGCCGGCGATCTGGTCGCCCATGCCGTAGACGACCCAGGTGCCGTTGACCTTCTCGTACGCCTGCGGGATGTGCGCGTGGGTGCCGAGGACGAGGTCGATGTCGGGGCGGCCAGCGGACTGCGCGGCGGTGAGGGTGCGGGCCAGGGTGGTCTGCTGCTCGTCGGGGGCGTCCTGCCACTCGGTGCCCCAGTGCAGGGAGACGACCACGACGTCGGCGCCCGCCCGGCGCGCGGCCCGCGCGTCGGTGAGGATGCGGGCCTCGTCGATGACGTTGACCGCCCAGGGCTGGTCCGGCGGGAGGGGGTAGCCGTTGGTGCCGTAGGTGTAGGCGAGGTGGGCGACCTTGGCGGGGCCCGCGCGCAGGAGCGTCGGCGTCGTCGCCTCCTCGGGGGTGCGGGCGGTGCCGGCGTGGCGGACCCCGGCGCCGTCGAGGGCGTCGAGGGTGCGGCGGACCCCGGCGGGGCCGTCGTCGAGGCTGTGGTTGGAGGCGGTGGAGCAGCCGTCGTACCCGGTGGCGGCGAGGGCCTCGGCGATCTCCGGCGGGGACTTGAAGGCGGGGTAGCCGGTGTAGTCGCCGTTCGCGCCGTACACGGTCTCCATGTGGCACAGGGCGAGGTCGGCGCGGGAGACGATCGGGCGGACGCCGTCGAGCATCGGGCGGAAGTCGTAGCCCCGGCCGCCCGCGTCGAACCGGGCGCGTTCGATGATGGAGGTGTGGGGCAGGACGTCGCCGGTGGCGACGAGCGTGAAGCCGGCCGGGGCCGCGGGGGCGGACCGGGCGGGTGCCGGGCGGCCCGGGGCGGGCCGCTTCTCCTGCCGGGACTCCTGGGCCTGGCAGGCGGCCAGCGCGAGGAGCACGGTCACGGCGAGGGCCACGGTTCGTCGGCGTGTGATCACAGCCACCCCAATCTGATCCTATTTTCATACTTATGCCGCACGGCCACACTCTTAGCCCATGCCCGGGCCCGCGCGGCGGCGCCGCTCCCTAGGACGCACGCGATCGGCGTAGCGATTCGAACCCCCGTCCCCGCCCCGAACCGGAACTCCCCGCCCCGCCGTTCACCGACCGTTCGTCGAACCGTTCGTCGACGCGATCGACCGTCCGTCGCAGATCTGTGTACGTGCCCTGTCCCTGAGTGACGACGCCGGTGTGCCATAACGGCCATGACCGCCACACTCACGCAGCCGAAGACGACCGCTGAGCATGAACTCGCCGCGCTCCAGCGGGAACACGGGCGGCCCCTCTTCGCGCTGCTGCTGCGGCTGAGCGACGGCGACCGGCAGCGGGCGGAGGACCTCGTCCAGGAGACGCTGGTGCGCGCCTGGCAGCACCCCGAGGCGCTGCGGGCGGACGACTTCGACTCCGTGCGCCCCTGGCTGATGACGGTCGGGCGGCGCCTCGCGATCGACGCCCGGCGGGCCCGGCAGGCGCGGCCCGCCGAGGTGGGCGACGCGGTCCTGGAGCACGCGCCGGTCTGCGCCGACCACGCGGAGCGCGCCGCGGCGGCCCTCGACGTTCGCGAGGCTGTGAAGACTCTCACTCCCGAACACCGTGAAGTCCTGGTGCTGGTGTACTTCCAGGGGGCGAGTGTGGCGGAGGCCGCCGGGATACTCGGCATCCCTCCCGGTACGGTGAAGTCCCGCGCGTACTACGCGCTGCGCGCCCTGCGCAGGGTTCTTCCGGGTTACGCGGCCGACCTGCGCTGAAACCCACCGCAGAGTCAAACCTCCGTAAAGTGCCTTGCCTCGGACCCCGGTTGAGTAATCGGCTGTTCCCATCCGTGTTCCGGACTGGGGGCCCGGCGACGGGCGACGGCACACCGGAGGGAAGGCTGCGAGAGATGCTGCACAGAGATCATTCGGGCCGGGACGGGTCCGACGACAACTCCGACGACGGCTCGGGCGAAGGCGCCCACGACGGCTCCGGCGACGGTGAACTCACCGTCCCCATGGCCTGGTTGTACGCCGAGTACATCGCCGACGAACTCCTGCGCACCGGCGACCTGATGCCGCCGACGTCGTTCGAGTTCCGCGCCGGGCGCGACGCCCTGGCGCTCACCATCTTCCTGTCGGACACCGACGGCGAACTCCCCGGCATCCGGGTCGTCACCCAGCTGGAGACGTGGCTCTCGCTGACCGCGTACGACCAGCCGTGGCAGGACTGGGTCTGCGAGCGGATGGGCGGACTCACCGCGCGCGTCGCGCAGTCGGGCCTCGACTCGCCCGACCTGCGGCTCGCGGAGGCCGCCTGGCAGTGGCTGGAGGAGACCGAACTCCTCGCGCCCGACCTCAACGCAGTCCCCGGCGGCGGCGCGCTGCCGGGCCTCGGTGAGGACGAGGGGCCGAAGGTGTGGACCCCCGCCTGGCAACTCGGGCTGCCGCTCGGACACTTGGCGATCCACCTGTTCTAGGCCGCGGAAAAAAATTTTCCGATCCGACCAATCCGTTCACGCGGCGGCTCCGAACACCTGGGTCACGATTCTGTACACGCCTTGAGTGATTCCCGTGCCCGGTGCGTACCGATGGGAGCAAGGAGTAACCCCAACCGCACCCAACGGCACGAGGATTCGGCGATGAGGTCCCTGGAACAGCATGTGGACGTCGGCGCGTACGCGCTCGGCGTCCTGGACGAAGCGGAAGCCTTCCGCTTCGAGGACCACCTCATGGAGTGTCCTCGGTGCGCGGCTCAGGTCACGGAATTCGGTCCCGCCACACGGCAGTTGATGCTGTACCGGCGGGCCACCCCGCGTTCGGTGCACCCGTTCGCGGGGCCCGGCCCCCGGCTGCTGGAGAAGCTGCTCGGCGAGGTCGCCGTGCGGCGCCGCGCGGTGCGCCGGCGGTTCCTGTACGGGCTGGCCGCGTCCGTCGTCGTCGCGCTGGCCGGGCCCGCGCTGATGATGGCGTTCGGCGGCGGGGGCGAGAAGGGGACCGAGGCGGCGGCCCAGGTGAAGATCGCCGCGACCGACGCGAAGTCGGGGGTGTGGGCGCAGGTCACCGCCGCCGACATGGCGTGGGGCGCGGACATCGAGCTCCAGGTGAAGGACGGGGCGGGGCCGCGGTCCTGCCGGCTCGTCATCGTCGGGCGCGACGGCAGCGAGCAGACGGCGACCGGCTGGATGGTCCCCGACCACGACGCCCGGCCCAACACGATGCACGGCGGGACGGCGATGCACACGGAGGAGATCGCCTTCTACGACGTCCGCGACGGGGACCGGACGCTGGTGCGCATCCCGGCGGGGTCGTGACGGCCGGGGCGGGTCACTTGAGCAGGCGGGACATCCTGCGGTCGGCCAGCGGTCTCCCGCCGGTCTGGCAGGTGGGGCAGTACTGGAGCGAGGAGTCGCTGAAGGAGACCTCGCGGATGGTGTCCCCGCACACCGGGCACGCCTCCCCCGCCCTTCCGTGCACGCGCAGCCCGCTCTTCTTCTCCGCCTTGAGCCGGCCCGCCGCGACCTTGTGGGAGCGCTCCACGGCGTCCCGCAGCGTGGTGCGCAGCGCCTCGTAGAGGACGTGGGTCTCCTCGGGGGTGAGGGAGGCCGCCAGTTTGAACGGGGACATCTTCGCCGCGTGCAGGATCTCGTCGCTGTAGGCGTTCCCCACGCCCGCGATCAGGCTCTGGTCGCGCAGCGCGCCCTTCAGCTGCCGCCGTTCCCCCGCGAGCAGCTCCGCCAGCCGGGCCTCGTCGAAACCCTCCGCCAGCGGATCGGGACCGAGCCGGGCGACACCGGGGACCTCCTGCGGATCTCGTACGACGTACACCGCGAGCTTCTTCTGCGTGCCGGCCTCGGTGAGGTCGAAACCGGCGCCCGTCTCCAGCGCGACCCGCAGCGCGAGCGGCCCCTTCCCGGGGCGGGGCATGCCGTCCGGGAGCCGGTCGCGCCAGTGCAGCCAGCCCGCGCGGGCGAGGTGCGTGACGAGATGCGGGCCGCCTTCCGTCGCCACGTCCAGGAACTTCCCGTACCGCCGCACCCCGGCGACCGCCCGCCCCTCGATCGCCGTCACGGGCGGGTCGTACGTCTTCAGGACGCTGATCGCGACCGGCAGTACCCGGACGATCTCACGGCCGGCCAGCTGCTCGGTGAGGAAGTCGCGCAGGGCTTCCACCTCGGGGAGTTCGGGCATGGTTCCAGGGTGCCACCGAGGGGACCGCCGTGCTCATCCCGGCTCCGGCAGCGCGAACTCGCACCACACGCACTTGCCGCCGCCCCGCGCCTCCACGCCCCACGCGTCGGCGAGGAGGTCGACGAGGAGGAGGCCGCGGCCGGAGACCCCGGCGGCGCCGGCCTCGCGGCGGCGGGGAAGGGCGCTGGAGGTGTCCTCGACCTCGACGCGCAGCCGGCGGGAGGGGTCGGCGAGGACGACCCTCAGGGTGACGACGGCGGCGCCTTCCGTGTGCATGAGGGCGTTGGTGATGAGTTCGTCGGCGGAGAGTTCGACGTCGTCGGCGCGGGCCCGCGCGCCCCACGCCCGGACGGCCGCCCGGATCATGTGCCGGGCCTGCACGAGCGCCTCGGGATCGCCCGGCGCGACGTGCTGCTGGAGCCGGCCGCCCGCGCGGGGCGTGTCGAGGCGGCGCCGGCGCAGCAGCAGGAGCGCGACGTCGTCGTCCCCGCCCCGTTCCTCCGCGATCTCGATCAGCCGGTCGGCGAGGCTGCGCACGTCGTCGGGGCCGTCCGCGACCAGGGCCGTCAGCTCCCGCATCCCGTCGTCGAGGTCGACGCCCGGCTGTTCGACGAGCCCGTCGGTGCACAGCACGAGCAGGTCCCCGGAGTCGAGTTCGAGGGTGCTGACGGGGTAGGCGAGCCCGCCGAACTCCGCCGACAGGCCGAGCGGCAGCCCGCCGGGCAGGGTGAGGCGCCGGCAGGTGCCGTCGGCGGCCCGCAGCAGGGGGTCGATGTGGCCCGCGCGGACCACCTGTACGACACCGGTGGAGAGGTCGGCCTCGGCGTACAGGCAGGTCGCGAAGCGGTCGGTGTCGAGGTCGTGGAGGAAGAGCGAGGCGCGGGCCATGACCGTCGCCGGGGGGTGCCCCTCGGAGGCGTACGCCTTGAGGACGATCCGCAGCTGGCCCATGACCGCCGCCGCGTGCGTGTCGTGCCCCTGGACGTCCCCGATGACCGCGCCGACCTTGCCCCCGGGCAGCGGGATCAGGTCGTACCAGTCGCCGCCGATGTCCCGCCCGAGGCTGCCCCCGATGGTCGCGGCCCGGTAGCGGACGGCGATCTCGGCGCCGGGGACGCTCGGGATCGTGCGGGGCAGCATCGCCTGCTGGAGGCCCTGCGCGATGTCCTTCTCCTGCTCGTAGAACATGGCCCGCTGGAGGCTCTGCGCGATGCTGCTGCCGAGCGCGACGAGGATGTTGCGCTCCTCGGGGGTGAAGCCCCGCCGGTCGTTGTAGAGCAGGCCCATCGCGCCGATGGGGCGGGCCTGGACGATCAGCGGGAGATAGGCGGCGGAGGTGATCCGCAGGTCGCGCAGGTGCGGCCAGAGCACCGGGTAGCCCTCCGCGAACTCCCGCGGCGACTCGATGAAACGCGGGGTGAGCGTGCGGACGACCTCACTCATCGGGTACGGCTCGTCGATCCGGGTGACGAGCGTGCCGGGCACGAAGCTGCCCTCGGGGCCCTCCGCGACCAGCCGGATGCGGCCCGCCTCGACCAGGCCCATGACGAGGCTGGTGGCGCCCAAATGGGTGAGGCCCTGGGTGTCCTTGAGGACGTCGATGACGTCCTGCACGGTCCGCGCGTGCGCGAGCGCGGCCGTCGTGAGCTGGACGACGTTCGTCTGCTCCCGGCGCGCGTCGTCCCGCGCGGTCTCCTGCCAGCGGCGCGCGAGGTCGTCCAGCTCCTGGGTGGCGTCCCGGACGATGCCGACGATCCTGCGGGGCCGGCCGGTGTCGTCCCGGCTGATGTGGCCCTGCGTGTGGGTCCAGCACAGGGTGCCGTCGCGGCGCTGGAGGCGGAAGTAGCAGCCGTAGTTCTCGCTGCCGTCCTTGATGGCCTGCGCGACCAGCGCGTCCAGCCGCTCGCCCTCCGCCCTCGGCACCCGGACGCTCAGCGTCTCCGGGTTCCCGTCGTATTCCTCGGGGCGCAGGTCGAAGATCTCGTGGGCCCGCGCGTCCATGCGGAACTTCCCGGAGTCCAGATCCCACTCGAAGCTGCCCATGCGGTTGAGCGCCAGGACCGGGTCCGGGCGGGCGGGCCAGTCGTCCGGCATGCGCCCACTCTGACAGGGTTCATGGTGTTTCACGACCCGAGAGGCGGGTCACTCGAAGGGAAGGTCCGGGATGAGCCCGCCGCCGTCCGGGAGGTCGGGGACCTCGGGGACGGTGTCGGGGCCGAGGTCGTCGGCCTCGGGCACATCGCCGACTTCCGGTACGTCGCCGACTTCCGGGACGTCGTGGGCTTCGGGGACGTCCCACGTGTACGAGGTCCCCGGCCCCGTCGGTGTCTCGTCGGCGGTGTCGGTGGCGTCGGTCGGCCCGGTCGCGGCGACGAGCAGCGCGGACGCCGTGACCAGCGCGCCGGCGCAGATGCCGTGGTGAGTGCGCATATCTCCCATTGTCTGTTTCACTCACAAGGGTCACGCAAGCGGAGAGATCGCTCACCGAAAGTCACCGCCATGGACTGGTTCACCTCCGACGCCGCCTGGCTGAGCCGTCTCCTCTTCCAGCGGGTGCTCGCCGGGGTCTACCTGGTCGCGTTCCTCACGGCGGCTCTCCAGTTCCGGGCGCTGCTGGGCGAGCGGGGACTGCTGCCGATCCCCCGGTTCACCGCGCGCGTGCCGTTCCGCAGGGCGCCGAGCCTGTTCCAACTGCACTACTCGGACCGGTGGTTCGGGGTGTGCGCCTGGACGGGGTGCGCGGTGTCGGCGGGGCTGCTGGCCGGGGTGGACGCGCTGCTCCCCCTGTGGGCCGCGATGGCGCTGTGGCTGCTCCCCTGGGTGCTGTACCTGTCGGTCGTGAACGTCGGCCAGACCTGGTACGGGTTCGGCTGGGAGTCGCTGCTCCTGGAGACCGGGTTCCTCGCGGTGTTCCTCGGCAACGACGAGGTCGCGCCGCCGGTCGTGGTGCTGTTCCTGCTGCGCTGGCTGCTGCTGCGGGTGGAGTTCGGGGCGGGGCTGATCAAGCTGCGGGGCGACCCCTGCTGGCGGAGGCTGACCTGTCTGGACTTCCATCACGAGACCCAGCCGATGCCGGGCCCGCTGAGCCGGTACTTCCACCACCTCCCGCGCCCGTTCCACCGCGTCGAGGCGGCGGCCAACCACCTCACCCAACTCGTCGTCCCGTTCCTCCTGTTCACCCCGCAGCCGGTGGCGACGGCGGCGGCCTCCCTGATGATCCTCACGCAACTGTGGCTGGTCCTGTCGGGCAACTTCGCCTGGCTGAACTGGCTGACGATCGCCCTGGCCCTGTCGGTGGTCCAATGGCCCGGCGGCGAGCGGGAGTTGCCTCGGGCTCCCCGCTGGTACGAGATCCTGGTCCTGGCCGTGGCCGCGCTGCTGCTGTTCCTCAGCCGGGGTCCGGTCGCCAACATGCTCTCCCGCCGCCAGGTCATGAACCGCTCCTTCGACCCCCTCCACCTGGTCAACTCCTACGGCGCGTTCGGCAGCGTCAGCCGCGTCCGGTACGAGGTGGTGATCGAGGGCACGCTCGACGAGACGCCCCGGGCGGAGTCGGGCTGGCGGGCGTACGAGTTCCGGGGGAAGCCGGGCGAACTCGGGTACCGGCCGCGCCAGTTCGCGCCCTACCATCTGCGGCTGGACTGGCTGATGTGGTTCGCGGCCCTGTCGCCCGGTTACGCCGGGACCTGGTTCACGAGGTTCGTGGAACGGCTCCTGGAGGGCGACCCGGCGACGCTGAGGCTGCTGCGCCGGGCGCCCTTCGACCGTCCGCCGCGCTATGTCCGGGCCCGGCTCTTCCGGTACCGGTACACGGACCGGCGGGAGTTGCGGGAGACGGGGGACTTCTGGCGGCGGACGTACGTGCGGGAGTATCTGCCGCCGACCCGCCTCCGCCTGGAGCCGCCGCCCCGGCCTGAGCAGCCCCGGCCGGATCAGAGGCCGTAGACGCGGACGGCCGTCGCCTCGAAGACCTGGGCCCGGTCCGCCGGACCGATCAACTCCCGGGCCGCCGCCAGGACTTGGCCGTAGCTGGCGACCTCCGTGCACACCGGCCAGTCCGACCCGAACATCAGCCGCTCGGGGCCGAACGCGTTGAGCGCGACATCGACGTACGGCCGCAGGTCGGCGGTCCGCCACTGCGGGCCGGCCTCGGTGACCAGGCCGGAGAGCTTGCCGACCGTGTTGGGGTGGCGCCCGAGGGCGAGCACGTCACCGGCCCAGGGGCCGTGGAGGCCGGCGGGGACGGCCGGTTTGCCGAGGTGGTCGAGGACGAACACGAGATCGTCGTGCTCCCCCACCGCCCGGACGCAGGAGGGGAGTTGGTGCGGTAGGACCACCAGGTCGTAGACGAGGCCCGCCGCCGCGACCGCCTTGAGGCCCCGCTTGACGTCCGGGCGCTGGAGCCAGCCCGGGTCGGACTCGCCCTGGACCTGGTGCCGGATGCCCTTGAGGTGGGCGCCGCCCGGGAGTTCACGCAGGCGGGCCAGTTCCTCGGCGATGCCGGGGTGCGTGAGGTCGGTCCAGCCGACGACGCCCGCGACGAGGTCGGACGCCTCGGCCAGCGCGAGGAACTCGGGGGTCTCCTCGGCGACGGTGACGGTCTGGACGAGGACCGTGCGGTCGACGCCGTGCGCGGCCGTCTCGGGGAGCAGGTCGGTGAGGGTGAAGTCCCGTCTGAGCGGGCCGTGTTCGGGAATCCACGCCTGGTCCCGCACCGACAGGTCCCAGACGTGGTGGTGGGCGTCGACCGTCACGGCAGCTCCCAGACGACCGGCAGCCCGGCGTCCGAGCCCTCGGCGGAATAGTCGTGGACGACGTCCAGGAGGTCGGCCATCCGTGCCTGCCAGGCGACGTTGACCGGGAGCTTCTCCAGTTCGGCGAGGAGCCGGGCGTAGTCCTCGCACTCCAGGACGTGGAAGAGGTCGGTGCCGCTGCGCCAGATCGTCCAGGAGGCGGCCCCGGCGGCCCGGATCGCGTCCGTGAGCTCGACGGGGACCTCCCGGTGGGCGGCGTCGTACTCCTCGGTCCGGTCGGCGCGGACCTTGGTGTGCAGGGCGATCCTCACGACAGCCCGGCCTCCTTCCAGAAGGCGTCCGGCACCGGAGTCGCGAACTGCTCGGCACCGTCGGTGACTTCGGCCGCCGAACGGGCGCCGAGGAGCACGCTCGCGACGGCCGGGTGCGCGGCGCAGAACGCGAGCGCGGCGGCCCGCAGGGTGCTGCCGTGCCGGTCGGCGACCGCCTTGAGGCGGAGGGCCTCGTCCAACAACTCCTGTGGTGCTGCGGTGTAGTTGTAGGTCGCCCCGGGCTTCGGGTCCGCGAGCAGACCGGAGTTGAAGGCGCCGCCGATCACCACCGACACGCCCCGCTCCTCGGCGGCCGGCAGCAGGTCGGTGAGGGCGCCGCGGTCGAGGAGCGTGTAGCGGCCCGCGCAGAGCACGACGTCGACGTCCGTCTCGCGCACGAAGCGGGTGAGCATCGCCGTCTGGTTCATGCCGGCGCCGATCGCGCCGACGACGCCTTCCGAGCGGAGCCTCTCCAGGGCCGGGTAGCCCTCGCGGAATGCCTGGTCGGCATGGTCGTCGGGGTCGTGGAGGTAGACGATGTCGACCCGGTCGAGGCCGAGGCGCTCCAGGCTGGCGTCCAGGGAGCGGCGTACGCCGTCGGCGCTGAAGTCCCAGACGCGGCGGTGGGAGGCGGGGACCGCGAAGCCGTTGTCGAGGTCGTCGCCGGTCTCCGCAGAGGGCTCCAGCAGCCGGCCGACCTTCGTGGAGACCGTGTACTCGGCGCGGGGCCGGTCGCGCAGGGCGGCTCCCAGGCGGCGCTCGGAGAGGCCGAGGCCGTAGTGCGGGGCCGTGTCGAAGTAGCGGATTCCCTTGTCCCAGGCGGCGGTCACCGCCTCGGTGGCCTGGTCGTCGGTGAGCGGGGTGAAGAGGTTGCCGATGCCGGCGGCGCCGAAGCCGAGCGCGGTGACCTCGACGCCGCTGCGGCCGAGGCGGCTCACCGCTGCACCGGCCGCAGCCGCAGCCCCTGCATGCCGCCGTCCACGGCGAGCGAGGTGCCGGTGGTGGCGCCCGCGAGAGGGCTCGCCAAATAGGCGATGGCGGCGGCGACTTCGGCGGCGGCGACCAGTCGGCCGGTGGGCTGGCGGGCCTCCAGGGCGGCGCGTTCGGCGGCCGGGTCGGTGGCGGCGTCGAGAAGGCGGCCGACCCAAGGGGTGTCCGCCGTACCGGGGTTGACGCAGTTGACGCGGATGCCCTCGCGGAGGTGGTCGGCGGCCATCGAGAGGGTCAGCGAGAGGACGGCGCCCTTCGTCGCCCCGTACAGGGCCCGTTGGGGCAGGCCGGCCGTCGCCGCGATCGAGCAGGTGTTGACGATCGCCGCGTGGGACGACGCGCGCAGGTACGGCAGCGCCGCCCGGGTCGTACGGACCATGCCGACGACGTTGACGTCCCACACGCGATGCCACTCGGTGTCGTCGTTGTCCTCGACAGTGCCCTGCGCGCCGATCCCCGCGTTGTTGACGAGGACGTCCAGGCCGCCCAGGTCGGCGGCGGCAGCCTCGACGGCGGCGCGGACGGAGGCGTCGTCGCTGACGTCGGCGCGGTAGCCGAGCAGGGGTTTGTCGACGCCGGACGGGTCGAGGTCGAGCACCGCGACGCGTGCGCCGCGCTCCGCCAGCAGGTCGGCCGTCGCCCGGCCGATCCCGGAGGCACCGCCCGTGACCAGTGCCGCGAGCCCCTCGAAGTCGCTCATGCCGCCTTGTCCTCCTTCAGGTCCTCGATCCAGAAGGCACCGTCCGGGTACCGGAACCGCGCCAGGGACTCCGGCCGCATGGCGGCGGAGAACCCGGGTGTGCTCGGTGCCATGTAGTGACCTTCCCTGATGACCACCGGATCAAGGAAGTGGGCGTGCAGATGATCGACGTACTCGATGACCCGGTCCTCGGTCGTCCCGGTCAGGGCGACGTAGTCGAACATCGAGAGGTGCTGGACGAGTTCGCACAGCCCGACCCCGCCGGCGTGCGGGCAGACCGGGACGCCGAACTTCGCGGCGAGCAGGAGGATCGCGAGGTTCTCGTTGACCCCGCCGACGCGGGCCGCGTCGAGCTGGAGGACGTCGAGGGAGCCCGCCTGGAGGAGCTGCTTGAAGACGATGCGGTTCTGGACGTGCTCGCCGGTGGCGACCTTCACGGGCGCGACACCGCGCCGTACGGCGGCGTGGCCGAGGATGTCGTCGGGGCTGGTCGGCTCCTCGATCCAGTACGGGTCGAAGGGGGCGAGCGCGTTCGTCCAGCGGATCGCCTCCTCGACGTCCCAGCGCTGGTTGGCGTCGACGGCGATCCGGATGTCCGGCCCGACCACCTCGCGGGCGACCCGGCAGCGGCGTACGTCGTCGTCGAGGTCGGCGCCGACCTTCAGCTTGATCTGCGTGAACCCGTCCGCGACGGCCTCGGCGGCGAGCCGCGCGAGCTTCTCGTCGTCGTACCCGAGCCAGCCGGCGGACGTCGTGTAGGCGGGATAGCCGCGCGCCAGGAGCTTCGTACGGCGCTCCTCGGCGCCCTCCTTGCCCCGGCGCAGCAGGTCGAGGGCGTCGGCGGGGGTGAGGGCGTCGGTGAGGTAGCGGAAGTCGATCTGGGCGACGAGCCACTCGGGGTCGGCGTCGGCGAGGAGCTGCCAGAGGGGTTTGGCGGCGCGTTTGGCGGCGAGGTCCCAGACGGCGTTGACGACCGCGCCGATCGCCATGTGCATCACGCCCTTCTCCGGTCCCAGCCACCGGAGTTGGCTGTCGCCGATCAGGGCGCGGCTGACGCTTCCCGGGTCCGCGCAGACCTCCGCCACGTCCCGGCCGACGACGTGCGCGCGCAGGGCCTCGATCGCGGCGACCTGGACCTCGTTGCCCCGGCCGATGGTGAACGTGAAGCCGTGGCCCTCGTGCCCGTCCCCGGCGTCCGTGCGCAGGACGACGTAGGCGGCCGAGTAGTCCGGGTCCGGGTTCATCGCGTCGGAGCCGTCCAGCTCCCGTGAGGTGGGGAAGCGGACGTCGTGGGTGTCGACGGCGGTGATGCGTGGGCTCACGGGACCCCTCTCATTCGTATCAGTCCTGCATATTTATCAGACCAATTTCACTTTCGAACACCCCCTGGAGCGGTTCAGTCCAGATTTTCTGCCGGAGTGGTCCGACCACTTGGGTGGCTAGACTCCCCGCACGGCTTCAGGAGGACGACGGTGAACGACGGCACAGGAACCGCCCCGCGGCAAGGCACGGTGACGCAGCGCGCCATCGAGCGGATCAAGGCGATGATCGCGGACGGGGTCCTCGGACCGGGGCAGCGGCTGCCGACCGAGCGGGACCTCGCCGCGCAGCTCGGGATGTCCCGCAGCTCGATGCGGGAGGCGATCCGGGCGCTGACCGTCCTCGGGGTGCTGGAGGCCCGGCACGGCTCCGGGACCTATGTCACCGCGCTCGACGCCGGGGACCTGCTGGAGACGTTCGGCGTCGTCGCCGACCTCTCGCGCGGGGCGCGGCTGGTGGAGCTGCTCGAAGTGCGGCGGGTCCTGGAGTCGACGGCGACGGCGCTGGCGGCGGCCCGCATCACGGACGCCCAACTCGCCGAGGTCGAGGAGCACTTGGCGGCGATGAACGCGACCGACGACCCCGAGGTGATCCTCGCGCACGACCTCGCCTTCCACCGCGCGATCGCCGTCGCCGCCGGGAACGAGACGATGGCCGCGATCCTGGAGGGCCTCTCCTCGCGCACGTTCCGCGCCCGGGTCTGGCGCGGCTACGCCGAGGAGGGCGCGTTCGCCCGCACCCGCCGCGAACACGCCGCGATCCACCGGGCGTTGAAGGCCCGGGACCCGGAGGCCGGGCGGGCGGCTGCCGCCGCGCACGTCGGCGAGGTGGAGGAGTGGCTGCGGGCGCAGTTGGGTTCCTGAGGAAACGACCTGGCGGCGGGGGGATTTGGCAGGCCGGTTTCCGAAAGCGGTTGCGGCAACCGAGAGTCCGCCCTCCGCAACGCGCGGGTGCGTGTACCCCGTTTCCGGCTCCGCATTCCGTCGTATTCCCGCACCCCGCGTTCTCTGCTTAGCTGCGTCTCGACAGCCGACGGCGGCCTCTCCGGGGCGCCGTACGGACTTCGGGGGTTGTCACGCATTCGGGGGTTCGGCTGTGCAAGCCATCGAGAGAACACGCGGACACTGACGCGGAACCGATCCGCGCGTCGTAGAGCTGCCGAGGCGCACGTGCCCGCCTCTCCTTCCGGCACGACATCCTGACGAACCGTCACCGAGGCGGCCCTGTAGGCCGCTTCGCCCTGCCCGGTTCCCGTTCAGCAGCAGAAGCAGCAGCACCAAGGAGGCTTCATCATGCCTGTCAACGACCCGCTCGACCTCGACCACCTCAGGTCGGTGCTCGACGACGCGGGCAACCCGTGGCGCATGGCCGTCACCAGCATGACCTCCCTCACCGAGGCGCAGCGCGTGATCCGCCTCGGTGTCCCCGTCCAGGAACACGAGGTCGCCGAGCACGAGAGCGCCCGGCAGGGCGACCGCGCCGCCGCCCTCGCCGCGACCGCCGACTCCATCGGCGCCCCCAGCGCCTTCGACCTGCGCAACATCGGGGGCGTCAACTACACGACGCCCGTGAAGGACCAGGGCTCCTGCGGCTCCTGCGTGGCCTTCGGGTCCGTCGGGACGCTGGAGCACGTCACGCGCTACACCAACCGCACGCCCTACCTCGCCGTCGACCTCTCCGAGGCGCAGGCGTACTACTGCTACGGCCGCGCGGCGGGCGCCACCTGCGGCACCGGCTGGCTGCCCGAGCCCCTCGCCGACAAGGTGCGCGACTCCGGGCTCACCATCGACGCGTACTTCCCGTACACGGCGGGCGACCAGGACTGCTCCAAGCTCAACGCGGACTGGCCCAACCGGATCGTCAAGGCCCGCTCCTGGCAGCAGGCGAACAGCCCGGCGACGATGAAGGAGCTGATCTCCACCTACGGCTCGGTCGTCGCCTGCTTCTACGTCTACCAGGACTTCTTCTCCTACGCGGGCGGCGTCTACCGGCACCGCACCGGCGGCCTGGCCGGCGGGCACTGCGTCACCCTCGTCGGCTACGACGACGCCCAGCAGTGCTGGATCGCGAAGAACAGCTGGGGCCCCGGCTGGGGCGAGCAGGGCTTCTTCCGCATCGGGTACGGCGAGTGCTCCATCGAGAGCTGGCACAACGTCGGCTACCTCGGCGCCCTCATCCGCGACTGGCTGCCCGACCAGCGCATCCTCGCACTCTGGAGCAATGAGGCCGACGCGAACGTCTGGGCCTACGGCGAACTGCGCGGCTGGCTCAGCCTGAACGGCTCGGTGGGCGCGACCGACGCGGCGATGCTCTCGGAACTCGCCGCGTCCAAGGCGAACGGCGCGAAGGTCGGCCTCTACGAGGACAGCGGCACCGTCCAGCAGATCTACGCCTGGTGAGCCGGGCGCGACAGGAAACGGAGGGGACGACGATGAGTCCGCAGCGACAGGACGCCCAGCCGAAGCAGGCGCCCACCACCCAGGAGGTCCGTTCCTCCGCCGCCCAGGACGAGGCCGGCCGGCCCGCCCTGCTGCCGCCCGGTGTCGACGTCGGACAGGGGGGCAGCCCGTTCGCGGGGGCCGGCAAGCCCGCCGGGGACGCCATGGTCCAGCGGTTCGAACTGACGCCGGGGGGTGAGGCGCGGCCGACGCTGACGCCCGAACTCCAGGGTGACCTGAGGGCGTTCGGGGCCGCGCAGGCCACGACCGCGATCACCGGGACCTGGACGCAGAACGTCATGGTCGACGGGCTGTGGTGCATCAACCAGACCCGCAACGCGTTCTTCCGCGTCAAGGGCGGCGGCTGGAAGAAGATCTACAACGCCACGGACTGGTCCTTCACGGCCCTCACCACCCTGGCGGCCCAGGCCCGCCAGACCAACCACGCCATCTCCTTCCGCGAGGAGGCGGACGGGATGGTGCACGAGATCTATCTCTGGTAGCGGGACGGGGGTGGGCGGCGGGAGGCGGGTGGCGGGTGGTACATCACGCGTCACGCACCGCGCGGCGGGCGGGTGGTACATCACGCATCACGCGTGACACCTCACTCCACGGTGACCCGCAAGGCGTACTCCCCCGCCCTCTCCCCCTCCGCCTCCCACGGCCGGCGGTACACCAGTTCCAGTCGGCCCTCCCCCGCCTTCTCGGCCCGTAGCCGCAGGACGCGGGTCCCCCCGGCCCCGACCGTGACGGTCGGGGCCGGGGTGTGGTCGTCCCCGGTGAGTTCCAGGCCGTCGAGGCTGGTCACCTCCCAGCGGAAGCCGGTCGTCGCGTTCTCGGGGAGTTCGACGACGAGGTCGTCGCCGGCCCGGACGCTCACCCGGGTGTCCTGCGACGAGACACGTACCTCACCCATGGGAGCCTCCTCGGCGGTAGCTGCCTCCGGTGTACCGCGTGATACACCACCGGGCCACCCAGCCGGGACACGCCCCCGCCCGGCCCGGCGTCTCAGCTCACCGACCGATACAGCCGGAACTCCGCGATCCGCACCGAGGCGACCCGTGCCCCCGTGACGCGTACTCGCCACTGCCGGGCCCGCACCGGAGCGGACAGCCTGAGGATGCGGCTCGCACCCATCGTCCCCGCCCGCGCGACCTGCGTCCACACGCCCGAGCGCAGCACCTCGACGACGAACGCCTCGACCTGCTGCCCCTCCCTGATGTCCTCGGCGAGCCGGATGCGGTTCACGTCGGTGTCGGCGGGGAGGTCGACGGTGACCTGGTTGGCGACGGAGGCCGTCCGGCCGTCCAGGGCGAGGTCGCGCGGGAGTTCACGGTCGATGCGCTCGCGGAACTCCCGCAGCCGGGTCACGTCGGACGCGGGCAGGAGTCCCCGCGTGTCCGGCGGGACGTTGAGGAGGAGGACCGCGCCCCGGCCGACCGAGCCGAACCAGATCTCGGTGAGCGCGGCGACGGACTTGGGCTGCTGGTTCGCGTGGTAGAACCAGCCGTCGCGGATCGACACATCACATTCCGCGGGCCACCACTGGAGGTAGCGGGTGTTCGGCCGGGCCCGCACCAGCGCGGCCCTGCTGCCCTGGTCGGCGGTGTCGTAGGAGAGGGCCCAGTCGGTGCGGCCGTACTGGTTCTCCTTGACGGGGATCACGTTCCACTCGTCCTCGCGGGCGAGCCCCGACTCGTTGCCGACCCAGCGGACGTCGGGGCCGGTGACGGCGATCGTCGCCTCCGGGGCCAGGTCGCGGACGAGGGTGTACCAGCTGTCCCAGTCGTAGTTCTCGACCTTGTCCGACGGGATGTGTCCCTGCGCCCCGTCGAACCAGACCTCGTCGACGGGACCGTACTCGGTCAGCACTTCGTACAGGGTGTTCAGCATGTGCGCGCCGTAGTCGGTGGCGTCGAGCGTCCAGAAATGTCCCGGAGTACGGTCGTCGCCGGCCGTGAGGGTCGGGATCGTGTGCGCGGCGCGGGGACTGCCGTTGGCGTAGACGCCGTGGAGGTACTGGTTCTCGTCGGCCGGCGAGAGGTAGACGCCGACCTTGAGTCCGTGGCGCCGCATCGAGTCCGCGAAGGACCGCAGGACGTCGCCCCGGCCGCCCTGCCAGCTGCTGGAGGCGACACTGTGGCCGGTGTACCGGGTGGGGTAGAGCACGAACCCGTCGTGGTGCTTCACCGTCAGGATCGCGAGCTTGAACCCGCCGTCCACCAGGGCTCTCGCCCACTGGTCGGTGTCGAGGCCGGTGGGCTGGAAGACGTCCGGGTCCTCGTCCCCGGTGCCCCACTCAAGACCGGTGAAGGTGTTGACCCCGAAGTGCAGGAACGCCGTCCGCTCCAGGCTCTGCCAGGCGACCTGCCGCGGGGTCGGCCGGACCTGCGAGGCTTTGCGGACGAGGTCGGCTTCGGTGTCGGTGGGGGCGACGGGGATACGGGACAGGTCGGCGAGGCGAGGTGTGATGTGTGAGGTACCACCGGCCCCGGGCTGGGGTGTGATGCGTGATGTACCACCGCCACCGCCACCCCCACCCGGCCGGGGTGTCACGCGTGATGCATCACCCACCACCGCGTTGGCCCCCGACGGCACCCCCGCCGCGGCCAGCGCCACGGCCGACGCGACGAACACTCGACGTGAGACGGACATGGACGCTCCTCAGCTCAACTGCCATACGGTGGGCGGCTGCTGGTCCGGCGGGTACTGGGCGAGGCGCCCGTCGGAGGTCGCGCTGATCGTCATCCGGGTGATCGCGTTGACCAGCAGGAAGCCGCCGGGGACGGGCTGGAGTTCCCAGCGCTGCACGGTGCTGCCCGCGTCGCAGGCGGCCCGGGTCAGGACGACGCCGGGCTGGAGGGGTGTGTTGAGGGTGAGCTTCCCGCCGCGCACGTCGAGACAGCCGTCGGAGGCCCGGAGGGTGACGTATCCGTCAGTGGTGCGTGATATGTCATACGTGCCGTACGACCGGCCGGCCGCGCCCAGCGTGTAGCGGCCGTTCGGGACCGGCACCCGGGTGAGGTCACGCCGGCCCGGGGCGTGGCCCACGGCCGTGCCGCGGGCGGTGAACTGGGCGTAGGTCGCGTCGGGGTGGGGGTCGCCCCAGGTGGCCTGTGATACATGACGCAGCGCGGGCCACAGCCCCACGGCGACCTCGTTCTCCGTCTCGCCGCGTCCGTTGTCCGGCCACAGGCTGATCTTCGCGCCCACTATTCCACTGCTTGAGGCAACCTTCTCCCCTTCGAAGCTGCGCGGGTCCCAGCTCTGGGCGTAGAGCCCGGCGGTGTCGGAGTGGAAGCCGCCCCGGATCAGGTAGAGGGCGTAGGCGGCGTTCATCAACGGGTAGCCCTGCGCGAGGAGTTGGCTCGGCTTCACGGCGACGTTCAGCCAGTGCTCGACGGTCGTGCCGGCCGTGACCGGGACGGTGTTGGCGCCGGTGAGGCCGTCGTTCCAGATGCGCAGCCGCTTCCCCTTGCCGGCGGCGTACGCCTGGACGCGGTTCACGAAGTCGACGAAGGCGTCCTGGGGTGTGGCGTTCGCGCCGTACTTCTGCCGGGCGTAGGCCAGGATCTGCGGGTACTTCGCGAAGTCGGAGCCGAGCATGTACTCGTCGGCGCCCATGTGCCAGGAGCGGGCGGGGAAGACCTCGGCGTACTCGTCGATGAGGCTCGTGTAGTACGTGAAGGCCGCCTGCTGGGTGACGTCGAGGCGGGAGGGCTGCTTGACGCCGCCGGAGTCGGTGAGCTGGAGGTCGGGGCGGTTCTCGATCCACGGGTCCATGTGGCCCGGGGAGTTGATCTCCGGGATGATCTCGACGTGGTAGCGCTCGCCGAGGGCGACGAGGCGGCGGATCTCGTCCTTGGAGTAGTAGCCCCAGGTGTTCGCCTCGGGGTGGGCGTCGCTCTTCACCTTGAGTTCGAGGAGCAGCTGGTTCAGCTTGTGGTAGCTCATCTCGCGGACGAGGTTCTCCAGCCAGGGCAGCGAGACGTGGATGTAGCAGGCGCAGACGCCGACCCCGCGCTCCGGGTAGCGGGGGATGTCCACGGTCCGCCCGCCGGGCAACCTGTCGCCCTGCGCGAGGAGTTGAAGGATCGTCCGGGTGCCGTAGAAGGCGCCGGTCCCGGTGGCGCCGGTGACCGTGAGGGTGTCGCCGGAGCGGAGTTCGTAGCCCTCGGCGCCGAGGGCGGTACGGGCCGGGTCGACGTCGACGACGACGTCACCGGCGCGCGGGGCGCCGTCCACCACCGGGACGGTGCCGTGTCCGGCGTCGCGGAGGTCGTCGGCGAGGACGGCGGCGACCTCGCGTTCGGCCGGGGTGGCGGCGACCAGGCGGGTGCCGGTGCCGTAGGTGTAGCCGGCGCCTTCCGGCGTCCAGTCGGTCAGCGCCGGCACCGTGACGGGTGGTGTGGCGGTAGGTGCGGCGGCGGCCGGGAGGGGCGCCGCGAAGAGGAGGAGGGCCGCGGTCGCGGCACCAAGGATCTGACGACAAGCCCGCATTCAAGGCCCCCAGGTCATCGGATGTATCGAATGATTGAGGTGCGGGAGATCGTTGTCAATGGGGCCGGAGGCCATGGAAGTTGACCAAGTGATCGGATGAGCCGGTGTGTCGTTCGGAGAGATCTCGACGTGCCGCGCCGCCCGGGGCAGAGTTCTCCCCACACCACGCACCCGAAGGAGCGCCCGTGACCAGCTGGATCGGCCGGACCGCCGCAGAGATCGCCGCCGCCGTACGCGAGAAGCGGGCCACTCCGCGCGAGGTGGTGGCGGAGCATCTGGCGCGGATCGAGCGGCTGGACGAGCGGGTCGGGGCGTTCCGTGTCGTGCGCAAGGAGGCGGCTCTCGCCGAGGCGCACGCGCTGGCGGCGCGCGGGGATCTGGCCGAACTGCCCCTCGCCGGGGTGCCGTTGGCGGTCAAGGACAATCTCGCGGTGCGCGGCGAGTCGATGCGGGTGGGGTCCGCCGCGACCCCGGACACGGCGTCCGAGGCCGACCATGTCACCGTCGCCCGGCTGCGGGCGGCCGGGGCGGTCGTCGTGGGGCTCACGAACGTGCCCGAGCTGTGTGTCTTCGGGACGACCGAGGGGGTGCACGGCACCGCCCGCAACCCCTGGGACACGTCCCGGACGGCCGGCGGGTCCTCCGGGGGCAGCGCCGCCGCCGTCGCCGCCGGGATGGTGCCGATCGCGCTGGGCAACGACGGGATGGGGTCGCTGCGGATTCCGGCCGCCAACTGCGGGCTCGTCACCATCAAGCCGGGGCACGGGCTCGTGCCGGCCGGGATAGGCGACGGCGACTGGTTCGGCCTCTCCGAGAACGGGCCCCTCGCCACGACCGTCGGCGACGCGCGCCTCATGCTGTCCGTCCTGGCCGACGCCGAGGTGGAACGCCCCGACTCCCCCGGGTTCCTGCGGGTCGCGGTGTCCGTACGGAGTCCGCTCGCCGGGACGACGATCAGCGAGCCGTTCGTCGTCGCCACGCGGGAGGCCGCGCGGGCCTTGACCGGGGCCGGGCATCGGGTCCGGCGCGCCGATCCGCCGTACCCCCTCTCCCTCGGGGTGACGTCGCTCGCCCACTGGACCGCCGGGGCGGCCGTCGACGCGCAGCCTCTCGATCCCCGGCTCCTCACCCGGCGGACCCGGGTCCACGCGGCCGTGGGGCGGCGGTTCCTCGGGACCGTCCGCAAGGGGACCGCGCGGGCGGCGCTGCGGGGGCGGTTCGAGCCGTTCTTCGCGGAGTACGACGTGCTGTTGACACCGGCGCTGGCCCGGCGGGCGCCGAAGTCGGTGGCGTGGGATCAGCGGGGGTGGGTGCGGAATCTGCTCGTCAACACCAACTACTCGCCGCTGACGCCCGCCTGGAATCTGACGGGGTGGCCCGCGATGTCGGTCCCCCTCGGCACGCATCCCTCCGGGGTGCCCACCGCGGTCCAGCTTGTCGGGATGCCGGGGAGCGAGGGGAGGTTGCTGCGGTTGGCGGAACAGTTGGAGGAGTTGAGGCCGTGGCCCAGGACCGCGCCGATGGAGTGAGGGGCGACTGTTGTGCGGCGGGTGCGGGCTCGTCGTGGTTGTTCGCGCCCGCGCGGCGGCAGCCGCACATCAGACACAGCCCCGCGCCCCTGAAAGGACTGGGCTGATCGCCGCGCCAGACGACAGCACCGTCGCGGCCGGTCGCGCCCGCGCGGCGGCAGCCGCACATCAGACAGACACAGCCCCGCGCCCCTGAAAAGACTCGGCTGAGCACCGCGCCGAACGACAGCACCGTCGCGGCCGGTCGCGCCCGTCTACCAGTCTCCCCACCCCTCCTTCCTCAACACCCCCTCCGCGAACCTCTCCCCCATCCTTCGGTGGGTCTCCGTGTCCGGGTGGAGGGCGTCCGGCAGGGGGAGGTCTGTGTCGTTCGGGCCGTACAGGTCTCGGCCGTCCAAGTAGGTCAGCTGGGGGTCCTCCCGGGTCCGTTCGCCGGCGATGCGCTCCAGGGCCTCCCTGATCGTCACCAGTGTCAGGCGGCCCCGTGCCGCCTCCGTCGGGTCTCCCGTCGCCAGGAAGCGGAGGCGGCCTTCGGTGAACGCCTCGGTGTCGAGGGCGCCGGGGCCCGGGGTGGTTTCGTGGATGGGGCAGTGGATGGGGGAGATCAGGACGATCGGGGTGGAGGGGTGGCCGTCTCTGATCGTGTCGAGGAAGCCGTGGACGGCGGGGCCGAACGCGCGCATGCGCATCGCGTCCGCGTTGACGATGTTGATGCCGATCTTGAGGGTGATGAGGTCGGCGGGGGTGTCGCGGATGGCGCGGGCGGTGAAGGGGTCGAGCATGGCGCTGCCGCCGAACCCGAGGTTGAGGAGGTCGACGCCGGCGAGGCGGGCGGCGACGGCCGGCCAGATGGCCGTGGGGCTCGCGGCGTCCGTGCCGTGGCTGATGGAGCTGCCGTGGTGGAGCCAGAGGGGTCGGGTGGAGGGGGTGGCTGGTTCCACCGGTGCGTCCGTGCGGAGGGTGCGCAGTTCGGTGCGCTGGGCGTAGGGGAGCCAGATCTCGACGTTCTTCAGGTGGCCGGGGAGGCCGGTGAAGCGGACGGCTCCGGGTGGGCCGGGGGTCAGTTCGGTCACGCCTGTGGACATGTCGACGGTGAGGGTGTCACCGCCGGTCGCGGCGGCCTGGGCGACGAGTTCGCCGTCCACGAGGAGGTCGTGGTAGGCCGGGGGCCGGGGCGGGGCGGCGACGTAGACGCGGGTGGTGGGCAGGACCGCCAGCTCGATGTCCGTGGCGCGGGTGCGGAAGGCGAGGCGGACACCGGAGGGCTGCGCCTCGACGGCCGCGAGCTGCGGGTCGGTGTTCTGCGCGCGGGCCCGCGCGGGCAGCCGGTGCGGGACGAGGCCGCCGGCCGGGGTGGGTTCGAGGTCGAGGGCGCCGCGTATCAGCTCGGCGGTGACGGGTGTGGTGTACGACGGCATGCTCAGCCTTCTCGTGCGGGCGGCCAGTTGCGCAGCAGCGCGTCCAGGCCGTCGAGGATGCGGACCCAGCTCTCCCGCGCGTCCGGCTCGCTGTGCGCGAATCCGCCGGCCGCCTCCAGGCTGACGTACCCGTGGAAGACGCTGCCGATGAGGCGGACCGCATGGGTCTCGTCCGGCTCGGTGAGGGCGTAGCCGCGCAGGATCGCCCGCATCATGCGGGAGTGCCGCAGGCCGGCGCTCGCGGCGGCGGTCTCGGGGTCGAGCCGGAAGCGGGCGGCGGTGTAGCGGCCGGGGTGGGTGTGGGCGTAGTCGCGGTAGACGTCGGCGAAAGCCGTGAGGGCGTCCTTGCCGGAGCGGCCCGCGAGGGCGTCGGCGGCGCGGTCGGCGAGTTCCTCCAGGGCGAGCAGCGCGATGCCGGTCTTCAGGTCCTGGGAGTTCCTGAGGTGGGCGTACAGGCTCGCGACCCGGACGTCGAAGCGCCGGGCCAGCGCGGAGAGGGTGACGTGTTCGAAGCCCACCTCGTCGGCGAGTTCGGCGCCCGCGAGGATCAGGCGTTCAGGGGTCAGCCCCGCGCGCGCCATCGTCGTATCCCTTCCGTCTTCCTGAAGGGATTATGGGCTTGCCTAAAACCTTTAGGCAAGCCCATATAGGTGTCAGTCCACGCTGGGCAGGATGTGGGGCTCGGCGAGGTCGTCCTCGTAGCCCGCGAGGCGGATCGGGGCGGACCGGGCCCACACGTCGAGGCTGCCGAGTTCTCCGGGCCGCCGGCCCGAGCGCTCCGTGCGTTCCTTCGGGCGCTGCTCGCGATTCGTCTTCTCCGGTGTCACCGCGCACTCCTTATGTGTTCGGGTCACCCTCGGGGCGGGCCGGCCACTCTACGGTCCGGCGTCTGACGCACCCTCGGGTCTTGCTTGAAGGCAGTTCGGACGCGGTGGCGCCGGCAACTCGTGGGAGATCGGGCCGTGTTGGGCCAGGCCGTCCCACGGCGGACGATGGGCTCGGGTGGAATCCCTGTACTGCTGCCCGCCGAGCCCTAGGGTAACCAAATGAGCGGGCCCCCGCTCGATAGCGCCGATAATTTGGCGTAACGATGGGACGTCACCGAGATGTCGTCCCTTGTCGGTTGACGGCCGGACCGGGTTTCCGGGGCGCCTCCGGTTCACCCGTCCGGCGCAGTCGGCGCGTCCCGCCGCGCGCTCCGCGCCCCGCCGCGCAGTTCAGCCGCCGTTGGCCCGGCCGCAAGGTCGCCATGGTCTGCTGGCGCGCGCACGGGCTGTCTCGCGGGAGGACCGACGGATGGAGCTGCGCAGCGTCGAGGAGCTGATGGACCTGCTGTACGCCTGTAGGGGCGTCCGGGAGGCCGGCGACACCGCCGATCTGCACGACCACGCCCTCCGGACCGCCGCCCTGCTGCGCCGCACCCGCCCGGCCGACAAGGAGCTCCAGCTGACGGGCCTGGTCCACCCGGTCGGCCGGCTCCTGTGCCCCACGGACCCGGCCGGCCGCGCCGTCCGCACCGCCGACGCCGTCCGCCCCCTCCTCGGTGTGCGGGTCGCCGGTCTGCTGCGCCGCCACCCCTGGCCCGGGCACCTCGCCGACGACGACCTCGCCCGTCTCGCGCACGCCGACGAGGAGGCCCGCGCCGCCGGGTTCGACGCGGGCGTCCTGGAGGACTGGCGGACCGTCCTGCACCTCGTCGCGAGCCGCAACTCCCCGCTGGGGGCTGTCGACTGACGGTCCGTCATGAGACGGTACGGCGATGACGTCGTCGTACTCGCCGGCCGGCCGGGTGGCTCTGGTCACCGGCGCCACCCGGGGCATCGGTCTCGCCGTCGCCCGCGCGCTCGCCGCGACGGGGGCGCGGGTCTGTGTCACGGCCCGTGACCCCGCCGAGGTGCGCCGGACCGCCGCCGCTCTCAAGGGGACCGGCCTTCCCGGCGACCTCGCCGACCCGGCCTTCCCCGAGCGGCTCACCGCGCACGTCCTGGAGGCGTACGGCCGTCTCGACGTCCTCGTCAACAACGCGGCGACCAACCAGCCCCTCGGCCCCCTCATGGACGCCGAACCCGCCCTGTGGAGCCGCGCGTTCGCCGTGAACGTCGAGGCTCCGCTGCGGCTCGCGCAGTGCGCGTGGCGGGCGTGGATGCGGGAGCACGGCGGCGCGGTCGTCAACATCTGCACGGAGGGCGCCGCCCATGTGGGCGCCGGGGTCGGCGCGTACAGCGTCAGCAAGGCGGCGCTCCTGCGGCTGACCGAGCAGCTGGCCGGCGAGCTGGGGCCGCTCGTCCGCGTCAACTCGGTGTCCCCGGGGCTCACCCGGACCGAGATGGCCCGGTTCGTGTGGGAGCGGCAGACGACGACCGGGCTCCCCCTGGAGCGGATCGGGGAGCCCGAGGACGTCGCGAGGGCGGTGCTGTGGCTGGTGTCGGAGGACGCGGGCTGGGTGACCGGCGCCGATCTGCTGGTGGACGGGGGGACGCGGGTGCGCCGGGCCCGCACCCCCTAAGGGCCTGCTACCACTTGCCCGGCGCGTAGTCCTTCAGGAAGACCCCGTACACGTCCTCCCCCGCCTCCCCGCGCACGACCGGGTCGTACACCCGGGCCGCCCCGTCGACCAGGTCGAGCGGCGCGTGGAAGCCGGCCTCAGCGAGGCGGAGTTTGTCGTAGTGGGGGCGTTCGTCGGTGATCCAGCCGGTGTCGACGGACGTCATGAGGATGCCGTCGGTCTGGAACATCTCCTCGGCGCTGGTGCGCGTCACCATGTTCATCGCGGCCTTCGCGGCGTTGGTGTTGGGGTGACCTGCGCCCTTGTAGCCCCGGCCGAACACCCCTTCCATCGCGGAGACGTTGACGACGTACGCGCGCTTGCTGACCGCCTTGCGCGCGGCCTCGGCCATGCTGGGGCGCAGCGCGCTGATGAGGATGAACGGGGCGGTGTAGTTGCAGAGCTGGGTCTCCAGCAGCTCGACGGGCGAGATCTGCTCGATGGACTGGACCCAGGTGTTGGTGTCGACGACGTCCGGGACGAGGCCGCCGGCGTCGATGGCCGTCCCGTCGAGGTGGCGGGCGACGCTCGCGTTCCCGGCGACCAGCGCGAGGTCGGCGACCTTCTGCGCGTCGATGCCGGAGGAGCCCAGCGGCAGCGCGGCCAGGCCGTCGACCGCGCCGGAGCCGAACGCGCCGATGACGTGGTGCGCGGGCAGCTCCCCGGCGGGCAGCGGCGCGGACTCGCCGTCGACGAGGGCGGCGTACGCGGCCGGCAGGCGCCGGACGGTCTGGGTCGCGTTGTTGATGAGGATGTCGAGGGGGCCCGCCTCGGTCATCCGCTCGCCGAGGGCGACGACCTGGGCGGGGTCGCGCAGGTCGATGCCGACGACTTCGAGGCGGTGCAGCCAGTCCCCGGAGTCGTCCATCGCCTTGAAGCGGCGGATGGCGTCCTTCGGGAAACGGGTGGTGATCGTGGTGTGCGCGCCGTCGCGCAGCAGGCGCAGCGCGATGTACATGCCGATCTTGGCCCGGCCGCCGGTCAGCAGGGCGCGCTTGCCGGTGAGGTCGGCGCGGACGTCCCGCTTGGCGCGGTTGAGGGCCGCGCAGGCCGGACAGAGCTGGTGGTAGAAGTAGTCGACCTCGACGTAGCGGGTCTTGCAGGTGTAGCAGGAGCGCGGGCGCTGGAGGACCCCGGCGATCCGGCCCGCCTCGGTGACCGAGGACGGCAGGATGCCCTCCGTCTCGTCGTCGATGCGCTGCGCGGAGCCGGTCGCGGTGGCCTCGGTGACCGCCTTGTCGTGCGCGGTCTTCGACGCGCGGCGCTCCTGGCGGCGGCGCTGCTTGACCGTGCGGTAGATGCCGGCGGTGGCGCGGCGCACGGCGATCGCGTCGGGGTGGTCGACGTCGAGCTTGTCCAGTTCGTCCAGCACGCTCAGGCAGACGGCCAGCCGCTCGGGGTCGATCCCGGGGCCGTACACGGCCTCGCCGTCCTCTGTCACCGTCATCGCGCTGTGTTCCTCGACCTCGCCGTGCGGCGCGCCGGTCGCGCCCGCTTTCGAACGGGTGATTCTACGGAGCGTGCGGGCCGTCCTCCAAACCCGCGGAGGTCGCCGTGATCAGCGTCTCCACCTCGGCGGTCAGCGCGGACGCGAGCCGGTCGAGATCGGGGACGGCCGCGGCGTCGGCGACGAGCCCGAAGTGGACGCGTCCCCGGTAGGTGGAGACGGCGACGGCGAGGGAGTGTCCCCGGGCGAGGGGGGCGTACGGGAAGACCTCGGTGACCTGGTGGCCGCCGAGCCTGAGACCGACGCCGGGCAGGGGGACGCTGGTGACGAGGAGGTCGAACCAGAACCGTGCGGCGCGTGCGGCGAGGGGACCCGCGAGGCGGTGGCCGAGGGCGGGGACGTGGTCGGCGAGCAGGGCGACCGCGCCGGCCCCCCGGCCGGGTCCGGCGTCCTTGTTGCGGTCCATGGCGGTGCGGACGGCGGTGAGGCGGGCCAGCGGGTCGGGGTCGTGGACGGGGAGGCGCAGCAGGTAGCCGGAGAGCCGGTTGCCCTGCGGCTGCGCGGTGCGCGGCCGGCGCTGCGAGACGGGGACCAGCACCCGGGGCATCACCCCCTCGCTGCCGTCGCCGCGTTCGTCGAGCCAACCGCGCAGCGCGCCCGCGACGACGGCGATCAGGACGTCGTTGACGGTCCCGCCGGCCGCCTTGCGGACCCGGTGGACGTCGTCGAGGTCCACGACGGCTCCGGCGGTGCGGCGGGTTCCGGTGGAGGCGGCCGTGAGGGCGGGGGTGGTGCGGGAGGCGAGCGTCGAGACGGCGACCGAGGCGCCGATGTCGAGGGCGCGTCCGGCGTCGGTGAGAGCGCCGCGTACCCGGCCGGGGACCGCGAACAGGGTGCTGAAGGGTCCGGAGGCGGGTTCCGTGCGGCGGCGCCGGGGCATGGGAGGGTCGTCCAGCGGGTCGAGGACTGCGGCGGCGAGGGCGAGGGCGCGCAGGCCGTCGGCGAGGGCGTGGTGGAACTTGAACAGCACCGCGAAGGTGACGCCGTCCTCGCCCGGCAGGACGTGCGCCTCCCAGGGGGGCCTGCCGCGTTCCAGCGGGCATTCCATCAGCCGTCCGGCCTCGCTCTGGAAGTCGGCGGTGGGGGCGTGCAGCAGGACGTGCCGCTGCGGGTCGAAGCCGGGGGCGGGTTCCCGGACGGCGCCGCCGGGCGAGAGCGGGTGCCAGACGTCCCGGATGCGCATCCGCAGTCCGGGGACGCCCGCCGCGCGGGCGGCCAGCAGGTCGGCGGCGTGCGCGCCCGCGGTGGGCGAGTGGGCGGAGAAGACGCCGAGAGCGCCGAGGTGCATCGGGTGGTCGGCGGAGTCGATGTTCCAGAACGCCAGGTCGAGAGGTGCGAGCAGATCTGCGGTCAAGGGATTGCCTCGCGTCGACGACGGATGAGTCAGCAGTCAAACCCGTCCGGTCGATTACGGTCAAGTACGATCAAGCTACCCACAGTTAACATCGAGTTAAGTCCGCGCGCCGCCCACGACTCACCCGGCCCGGCCACCGCACCCCTACAGTGAACGGCGACGGCCGAAGGGGGTGCGCATGACGCCGAACGGGACCACCGGTCCGGTGGCCGTCGTCCTCACCACCCACCCCACGGAGTACCTCGTGCTGCGCGCGGCCCTGGAGCACGTCGAGCGCCTCGTCCACCCCGCCGGCACCGTCGTCGAACGCGGCCGACTGCCGGGGACACGCTGGCTGGTCGCTCTCGCCGAGACGGACGAGGGCGCCACGCACGCCGCCGCGCTCACCGAACGCCTGTACACCTGGCTGGCTCCCCGGACCCTGCTCCTGGTCGGTGTGGCCCGGCCGCTGGCGGACAGGTCCGCGCCCGGCGAGGTGGTGGTCCCCACCAAGGTGTACGGCATCCAGGGCGGCGAGGAGTCCGGCGGTGGCTTCCGGCACCGTCCGGAGGCGTGGCGGCCCTCGCACCGGCTGCTCCAGACGGCGCGCCACGCCCTGCGCGGCCGGGCCCGGTTCGCTCCGGTCGCGGTGAGCGACGCGGTCCTCGAAAACCCCGGCGCTCCCCTGTCCCGCCGCGTACGCGACCACTACAGCGACGCCGTGGCCACCGAGACCGACGCGACGGGAGCCGTCCACGCGGCGCACCTCACCGGCTCGCTCCCGGTACTGGTGGTCCGAGGTGTCGCCGGCTCCGCCCGCGAGGAGCGGGAGCGGGCCGCGACCGGCGCCGCGCTGGCCGCGCTCGCCGTCCTGCGCGCGGAGAAGCCGCCGTCGGGAGCGGCCCGCTCCGCCGTGGCGGTCCTCTCAGCGGCCGTCCTCGCCCTGCTGCTGGGCGGTGGCTTCCTCTGGTACGACACCGGCACGGCCGGCAGGCCGACGGGCGGCAGCACCGCCATGCCGGACGTGCCCGTGCCGGAACCCGCGTTCAACGGGGTCGTCCGGTGGACGGACGACGGACGGTGTCCGCAGGAGTCCTGCCCGGCCGACGTGTACGCCTCCCCCTCGCAGGGCCCCGTCGCGGGTGCTCCCTACTCCGAGCACCGGGTCGTGCGGATCGCGTGCCAGAAGGACACCGGCGCGAGAGCCTCCGTCGGACCGCGTTACAGCGGGCACCCGGAACGCGCCGGGATCTGGTTCAGGATCGCCGGCACCGGGCTGTGGCTGTCCGCCATGTACGTCGACACGGCGCCGTACCCGCTGCCGGCCGTCTGCCGCTGATCAGCTCACGATCTGCCCCTTCCCCAGCCCGATCACCCCGCCCGCGGACACCGTGTACAGCTCCCCGTCCCGCTCCGGGTTGACCCCGATCGTCGCCCCCGGCGGTACCTCGACGTTCTTGTCGAGGACGGCCCCCCGCACCACGGCACCCCGCCCGATGCGGACGTTGTCGTGGAGCACGGCCCCCTGCACGACCGCCCCCGGGTCGACGACGACCCCCGGCGACAGCACCGACCGCGTGACCTGCCCCCGGATCAGGCACCCCGCGCTGATGATCGACTCGCTGGCCATCCCGCCCGCGTTGAAGCGCGCCGGGGAGAGCTGGCCGGAGTGGGTGTAGATGGGCCAGCTCCGGTTGAACAGGTTGAACGCGGGCCGCTCGGCGATGAGGTCCATGTGGGCGTCGTAGTACGCGTCCAGCGTCCCGACGTCCCGCCAGTAGCCGCGGTCGCGGCTGGTCTCGCCGGGGACGTGGTTCTGGCTGAAGTCGTACAGGAACGCCTCACCGCGCGCGGTGAGCTGGGGCAGGATCGAGCCGCCCATGTCGTGCACCGAGTCCTCGTCCTCGGCGTCCCGCTGGAGCGCCTCGATGAGGGTCTTGGTGGTGAACAGGTAGTTGCCCATGGAGGCGAACACGGTCTCCGGGTCGTCCGGCAGCCCGGGCGGGTCGGCCGGCTTCTCCAGGAACCGCTCGACGGTCTGCCCGTCGCTGCCGGGCGTGATGACCCCGAACGAGGAGGACTCGGCGCGCGGTATCCGTATCCCCGCGACCGTGACCCCGGCGCCGCTCTCCATGTGCTGGGCGAGCATCTGGCGGGGGTCCATCCGGTACACGTGGTCGGCGCCGAACACCGCGACGTACTCGGGCCGTTCGTCGTGGACGAGGTTCAGCGACTGGAGGAGGGCGTCCGCGCTGCCGAGGTACCAGCGGGGGCCGAGCCGCTGCTGCGCGGGCACCGGGGTGACGTAGTTGCCGAGCAGGCTCGACATCCGCCACGTGGTCGTGATGTGCCGGTCCAGCGAGTGCGACTTGTACTGCGTCAGCACGCAGATGCGCAGGATGTCCGCGTTGACGAGGTTCGACAGGACGAAGTCCACCAGCCGGTAGGTCCCGCCGAAGGTGACCGCGGGTTTCGCCCGGTCCGCGGTCAGCGGCATCAGCCGTTTGCCCTCACCGCCCGCCAGTACGATCCCGAGCACCGAAGGTCCGCCACGACGCATAGCCGCTCCCCTCACCCTTGGGTTCCCGTTCACTGCCCCCGACCAGCACCGCTCAACCCTGTTGAAGGATCTCCGCGTAGAGCGCGGCGGTGCGCCGGGCCACCGCGTCCCACCCGAACTCCCCGACGGCGCGGGCCCGTCCGGCCTCCCCCATCCGCCGGGCCGCCGCCGGATCGGTGAGCAGGGAGTCGAGGGCGTGCGCGAGCCCCGCCTCGAACTCCCCGCTGTCCTCGGCGACATCGACGAGCAGTCCGCTGCGCCCGTGGTCGACGACCTCGGGTATCCCACCGACGCGCGAGGCGACGACCGGGGTGCCGCACGCCATCGCCTCCAGGTTCACGATGCCCAGCGGTTCGTAGACCGACGGGCACACGAACACGGCGGCGTGCGTGAGGAGTTGGATGACCTCGGGGCGCGGCAGCATCTTCGGTATCCAGTGCACGCCGTCGCGGACCCGGCTCAGCTCCTCGTACAGCTCCCGGAACTCGCGGTCGATCTCCGGGGTGTCGGGGGCGCCGGCGCACAGCACGACCTGGGCCGCCGGGTCGATGTCCCGGACGGCGCGCAGGAGATGGGGGACGCCCTTCTGGCGGGTGATGCGGCCGACGAACAGGACGTAGGGCCGGTCGGGGTCGAGCCCTGCGCGCAGCAGGGCCTCGGTGCCGTGGTCGGGGCGGTACAGCTCGGTGTCGATGCCGTTGTGGACGACGTGGACGCGGGCCGGGTCGAGCGCCGGGTAGCAGCCGAGGATGTCCTCGCGCATCGCCCCGGAGACGGCGATCACCGCGTCGGCGGACTCGATCGCGGTGCGCTCCGCCCAGCTCGACAGGGCGTATCCGCCGCCGAGTTGCTCGGCCTTCCAGGGGCGCAGGGGCTCCAGGGAGTGGGCGGTCATCACGTGCGGCACGCCGTGCAGGAGCTTCGCGAGGTGGCCCGCGAGGTTGGCGTACCAGGTGTGGGAATGGACGAGGTCGCGGTCCTGGAGGGCCGCGGCCATGCCCAGGTCGACGGAGAAGGTGCGCAGCGCGTCGTTCGCGCCGTCCAGCGCGGACCAGGGGCGGTGGCGCAGGACGCCCTCGCCGCGGCCCTCGCCCCAGCAGTGCACCTCCAGGTCGACGAGGGGTCTCAGCTCCCGTGCCAGGAACTCGACATGGACACCCGCGCCGCCGTACACGTCCGGCGGATACTCCCGGGTCAGCAGGCCCACACGCAACCGAAGCCCCCTTCTCAGCGGCCAGTTCCCTCATGGTCACCCAGACGGGGCGCGCGGGGAAGAGCGTCGAGGCAACAGTCGCCGCACAGGCCCCCGCCGGGCACCCGGTAGTACAGGCAGCAGCTGCGGCGCCGGAAGCCCGGACCGGTGAAGGTGCCGGTGTCCGCGAGGAGCGGGTGGGCGAAGAGCGCGGCGGTGAGCGCGCGGGTGGCGGCGGCGACGTCGGTACGGCCGTGCCGGCGGGCCCAGTGGCTCAGCTGACGGGCGCTGCCGGCGAGGGCGGAGCCGGCGTTGCCGCGCAGCAGGCCGGGGGCGACGCCGTAGCGGGTGTGCAGGGCGGTCGCGAGGGGTTCGAGGTGGGCGTCGAGGACGAGTGCGGCGAGGTCGTCGGCGGGGCGGGGGCGGACCTCGGTGAGCCACAGGTCGTCGGGGGCGGAGGCGTCGGGGTTCCAGCGCAGGAGGGCGGGGGCGAGGTCGGGGACGCGGCCGTAGAGGGCGGCGCAGCCGAGGGCGGCCGACCAGAGGCGGGAGGCCAGGGACTGGTGGGCGAGGGAGGCGGCGACCCGCTCCTCGGGCGTACGGACACTCTCGGCGACCTTCCGGACACGGAAAATCAGCGGATCTCCGTAAACGTCCGACGACCGGCCCGCGTAGGCGTCCGCGAGGGTCGGGAGCGGGCCGGGCGGGGGGCCGTCCGGGTCTCCTGCCGGGGTTAGGAGTGTGCGCAGGACGGAGAAGCCGCCGAGCGGTCGGAGGGCGGCGAGAGCGGGGTCGAGGTCCACGAAAAGCAGTAGTACCAAGAACGGCCGGGGAGAGAGACTCGGTTCCGCCGGGCCGCACCACCCCCCTGGGGTGGAGTCTGGTCCTTTCGTACTCCATCGGGAGTACGACGCAATGAGTGCTCAGGTACGACGACAGGAACAGATCGGCAGGGCATCGTTGTTGACATGAGAGCCGACCGTTCGCCTCGCCGGGCCCCGCGCCCCCGCCTCACGCAGAGGAGCAGCTCATGAGCGCCCTCGCGTTGTCCGTGGTCCTGTCGCTCGTCTCCGCCGTGGCGTACGCCGCGGGGGCGATCGTGCAGGAGCAGGTCGCGCTCTCCTCCGACTCCGCGAACGGCCGCCAGTACGCGCCGCTGCGCCGCCCGGCGTGGTGGGGCGCGGTCGCGCTGAACGGCCTGGGCGGTGTCCTGCACGTGGTGGCGCTGGCGTACGGCCCGCTGAGCCTGGTGCAGCCGCTGGGCGCGCTGACGATCGTGTTCGCGCTGCCGATGGCGGCCCTGTTCGTGAAGCGCCGGGCCGGCGCGACCGCCTGGCGCGGCGCCCTGATGGCGACGGTCGGGCTGGCCGGTCTCCTGGCGCTGGTCGGCGCCTCCGACTCGCAGTCCCTGTCGACGCCCCAGCGCATCGCGGTCGCGACGGCGACCGGCCTCGCGGTGGCCGCCCTGATGGTCGCCGCCCGCGCCGTGCACCGGCATCCGGCGGTCCGCGCGATGCTCCTGGCGACCGCGTCGGGCATCGCGTTCGGCATGTCCTCGGTGTTCACGAAGACGGTCGCCGTGGACTGGTCGGGCGGGGTCACCGCCGCCGACGTACCGGCGCTCGCCCTGATCGGCGTCCTCGCCACGGCGGGCATGCTGCTCTCCCAGGCGTCCTACCGGGGCGCGGGCCTCGCCGCCCCGCTCTCGACGCTGACGGTCGTCAACCCGGTGGTCGCGGCGGCCGTGGGGATCACGATGTTCGGCGAGACGTTCCGCTACGGCGCCACCGGCACCGCCCTCGCGCTGGGCTGCGGCGTCGTCGCGGCGGGCGGCCTGATCCTGCTGACGACCGAGCGGCTGGCCCGGGAGCACTCCCAGGGGACGGCGCCGCAGGAGACCCCGCGGCCGGAGACCCCGGCACCAGCCGTGGACGGCCTTCTCGTGGCGCTCCCGGAACAGCCGGCCCCGGTCCGCACGGTGAACGTGCTCACGGAGAAGCGTCCCGCCCACATCGCGGACGGGACGTACCGCCTCTCCTACGACGGCCTCGGGCTGGTGGTCCGCGCGGCCGACGACCGGCACCGCGCGAAGGTCAGATCCTGACGCCCCCGGCCCGCAGATAGGCGAGCGGGTCGACGTCGGAACCGAACTCGGGCCCCGTCCGCACCTCGAAGTGCAGATGCGGGCCCGTGCTGTTCCCGGTCGACCCGGACCGGCCGATGCGCTGGCCCGCACCGACCGACTGCCCGTCCCGTACGGAGATCGCCGAGAGGTGGGCGTACTGGGTGTAGCGGCCGTCGGAGTGCCGGATGACGACCTGGTAGCCGAAGGAGCCGCCCCATCCGGCGGTGACGACCTCGCCCGCGCCGACCGCCTTCACGGACGTCCCGGTGGGGACAGGGAAGTCGACGCCCGTGTGGTAGCCCTTCGACCAGGAGGAGCCGGTGGCGTGGTACTGCGTGCCGGTCCCGGCGCTGACGGGGGCGACGCGCGAGGCGTGCCCCTCGCTCGTCCTGGGCTTGGCGACCGTCTTGGGCTTGGCGGCGGTCTTTGCCTCGGTCTTCGGCTTCGTCTTGGACGCCTTCGACGCCTTGGGCGCCGCCTTGCCGTCCAGGCTGAGCCGCTGGCCCGGCATGATCAGGTCCGGGTCGGCGCCGACGGTCCGCCGGTTCGCGGCGTACAGGCCCCGCCAGCCGCCTCTGACGTCCTTCTCCTCGGCGATCCCGGAGAGGGTGTCGCCGTGGACGACGGTGTACATCTCGGTGCGGCCGGCGCGGGACTGCGGGGTGGCCTGGGCGCGGACGTCCGGAGCCTTCTCGGTGCTCTTCCGCTCGGTGGCCGCCTTCTTCTGGCTCACCGTCTTCTTCCGCCCATCGCCCCCGCCCGGCTCGATGTCCGGCGCGTCGCCGCCCCGGGTGAGTCCGGCGCGGACCGAGCAGACCGGCCAGGCGCCGGGTCCCTGTCCGTCGAGGACCTTCTCGGCCACGGCGATCTGCTGGTCCTTGGTGGCCAGATCCGCTCGCCCCGCGTACCGCAGTCCGCCGTACGCCTCCCAGGTGGACTGGGTGAACTGGAGTCCGCCGTAGTAGCCGTTGCCGGTGTTGATGTTCCAGTCGTTCGTCGACTCGCAGGCCGCGACCTTGTTCCAGGTGTGCACGTCGGCGGCGTGCGCGGGGTTCGCGGCGATGAGGGGGAGCGCCATCCCGGCGCCGCCCGCGGTGACGGTCAGTGAGGCGCGGTTGATCCGGTTCGGCTGGTACCGGCGGTGCCGGCCGCGTACGGCCATGGAGTCTCCCCCTGAACAGACGGACAGGCGTCAGGCGGGGCCAAAGTAAAGGGTGGGAACCGGCCAGGACAAGACCGCGAATCAGCCGCTGTCCGGACCCGAACGGTTCCCCTCAAGTCGGCTTGTTTCAGCCGAAGACGCCCTGTCCCGGCACGAGGACACCCTTCGGGTCGTACGTCTTCTTGGCCGCCGTGAGCTGCGCCCATCGCTCCCCGTAGTGGGCCCGCCAGTCCTGCGGCCGAAACGGGATGGACCCCACCGGATAGTTGGTGCCGCCGGCCGCCGCGACCTTGTCGTACGCTGCGCGGTTGGCCGCGAGGAGGCGGTCGACGGTGGCCGTGTCGTCCGGCGGGGTGGCCGCGAGGATCGCGAACAGGTACGGAACCGGGTCGTCCGGCATGCGCAGCAGCGGGGTCCGCAGCCGGGCCCGGTCGAGCGGGTAGAGCAGGATGAGCCCCGGGCCGACGTCGGCGGCGGTGACCCCGGCGAGGATCTCCCGGGTCACCTCGGCGGTCCGCTCGCCCGGGATCAGCAGGTTCAGCCAGGGGTGCGCGTACGCCCAGATCCCGGACTTCTTCAGCTCCTCGGCGACCGGTCCGACCCGGTTCAGGAAGTCGAAGTAGGTGGGTGTGGTCCGCTGGACGCCCGCCGGGTCGTACGACAGGCCCGCGAGCAGTACCGACTCGGGGATCTCGGCGTCGTAGGAGACCGCCTCCAGGACGTACGCCGTGAAGGCGCCGTTCGTGTCGGCGGTGACCTGGCCCTCGACGTAGTCGAAGCGGCGCTCCTCGGTGAGGGTGCGCTGGTCGGTGAGGTAGGTGTCGAGGTCGGTGTAGGGCAGGAGGTAGTGGCGGACGGTCGGCGCGGTGGGGGCCGGGACGAGGCGCAGGGTCGCGGAGACGATGACGGCGCACTGGCCGAGGCCGGCGAGGACGGCGTGGAAGAGGCCGGCGTGGCGGGCCGGGGAGCAGTGGACGAGTTCGCCCGCGCCGGTGACGACGTCGAGGGCGAGGACGTTGTCGACCTGGGCGCCGTGCCGGTGGGTCTGGCCGCCGATACCGCCGACCGAGAGGGTGCCGCCGACGGAGAGTTCGAGGTAGTCGGTGAACACGGGCGGGGTGAGGCCGTGTTCGAGGGTGGCGCGTACGACGTCGCTCCACTTGGCGCCGGCTCCGACGGTGACCGTGCCGTGCCCGGGGGTGCCGATGTGGTTCAGCGGGGTCGTCTCGATGATCACGCCGCCCGGCACCTGGGCCTGGCCGAAGGTGCCGTGGCCCTGGCCGCGCGGGGCGACGTCGACGGTGTGGGTGTTGCAGAAGCGGATCATCTTGACGACGTCGTCGACCGAGCCGGGGCGCAGGACGGCGGCCGGGGTGCGGTGGACGATGTGGCCGTAGTCGTCGGCCGCCGCGGCGAGGGACGCCGGGTCGGTGAGCAGGGTGCCGTCCAGCGGCGGGACCTGCGCGAAGGCCGGCTCCCGGGTGGTGGCCCAGGCCCGGGTGAAGGGGTCGAACGCGACCACTGCGGTGCCTGCCGCGAGGCCCTGGAGAAGGGTGCGCCGGGAGGGGGTGGGGGTCATGTGCCTCGCCTCGTCCTGCCGTTCGGGCCGTCGTGGGGTGGCCCGAAAGATCGTCAGATGTCGTCATGGGAACGGTCGGAGGGCCATGCTAGAACGATCTTGGCGATCAAGTGCTTGTGGTTTCACACACATTGGGCGGCGGCAGCGGCCAGACCGGGCCGGGGGCTGGAGAACACCGGGACCGCCGTCCTGACGAGCCGTTCGGCCGGCGTCATCGACGCCTGCGCCAGCACGATCGCGTCGGCGTCCGTCACCGCGTCGACCGCGTCGGCGACCGCCCGCGCGTATCCCTCGCCGTCTCCGGCCGCGAACAGCTCCCACGCACCGTCGACGAGGACCGTCCGCACGGTCACGGGCCGGCCGCCCGCCTCCTCCCGCACCAGGTCGGCGGTCGGATCGAGCGTACTGGCGACCGTCGCGAGCACCACGATCCGCTCCCCCGCGGCAACCGCCTCCGCGGCCATCGGCCGGTCCACCCGCACAACAGGAACGGCGAACCCCGTGCCCTGCGCCTCCGCGACCCCGCCGATCGACGAACACGTGCACAACACGGCGTCCACCCCCTCGGCCACGGCCCGCTCCAACGCCTCCCGCACCTCCACCACCACCGCCTCCGCCCCCTCCTCCCGTGCACGGGCCAGCAGACTCTCGTCCACGTGGTGCCGCAGGACGAGACCCGGGTGATGGGCGTCGCGCAGGGCTTCGAAGACGGGGATGTGGGCGGGGGAGGTGTGGAGGAGGGCTAGGCGCATGGGGTGAGGGTAGGCGGCGGGGGTGGGGGCGAGGGCGACGGGGTGGGCGAGGGGGCCGACCGACGCCGGTCGACTGGGGTGGCCGACGAGGGCGAGCGAGCGCGGCAAGCTGGGTCTGGGCGACGAAGACCGGCGGGGACGGCCTGAGGGAATCGCAGGCGGGGCTGGCTGGCGAAGCCGGGCGATGTGGAGCGGGCGGGGCGGGCGGCGGGCACCGGCAGGCAAGACTGGCCTGCGGGAACCGCAGACAGAACCCACCGGCGAAGCCACACGGTCAGGAGCAGGCGGGGCGGAGGCCGCGAGCGGGGCGGGCGGCGGGCACCGGCAGGCGGGGCCGGCCCGATGCAACCGCAGGCCCCCGTGGGCAGGCCCCCTGAAGCCGGTCGACGGGCTGTGGCAGGGGCCGGTCGGCGAAGCCGGGCGATGAGAGCCGGCCGGGGCCTTCGGCAGGGCCGGGGCAGGGGGCGCAGGCGGGGTGGGCGGTGGGCGCCGGTGGGTGGGGTCAGCGGGATTCGGGGTGGTTCTTGAGCCAGAGTTTCGCCGCGCGGAGGAGTTCGGGGGTCGCGGGTGGGGCGTCGTCGGGGTGGCGGGTGGCCCAGGAGGCGACGTACGGGCAGAGGGGGGCGACCTTTCTGGCCTCACGTGCCGCGATGTCGTAGATCTCCCGGGCCAGGGAGCCCGCGATGCCCTGGCCCTCGTGGGCCGGCTCGACGATCGTGTGGACCGGGACGAGGGCCGGCTCCGGGGCGTCCAGGGTGAAGTAGGCGATGTGGCCGACGAGTTCACCGTCGGCGTCCACCGCCTCCAGACGGCCCGCAGCACGGTCGTCACGAATCCGGATGTCGCTCATGGGCACGCTCCTGGGGTGAGGGGTACGGGCCCGAGCGTAATGGACGATGATCTTAGAAGCGCTCGCGCGCGGAGACCTCAGGCCCCGAACTCCAGCCTCCCCGACGCCGTGGGCGTCCCGTTCTGGACGACCGTGAACCCCCAGCCCTCCCCCTCCTCTTCCCGCACGCACTCGATCCCCGCCGCGGGGGCCCACTCCGTGAAACCGGTCGCGGTCAGCCGCGCGGCGCTGAGCCGGCCGGGAACACCGCCCGCCGCGAGGCACACCGCCTGCCGGGCCGCCTCCAGCAGGACCATCCCTGGGACATGGTCGCTGGGGTGGTCGAAGAACAGCGGGTGATGCAGATCGGCGGGCCCGACACGGACGGCGCCGTCCTCACCGACCCCGACCATCACCCCGGCCTCACCGCCCACCCCCACCTCGGCCGGCGCGGGCCGCTCCCCGGCCGGCGTGCGGGGCGGACGCTGGACCCGGCCGGTGCGCAGGGCGTCGTACTGCTGGGGGGTCAGCGTGCGCAGCCGGCCCTCCGCGCGGCCGAAGGGCACCCCTCCGCAGGAGAAGGTGACCGCCAGCGCCAGGGACAACGGGCCCGGCCGGGACGGGACTTGGCGGACGTTCGAGAGATGCGCCTCGCACAGGACGTCGCTCGCGCCGAACGCCGCGCGGGGCTCCGCCGCCGGGTCGAGGGCGAAGGAGACGGTCCTGATGATCAGGCGGGTCTCCGGGGGGCTGCCCAGGAACACGCGGGGGATCAGCAGGCCGATCTGGCGGATCGTCTCCACCGCGAACACCGGGTCGGGCCGGCCCTCCGGGTCGCGGGGGAACGTGGAGTGCCGCAGCGGCCACTGGGCCGCGACGAGGAAACGGCTGTCCGAGACCCGAAGCGCGTCCGTGAGCAGGACCTCCGCGACCGAGCGACGGTGGACCAGATGGCGGGAGACCGTGCGGTCCCAGGTGGGGGCCGGCTGCTCCGCGGGGACGACGGAAGGAATGACAAGAGTTTCAGACATAAAATCATGAAAACAATGATCGGCCGTGTCAGTGCTGACATTTCTCCCCGGCGCCTATAGATCACCTGAAAGGCCGATGAGATATCACGGGAACCGGAGGACGAAGATGCAGGAACGCGCGGAGACGACCAGAAAGGCGGTTCTCGTCGCAGCCGCCAGGCTCTTCGAGGAGTACGGGTACGCGGGTACGAGCATTTCCGACGTGGCCAAGTACAGCGGGTACACCAGCGGGGCGCTCTATTTCCATTTCGGCAGCAAGGAGGATCTCGCGCGCAGTCTCGTCGAGGAGCACTTCGCGCACTGGCCGCCGGTCATCGCCGGGTGCCTGGAGCGGGACGGCAGCGCACTGGAGCGGCTCGTGCTGCTCAGCCTCGACGTCGCGCGGGAGTTCCGTGACCATCTGCTCGTGCGGGCCGGGAACCGGCTGTGGAACGAACGGCACGTGATCTCCACGGAGTTGCCCGTGCCGTTCGTGGGCTGGATCGCCACGGTCGGGGACGTCCTGGAGGAGGCGCGCGGCGCGGGTGAGCTGAACCCCTCGATCGACGTCCCGCGCGCCGCGCGCACCGTCATCGCGGCGTTCTTCGGGACCCACACGGTCTCCGACGCGCTCTGCCGGCGCGAGGACGTCGAGGAGGCCGTCGTCGACATGTGGCGGCTTCTGCTGCCCGCGCTTCAGGCGGTGCCCGATGTCGAGGGGTGTCTGTCACGGGTCCGGCTGCTGTCGGAGGCGGAACGGGGGGCGGGGGTTCGCGAGGAGGGGGCGGGGGTCGGGGGGTAGGGGGCAGGGGGTGGCCGGGTGGCGGGGGCTGGGCAGTCCGACGCCCGGCATCCCCGGCCCACACCACCACCGCTGCCCCGCCCTACGCCACCACCTCGCGCACGCGCCCCTTCGCCCCCGCCTCGCCCCGTACACGCCCCCCTGCCGGCACCCCCGCCCCGACCCACACCGCCTTCCCCGGCCCCACCCCGACCCCTCCGGCCCTCAGAACCCCCCGTCCCCGACCCCACCCCCCGATGCCACGGCCACCGCGCCTTCCGGTCCGCTTCGAGGGGCCGGCGGAGTGAGGGGCGGGGTTCTGCCGGGGCGTCGGCGTTTCGGCGGGAGGACCTGGACGTCGTACACACCCGGTGAAGTGGACGGCGCCGCGTGGGAGTTGGGGGTGCGGGCGAGGCGGCGGGACGCGGAGCGCAGGGAGTCGGCCCGGCGCAGGCACAGGGCCGCGTGGACGGCGGGGAGCCGGGGTCCGGCGAGGGACGCGAGCATGGCGTGCATCAGGCGGCCCGCGTGGAGTTCGTAGCCGAGCGCGGAGGGGTGGAAGCCGTCGTCGGCGATCAGCCGGGCCCGCCGGGTGCGGAAGTCGTCGTCGCGGAAGGAGACGACCCGCGCGCCGGCCCGCAGCGCGTGGCGGGCCTGGAGCCGGCCGAGCCTGCGGCACCTCAGGGACAGCAGCCGGCCGAGGAACCCGGGGATCGCGTCCCCGCACCCCGCGTCCGGGCTGACCGCGGCCACCACCGCCGCCCCCTCCCCCACCAGCCGCCGCACATGCCGTCCGAGCGCGCGGGCGGCCACCCCCAACGGCACCGGCAGCAGACTGTCGTTGGCCCCGCTGAGCACCACCACCAGATCCGGCCGCACCCGCGCCGCCCGCTCCACCCTCCCCGCGAGCGACCGCGTCGTCGCCCCGAACCTCCCGTGCACCCACACCCGCACCGCCCGCCCCGTCTCCTCCGCCAGCCACTGCCCGAGCAGCGCCCCCGGCGCCTGATGCGCACACGCCACCCCCACCCCGAGCGCGGTGGAGTCCCCCACGACGACCAGCCGGATCTCGTCACCGTCCCCCGCCGAGGACCCACCGGAACCACCGACCGGGGAGCCGACGGGGACGTCGCATGCCGCAGCACACGGCCCGGCCGGGGCGGAGGCGCCGGACCCACCGGCCGCCACCGAGGCCGCACCGGGCGCCGCACCCACATCCACACCCACACCCGTGTCCCCACTCGACCCCCCGACCCTCCGCGTCCCCGGAACACCGACCGCACCCTCGGCGGCCCCCTCACCCCCGGCCTCGACGAACCCTGCCCCCTCGGCCGCACCCCCGAAGCGCTCCACCCCCGGCTCCCCGCCACGCCCCGCTCCCCCGCCCCTCCCCGAGAAGCCCACCTCGTCCCCCGACCCCCCAGGCACATAGAGCCCGTTGACCCGATGGACCGTCCAGGGGTCGAGATGGCTCAGGGAGCGGAGGAAGGTGCGGGCGTACCAGGTGGTGAGGGCGCGTGAGGGCATGGGGGACCTTCGGGGTGGGGTGGCGGGGGCTAGGAGAAGACCGTTTCGAAGACGTCGGAGTCGGAGAGGAGCCGGACGTCGGGCCCGTGCCCGCCGGCGTGCCGGGCGAGGCCGTTGACCATGCGGCGGGCCCGGATGTTGTCGGTGGCGACGTACGCGACGATCGTGCGGACCCGCATGAAGTGGGCGAACCCGTACAGGCGCCGGGAGAGGATGCCGCCGAGGCCGTGGGACTGCCAGGTGTCCTCGACGAGGACGGCCAGCTCGGCGACGTCCGGATGGCGTTCGTAGAGGAGGTGCCCGACCGCGACGACCCGGTGGGGCAGCCCGAAGGGCGTCGCGAGGAGGGTGCAGCCGGCCCGGGGCCCGCTCATGCGGGCCCACGCGTCGCGGGTGAGCTGCGGCGTCCCGGTGTGGTAGCGGCGCGCGCGGGTCGCCACCGAGCAGCGGACGTGCAGGGCGCGGACGGCGTCGTAGTCGGCCGTGTCCCCGCTGCGGATGGAGACGGTCACCGCGGACCGCCCGGGGCGAGCGCGGCGGGCCGCGCGGAGTCCAGGAACGCGTCGAGCGCGTCCAGATGGCGCACCGCGTCGGCGTCGAGGCCGGGCCGGTCGGCGAGGCGCCAGTGCTCGGCGAGGGGGCGGACGACCAGGTCGGGGTGGAGGCCCGCGGCGGCCGTGAGGAGCTCGGCGCAGATCGCGCTCACCGAGCGGGACGGGTCGATCAGGAGGGCGTCGTCGAGAAGGGAACGGTGGAAACCGGCGTGGAGTTCCTTGTCGTCGGCGATGCGTTCCAGCAGGGCGCCGCAGCAGTCGGGGACGTCCGGGACGGCGCGGTAGCGGACGGCGGCGGCCCGCTGCTCGACGGCGAGGTGCGCGAGGGTGCGGGCGAGGTCGCGGGCGGGCCGTTCCCGTACGGTGCACAGGGTCCGCAGCCGGGCCGCCTCCAGGCCCGCCGGGTCGGCGGCGCGGCTGGTCAGGAGGTAGTCGCGCAGGGCGAGTCCGTGCCGCTGCTCCTCGGCGGTCCAGCGGTGCAGCCAGCGCGCCCAGGCGCCCCGGTCGCCGTACACGGCGGCGAGGGAGGCGTGGCGGCGGGGGAGGTCGTCCTCGGCGGCGAGGAGGAGTTCGAGGGCGCCCCGGGCGTGGCCGGGCAGCCGGGACTGGCCGGGGTGCCAGGGGGAGCTGTCGAAATCCCGGCCGAGGGACCAGGGCACGAGTTCGTGCGGCATCCAGTCGCGGGCGGCCGCCAGATGGCGGTCGAGAAGGCGGGCGACACTGGGTTCCAGTTCCGCGCGCAGATCGATTGGCATGGCGATGTCCCGTTTCGCATTGCGGAAGGAGTGGTGGGGCGGACCATGGATTCCGTCCGTACCGAAGGGAACGCGGAACCATAATGGTCCCTATCGTTCACGCGTCGTAGGTTGCCATGTGTACCGAGCCGACAACGGCCCGTTACCGCTGGACGGAGTGGTCCCCGCCGAATGTTTCACTCGGAAGGGGCGAAATACCGACCATGCGCATCTGTGGCGCGTCGGATTATTTTCCGTGGGTTTTATCGGCCCGTTCCGGAAGGTTTTCGGAAACGGCTCAGGAGGGGTTCCGGGATGCCTACCACATTAGTCATGAACCGACCGAGTGATCTCGACTTCCTGCGGGAGGCGGAATTCCCGTACCTGGACGCGGCGGGCCACGCCTATCTGGACTACACGGGCGCCGCGCTCGCGCCGCTCTCCCTGGTCCGGGCGAGCGCGGCGCGGCTCGGCTCGGGCGTGTACGGCAATCCGCACACGGCGAGCCCGGCGTCCCAGGCGTCGACGCGGCTCGTGGAGGAGGCGCGGGAGGCGGTGCTGGCGTTCTGCGGGGCGTCGCCGCGGGAGTACGCGGTCGTCTTCACGCCGAACGCGACGGCGGCGATACGGCTGGTCGCGGAGGCTTACCCGTTCGGCCCCGGCCGGCCGCTCGCGTTCCTCGGGGACGACCACAACTCGGTGCTGGGGATGCGCCGGTACGCGGCGCGGGCGGGGGCGCCGGTGCGGGTCGTGCCGCTCGGGCCCGGGTTCCGTACGGAGCCGTCGGCGGTGACGGCCTGTCTGGGGGCGGGCGGACAGGGGCTGTTCGCCTTCCCGGCGCAGTCGAACGCGACGGGGGTGCGGCATCCCCTGGAGTGGGTGGGCGAGGCGCGGCGCGCCGGGTGGCGGGTGCTGCTGGACGCCGCCGCGTACGTCCCGACGGGGCCGCTGGACCTGACGGCCGTCCCCGCGGACTTCGTCGCGCTGTCCTGGTACAAGATCACCGGGTTCCCGACGGGCGTGGGCTGTCTGGTGGCCCGCCGGGACGCCCTCGCCGAGCTGCGGCGGCCCTGGTTCGCGGGCGGTACGGTCCGGGCGTCGTCCTCCCACACCGACTGGCACCTGCCCGCGCCGCCCCCGGAGGGCTTCGAGGACGGCACGCTCCCCTTCCTCGCCCTCCCCGACGTGACGGCCGCCGCCGCCTGGCACCGGGAGATCGGCTACGACGCCGTCCACCACCACGTCACCGGTCTGACCGCCCGTCTCCTCACGGGCCTCACCGCCCTGCGCCACCCCGACGGCACCCCCGCGGTCCGGGTCCTGGGCCCCCTCTCCGACCGGGACCGCGGCCCCACGGTCACCTTCAACCTCCTGCACCCCGACGGCACCCCCGTCGACGAACGCCACCTCCAGCACTCCGCCGCCACCGCCCGCGTCAGCCTGCGCACCGGCTGCTTCTGCAACCCCGGCGTCGCCGAGGAGGCCAACGGCATGACCCCGGAGATCGTCCACGCCGCCCTCCTGCGCGGCACCCCCGCCGACGTCGACACCTACCTCCACCACCTCGCCGTCCAGGCCCAGGGCGCCGTCCGGGCGTCCGTGGGCGTGGCGACGAACACGCGCGACGTGGACCGGCTGCTGGAGGTGTGCGCGGAGTTGGTGGACGGGGGGCTGGAGGGGGAGATGCCTGAGCCCCGGACGGGCTGCTGAGGATGCGCGGGGGCGGCTGGTGCGGGGCCGGCTGGTGCGGGGCCGGCGGCGACGGCTGCCGCGAACTCCGCCCGCCCGCACCCGCACCCGAGCCTTCCTAGACCACCGCCTCCTCGCACACGAAGCACTCCGGCGCCCCCTCCTTCTCCGCCCCCTCCTTCTCCGCCTCCCTCTTCTCCAGCTCCCCCTTCTCCGCCCCCGCGAACTGCGTCCGGTACAGCTCCGCGTACCGCCCACCCGCCGCCAACAACCCCTCGTGCGTGCCCCGTTCGACGATCCGCCCGGCCTCCAGGACGAGGATCAGGTCGGCCGCGCGGACCGTCGACAGGCGGTGGGCGATGATCAGGGCCGTACGGTCGGCGAGGGCCTCCGAGAGAGCCTCCTGGACGGCCGCCTCCGACGTGTTGTCGAGGTGGGCCGTCGCCTCGTCGAGGATGACGACGCGCTGGCGGGCGAGGAGGAGCCGGGCGATGGTCATGCGCTGGCGCTCACCGCCGGAGAGCCGGTAGCCGCGTTCGCCGACGACGGTGTCCAGCGCGTCCGGGAGCTCCGCGACGAGGGTGTCGAGGCGGGCCCTGCGCAGCGCGTCCCACAGCTCCTCGTCGGTCGCGGAGGGGGCCGCGAGGAGGAGGTTCGCCCTGACCGAGTCGTGGAAGAGGTGGCCGTCCTGCGTGACCATGCCGACCGTCTCCCGCAGGGAGCGCGTGGTGACGTCCCGGACGTCGACGCCGCCGATCCTGACGGCGCCCGAGTCGACGTCGTACAGGCGCGGCAGGAGCTGGGCGATCGTCGACTTCCCGGCACCGGAGGAGCCGACGAGGGCGACGGTCCGCCCCGGTTCCGCGCGGAACGTGAGGCCGTGGAGGACCTCGGTGCCGCCCCGGGTGTCGAGCGCGGCGACCTCCTCCAGGGAGGCGAGGGAGACGCGGTCGGCGGAGGGGTAGCCGAAGCGGACGTCGTCGAACTCCACCGCGAGGGGTCCGGCGGGGAGTTCAGCGGCGTCCGGCCTCTCCTCGATCAGCGGCCTCAGGTCCAGGATCTCGAAGACCCGCTCGAAGCTCACCAGCGCGCTCATCACCTCGACCCGCGCCCCCGCGAGCGAGGTGAGTGGCGCGTACAGCCGGGTGAGGAGCAGCGCCAGGGAGACCACGGCCCCCGCCTCCAGGGTGCCGCCGAGCGCGAGCCGCCCGCCGAGGCCGTACACGAGCGCCAGGGCCAGGGCGGAGACGAGGGTGAGGGCCGTGATGAACACGGACTGGGCGGTCGCGGTCCGCACCCCGATGTCCCGGACCCGGGACGCGCGTTCGGCGAACTGCGCGGACTCCTCCTCGGGGCGGCCGAAGAGCTTGACGAGGGTCGCGCCGGGCGCGGAGAACCGCTCGGTCATCCGGGTGCCCATCGCGGCGTTGAGGGTCGCGGCCTCGCGCTGCATGCCGGCCATCTTCGCGCCCATGCGGCGGGCGGGGATCACGAACACCGGCAGCAGGGCCAGCGCGAGGAGCGTGACCTGCCAGGACAGGGTGAGCATCACGGCGAGGGTGAGCAGCAGGGTGACGAGGTTGCTGACGACTCCGGAGAGCGTGTTGCTGAACGCGCGCTGCGCGCCGATCACGTCGTTGTTGAGCCGGGAGACCAGCGCTCCCGTACGGGTCCGGGTGAAGAACGCGACCGGCATGCGCTGCACATGGTCGAAGACGGCCGTGCGCAGATCGAGGATGAGCCCCTCCCCCAGCGTCGCGGACAGCCGCCGCCCCAGGATGCCGAGGGCCGCTTCGAGGATCGCGAGGGCCGCGATGAGCAGCGCGAGGCGGACGACGCCGGCGGGGTCGCCGTGCGACACGATCGTGTCGACGACGCGGCCGGCGAGGACGGGTCCCGCGACCGCGAGGAGCGCGGTCACCATCCCGAGGGCGACGAAGAGCGCGATCCGCTTGCGGTGCGGGCGGGCGAACGCGCCGATGCGGCGCAGGGTGGCCCGGTCGAAGGGGCGGCCCCCGGACTGTGACTGTGCCGACATGGCGCTCTGCAACTGCGCCCAGGCGGTGGTCTCCATGCTCATACGGGCGACCGTAGGACCTCGACCGTCCTTGAGGTCAAGGACGCGGCGACGAGCGTTCGTCATGCGGTGTCCGCGCGTCCGCAACCCCCTGTTGTGCCCGCGTGGAGAACCTCTACCGACGTGACCGTCCCCCTCGCGCCCCGGCGCCTTCCCCCGCGCCTTCCGCTGCGCCAGCTCCTGTGCCTGGTCCCCGTCGTCCTCGTCGCCGTCGTCGCGGTCCGCCACCGTGACGTCCTCGTCGAGGGCTTCGGCCACCTCCGCGACGCCGAGTGGCCCTGGCTGCTGGCCGCCGCCGGGGCGACCTGTCTGACCTGGGTCGCCGCCGCCGTCACCCGGCAGGGCGCGGTGTCCGAGCGGCTGCCCCGGCTGCGGCTGCTGGCCACCCAGTTCGCGGCCGGCGCCGCCAACCACCTGCTGCCGACCGGTCTCGGGGCCGGCGCGGTCAACCTGCGGTTCATGACCGTGTGCGGGGTGCCGCCGGCCCGCTCCTCGGCGGCCCTCGCGCTGTACCTCCTCGCGGAGAGCGTCGCCCGGGTGAGTCTGCTGGCCGCGCTGCTGCTCGCCTTCCCCGACGCGCTGCGGCTGGGCGCGCTGCTGCCCGGCACGGACGCGGGCCCGCTCCTCGCGGCCGTCGCCGGGGGCACGGCCGTCGTCGTGGCCGCGCTGTTGTCCGTACGGCGGCTGCGCGTGCCCGTGGTGGCGTTCCTGCGGGCCGCTCTCGCCGAGGCGCGGTCCGTGCACACGTGTCCCGGGCGGGTGCTGGCGCTGTGGGGCGGTTCGCTGGCCTTCCCGCTGCTCCAGGCGGCCGGGCTCGTCGCCGTGGGGCGGGCGCTCGGGCTGCCGGTGCCGGCCCTGCACATGGCGCTGGCCTATCTCGCGGCGACCGTCGCCGTGGCCGTCGTGCCGACGCCGGGCGGGATCGGGTCGGTGGAGGCGGCGCTGGTGATCGCGCTGGTGGCGGCGGGCGGGCCGCTCGCGCTGACGACGGCCGTCGTGCTGACGTACCGGGTGATCACGGTGTGGGTGCCGTTGGTGCCGGGGGCGGTGACGCTCGGGGCGCTCGTGCGGTGGAAGGTCATATGAGCGGTGCGCCCGCCTCCGGCTGAGGCGGGCGCACCGGTTCAGAGTCTCGGCAGGGTGTCGTCGAGGGTGCCGTACGTGTCGTACAGGTCCTCGACGGCCCGGACCATGGACTCGACGCCGGGTTCACGGACGACGACGAGGCTCGGGACGCGGAGGTAGGCGCCGCAGAGGCTCTCGCCGGTGTCGCGCCATCCGTCCATTACCTGCCGGACCCGGTCCGGCGTCATGATCGTGGCGAACCATTCCTCGCCGCCGGGTCCGGTGATCAGTGTGTCACCGTCGTCGAGGGTCGCCGGATCGGCGGGCTCGCCGACCGTGAACCGGAAGGTGAGCTGGGGTCTGCGGACCGTCCAGAACGGTTCGTCGACCTCGATGTCCATGCGCCTCCTCATCCGTAGAGCTGCCGCAGCCGCGCGATGACCTTGCTCTCGTACTTCTTGTCGGACTTGCCGACGATCTCGATCGTGTCGCCCAGCTTCCGGTAGAAGAGCCGCGCGCCGTCCACGGTACGGGCGTAGCTGATGCCGTTGGGGAGCGAGCCGTTGCCCATACCGGGGTTGAGGTTGCCTTCCTTCAGCTTGCGGAACAGGGAGTCGAGGTCGGCCTGCACCTTCTGGTTCTTGGTGGACAGTTCGGCGAGGTCCTCCAGCCGCTTGTCCTTGTTGATCGCGGACTTCATGCAGAACTTCGCGGGAGCCGCCGCTGCCGTCTTCAGCGACGTACGCGCGGTGAACCCCACGGTCGCGTCCGCGAGGCTCAGCAGGCACTGCGCGACCGTCTGGCCCTTGCGCAGGGTCTCCACGAGTTTCCGCAGCCGGTCCAGCGTGTGCTTCGCCTGGACGACGTCGTCGAGGAACTTCGCGATGCCGCTGCTGACCTTGACGATGGCCTTGCCGAGCGCGGGGAGCTTGCCGACGGCGAAGACGAGGCCGGCGGCGTTGACGATGGTCCACAGGCAGCTCTCGACGTCGCCGGAGCCCAGGCAGCGCTTGAGGTCCTTCTCGCCGATGAACTCCAGGAGGATGTCCGCGCCGTTCTGCTTGACCCAGTCGATGACGTCCAGCGAGGCGAGGGCCTTGGCGGCGCGGAAGTCGTCCACGCAGGACTGGCCGCACTCCTTGAGCAGCAGTGCCTCGTCGCTCGCGCTCAGCCCGGGGCCGGTGTCGGTGCCGCCGGTCGCGGTGGAGGCGCGGTCCGCCTCGATCCGCTTGCGGTACTCCTCCTCGGCCGCGTCGGCGGCGGCGTCGGCGTCCTTGGCGGAGCCCTGCGCGTCCTTGGCGGCGGCCTCGGCGCCGGTGGCGTCGCTCTCCGCCTCGGTCGCGGTGGCCCGCGCGCTCGCCGCGTCGTTCTCGGCGGCCTGCGCGGCGGAGCGGGCGCCGGCCGCGTCCCGCTCGGCCTCGGTGGCCTCGCCGTCGGCGGCGTTCGCCTCGGAGCGCGCGGTGTACGCGGCGGACTGGGCGGCGGAGGCGTCGGCACCGGCCTGCGCGTCGTACGCCTGGGCGTTCGCGTCGGCCTTCTTCGCGGCCTCGGCCGACTTGGCGGCGGCTGCGGCGGAGGCCCGTGCGGCGGTGACGGCCGCTGCCGCCCTCGCCGCGTCGGCGGCTGCTGCCGCCGCTGCCTTGGCCGCCGCCTTGGCGTCCGCGTCGGCCTTGTCGGCGAGGGCCTTGGCGGTGGCGGCGGCCTTCGCGGCGTCGTCGGACTTGGCCTTCGCGGCGGCGGCCTGCTGCTCGGAGAGGGTCAGCGAGGTCTGGCCGACGAGGACGGCGTACGCGGCGGAGGAGTCGGTCTCCTTGTAGGAGGTGCCTATGTTGATGGCCTCGTTGGCCGGTTTGACGACCTCGGCCGCCGAGTCGCGGGCGGCGGTGGCGTGCTCGGCGGCGGCGTACGCGTACCCGGCGGTGACGGCGGCCCAGGAGGCGGTCTTGTCGGCCTCGGAGCGTGCGGCGGTCGCCTGGGTGCGTGCCGTGACGGCGGCTGCGGCGGCCTTCTTGGCCTCCGCCTCCGCGTTCTCGGCGTTCTGCTGCGCGGCCTTGGACGCCTCGATGGCCGTGGCGGCTGCGGCGTGCGCGGTGACGGCCGCCGCGTGCGTGGTCCGTGCGGCGGCCTGCGCGGTCTGTGCCGCCGACTCGGCCCGGTAGGCGGCGGCGTCGGCCCGCACGGACGCGGCGCGCGCGGCGACGGCCGCGGTGGTCGCCGTGGCGGCCTCCTGCTGGGCGCTCGCGGCGGCGGAGGTCGCCGTGTTCGCGGCGGCCCGTGCCTCGGTGGCGGCGGCCCGTGTCTCCTGCGCGGCGGCGGTGCCCACGGCTGCGGCTGCGGCGGCCTCCATCGCGGCGGCGCGGGAGAGCGCGGCCTGCTTGTCGCGGGCGGCGTCCTTCGCCTTGTTCTTCGCCTCGTACGCCCGCTGCTGGGCGTCGAGCGCGGTCAGGTAGCCGTCCTCGGCGGTGGCGCCCGAGGTGTCGGCGGCCGAGCGGGCGGTGGCCGCCGTCGCCGCGTCCTGCTGGGCGCGCGCCTCGGCGGCCTGCGCCTTGCCGCGTTCCCGGGTGGCGTTGGCGTGCTCGGCCTTGGCGGTCGCGGACGCCGTCTCGGCGGTGGCGCGGGCCGACTTCGCGGTCGCCGCCCCCGCCTGGGCAGTCTTCTCGGCGGCCTCGGCGGTGGTCTGCGCCGTCTTGGCCTTGGCCGCGTTCGCTGCCGCCTCCTTGGCCTGCGCGTCGGCCGCGTCGGCGGCGGCCTTCGCCTGCGCGGCGGCCTCCTCGGCGGCGGCCCGCCGGAACTCGGTGTTGACGGCGTGCGCCTGCGTCTGGGAGAGCGCGAGCTGCGCCTTGCTGTCGGCGACGGTCGCCTTGGCCGCGTTCAGCGCGGTCAGCGTGGCCTTGGCGGCGGCCTGGGTCGCGGCGTACGACGCCTTCACGACCTGCGCGGACTGCTGGGCGTAGAGCAGGCCCCGGCCGCGCGGCGTCCTCGCGGTGTCGGCGATGGCGTACGCGCTGGTCTGCGCGGCGCCGGCCTTGTCGGCGGCGGTCTTCGCGGCCGTCACGGCGGCGTTGGCCAGCGTGACCTGCGCGGCGGCCTTGTCGCGGGCCTTGGTGAGGTCGGTGCCTGCCTGCGTGAACAGGGCCTTGGCGGGGCGGTTCGGGTCGTTCGCGGGTTTCCCGGCCCAGAACTTCTGCCAGGTGAGGATCTGGTCGGCGAGCCACGCCTGGCCGATCGACTCGATCATCGCGTCGGTGGCCTTCTGCGCCTGCGCGGCGGCCGTCGTCTCGGCGGCCATGATGTCGGCGCGCGGCTTCGCCTGCCCGGCGTACTCCTGCTCCCACTCGGCGTACGCGTCGGCGGTCACCGGGGCGAGGACGCGGCGCGGGTCCTGGGGGTTCCAGCTGTCGCAGGCCGCCCAGGAGACCTTGAGGGTCTCGACCTCGGTGCGGTACTCGGCCGAGCCGGCGGCCGGCGCCTGTACCGGGAAGCCGCCCTGGCGCAGGTAACGGGCGAGGTCGCTGGAGGTGATCGAGTTGAAGGGGCCCTCGACGTTGCCCGCGTAGACGGTGAACTCGGCGAGCTGGTCGTCGCCCGCCGGGCTCTTCCCCTTCAGCGACGCGGCGAGCCTGCGGGCCGCGTCCAGGGCGGCGGCGCTCGGCGCGCTGCGGCCGTCCTGCCCGAACGTGTCGTACAGGGCCTCCTGCGGGCCCAGGGTGAACGCCTTGATGCCCGCGTCGAACTCGGGGGCGAACAGCGACATCCCGGTGGAGCCGGTCGCGCTCATCGCGTACGGCCGGTTGAGGGCCTCCCAGCCCTTCTTGCGGGTGTCGGCGCCCTGGACGTAGGCGACGGCGCTCGCCCGGTCGGCGCGCAGGGCGTCGTCCAGGGGGCTCGGGTAGATGTTGTCCTTGCGGAAGAGCGCGGCGGCGAGGTCGGCGTCGGTGCCGCCGAGGGCCTTGGCGGCGGCGGCCTTCACGGCGGCGCCGCCGATGTGGAGGGCGTGGCCGACCTCGCAGCGGTCGGCGCGGGCGCCCTGGCCGAAGGTGATGCGGGCCCCGGCGCCGTTGTCGGGCAGCGGGTCGGCGGCGCGGGCGGGCACGGCGTACGCCAGGCCGGTGAGGACCGACACGGCGGCCACCAGCGCGGTGGTCGTGTGCCGTCGCCCTAAGCGCGGAGATCTGATCATCGGGACTTCCCCCTTGCGGTACGGACTCGCGACGGGGAAAGCGGGCACGCGTGAGGGCATGACGGGCCGTGGACAAGCCGACGGCAGGCATGACAGCGCCACGCGGCGCGTGAAGAATCTCTTTGAATCAGGCGGGGCCGTCGGGTCTGGTCGGGAGTGGACGGCCGCCCTCTTCCCCCGTTGAACGCGCAGATCCTGACACATCGAAAGGGCTTGCGAAAGGTCTTTCCCGGATACGGCAGGATGGATGATCACGTCCGCCTCGCGGCCGTGTCAGCACATCCCGGAATCGAGCAGGTGACCAGGTGACGACATTTCACATCCGGCCTCTTATGGGCGAGTTGGCGGGAGGTGACCGATGCTGACCCGTGAACTCACCGTGCACGACGCGGTGTTCGCCGGGATCGCGGTGGCGTCCGGACTGCTTCTGGCGTTCGTGTCCCGGTCGTTGCTGCTGTGGCTCGGCAAGCACGCCAAGCGCACGAAGTGGGGCGGCGACGACGTGATGGTCGCCGCGCTGCGGGGCGTCCTGCCGTGGGCGGCGGTCGCCGGGGGCGTCGCGTCGGCGACGGCCGTGCTGCCGCTGGCGAAGGTGTGGCACCGGACGTCGAACCAGGCGTTCACCGTCGTCCTGATCTTCGTGGTGACCGTGTCGGTGGCGCGGGTCGTCGCGGGGCTGATGCAGACCGTCACGCAGTCCCGGCCCGGGGTCGCCGGGTCCGCGACGATCTTCGTGAACATCACGCGCGTGCTGATCCTCGCGATCGGCTTCCTCGTGATGCTCCAGTCCCTCGGCATCTCCATAGCGCCGATGCTGACCGCCCTCGGCGTCGGCGGTCTGGCCGTCGCGCTGGCCCTCCAGGACACCCTCGCGAACCTCTTCGCCGGTATCCACATCCTCGCCTCGAAGACCGTCCAGCCCGGCGACTACATCAAGCTGAGCAGCGGCGAGGAGGGGTACGTCGAGGACATCAACTGGCGCCAGACGACCGTGCGCGCGCTGTCCAACAACCTGATCGTGATCCCCAACGGGCAGCTCGCCAAGGCCAACATGACCAACTTCATGCGCCCCGAGCAGCAGTTGACGATCCTGGTCCAGGTCGGGGTCGCGTACGACAGCGATCTGGACCAGGTCGAGAAGGTCACCACGGACGTCGTCGCGGAGGTGATGACGGAGATCACCGGCGCGATACCGGACCACGAACCCGCCGTCCGCTTCCACACGTTCGGCGACAACCGCATCGGCTTCACCGTGATCCTGGGCGTCGGGGAGTTCAGCGACCAGTACCGGATCAAGCACGAGTTCATCAAACGGCTGCACAAGCGCTACCGCGCGGAGGGGATCAGGATTCCGGCGCCCGCGCGGAACGTGTCGTTGCAGCAGGGCGCGGTGGTGATCCCCCAGCAGCGGGAGAACGCCTCCTAGTTCAGGGTCGCGCTGTTGTCGTGCGAGCGTGCCCGCTTCGGGGCCGCCAGGGACGGGGTGACGGGCGTGACCGTCCAGTCCGGGTGGCCCGGCATGCGCGGGGTCGTCGTCCCGTACAGCCACTCCCGCAGGAACCCGGAGACGTCCTGCCCGGACACCGCGCACGCCGTCGCGACGTAGTCGGCGGTGGACGCCGAGGAGTCGCGGTGGCGGGCCAGGAAGGCGCGTTCGACCGCGTGGAAGGCGTCCTCGCCGATCAGCTGCCGCAGGGCGTACAGGACGAGGACGCCGCCGAGGTAGCGCTGGCTGTCGAAGAGGTTGACGGCGTTCGGCGCGGCGACCGGGCCCGAGGTGTGGCGCCACTGGTCGCCGCGCGCGTAGGTGTCCTTCATCCGGGCCTCGAACGTGGTGAGGCCGAGGGAGTCGGTCCAGCCGCGCTCGTAGCGGTAGAGGAGGCCGTAGAAGTCGGCGTGGCCCTCGTTGATCCACAGGTCGGCCCAGGTCGCCGGGGAGACGCTGTTGCCGAACCAGGAGTGGACCAGTTCGTGCATCATGTGCGAGCCGATCTTCGACTCCTGCTGGAGGAGGAAGTTCGGCTTGTACAGGGTGAGGGTCTGGGTCTCAAGTCCTGTGAAATCGAAGGCGTTCGGGTCGTCGGTGTTGCAGGGCAGCAGTCCGTACGTCTCGAACGGGTAGGCGCCCAGGCGCTGTTCTATCCACTCGACGAGGTGCGGGGTGAGCGCGAGGGCCGGCTCCAGGGCCTCCGCGCGGGCGACGGGGACGACGTCCCGCAGCGGCAGTCCGTGCGGGCCCTGCCGGTCCTTGACCACGTAGTCGCCGACGGTGATCTGGACGATCTCGGTGGCGATCGGGGAGCACGAGCGGAACGCGTACGCGGTACGGCCGCCGGGGAGCCGCTCGGTGCGGGTGGGCCGGCCGCTCGCGACCGCCTTCAGATTGCCGGGGACCGTGACGCGGAACGAGAAGTCCGCCTTGTCGGAGGGGTGGTCGTTGCACGGGAAGACCGTGTGGGCGCTGTTCGGCTGCGGGGCGATCGCGAAGCCGTCGGGAGTGGGGACCCAGGCGGTGTGCGGGAGCGTGCGGCGCGGATCGGCCGTGTAGGTGACACGGACGACGGCGGAGGCGTGGGCGCGCAGGGGGTGGGCCGGGGTGACGCGGAGCTTTTCGTCCGGGTCGCTCTGCTCGAACGCCGCCGGGTGGCCGTTCACCTCGACGGTGTGGATGTCGAGGCCGAGGGAGTCCAGGGTGAGGGCGGTGAGCCGGCCGGTGGTGCGGATCTTCAGTACGGCCGTGGCGTCGACGAGGGTGGTGGCCGCGTCGTAGGAGAGGTCGAGGTGGTAGGCGGCGACGCGGTAGCCGGTGTTGCCGAGGGTGGGGAAGACCGGGTCGTCGAGGGTGCCGTCCTCGGTGGGGCCGTCGGCGCGGGCCGTGCCGTTGCTCACGGTCAGGGCGAGCGCCGTGCCGAGGAGGGCGGTCGCTGGTGCTGTCACGCGGGTGCGGTATCTCATGGTTCGCCTTCGTGTCCGGGGCCGTCACTGTGCTGGACCACCGTCCGAGGCGGATCGGTTGTACGAGACCGGACGGGATCGGCTAGGGGTGCGGCCGGACCGGTGAGGGCGTGTGGGTGACCGGACCGGCGAGGGGGGTGGGTGGCCGGACCGTGCGGACCCCTGTCGAGCCCGCCCGCGTCACGAGATATCTTGATGTCGAGCAATGTTGCAGACGTGGAGCGGAGCACCCGGTGACTGACTCGACCATCATCTACACCCACACTGACGAGGCCCCGGCCCTGGCGACGTATTCGTTCCTGCCGGTGGTCGAGGCGTACGCCGGCCAGGCGGGCGTCTCCGTGGAGACCCGGGACATCTCGCTGGCCGGGCGCATCATCGCCGTGTTCCCGGAGTACCTCGCCGAGGACCAGCGCATCCCGGACGCCCTCGCCGAGCTGGGCGAGCTGGCCAAGACGCCGGCCGCGAACATCATCAAGCTGCCGAACGTCTCGGCGTCCATCCCGCAGCTCAAGGCCGCGGTCGCCGAGCTCCAGGGCCAGGGCTACGCGCTTCCGGACTACCCGGACGACCCGAAGACCGACGAGGAGCGGGAGATCCAGGCCCGCTACGACAAGGTCAAGGGCTCCGCCGTGAACCCGGTGCTGCGCGAGGGCAACTCCGACCGCCGCGCCCCCGCGTCGGTCAAGAACTACGCGAAGACCCACCCGCACCGCATGGGCGCCTGGACCCCCGAGTCCAAGACCAATGTCGCGACGATGGGTGAGAACGACTTCCGCTCCACCGAGAAGTCCGTCGTGATCTCCGAGGCCGGCACGCTGAAGATCGAGCTGGCCGCGGCCGACGGTACGACGACCGTGCTGCGCGAGTCCGTACCGGTCCTCGCCGGCGAGGTCGTCGACGCGTCCGTGCTGCACGTCGCGGCGCTGCGCGAGTTCCTCACCGCGCAGATCGCCCGTGCCAAGGCGGAGGACGTGCTGTTCTCCGTGCACCTCAAGGCGACGATGATGAAGGTCTCCGACCCGATCGTCTTCGGCCACGTGGTCCGCGCGTTCTTCCCGAAGACGTTCGCCGCGCACGGCGCGACGCTGGCCGCCGCCGGTCTCACCCCGAACGACGGTCTGGGCGGCATCCTCAAGGGCCTCGACGCGCTCCCGAACGGCGCCGAGATCAAGGCGTCCTTCGACGCGGAGCTGGCCGAGGGCCCGGCCCTCGCGATGGTCGACTCCGACAAGGGCATCACCAACCTGCACGTGCCGTCCGACGTCATCGTCGACGCCTCGATGCCGGCCATGATCCGCACCTCCGGCCACATGTGGGGGCCGGACGGCCAGGAGGCCGACACGATCGCCGTCCTGCCCGACTCGTCGTACGCGGGCGTCTACCAGGCCGTCATCGACGACTGCCGCGCCAACGGCGCCTACGACCCCTCGACCATGGGTTCGGTCCCGAACGTCGGCCTCATGGCGCAGAAGGCCGAGGAGTACGGCTCCCACGACAAGACCTTCGAGATCAAGGCCGCCGGCACGGTCCGCCTGGTCGACCAGGCCGGGAACGTCGTCCTGGAGCAGGAGGTCGCCGAGGGCGACATCTTCCGCGCCTGCCAGACCAAGGACGCGCCGATCCGCGACTGGGTGAAGCTCGCCGTCACGCGCGCGCGGGCCACCGGTGACCCGGCCGTGTTCTGGCTCGACGAGACGCGCGGCCACGACGCCGTGATCATCGAGAAGGTCAAGGCGTACCTCCCGGAGCACGACACCGAGGGCCTGGACATCCGCATCCTCGCGCCGGTCGACGCGACGAAGCTGTCCATCGAGCGCATCCGGCGCGGCGAGAACACCATCTCCGTCACCGGCAACGTGCTGCGCGACTACCTGACCGACCTCTTCCCCATCCTGGAGCTGGGCACCAGCGCCAAGATGCTGTCGGTCGTCCCGCTGATGGCGGGCGGCGGCCTCTTCGAGACGGGCGCCGGCGGCTCCGCGCCGAAGCACGTCCAGCAGCTCGTCAAGGAGAACTACCTGCGCTGGGACTCCCTCGGTGAGTTCTTCGCGCTCGTGCCGTCGCTGGAGCAGTACGCCGAGGCCACGAACAACCCGAAGGCGAAGGTCCTCGCCGACACCCTCGACCGCGCCACGGCGACCTTCCTCAACGAGGACAAGTCCCCGACCCGGCGCGTCGGCGGCATCGACAACCGCGGCAGCCACTTCTACCTGTCCCTGTACTGGGCGCAGGAGCTGGCCGCGCAGACCGAGGACGCGGAGCTGGCGAAGGCGTTCGCGTCCTTCGCGGAGTCCCTCGCGGCGAACGAGGAGACGATCGTCGGCGAGCTGAACGCCGTCCAGGGCTCCGCCGCCGACATCGGCGGGTACTACCAGCCCGACCCGGCGAAGGCGGCGGCGGTCATGCGGCCGTCGGCGACGTGGAACGCGGCGCTGGCCGCGCTGTAAGGAGCTGGGGAGGCGCCGAGTTTCGTAGGGCGCCGAGTCTGGGTTCGTGACATGGGGTCCGCCCCGGTCGGGAGGTTTCCGGCCGGGGCGGATTTCTGTTGTGCGGGGGGCCGGGGGGAGGCGGTGGCAGGGTTCGGTGCCGAGGTTCGTTGCCGGGGGTCGGTGCCGGGGGTCGGTGCCGGGGGTCGGTGCCGGGGGTCAGCTCACCCCGCCCAGCACCGCCTTCCCCTCCTCCGCCGCCTTCGCGAAGAAGGGCACCAGGTCGGTGAAGTCGCGGTCCTCGGCGGCCGGGTTCCAGTGGGCGGCGCGGGCGCCGGGGGACCAGTGTTCGGCGCGCAGGCCCTCGGCGACGCGGGCCACCTCGTCGGGGGTGAGGAAGTGGGCGGGGCCGTAGCCGAAGTCGTACTCGTCGAGGGTCGGGCAGTCGTGGCCGGTGGCCCTGGCCAGCCAGGGGTAGGCGGTGTGCCAGTCGGCGGTGTTCCGTTCGGTCTTCGCGCGGTCCTCGGCGATCTCCGCGAGGAAGCGGTAGTCGTGGCCGAAGAAGTCGCCGGTGAGGTGGACGGCGGCGGCGCGGGGGTCCGGGACGTCGTCCTCGTCGAAGAAGAGGGCGTCGATCAGCTCCGGGCCGGTGTGTATCTCCGCGAGGAGGGCGGGGTCGATCTTCACCAGGTCGAGCCACATGGACATGGCGGCGGGTCCTTCCGGGGTTCGTGAACAGTGCGTGTCAGCAAGGGCTTTGCGCTGGTCCGGCGTCTTCGGGGTGTGGTTTTCTCAGGCTCGTTCGACTTTCCCTCGTTGTCACCAATCGTCCTGGTACGCCCCCGTGTGCCCGGACGCACCCGCACGCCGTACGAGGAGCACCGCATGAGCACCGAGACCCCCTCCGCCGCCTGGTCGTTCGAGACGAAGCAGATCCACGCCGGGGCCGTACCCGACCCGGTGACCGGGGCGCGGGCGACGCCGATCTACCAGACGTCGTCCTTCGTGTTCCGGGACACCCAGCACGCCGCCGACCTGTTCGCGCTCGCCGAGCCCGGCAACATCTACACCCGTATCCACAACCCGACGCAGGACGTCTTCGAGCAGCGGATCGCCGCCCTGGAAGGGGGCGTCGGCGCGGTCGCGCTCGCGTCCGGGCAGGCCGCGGAGACGCTCGCGATCCTGACGGTGGCGGGCGCCGGGGACCACATCGTCTCCAGCACGTCCCTGTACGGCGGCACCTACAACCTGTTCCGGCACACCCTGCCCCGGTTCGGCATCGAGGTGTCCTTCGTGGACGACCCGGACGACGCCGAGGCGTGGGCGGCGGCGATCCGGCCGAACACGAAGGCGCTGTTCGCGGAGTCGCTGGGCAACCCGCGCGGGAACGTCCTCGACATCCGGGCCGTCGCCGACGTCGCGCACGCGGCGGGGGTGCCGCTGATCATCGACAACACCGTCCCGACGCCGTACCTCGTGCGGCCGATCGAGCACGGCGCGGATGTCGTCGTGCACTCCGCGACGAAGTTCCTCGGGGGGCACGGGACGACGATCGCCGGGGTCGTCGTCGACGGCGGGACGTTCGACTTCGGGGCGCACTCGGACCGGTTCCCGGACTTCGTGGAGCCCGACCCGAGCTACCACGGGCTGCGGTACTGGCCGGCCCTCGGTCCCGGCGCGTTCGGCGTCAAGCTGCGGGTGCAGCTGCTGCGCGACCTCGGGCCCGCGCTCTCCCCGCACTCGGCGTTCCTGCTGCTCCAGGGCATCGAGACGCTGAGCCTGCGGATCGAACGGCACACCGCCAACGCGCAGGCCCTCGCGGAGTGGCTGGAGACCCGGGACGAGGTGGAGGCCGTGCACTACGCGGGGCTGCCGTCCAGCCGCTGGTACGACGCCGGGCAGAAGTACCTGCCCGCCGGCGCCGGCGCGATCGTCTCCTTCGAGCTGCGGGACGGCATCGAGGCGGGCAAGCGGTTCGTGGACGCCGTCGAGCTGTTCAGCCACCTCGCGAACATCGGTGACGTCCGGAGCCTGATCATCCATCCGGCGTCCACGACCCACAGCCAGCTGGACGCCGAGCAGCTGACGGCGACCGGGACCTCTCCCGGGCTGGTCCGGCTCTCCGTCGGCCTGGAGAACCTCGCCGACCTCAAGGCCGACCTGGAGGCCGGGTTCCGCGCGGCCAAGGGCGCGGGCGCGTAGGTGGCCGAGCGGGCGAAGGGGGACCTGGCCGGGGCCCGGCGGAAGGGGGGCCTGGTGGGGGCGTGGCGGGAGGGGGGCCTGGTGGGGGCGTGGCGGGAGAGAGACCCGACCGGAACGGGGCCCGAGGGGAACCCGACCGGGGCCTGGCAGAAGGGGGGCCCGTTGGGGGCCTGGCAGGAAGGAGGCCCGACCGGGACACGGCCCGAGGGGAACCCGACCGGGGCCTGGCGGGAGGGGGACCCTGTGGGCCGGCGGCGCTGGCATCCCCTGCCGGGCCCCCTCCCCCTGGAGGCGGGCGGCGAACTCCCCTCCGCCCGCCTCGCCTTCGAGACCTGGGGCCGGCTCTCCCCCGACCGCTCCAACGCGGTCCTCGTCCTGCACGCCCTCACCGGCGACAGCCACGCCGCCGGTCCCGCCGGGGCGGGCCATCCCACACCGGGCTGGTGGACCGGGGTGATCGGCCCCGGCCTCGCCCTCGACACCGACCGCTGGTTCGTCGTCGCGGCGAACGTGCTGGGCGGGTGCCAGGGGAGCACGGGGCCGGCTTCTCGGCGGGGTGGTGTGGAGCGGGGGGACGGGTTCGAGGAGGCCGGGGTTCTCGGAGAGGCCGAGGTTCTCGGAGGAGCCGAGGGAGAGCCGACCGGCTCCGGCAGCTCCGGCAGCTCCGGCAGCTCCGGCAGCTCCGGCAGCTCCGGCAGCTCCGGCAGCTCCGGCAGCTCCGGCAGCTCCGGCGGTCCCAACGCTCCCGGTGCCCCGCAGAGTTCCCCGGCTCAGACCGCCCCCCGTACCGGCACCGAGTCCCCGCGGGACCACGCCCCCGTCTGGGGCGGTGCCTTCCCCTTCCTCACCCAGCGTGATCAGGTCGCCGCCGAGGTCTCGCTCGCCGATGCGCTCGGGATCGAGCGGTGGGCGCTGGTGGTGGGCGGGTCGATGGGCGGGATGCGGGCCCTGGAGTGGGCGGTGTCGTGTCCGGAGCGGGTGGGGCGGTTGCTGCTGCTGGCGACGACGGCGGCGGCGAGCGCGGAGCAGATCGCCTGGGCGGACATCCAGGTACGGGCGATCCGCAGCGATCCCCACTGGCACGGCGGCGACTACCACGACCTCCCCGTCGGCCCCGGCACCGGCCTCGGTCTCGCCCGCCGGCTCGCGCACGTCACCTACCGCAGCGAACCCGAGCTGGGGCAGCGGTTCGGCCGGGCCCCGCAGCCCGGCGAGGACCCCTGGACCGGCGGTCGCTACCAGGTGGGGTCCTACCTCGACCACCACGCCGCGAAGCTGGTCCACCGGTTCGACGCGGCCAGTTACGTCGTCCTCACGGAGGCGATGAACGCCCACGACGTCGCCCGCTCCCGGGGCGGCCCGCGTCAGGCCCTGTCCCGTGTCACCGCGCCCACGCTGGTGGCCGGCGTGGACAGCGACCGCCTCTACCCCCTGTCCCAGCAAGCCGAACTCGCCTCCCTCATTCCCACCGCCGACCACCTCCGTGTCATCGAGTCCCCGCACGGCCACGACGGCTTCCTCGTCGAGACCGCCCAGGTGTCGTCCCTGATCAGGGAACTCCTCCCCTGACTCACCAGTCCCGGGGCGCGATCAGCTCCTCCCCGTCGGCGTCGCCGAAGCCGTACGCCCCCGCCACGAACCAGAACTCGCCGCCGATCTCCTCCCGCGCCACGGTCTCGAACTCGCTCCCGGCGGCCTCGAACTCCGCTTCGAGGCCGTTGAACTCCTCCGTCGCCGCGTGCGTCAGGACGTACAGCGCGGCGAGATCCGCGGGCCGCTCCGCCTCGATCCGCTCGCAGAGCCGCACGAGGATCGCGCGCCCCTTGTCCAGGAGGTGGTCGGGAAAGTAGTCGTCCTCGTACAGCGCCTCCAGGAACACCCGCCCCGCCACCTGCTCGTTCCCGAAACCCATCGGTCCTCCCCCGTCGTCCGTGTGACACCTTGATCCGATGGTGCACCACGCCACTGACAACGCCCCGGGAGCAGCCATGGCCGATGCCGTACCGCCGTCCTTCACGTACGTCCCCGGCGCGGCCGGCTCCCCCGTGATCCTGCATGTCCCGCACTCCGCGCGGGAGATCCCGCCGGAGGTGCGCGCCGGGATCGTCCTCGGGGACGCGGCGCTGGAGCGGGAGTCGGACCACATCGTGGACGCGCACACCGCCGAGATCGCGCGGTACGCGGCGGACCGGTCGGCCGTCCGCCCGTGGCGGTTCGTCAACCTGCTGTCGCGGCTGGTCGTGGACCCGGAGCGGTTCCCGGACGAGCGGGAGGAGATGCGGGCGGTCGGGATGGGCGCCGTGTACACCCGGACGACTCACCAGGAAGTACTACGGGACGACACGGCCGATGCCCAGCCTCTGATCGACCGTTACTTCCGGCCGTACGCGCGGGCCATGAGCCAGGCCGTGGCCGGGCGGCTGCGGGAGACGGGGCGGGCGGTGGTGCTCGACGTGCACTCCTACCCCAGCTCCCCGTTGCCGTACGAGCTGCACGGCGGCGGCGAGCGGCCCGCCGTCTGTCTGGGCACCGACCCGTTCCACACGCCCCCGGGCCTGCTCGCCGCGGCCCGGGACGCCTTCTCGGGGTTCGAGGTGGGGCTGGACAGCCCGTTCGGCGGAACGTACGTCCCCCTGGAGTATTACGGGTCGGACGCGCGGGTCTCGGCGCTGATGATCGAGGTCCGCCGGGACGTCTACATGACGGAGCCCGGCGGCCCGGCGGGACCGGGCCTGGACCCGCTCGCGGCGGCCCTCGCCGCTCTCGTGGACACGGTCCCGGGATGACACGCCCCTGAGAAGGAGCACTCCGGCGCGACACCCCGCCCTCCCCCGGTGAAGGTGGACGCATGACCGAGGAGATCACCGCACAGGCGCTGCCCGCCGTCCGGGACTGGCCCACCCCCGATCTGGAGGGCACCGCCTTCGACCCGTTCCTCGCGGAGCTGATGCGCGAGGGCCCGCTGACCCGTGTCCGGCTGCCGTTCGGCGAGGGCTGGGCCTGGCTCGCGACCCGCCACGACGATGTGCGGGCGGTGACGAACGATCCCCGGTTCAGCCGTGCGGAGGTGACGAAGTGCCAGGTCACGCGGATGGCCCCACATTTCGGTCCACGTCCGGGGTCGCTGGCGTTCGCGGACCAGCCCGACCACAACCGGCTGCGCAGGGCGGTCGCGGGCGCGTTCACGGTCGGCGGTATGAAGCGGCTGCGCCCGACCGCGCAGGCGATCCTCGACGACCTGATCGACGGCGTCGTCCGGGACGGGCCGCCCGCCGATCTCGTCGCGCGCGTCCTGGAGCCGTTCCCGCTGGCCGTGGTGAGCGAGGTGATGGGGGTCCCGGAGGCGGAGCGCGCGCGGGTCCACGCGTGGACGCGGGAGATCATCTCGACGTCCGGCGGCGCGGAGGGCGCGGAGCGGGCGAAACAGGGGCTGTACGGGTGGATCGCCGAGACCGTGCGGGCGCGGGCCGGGGAGCCGGGCGAGGACGTGTACACGCTGCTGGGGGCGGCGATCGCACGGGGGGACGTGCGGGAGGAGGAGGCGATCGGGCTCGCGGGGCCGCTCCAGATCGGCGGGGAGGCCGTCACGCACAACGTCGGCCAGATGCTGTACCTGCTGCTGACCCGCCCGGAACTGCTGGTCAGAATGCGGGAACGGCCGGACGCGCGCGGCCCCCTGATCGACGAACTCCTCCGTTACATCCCGCACCGCAGCAGTGTGGGCCTGGCCCGCATCGCCCTGGAGGACGTCGAACTGGCCGGGCACGTGATCCGCGCGGGCGAGCCGGTGTACGTGTCGTACCTGGCCGCCAACCGCGACCCGGACGTCTTCCCCGCGCCGGACGTCGTCGACGTGGGCCGGGACCCGAACCCGCATCTCGCGTTCGGCAACGGCGTCCACTACTGCACCGGGGCCGTCCTGGCGCGCCTCCAGATCGACCTGCTGCTGGAGACCCTGCTGAGGCGGCTGCCGGAGCTGCGCCTCGCGGTTCCCGCGGACCAGGTCGAGTGGCGGAAGAAGACCATGATCCGGGGACCGCGGACGCTGCCGGTCACCTGGTGACGCCCCGGGGTTCCCGATCGTGCTCGGGACTCCCGGTGATGCTCAGGCCCGCAGCCACTCCGTGACGACGACGTCCGCGCCGGCCCGCACCCTGAGGGCGAACGGGCCGGACAGCGGGTCGTCGCTGGTGAACCGGCCCAGTTCGTCGGCGTCGAGCGCGACGGTCGTCCGGGCCCCGCCGAGGACCTCGATACGGGCCGCCTGCGGGGGCATCAGCTGGCCGAACATGCCATGCGGGGTGACCTCGACGTCGACCGTCAGCTCGCCGGTGTCGAACGTCAGCATGCGCGGCGCGTCCGTCACCCCCCGGACCGGGATGCCGTGGGTCAGCGAGTCGAAGGTGAGCCCGGCGATCTTGGCGTCGAGGTCGACCAGAGCGAACGCCTCCAGGGCGGTGCGGTACACCTCCGGGGGCACGGGGTCGAGGATCGCGGCGGCCTGGCGCAGTTCCTCCTCCAGACAGTCGTCCTCGAAATCGTCGCCGGGCTCGGCGTCGTGCGGCGCCTCGTTCATCGGTTCGTCCATCCCGTCGTACACGTCGTGGTTCACTTCGACCCCCGGCCTTCCAGGCGGGCGCGCAGACGGCGCAGGCAGCGCTGGCGCATCGGTCCGATGCTGCCGACGGCGATGCCGAGCGAGTCCGCCACCTCCTGGTAGCTGGGCGGGGGCGAGGCGATGAGCACCCTCAACAGTTCCCGGCAGCGTTCGCCGAGGGCCTCGAACTCCTCCCAGAGGCGTCGGACGCGTTCGCTCTGCGCCGCCGCCTCCTCGGAGTCGAGGACGGACTGCTCGGGGGTGCGCTCCTCGCTGACCCGGTCCAGGACCTGGGGGTCGTCGGTCGGGGTGAGGCGCTTGAGGCTCTTGATGACCTTCAGGCACTCGTTGCGCGCGGTGCTGGCGAGCCAGGCGCCCGCCTTCTCGGGCTCGCGGATGCGCCCCAGGTGCTGGGCGAAGCGGAACCAGACGGTCTGGCACACCTCGTGCCCGTCGGCCTCGGAGAGCCGGTGGGCGCGCACCACCGACCAGACCAGCGGGCTGAGCCCTTCCACCAGCGCTTTCCAGGCCGCCGCGTCACCGTCGATCGCGGCCTGGACGAGCGCGCCGACATCTGTACGGTCCACGGCCCCACCCCTCGTGTACGGCCTGTCATCGTACGCCGTGACGGGGGTGGCGACGGCCCTCATGAGTGGGCGACGAGCTGCCCGGCGGGCGCCGGGAGCCAGGTCGGCGGGCGCAGCGCCGTGACGTGCTCGCCGCGCACCTCCGCGAAGTCGGCGCAGGCCGTGAGGAGGCCCCGGGCCGCCGCGCGCGGGTCGGTCTCCTTGCTCGCGGTCATCCAGGCGGCGACGAGACCGGCGACCACGGGCGTCGCGAAGGAGGTGCCGCTCCACGCGGCGTACCCCTCGAACATCACCTGATCGGGTTTCTCCGCCGGGTCGCTGAGGGCGCCGGTGTGCCGCGGGGAGCAGCAGGTGCAGGCGTAGCCGAAGCCGTAGCGGCAGGTGTCGTAGGTGGAGTGCTGGTAGACGTACGGCACGGGCGTCTCGAAGCCGGTGAGCGCGCTGACGAGGCGCTCGCCGGGGGCGTAGACCTTCACCCAGGGGCCGTAGTTGGTGAAGCAGGCGCCGTACGCGCCGTCGGTGCGCAGTGCGCCGACCGACAGGACGGCGTCGGCGTGCTCGGGCAGGCCCGCGTAGGCGGCGGGCCAGAACGGCGTGGCCCTGCTGTCGTTGCCGGCGGCGGCCACCAGGAGCGTGCGCTGCGCCTGGAGGGCGGTCATGAACGCCTCGACGCCGAGGAGGCCGTCCGTGCGGCCGTTGACACTGCCGGCGGAGAGGCTGAGGATGTCGGGCCAGCCGTCCTCGACGGCGTCGAAGAGGCGCTCGCCGAACTCCGACTCCAGGATGGCGCCCGCGTCGTTGAGGGTGCCCCGGACGGTGACGTCCGTGTTGGGGGCGACGGCGGTGAGCAGGCCCGCGATGAACGTGCCGTGGCCGGCGTACTGGCGCAGGACGCCCTGGTCGTCGGTCTCGCTGACCTGCGCGTCGCCCGAGACGTGCCCGAGGGCGGGGCAGGCGCGGTAGTCGTGGGTGAGGCCGTTGTCGATGACCAGGACGGAGACGGCGGTGTCCGGGTCGTGCACGGCGTCCGAGGGGGCCGGGTTGACGCCGTCGGCGCGGGCGGCGGGCACCGGCTCGTCGCCGGGGCAGGCGTTGGTCGCGATGTGGACGACGTGGTTGCGGCTGATCAGGCGGTGTCCGGCGCGGCCCTCGCGGGCGGTGAGGGCGCGCAGCGCGTGGGCGACGGACTGGTCGTCGCCGCCCGCGCGGATGCCCTGGCCGGGGTCGCCGACCTGGATGCGGGTGATGCCCGAGCGGTTCGTGGCGGGTCCGGCGCGGCGGATGTGGTCGGCGGTGAGGCTCGGTGCCTCGGTGAAGTGCGCGCGCACGGTGTCCTCGACGAGACGCGCCTCCTCGCCGTCGCGCGCGAGCACCACGCCCTTCTCGTACACGAACTCCCCGAGATCGTCAGGACCCATGGCGAGCGGCACGTCCGGCATCGAACGCTGTATGTGGCCGAACTGCTCGTGGAATCGCTGTGGCGCCATGGCTGTCCTCTTCCCCTGAGGCGATGGTCTTCAGTCAGAGCCGCGAAGGTAGCCGTTGATACAGGCAGTGAGCGGTGGCGCGGTGCGCGGTGGGGGCGCGGCGTGTGCCTCGCGCGCGGGGGCGAGGGGTGGGGCTGGTGGTGTTCGTGCAGGTGGGAGGGGGTGGAGGGGATCGTTCCCGGGGTCGGGGAGGGTGGGCGCGGAGGGGCCCGGTGTCGTGTGGATCACTGTCGGGTCGTCCTGGTGGGGGCGCGTGGCGGGACGTGCGCCGGAGTGCGCGCCGCGCGTGGCGCCGGGCCGGCCGTGCGGCGTTCCGTCGGAAGCGCCCCAACCGGTGTGATGCGCTCCGCTGCCCGATACCATCCGTGGGGTGACAGCGGCACACGAACCGGTCCTCGAACTGCTGCCTCTGGTGTTCGCCGCCCCCCATGAGGCGTTGGCGCGGGCGGAGGAACTGCTCCGCGCCGACCCGCCCGCTCTGCACGCCTCGGTCGCCCATCAGGTGATCGGCATCTGGCAGCGCGACTGGGGCGATCTGCGGCTGGCCCTGAAGCATCTGCGCCGCGCGGGCGCGCTGGCGGCCCGCGCGGACTCCGCCGACCGCGAGGCGGACATCCTGGGCACCCTGGGGGTCGCCCTGGTCCACGCGGGCCGTACCCGGCAGGGCCTCGCCGCGTTCGAGCGGGGCGTCGAGCGCGGCACGGGCCACACCCGCGCGCGCGTGCTGTTCCGGCGGGCGTACTCCTGGGAGGTGCTCGGGCACCATCCCGAGGCGCTGGAGGACCTGCGGCGGGCGGTGCCGGTGCTGCGCCAGGTCGGGGACACGATCTGGACGGCACGGGCGCTGAACCTGCGGGCCACGGTGCATCTGGCGCTCGGCGCGGTGGACCGCGCGGAGGCCGACTACGCGGCGGCGCAGGCCCTGTGGGACACCACCGACCAGGAGCACGACAAGGCGGACGCCCTGGAGAGCCAGGGGATCGCCGCGTTCCGCTCGGGCGACATCCCGCGCGCGCTGAGCCTGCTGGACGACGCCGCCGAGCGGTACGCGAAGCTCGGCACCCCGGGGATCATGCTGAACATCCGGCGCAGCGAGGTCCTGATGGCGGCGGGGCTCGCCCCGGAGGCGCTGTCCGAGGCGGACGCGGCGATCGGCGTCCTGGAGGGCATCCGGGGACAGTCCACGCGCAAGGCGGAGCTGCTGCTGACGGCGGCGAAGGCGGCCCGGCTCGCGGGCGACACGGGCACGGCGATCGCCCGCGCGGCGGTCGCGGTCCGGCTGTTCGCGGCGCAGCGGCGCTCCTGGTGGGAGGCGCACGCCCAACTGGTGCTCATCGAGGCGAAGCTGACGGCGGGGCGGGGGTCGGGGCGGCTCGTCGCGGACGCCGCGAGGGTCGCCGGGCGGCTCGCGTCGTTCGGGGCTCCGGCCGCCCCGGAGGCGTGGCTGCTGGCGGGCCGGATCGCGCTCGGCCTGGACTGGACGTCGGACGCCGAGCACTATCTCGCGCTGGCCGCCCGCAGCCGCCACAGCGGCCCTCCCCTGGCCCGGGTGACGGGCTGGGCGGCGCAGGCCCTGCGGGCGCGCGCGGCGGGTTCCGGGCGGGGTGTCCTGGAGGCGTGCCGGCGCGGTCTGGACGTCCTGGACGACCACCGGATGACGCTGGGCGCCTCGGAGCTGCGCGCGCGGGCGACGGCGCAGGGCGCCGAACTCGCCGCGCTGGCGCAGCAGGTGAGCCTGGAGCGGGGCGGGCCGCGCCAACTGCTGCTGTGGAGCGAGCGGTGGCGGGCCACCGTGCTGTCCGCGCCGCCCACCCGGCCGCCCGCCGACGCGGCCCTGCTGAGCGGTCTGACGGCCTTCCGGGTCATCGCCGACCAGGCGGAGCAGGCGCGTATCTCCGGGCGTCCCCTGCCCGCCCTGGAGCGCGAGCAGAAGCGTCTGGAGCGGGAGATCCGGTCGAGGACCCTGCACATCCGGGGCGAGTCCCCCGGGTACGGTCACCGGTTCGACGTGGAGCGGCTGCTGGAGCGGCTGGAGGACGGGCGGCTCGTCGAACTCGCCGTGCTGGACGGGCGGGTGCAGGTGCTGCTCGTCGGGGGCGGCCGGGTGCGCCGGTTCACGGGCGGGCTGCTCGCGGACGCGGAGCGGGAGGCCGAGCACGTCCAGGCGGCGTTGCGCAGGCTCGCGCACCCCGGTGCGGAGGGGCGGCTGCCGCTGGTGGAGGAGATGGGCCGCCGGCTCCAGGAGCTGCTGCTCGGGCCGGCCGCCGAACGGCTCGGGGACGGCCCGGTGGTCGTCGTGCCGCCCGCGCGCCTGCACCGCGTGCCGTGGGCGCTGCTGCCGGCGCTGCGCGAACGCGTCCTGAGCGTGTCGCCGTCGGCGAGCAGTTGGCTGCGGGCCAAGGAGACGCTGCCGCCGGCGGGCGGACGGCACGTCCTGGTGCGCGGTCCCGGGCTCGCGTCCGGCGGGGCCGAGGTGCCGGAGGTGGCCGGGCGGTACGGCCGTCCCGTCGTCCTGGAGCACGACGGGGCGCGCGTGCCCCGGGTGCTCTCGGAGCTGGACGGCGCGGCGCTCGCGCACATCGCCGCGCACGGCACGTTCCGCGCGGACAGCCCGCTGTTCTCGTCCCTGCGGATGGCGGACGGGCCGCTGATCGTGCACGACTTCGAACGGCTCGACCGCAGCCCCTACCGGATCATCCTCTCCAGCTGCGACACCGCCCGCCTCGCCTCCGTCGGCGCCGACGAGCTCCTCGGCCTCGTCACCGCCCTGCTGCCGCTGGGCACGGCCGGGGTCCTCGCCAGCAGCGCGCCCGTCAACGACGCCGCCGTCGTCCCGCTGATGCTGGCCCTCCACAAGAGCCTCGCCGGTGGCCGCACACTCGCGGAGGCCCTGCGGGACGCGCGCCGGGCGGTGCCGGGGGACGCGCTGCATCAGGCGACGGGGTGGGCGTTCACGGCGTTCGGGGCGGCCTGAGGGACGGCGCCGGGACCCGTCGCCCCCGTCGCGTTCACGCCGGTTGCCCCACCAGCCACGACAGGGCGCCCCGGTCGCTCGCTCCGAGGCGCGTGTACGCGCTGTAGAGGTGGTTGCCGACCGTGCGGATCGACAGGGTGAGGCGTTCGGCGATCTCCCGGTTGCTGAGGCCGGCCGCCGCGAGGGTGACGATCTGGCGCTGGCGGGCGGTGAGTTCGTCGAGGGCGAGGCCCGACAGGGCGGGGGTGCCGGTGCCCTGGCAGCGGCGGGCCAGCGCGACGGCACGCGTGCGTGCGGCACGGGCGGCCCGGGGGTCGCGGTGCGTCTGCGCGGCCCGGGAGCGCGCCTGTGCCGCGTACAGCAGGAAGCCCCGCTCCTCCAGCTCCCGCGCCGCCTCGTCCAGCGCCGCCGCGTCCCCCCGCGCGAGCGCCCGCGCGTAGTGCGCGAACACCCCGCCCGCCGCCCGCGTCTCGTCGGGATGCACACCCCCGTCCTCGGCCCACGCCAGCTCCGTACGGCAGGACGCGTCCCCGGGGCTGTGCCTGAGCCCCTCGCGCGCCCAGGACACCGCCTGCCGCAGCTCGCCCCGCAGCCGCGCGAACCGTGCCCGCACGCACGCGTGGACCGCCGCGACCGGCTCCCCCTCGGCGACGAGCCACTCCCCCACGGGCGCGTGCATGTCCCGCACGTCCGCCGCGCCCATCCGCCGGACCAGTTCGGCGGACTCCTCGGCCAGTGCCGCCTCGTACGGCTCCCGCCCGCCCGTCAGCCGCAGCGCCCTGAGCCGGCCCGCGACGGCACGCAGGACCGGGCCGTGCAGGGGGTCCGCGAGGCGTACGGCCGTGTCGTCGGCGACCTCGATGAGGCCGTCCGCCTCCAGCCGTTCCAGGACGGCCAGGTCGAGGGCGGCGGCGCGCACCGGGAGGGGTTCCGCGAACGCCAGCCGGTCGAGGGTCTCGCGCTCGGCGCCCGCGCGCGCGAGGACGCCGGACGCCCGGTCCCGGACGGCCGGGGTGACCGGGAGGGGGCCCCGCCAGGCGTACGCGTCGTCCCCGGCGCCGGCCGGTACGAGCAGGTCCTGTTCGCGCAGGGCGTCCACCAGGTCCCGCAGGAGCCTCAGGTCTCCTCCGCACAGGCGGTGCAGGCGGTGGACGGTGAGCGCGTCGAGCGGGACGCCCGCGCCGGACGACAGGAGCTGTGCCGTGCCGTCGTACGGGAGCGGGCCGAGGACGAGCCTCGGGAGGAGTTCGTCGGCCCACAGGCGGGTGATCGCGGTGGGGGCGGGGGCGCCTTCGGTGGTGACGACCAGGAGGCGGGTGCGGCCCTGGACGGCGAGCTGGTGGACGAGGGCGGCGGAGGAGTCGTCCAGGAGGTGGGCGTCGTCGACGAGCAGCAGGCGGACGGGGGCGAGGAGTTCGACCGCGCGGTGGAGCGTGACGTCCTCGGGGAGGAGGTGGGCGAAGGCGGCGAAGGGGAGGTGACGGGTCTCGGGGGTGCCGGCCACGCGCGCGTACGGGGTGGCTCCCCGGGGGTGCGGGTCGGTGACCGTGCCGGTCGCGGCGGTGGCCCTGCCGTGCGGGCCGGTGAGGGCTGCCGTGCGGCCCCGTGCCCCGCGCGCGCCGGTGCCCCGCCCGGCCGCGAAGGGGCCGCGCGCCGAACGTCCCCGCGTCTCTCTCGACGCCCCTCGCGCCCGCCCGGGTTCGAGGTCGCGCACGGCCTCCGCCGCGAGGCGGGTGCGGCCGTGGCCGGGCGGACCGGTGAGGATCATGCCGGGGCGGGTGGCGGTCAGGGCCTGGCGGACCAGGGCGAGTTCCTCCTCGCGGCCGGTGAACGGCCACGGCAGATCGAGGGACTTGGGGTCGCTTGCGAGAGTCGTCACGTCATCATGAGCGGGGGTACTCAGGTCTGATACACGGTGACTTGAGTAGCTCCCGACTCAGGCGCGGTGACCTTGGACCGGGCACGCTGGAGCCATGACCACCCGCTACTGCTCGCTCGTCCGGCAGCCGGAGCCCGGGTTCACCCCGGGCCTCGCCGCCGAGCGGCACGGCGCGCTCATGAGCGGGCGGCGGATGTGGGTCAACGGCACGGTTCTGCACTACTGCTTCTTCGACTCCGAGAACGCCGGCACCGGGGGGAGCCGGCGGGTCTCGTGGGCGGGTGGCGAGGCCCAGCGCGAGGTCGTGCGCGACTGCTTCCGGGAGTGGCAGGGGCTCGGCATCGGCGTGACGTTCGCGGAGGTCGGCGAGCGGTCCGAGGCCGAGGTGCGCATAGGGTTCCAGGAGGGCGACGGCTCCTGGTCCGCCGTGGGCCGCGACGCGCTCCTGGCCGGGCTCCACGACCGCACGATGAACTTCGGCTGGGACCTCACGGCCCCCGGCGAACGGGCGACGGCGCTCCACCAGATCGGCCACGCGCTGGGCATGCAGCACGAACACCAGAGCCCGTACGCCGCGATCCACTGGGACGAGGAGGCGGTGTACGCCGACCTCGCGGGCCCGCCGAACCACTGGAGCCGCGAGCGGACGTACGTCAACATCCTGCGCAAGCTCGACGCCACCGAGGTCAACGGCACGGTGTGGGACCCGCAGTCGGTGATGGAGTACCCCTTCCCTGCGGGCCTGATCCTGGAGCCCGAGCAGTTCCGGCAGGGTGTGCATCCGCCGGGGGCGCTGTCCGCGCTGGACAAGGAGTTCGTGCAGCGCTGGTATCCGCCGCCGCTGACCCCCGGGCCCCTCACGCTGACGCCGTTCCGCTCGGTGCCGTTGTCCCTGGGGCCGGGTGAGCAGGCCGACTTCGTGCTGGAGCCACCCGAGACCCGCGAGTACCAGCTCGCCGCGTTCGGCGACTGCGACGCCGTCGTCGTCCTCTTCGAGGAGCGCGAGGGGGAGCCGCGTTTCCTCGCGGGGGACGACGACGGCGGGACGCCGGGGAACGCGACGCTGCGCGCCCGGCTCGTCAAGGGCCGCCGCTACTTCGTACGCATGCGTCTGTACTCGGCCTGGGGGGCGGGGCAGACGGCGGTCATGTGCTGGTGACCGCCCACGGACCACAGTCCTGCGCCGGGGGAAAGGCCGGGCCGTCCGCTCTCGGGGGAGGGTGGGACGGCCCGGCCGCACCGGCGGGCGACCGGTCGCGAACGACTTGTTGCGGTCGTACGAAAAGATCGTCGCGGCCGGGACAGGGGCGTTCCGGTGGTGTGAGCATGCCGGTATGCGCCCGACGTCCTCGTCCGCGCCCCGGCGGGTCCTGACGGTCTGTCTGGCGGCCGGTGTCACCACACTGCTGGACCAGGCGGTCCTCACGATCGCCGTGCCGTCGCTGCGGCAGTCCCTCGGCGCGAGCGCCGGGGACGTGCAGTGGATCGTGTCGGGGTACTCGCTCGCGTTCGGGCTCACGCTGGTGCCGGGCGGCCGGCTCGGGGACGTCCGAGGGCGCAAGCATCTGTTCCTTGCGGGGCTGTCGCTGTTCCTGGTGTGCGCGCTGATCGCCGCGACCGGTACCCGCGCCGAGACCGTCATCGCGGCGCGGCTGCTTCAGGGCGCGGGCGCCGGGCTCGTCAACTCGCAGGTCATCGGCACGATCCAGGACGTCTTCCAGGGGCAGGAGCGGGCTCGCGCGCTCGGCTGGTACGCGGTCACGGGCGGTGTCTCGGCCGCGCTCGGCCCGGCCCTCAGCGGTCTGCTCGTCACCCTGTGCGGCGGCGGCACGGGGTGGCGGCTGTGCCTGCTGCTCAGCACGCCGTGCGGGCTCGTCACACTCTGGCTGGCCGCCCGCCGGCTCCCGAAACCGGCCCGGACCGCCCCCGACGGCGGCCTCGACCCGCTCGGTCTCCTCTGCGTCGCCGCCCTGACGCTGTCCGCGATGCTCCCCTTCATCACCGGCGGCCCGCCCCTCGCCTGGCTCGCCGCCGCCCTCGTCTCGGCCGCCGCGCTGGCGCTGTCCCAGCGGCTGCGGGTACGGCGGGGCCGCGCGCCCCTGATCCATCCGGCCCTGACGCGCTCCCCGCGCTACGGGCTCGGCACGCTCGTCGCCATGGCGCAGTTCGGCTCGTCCATGGCCGGGACGGTCGTCCTCGCGCTGTTCCTCCAGAGCGGTCTCGGGCTGTCCGCGCTGACCGCCGCCGGGATCACCGCGCTCGGCGCGGCCTCCATGGGGGTCTCCTCGGCCGTGGCCTGGCGGGTCGTACGGCGGCTGGGCGACCGGACGGTGACCGTCGGGCTCACGCTGGGCGCGCTGACGCTGCTCGCGGAGGCGCTGGCGGCGACGGTCCTCTCGCCCGCCGCCCTCCCCTACGCCCTCGCCGCCCTCCAGCTCTCCTCCGGCGCCGCCTCCGGGCTCGCCGTCTCCCCCAACCAGGCGCGCGTCCTGCACCACGCTCCCGCCGAGGCGGCCGGGGTCGCGGGCGGGATTCTCCAGATGACGCAGCGGGTGTCGGCGGCGGTGTGCCTCAGCGCGGTGACCGGGATCTATCTGCGGGGCGCGTCCGAGGAACCTCGGCGGGCGTTCGCGGAGGCGTGTCTCGTGTGTGCGGGGCTGTTGGCCGTGGCCGTGGGGGTGTGTCTGGGGTTGCCTCGGACGGGTGGGGGGACGGGGGCGCGGGTGGCTGGGGAGGCGGGGGTGGAGGGGCGGGCTTCGCGGGAGGGGGTGTAGGGGTGGGGGGTCCCTCGGGGTGGGGGGTGTTCCCCCGAGGAAAGGGGACCTACCGAGGCCGGGGCCTCCCGGGGGGGCGGGGCTTTCTGCCGGTCCGGGTAGCGCAGGGCCTGCCGGGACTCTCGTACGCGGTCGTCCGGTCGTGCTGCCGAGCCTCGCCTTCCCGGCCTCGGCCCCGCCCCCCTTCAGCCCCGGTTCAGCCCCTGCTGTCCGTCGGCGCTATGCCGTCCGTGTCGCCGGCCTCAGTGGTTCCGTGGCGAGGACCTTGCGGTAGCGGCGGGGGCCGGTGCCGTAGTCGTCGATGGCGTAGTGCCAGGTGGCCTGGTTGTCCCAGAGGACGAAATCGCCGGGGTGCCAGCCGAAGCGGATGGTGTAGTCCGGGGAGGAGGCGTGGCGCAGGAGGTGGTCGAGGAGGGCCTTGCCCTCCTGGTCGGTGACGCCGGTGAGGCGCTTCGCGGAGGTGCTGAGGAAGAGGCCCTTGCGGCCGGTGAGGGGGTGTTCGAGGACGACGGGGTGCTCGACGGGCGGACCGGGCGCGTCCTTGCGGCTGCCCTGCGCGTAGTTCGCCGCGTTCCCGTCGTACACGGCGTTCACCGACGCGAGGAGGTCCTTGAACGGTGCGGACAGGTCGTCGTACGCGGCCTGGAGGTCGGCCCACAGGGTGTGCCCGCCGAGTTCGCTGACCTCCTCGTACACGAGGGACTCGATCGCGAAGACCGGCGTCCGCCACAGGCCGCCGATGTGCCAGGTGCCGGCCTTGCCGGTCTTCACGACGTCGTAGGGGTAGACCAGCGGGTGGTCGGGGTGGCGCAGTGCCGTCGGGTGGTCGAAGGGTTCCGCGAAGATCCGCACGGCCTCGACCTGCTGGGCGGGGGTCAGGTGCTGTCCCCGGAAGACCAGCACCTTGTGCTCGGCGAACGCTTCGCGCAGGGCGTCGGCGGTGGGCTCGTCGACCGGGCGGGTCAGGTCTACGCCAGTGATCTCGGCGCCGAACCTCGGCCCGGCGCGGTGCACCACGGGGCCGGTGTCCTGGGTGGTGAGGGTGCTCATGTCCGTCTCCTTCGGTGGGATGAAGAGGCCAGGCTTGTCACTTCGGGGGTTCGCGCGTCGGGTGGGCGGGCCGGTCAGTGGCCTCTGCGGGACCACTCCTGTGCGAGCAGGGTGTACGAGCGGACCCGGTCGGGGTGGGCGTGGGTGATGGTCGTCAGGAGCAGCTCGTCGGCCCCGGTGGCTTCCCGGAGTTGTTCGAGCCGGTCGGCGACCTGGGCGGCGGTGCCGACGAACTGGGTGTCGACCCGGTCCTGGACGAGAGCGCGGTCGGCGTCGGTCCAGCGGTGGGCTCGGGCCTCGTCGGGGGTGGGGAAGGGGATCGCGCCCTCCGCCGTGCGGATGCTGCGCACCCAGAGGGCGTAGCCGGTGGCGGCCTCGCGGGCCTCTTCCTCGGTGTCGGCGACCACGATGTCCGCCGAGACGCTGACGTACGGGCGGTCGAGGGCCGGGGAGGGTTTGAAGCGGGCGCGGTAGGCGTCCACCGCGTCCAGGACGGTGGCCGGGCTGACGTGGTAGTTCGCCGCGAACCGCAGCCCCCGCTCCCCCGCGACCTCGGCGCTCTCGCCGCCGCTGCTGCCGAGTATCCACACGTCGATGCCGGCGCCCTCCCCGGGCACGACGTGCGCCTCCTCCCCCTCCGGGGAGCGGTAGGTCCCCGCGAGCAGGGCGAGGATATCGTCGATCTGCTCGGCGTACTCCTGGGAGCGGGCACCGGGGAGCTGGAGCAGTCCGCGCTGGAGCGCGAAGCGCGGGGAGCCCATGACCGCCTCGAAGGAGAACGGGGGCGGGATGAGGAGGCCGTTCACGGTCCGGCCGTCGTGGACCGGGGTGCGGGTGGTTCCGCCGGCCGGCGGGGCTTGCGCCGGGCCTCCTCTCCCGGTCGGCCGTCCCCCCGACCGCCCCAGCCCCAGGTCCAGCCGCCCCGGGTGCAGGGCGTCGACCAGGCCGAACTCCTCCACCGTGCTCAGCGCCGTGCGGTGGCCGAGCTGTACGGCTCCGGAGCCGAGGCGGATGGTGGAGGTGGCGGACGCGGTGAGAGCGAGGACGACCGCCGGGGACGTCCCCGCGACTCCGGGGTTGAGGTGGTGCTCGGCGAACCAGTACCGCGTGTACCCGAGGCGTTCGGCGTGCCGGGCGAGGTCGACCGAGTTGCGCAGGGCGTCGGCGGCGGTGGAACCGGAGGAGATCGGCACCAGGTCGAGGATGCCGAGGGGCGTACCGGACATGGCGGGTTCTCCTTCTGTCAGACGGCGGGCCGTACGGGGGCCCAGTCGAAGGGCGGGTCGGGGATCTCCTTGCGCAGCACGCTCGCGACCTCCCCCTGGAACCGCTCCAGGGAGTCCCGGTGCTGCGCGTCGGTCAGTCCGCCGGCGTCGGCGTGGAGATGCAGGACGGTGTGCCCGAACTCGGCGTGGTAGCGGTGGACCTTCTCGATGACCTGCTGCGGGCTGCCGATGAGCGCGGAGCTGCGCTCGACGAAGTCCTCCACGGTCTCGAACACGACGGGCAGCCCGGCCCGGCGCTGGAAGTCACGGGTGCTCTCGAAGACCGGCCGGTACGTCTCGACGGCCTCCTGCGAGGTCCGCGCCACGTACAGCCCCGCCGATCCCGCGCCGACGGCGATCGCCGCCGGGTCGTGCCCGTGGTGCTCCCACCGCTCGCGGTAGTAGCGGATCAGCTCGGCGTACGGCTCGATGGGGTTCGTGACGTTCGCCGAGAACAGCGGGTCGCCGTAGCGGGCGGCGAGGTCGACGGACTCCTTGCTGGTGGCGCTGCCGTGCCAGACCCGGACCGGCTGCTGGTAGGGCCTCGGCCAGACCTCCGCGTCGGTCAGCGGCGGGCGGAAGCGGGTGTCGGCGGTGACCTTGTCCTGCCGCCAGAGCCGCCGGAACACCTCGTAGCTCTCGGCGTTGCGCTCCCACTGGTCCTCGGGGGTGACGTGGAACAGCTCGCGCTGCGCCGCCCCGTTGCCCTTGCCGATGATCAGGTCGAGCCGGCCGCCGGAGAGGTGGTCGAGGGTGGCGTAGTCCTCGTAGGCGCGGACGGGGTCGAGGAGGCTGAGGGTGGTGACGGCGGTGAAGAGGCGGATGCGGCGGGTGAGGGCGGCGATGTGGCTGAGGACGACGGTCGGCGAGGAGGAGATGAACGGCCGTTCGTGCCGCTCCCCCACGCCGAAGCCGTCGAAGCCGAGTTCCTCGGCGAGCAGCGCGTTGTCGAGGACCTCCCGGAACCGGTCCTGGGTGGACTTCTGGACGCCGGTGACGGGGTCGGGGCGGTGGACGATGAGGGTGATCGCGAGGAACTTCACGACGCCGCCCGGGTTTCCCGCACCTCGTCGGGGTGGGCGAGGCCGAGGTGGTCGCGCAGGGTGGTGCCCTCGTAGTCGGCGCGGAAGACGCCCTTCTCCTGGAGGATCGGGACGACCTTGTCGGCGAAGTCGTCGAGTCCGCCGGGGGTGATGTGCGGGACGAGGATGAAGCCGTCGGCGGCGTCCGCCTGGACGTACTCGTCGATCGTGCGGGCCACCGTCTCGGGGGTGCCGACGAAGTTCTGGCGGTTGCCGGTCTCGATGACGAGGTCCCGGATCGACCACTTGTTGGCCTCGGCGAGCTCCCGCCACTCGCGGGCGGTGGCCAGCGGGTCACGGTACATCCTGACCTGGGCGCGGCCCCGGGAAATGTGCTCGGCGCCGACATCGGGATCGATGTCGGGCAGCGGCCCCTCGGGGTCGTACGCGGAGAGGTCGCGGTTCCAGACGAACTCCAGGTGCTTGAGGGCCGTCGCCCCGCTGACCTGCTGGCGGCGGACCTCCTTGGCGGTGTCGCGGGCCTCCTCCTCGGTGTCGCCGAGGACGAACGTCGCCGCGGGGAGGATCAGCAGCTGGTCGGCGCGGCGGCCGTACTTGGCGAGGCGGCTCTTGACGTCGGCGTAGAACGCCCGGCCCTGGTCCAGTTGCGCGTGCCTGCTGAAGATGGCGTCGGCCTCGGCGGCGGCGAACTCGCGGCCCTCCTCGGAGTCCCCGGCCTGGAAGATCACCGGGCGGCCCTGGGGGCTGCGCGGCACGTTGAACCGGCCGTGGATGTCGAAGTGCTTGCCGGTGTGGACGAACGAACCCGCCTTCGCGTCCGCGAGGAAGGCGCCGGTGGCCTGGTCGGCGAGGATCTCGTCGCCCCGCCAGGAGTCGAAGAGTTCGTGGGCGGTGGCGAGGAACTCCTTGGCGCGGGAGTAGCGCTCGTCCTGCGGGAGGAAGCCGCCGCGCCGGAAGTTCTCGCCGGTGAACGCGTCCCAGGAGGTGACCACGTTCCACGCGGCGCGGCCGGCGGAGAGGTGGTCGAGGCTCGCGAACTGGCGGGCCACCTCGTACGGTTCGTTGAACGTCGAGTTGATCGTGCCGGTCAGGCCGAGGCGGTCGGTGACGGCGGCCAGGGCGGCGAGGACGGTGAAGGTGTCGGGGCGGCCGACGACGTCCAGGTCGTAGATCTTTCCGCCCTGTTCGCGCAGGCGCAGGCCCTCGGCGAGGAACAGGAAGTCGAACTTGGCGCGTTCGGCGGTCTTCGCGAGGTGGGCGAAGGAGCTGAACTCGATGTGGCTGCCCGCCTGCGGATCGCTCCAGACGGTGGTGTTGTTGACGCCGGGGAAGTGGGCGGCGAGGTGGATCTGCTTCAGCGGCTTGCTCATCGTCGGTCTCTCCCTCGCGCTCAGGCGGCGTATCGGTTGGCGGGACGGGTCAGGCCGAGCAGCCCGCGCAGGGTGTCGGCCTCGTACGCCTCGCGGAAGGCGCCGCGCCGCTGGAGTTCGGGGACCAGGCCCCGGCTGATCGCCGGCAGGTCGTGCCCCACGACGGCGGGGCGCAGCCGGAACCCGGTGAGCCCTGCCGTCTGGAACTCCTGGAGCAGGTCGGCGAGTTCGGCGGGGCTGCCGGCGAAGATCCGCGCGTCGCTGGTGTACGGCTCGCCCGCGACCTCGTCGAGCCGGGCCCGGCGTGCCCGGGCCTCGGCCGGGTCGTCGTCGAGGAACACGACCAGGTCGGCGAAGACGTGCAGCGGCCGGCCGGCGCGGCCCGCGGCCTCCTGTTCGGCGCGGATCTCCTGGACGATGGCCCGCGCCCCGTCCGTGTCGTGCGGGGTGACGAAGCCGACGTCCGCCGCGCGCGCCACCAGCCGGTAGGGCACCGTCGCGTGCGCGAGGGCCGTGACGAGGGGCTGGCCCTGGGGCGGGCGGGGGGTGATGGAGGGGCCCTTGACGCTGAAGTGACGGCCCTCGAAGTCGATGTAGTGGAGTTTCTCCCGGTCGACGAAGCGGCCGGTCGCGGCGTCCCGGATCTCCGCGTCGTCCTCCCAGCTGTCCCACAGGCGGCGGACCGCCTCGACGTGGTCGGCCGCCTCGTCGAACAGGTCGGTGACGAGGGCGAGGGTGTCGGGGTCGCTCTCGTCGTACGCCTCGATGCGCGGGATCGTGCGGCGGCCGAAGTGGGCGGCCTCGGCGGGGCGGGCGGTGATCTGGACGCGCAGGCCGGCGCGGCCGGTGCTGACGTAGTCGAGGGTGGCTATGGCCTTGGAGATGTGGAAGGGCTCGGTGTGGGTGGCGACGGTCGTGGGGACGAGGCCGATGTGCCGGGTGAGCGGGGCGACGCGGGAGGCGATCAGGACGGCGTCGAGGCGGCCCCGGACCTGGTCGGTGCGGTCGTCCGGGTCGAGGAAGCGGGAGGACTGGGGGCCCAGGCCGTCCTCGATGGTGACGAAGTCGAGCAGGCCGCGTTCGGCCTCGGCGACGAGGTCGGCCCAGTATCCGGCCGTGAACAGGTCGCGGGGGCGGGCGACTTGCTCGCGCCAGGAGGCGGGGTGCCAGCCGGTGCCGTCGAGGGCTACGGCGAGGTGCAGAGGGGTGGGTGATGAAGGGGACACGGGTGGAGTGCCTTCCTGGAGGTCCGTACGAGGTCGCCGGGGCGGCCCGGGGCGCGGGCACGGCGGCGGGGCTGCGGGACGGTCAGCTACAGAGCGCGCCGGCCACGCGCAGGAGGTCGATGTGGGGCCGGGAGTGGAGGTGCGCGGCGTGGCGTATGTGGATGTCGGTCACTGCCGTCCCCCCTTCCCTCTCGCTCTGTGCGGCCCGGTCGTGGCTCTCATCCGTCACAACGGGCCGGTCTCCCGCCGTGTTCCCGATTTCCCGGAATTTCTCGAACTTTTGTGCGAAATCGATTCTGCGGGCTCGACGGCGAGCCCGACGGCGGGGCCGGTGGCAAGCCCGGCGGCTGGTCCGGCGTCCGGGCGGTCGGCCTGCCGGTCGGCCGCACCGGTCGCGGGTGGGGCGGGCCGTGCCGGGGTCCGCACCTCCACGATCCGCGACGACCGCCGCAGTTCGAAGCCGATCGACTCGTACAGCCGGATCGCGTTCGCGTTGTCGGCGGCGGCGTGCAGGAACGGGGTGTCCCCGCGCTCGCGGATGCCCGCGGCGACGGCGCGGATCAGCCGGGTGGCGAGCCCCCGGCCCCGGTGCGCGGGGTCGGTGCAGACGGCGCTGATCTCCGTCCAGCCGGGCGGCTTCAGCCGTTCCCCGGCGAGCGCGATCAGCCGTCCCTCGTGCCGGATGCCGAGGTAGGTGCCGAGCAGGATCGTCCGTTTCAGGTACGGTCCGGGCCGGGTGCGGGCGACGAGGTCCAGGATCTCGGGGACGTCGTCCGGTCCGAGCCGTACCGCCTCGGGGTCGGGTTCGGCGCGCAGCGAGGTGGCGACGAGCTGCACGCCGTACCCCTCCCGGATCGGCTCCCAGCCGCCCGGGACCGCGTCGACGGGCTTGACGCGTACGGCGGTCGCGGGGCCGGCGAGGCGGTGGAGGTCGGTCCAGGCGGCGGGGTCGGCCGGGTCGTCGAGGGCGGCGAAGGCGTAGACGTCGGCGGGGTAGCGGGCGGCGCGGCCGAGGCGGTCGGCGAGGTGGGCGTGGGGGCCTGTGAGGGCGGACCAGACGGCGTTGTCGAGGGGGTGGGGTGCGGTGGCTACGGGGTGGGGCGCCGTGGCGGCCGGGTGGGGTGAGGTGGTGGCCGGGGCCCCGCCTCCGCGGGGGTCGTTCGGGTGCGTCACGGAGGCGGAGTCCTTTCGGCCGGTGCGGTGTCGACGGAGTGTCAGGAGTTGGTGAGGGGCAGGCCGGGCGGGTTGATCTCGGACTTGGTGACGGCCTCGTTGGCGAGGTTCCAGGATTCGAGCCACTTCGCGTACTGACCGTTCTCGATCAGGTAGTTGATGGCGTCGGCCAGCGGCTTGACGAGGCCGCTGTCCTTCTTGACGGTCGCCGCGATGAGGCCCTGGAGGGTCTCGCCGGCGCCCGAGTAGGTGCCCGCGATGGCGGTCGGGGAGGGCGACTTGGCGGTCTGGGTGACGTGGTACGACAGGCTCGGGTTCGGGCCGAGGTAGGCGTCGATCTTGCCGCTGTTGAGGGCCAGGTACGTGCTGTTGCTGTCCTGGAAGTACTTGACGGTGAGGTTCTTGCCCTCGGCCTTCAGCTTCTTCTGCCATTCCAGCAGCAGGCGTTCCTGGTTGGTGCCGGCGCCGACGGAGACGGTCTTGCCCGCGAGGCTCTGGTAAGTGCCGTCGAACTTCCAGGAGTTGGACTTCAGCTTCTCGAAGCCGAGGTTGTCCTGACGGTAGGAGGCGAAGTCGTACTTCTGCTTGCGCTCCTCGGTGTCGGTGATGTTCGAGAAGCCGGCGTCGACCTTGCCGCTGTCGATGCCGACGAAGAGGTTCTCCCAGGTGAACCGCTTGTTCTCGGTCTTGAGGCCGAGGACGGCGGCGACCAGGCGGGCGAGGTCGGGTTCGGCGCCGGTGAGGGTCTTCTGGTCGTCGCCGACGTAGCCGAGCGGCGCGGAGCCTGAGGGCAGGGAGCCGCTGCCGATGACGAGTGTGCCGCGCTTGCGGATCGCCTCGGGGACCTCGGCGCTGATCGACTTCACCTCGGACACCTTCAACGTCGCTTCTTTCGCCGCCCCGTTGGAGAAGCGGCCGATGGTGACGGAGCCCGAGGAGTCGGTGGTGGTGGCGGCCTCGCTGTCCCCGCCGCAGGCGGCGAGCCCGCCGGCGAGGGTGGCGGCGACGGCCGCCGCGGAGATGCCTCGGATCAGGGCACGTCGGGAGAGGGGCGCGGGCATGGCTGTCCTTAGGTTTCGTGGTGCGTGGGTCGAAGGGGGGTGATTTCAGAGGACCTTGGTCTCAAAGGACCTTGGCCTCGAAGAACCTTGGCTTGGGAGGACCCTGGCTTCAGAGGACCTTCGCGAGGAACTCGCGGGTCCGTTCGTGCTGCGGCTTGTCCAGCACCTGTTCGGGCGGGCCCTGTTCGACGATCCTTCCGGCGTCCAGGAACACGACACGGTCGGCGACCTCGCGGGCGAAGCCGATCTCGTGCGTGACGATCAGGAGGGTGGTGCCGCTCGTCGCCAAGTCCTTGATGACGGCGAGGACTTCACCGACCAGCTCGGGGTCGAGCGCGGAGGTCGGCTCGTCGAAGAGGATGACGCCGGGGCGCAGCGCGAGGGCGCGGGCGATGGCGACGCGCTGCTGCTGGCCGCCGGACAACTGCCGTGGATAGGCACCCGACTTGTCGGCGAGACCGACCCGGTCGAGGAGTTCACGGGCCAGTTCCTGCGCGGCGGGCCTGCCGAGCCGGCCGGTCGCGACGGGGGCGGCGGCGACGTTGTCGAGGACGGTGAGGTGCGGGAAGAGGTTGAAGTTCTGGAAGACGAAGCCGATCCTGGAGCGCTGGGCGAGGATGGCGCGCTCGCTCAACTCCCTCAGCCGGTCGCCGTTCTTGCGTACGCCGATGAGCTCGCCGTTGACGCTGACGTAGCCGCGTTCGGGTTTCTCCAGGTGGTTGATGACGCGCAGGAGCGTGGACTTGCCGGAGCCGGAGGGGCCGAGCAGCGCGGTGACCTCGCCAGGACGGACGGTCAGGTCGATGCCGTCCAGGACCCGGTGGCTGCCGAACCACTTGTGGACGTCGTGGAGTTCGACGGCGGCGGGGGCGGCGACAGCGGCCGTGGCGGCGGTCATACGGCGGCCTCCTTGCGCAGGCGCTCCCTGAACCGGCCGTAGGCAGCGCGCAGTTGCTGGAGCGGGGTGGGCGGCAGGGTGCGGATGGCGCCGCGCGCGTAGTACCGCTCGACGTAGAACTGGGCGATCGAGACGAGGCTCGTGAGGATCAGGTACCAGACGGTCACGACGAGCAGCAGCGGGACGATGTCGCCGGGGTAGGTGGAGCCCATCGTCTGCGCGGCGCCGAAGAGGTCGAGGAGCGAGACGTAGAAGACCAGCGAGGTGGACTTGACCAGGCCGATCAGCTGGTTGACGTAGTTCGGGACGATCGACCTGAGGGCCTGCGGGAAGACGATCCGGCGGAACTGGTAGCCCTTGGGCAGGCCGAGCGCGGCGGCGGCCTCGTGCTGGCCCTGGTCGACGGAGAGGACGCCGCCCCGGACGACCTCGGCGGCGTACGCGGCCTCGTAGAGGCTGAGGCCGACGACGGCGATGACCATGTCGGTCGCGAGCCGGGACTCGTCGAAGGTGAAGAAGGCCGGGCCGAAGGGGACGCCGACGCTCAACGTCTGGTACAGGGCGCTGAAGTTGTAGAGGAACAGCAGCACGACGATCAGCGGGATCGAGCGGAACGCCCAGATGTACGTCCAGCTGACCGCCCGCAGCACCGGGCTCTTCGAGAGCCGGGCGAGGGCCAGCAGGACGCCGCCGAACAGGCCCAGCACCGCGCTGTAGGCGGTGACTTCGAGGGTGATGAGGAGTCCGTCGACGATGGTCGGGCGCAGGAACCAGTAGCCGAAGCGGTCCCACTGGTAGAACGGGTTGGTGACCAGTCCGTGGACGAACTGGGCGGACAGGACGAGGACGATCGCGGTGGCGATCCAGCGTCCGGGGCGGCGCAGCGGCTGAACTCGCTGCGCTGTGAGGGTTTTTGACGGTACGTCGGGTGGCGGTGCCGTGGCGAGGGACACGGCGCCCGTTGATTCGCTCATGAGGGGCTCCGGCGGGAGGCGGGCTGCCCCGGGTCGCGGGCGGCGGCCGTGGACGCACGGCTCCTCGGGGAGCGGGCGCGGTCAACGGGTGCGTACGGGACCGGGGTTCGGGGGCTGCGGGCGGCGCACCGCGGAAGCGGTGGCCGGCGAGGGCGCTGCGGTCGGGGTCGGCTTCGAGGTCAGACCCGACAGCGGGCACGGCCCGGTGCGGTACACAGTGCGCTGCTGACGCGCAGGAGATCGACGGCGCGGTCGGCGACGAGGTCGCTGAGGCAGGGGCGTGCGCAGCCCTGGGAGCGGCGGGGCGCCGTCCTGAGAGCTGCGTACATGTCGTCCTCTGCTTCTGCTGCGTGGCTCACGGCCGGGGTGCGGCCGTGAGGCGGCGTGCGGCGTGGATCGAAAGACTGTTCTGGTTCGCAAGTAACCCAGTTGCCCGGGGGCTTGTCAACGCCTGTCCACGTTTCGGACCGGATCAGCCCTGGTGGGTCCGGTTCTCGTCGGCTCGGTACGCCGCCCAGTCCAGGATCTGGACAGCGGAACCGGCGGCTTCCAGGCCCTGGCAGCGGGCGCGGTGGCGGCGGTCGATGCCGTCGAGGTCGAGGTGGGTGCCGAACGCGGGGTGGGCGGTGAGGTGGCGGGCGTAGGCCCACAGGGCGTGGTGGCCGGTGACCTGCTGGACGGCGGCGGCGTCGAGGTGGTGGCGGTGCACGGTGTCGAGCTGGACGAGGGTGACCCACAACTCGACGTCCGCGGCCGTGATGTGATCGCCCGTCACATACCGTTCCTCGCGCAGGCGTCGGTCCAGGAGGCCGAGGGAGTCGAGCAGGGCGTCGAGGGCCTCGGCGCGTTCCGTCACGGGCACCGCCGCCTCGCCCGCGCGCTGGGCGGCCCGTTCGATCGCGGCGCACAGGCGTACCGCCGCCTCGATCCGCGGTTCGGTGCCGCAGGGGTGCAGCGAGGGCCGGCCGCCGCCGAAGTGCCGGGCGAGGTCGCGGGCGATGTCCGGGCCATGGGTGGAGACGATCCGGCCCGACCAGTCGTCGCTCAGGACGGGTGCGAGGGCCGGGCCCCGGTAGCGGTGCGCGCTCGCGTCGTACAGCGGGCGCAGGCTCGCGTGGCCGCCGTCGGGACAGTCGGGGACGGCGGGCAGGAACGTGACGGGACAGGCCGCGTCGAGGCGGAGCAGGCCGTGGGTGACGGCGATGCGCAGGCCGTCGGGGTCGGCCGTGGAGAGGTGGAGGCGGTAGCGGCGCGGCACGGCGTAGTGGCCGCTGCGGGCGTCGTGGCCGATGCGGCCCCGGAAGGCGGGGGCCGGGCGGTCGTACGTGTGGGCGGCCAGCGGTGTGATGGACATGAGTCTCCCCGGGGGCGGGCGCGCGGGGGCGTACGCGCGGCGGCGGTTGCGGCGTCGGAGGGGGTGGGGGTGCGGGCCTGCGGGCGTCTCGGTCAGCGTTGTGCGCTGCACACGCGGAGCAGGTCGATGTGGCGGCGGGAGGTGAGAAGGGGCGACGACCAGGCCGTGCGGCTCGTCCGGCTGGCGATCGGCTCCAGGCGCCCCATGATTCCCTACCTGTTCACTAGGATTCCCGGTTCGAGTGTCGATCGAGGGGTGGGGTGCGTCAAGAGGGCGTCCGAAGGGTGAGTAATAGAGAATGGCATTCTGGATATCGAACATGTCGGTCTCGTTTCCGGTGGAGGGGAATTCGGTAGGGGGAACGGACTCGCTTTTCACATACGTGGAGTAGCGTTCTACTCATGAGTGCCGTCCCCGTAGAACCGGTCGAGACCCCAGAGCCCGCCTGGCGGCAGCGCGCCGTCGAGCGGTCCACCCGGGCCGCGAAGCTCCGCGCGGAACAGCGCGTGCAGCGATTCCTCGACGCCGCGCAGGAGTTGATCGCCGACAAGGGCACCACCGACTTCACCGTGCAGGAGGTCGTGGAGCGTTCGCGTCAGTCACTGCGCAGCTTCTACCAACACTTCGACGGCAAGCACGAGTTGCTGCTCGCCCTCTTCGAGGACGCGCTGTCGCGGTCGGCCGGGGAGATCCGCGAGGCCGCCGCGTCCGGCCGCGATCCCCTGGACAGGCTCCGTATCGCGGTCGACCTCCTCTACCGTTCCTCCGAGCCCAAGTCCGGTGCGCAGTCGCCCCTGTTCACCGACTTCGCCATCCAGCTCCTGGTCACCCACCCCGACCAGGTCGCCACCGCGCACCTCCCGCTGCTCGGCTTCTTCACGGAGCTGGTCGAGGAAGCGGTCGCTGCGGGCCAGGCCACCGCGCCCAAGCCCCGCCGGGTCGCCTCCCTCATCATGCAGACGGCGATGTTCACCGCCCGCGCCCCCGCCGCTCCGGTGGGCGCCCACCCCTCCCCCATCTCGGTCGAGGAGGTCTGGTCCTTCTGCCTCGGCGGCATCACGGGCCCGCCCCCGGCGTCGGCCGAACCGGTGGCCACTCCCGCGGCCAAGAAGGCGCCCGCGGCCCGCAAGGCGACGGCGTCACGCGGCGCCGCCGCCAAGTCGACGGCCGCCAAGTCCCCGGCCGGGACGAAGACCACGTCCGCGAGGACGGCCAAGTCCGGCGCCCGCAAGCCGAGTTCGGAACCGGCGGCCCACGACCCCGCCTGACCCGGCCCGTCCGACCCACAGCCCCCGCAGGCACGACCGGCGGGGGCTTCTCGCTGCCCGGGCGCCCCTCCCTCACCGGGCCCGCGCTCCACGACGCCGGAGGCGTCCCCTAGGGGGCACCCCTGACGCCGCCGCCCGGGAACCCGGGACCCCGATCCCACCCCGATCCCGGGCCCTCCTCTCACACCCCACCCTGCCCCTTGTCCCATACGGCACCGGGCGCGGGCAGGGCCGTCACGGGGCCGGGGGCTCAAGCCGCCGGGACACCGGGCGGGGGACCTTGAGTGGGCAAGGTTCCGAGAGGGTCGCTCTCGGAGGGGAATCCCGAGAGGTGGTGGGCCACATGTCATACAGCACAGAGGCGTCGTACAGCACGCAGGTGTCGTACAGCGCACAGGCCCGCACCGCCCTGGACACCACCCCGCTCCGCACGGAGCCCGAGCACACCGACCAGCCGGACCGGACCGGGCGCTCCCCGCGAGCTGCCCGCGTCGCCGGCCGCCGACGGGGGCGTCGTAGGGGTGCGGCGCAGCGGCGGCCGGCGAGGGCGTCCACCGGTCCGGCCTCCCTGCCCCGCCCGCACGAGGCCACGCCGGCCCGTCCGGCCGCCTCGTGCGGAGCGTGGGCGCTCCTGCACCGTCAGTGGCACATCACACACCACTTCGCCTCTCCCGGCGGGTGGCACATCACGTACCACCGGCCCGTTGTCAGCGGGTGGAACATCACGCATCACTGCCCGGCTGCCGGCGGGTGGCACATCACGCATCACCGCCCTCCCAGCCGCGCTACCAGCAGGTGGAACATCACGCACCACCTCCTCCCCCGCCTCTCTCCCAACCGGTGGCACATCACACACCACCCCCTCCCCACTCCCACTCCCGGCCGTCCGCACACCGAAGGACCCGCCATGCCCTTCCCGCCTCCCACCACCCACGGACTCACCACCACGGACGGCCCCGGGCCGGCGCGCAGCTGGACCGTCGCCACCGCGAAGCCCGTCAGCTACCGGGTCCGCTTCGCCCCCGGCGTCCTGGACCCCCGCAACCCCGCCCTCGCCCTCGCCGGACTCCCGGACGGCGAGAGCACGCCGGCCCGCCGGCTGCTGGTCGTCGAGGAGCACGTGGACCTGCTGTACGGCGACGCGCTGCGCGCCTACTGCGAGGCGGCGCGTCACGCGTCGTACAGCATCCATGTCCTGCCCGCGCACGAGCGGCTGAAGACGATGGATTCGGTGTACTCCGTGGTCGACGCGATGGACCGGTTCGGTCTGGACCGGCGGCGCGAGCCGGTCGTGGCCGTCGGCGGCGGCGTGCTGCTGGACATCGTCGGCCTCGCGTGCAGCCTGTACCGGCGCAGCACACCGTACGTCCGGGTGCCGACCACCCTCATCGGGCTGGTCGACGCCGGGGTCGGCGCGAAGACCGGCGTCAACTTCGGCGGCGGCAAGAACCGCCTCGGCACCTACCACCCGGCCGTCGAGACCCTCCTCGACCCGGCGTTCCTCGCGACGCTCGACGAGCGGCACATCGGCAACGGCCTCGCCGAGATCCTCAAGATCGCCCTGATCAAGGACCGTGACCTGTTCGACCTGCTGGAGAGCAGCGGCGAGCGGCTGCTCGCCGGCCGGTTCCAGTCGGACGGCCCGCTGCGGACCACGGCACATCACGTACTGGCCCGCGCGGTGCACGGGATGCTCGAAGAACTCCACGACAACCTGTGGGAGCACCGGCTCGAACGGGTCGTCGACTACGGCCACACCTTCAGCCCGACGCTGGAGATGCGGGCCCTGCCCGCCCTGCTGCACGGCGAGGCGGTCAACCTCGACATGGCGTTGACCACCGTGATCGCCCGTGGGCGCGGCCTCATGACGGACCGTCAGTGCACGCGCGTGCTGGACACGATGCGCGCCCTGCGGCTGCCGGTCCACCACCCCCTGCTGGAGCCGGAGTTGCTCGGCTCCGCCCTCGCGGACACCGTCCGCCACCGGGACGGCATGCAGCGGCTGCCGCTGCCGGTCGGGATCGGTGACGCGGTGTTCGTGAACGACCTGACGGATCGTGAGATCACCGGCGCGGCCGAGAAGTTGGCGCGCGCCGCGAAGGAGGTGCGGTCCCATGCGTGACGCACTCGTGGTGGCCGACGTACACGCACCCGCCGTGGTGCACGGCGTGCACGACTCGGACGGGATCTCCCGCTGGTCCTGCCTCGCGCGGCGGACCGGGCTGTACGGCGGCTGGGAGGCCGTCGAGTGGGCCTGGCTGCCGCCCGGCGGGGTCAGCGGGGAGCATCTGCACTCCCGCACCGAGGAGTTGTACTTCCTGCTGCGCGGCCGGGGCGAGATCCGCCTCGACGGCACGGCGCACGCGGTGCGCGCCGGGGACGCCGTCCTCACCGGGATCGGCTCCCGGCACGCGCTGCACAACACCGGGCGACGGCCTCTGTCCTGGCTGGTGGTCGAGTTGCCCGCCGTCTTCCCCCGGCCCCGCCGGTCCTCCGAGGAGGAGCACTCCGTGAACAGCATCGTCGTACGCGATCTGCGTGCGCATGGGCCGCTGGACGCCCAGAGCGTCCTGACCGGGCCGCTGCGCACCATCCATGTGCAGGACCTTCCGCCGCACGCGGGCGTGGAGTTCGCGGCGCGCGGCACCGAGCACACGGTGTTCGTGCTGAGCGGCACGGGCACCGCCCGGACCGCCGACCGCGAGGTCCGGCTGGCCTCCGGGACCGCGCTGACCCTGCCGCTCGGCGGGTCGGTGCGGCTGTGGGCCGGGGACGGCGGGATGGAGTTCTTTCACGCCGTCCTGGACGTCCCGCTGCCGGGCGAGCGGCAACTCGCCGCGTAGACAGGCCAGTTCATGAATCCACCTCGACAGACAGGGAGTTGGCCGTGATCGTCCACGACGGACCGTTGAGCGCCGTCCTGTTCGGGCCGGGCGAGGAGCGGGCGACCGTCCGCTGCCTCGCCCGGCGGGGGATGCTCCACAGCGAGTGCGAGGCGTTCGACGAGGTCGAGTTGACGCCCGGCACCCGCTGGGAGCCCGCCGGCCGCGGCGGCACCGAGACCGTCTGGTACGTGCTGACCGGGACCGTGCACGCCGACCGGCGCGCCGTCCCGCTCACCGCGGGCGGCCTCGTCCTCGCCCCGCAGGGCGGCGCCGCCTCCCTCACCGCGGGCCGGCACGGCGCCCGGCTGCTCTGCCTGACGCTCGGTCCGGCGGCCGTGACCCACGCCCTGCCCGCCCGCACCCCCAGCACTTCCGCCGACTCCCGCAAGGAACAGCCATGATCAGCGTCCCCGGTGTCGGCGCCGTCCACCACGTCGCCTACACGGTCCCCGACCTCGGCCGGGCCGTGGCCTTCTTCACCGACGTGCTCGGCGCCGAACTCGCCTATCTCACCGGCCCGGTGGCAGACCCGGCCGGCCTGTGGATGCTCCGCCAGCTCGGTGTCCACCGTGACGCCGTCGCGCACATCGCGATGCTGCGCCTCGGCCCGGTCACCAACGTCGAGCTGTTCGAGTACACCTCCCCCGACCAACGCCGCGTCTACCCGCGCAACAGCGACTGGGGCGGCCACCATCTCGCCCTGGCCACCGACGACTTGGACGCCTCGCTGGACCATCTCACCGCGCACGAAGGGGTGGTGGCCCTCGGTGCGCCGCAGACCGTCACCGACGGGCCCATCGCCGGCGTCCGCTTCATCTACCTGCGCACCCCCTTCGGACTCCACCTGGAACTCTCCGAGATCCCCGAGCGACTGCCCTTCCACGACGACACACCCGTCCGCCTCTACGACCCGCCGAGGGCCGCGTCATGACCGGCGTCTGGGGTCCCGGCTCCCCGCCGGTCGTCACACAGGAGCGGGAGGTGTACGACGCCGACGTCCTCGTCCTCGGTTCGGGCGCCGGCGGTGCCACCACCGCGTGGGCGCTGGCGTCGACGGGGGCGCGCGTACTCGTCGTCGAGCGGGGCGACTTCCTGCCCCGCGAGCCCGAGAACTGGTCCCCCGAGGCCGTGTTCGTCGGTAACCGCTACCACAACACGGGTTCCTGGCACACGGCCGAGGGCCGCTCCTTCACCTCCGGCGGCTTCTACGGCGTCGGCGGCACCACGAAGGTGTACGGCGCCGCCCTCCCCCGGCTGCGGGCGAGCGACTTCCGGGCGGTCGAGCACCTCCAAGGCACCTCCCCCGGCTGGCCGTTCGCGTACGGCGACCTGGAGCCGTACTACGCGGAGGCCGAACGCCTCTACCGCGTCCACGGCGCCGACGGCACCGATCCGAGCGGTCCGCCGCGCAGCACCCCCTACCCGTGGCCGCCGGTGCCGCACGAGCCGGTCATCGCCGAACTCGCCGATCGGCTCACGGCGCAGGGGCTGCACCCCTACCCCGTCGAACTCGGCGTCGACCTGGCGCCGGAGGGGACGTGTGAACGATGTGGCACATGTGACGCCTTCCCGTGCCGGATCGGCGCGAAGAGCGACGCCGAGACCCGAGCGCTGCGCCCCGCGCTGCGCACCCCGACGGTCCGCCTCCTCACCCGCACCCGCGCCCTGCGGCTGCGCACCGACACCGACGGGCGGCGGGTGACGTCCGTCGACGCGGTACGGGACGGGCGGGCCGTGCGGCTGCGGGCCGGGACCGTGGTGGTGGCCTGCGGAGCCGTCAACTCGGCTGTCCTGCTGCTGCGTTCGGGGGGCGCCGCGCATCCCGACGGGCTCGGGAACGGCAGCGGGCTCGTCGGACGCAACCTCATGCTGCACAACAACTCCGTGCTGATGGCGGTCGATCCGCGCCGCCGCAACCCGGTCACCTTCCAGAAGACCCTCGCCGTCAACGACTTCTACCTGCCGGACGGCCCCCAGGGCGAACATCCGCTGGGCAACCTCCAGTTGATGGGCAAGGTGTACGGGGCGACGCTCGCCGCCGCCCGTCCCCGGCTGCCCCGGCGGCTGCTGGGCGCGCTGGCCTCGCGGAGCGTCGACTGGTGGGTGATGTCGGAGGACCTCCCCGACCCGGAGAACCGTGTCCTGCCCGGTCCCGGCGTCGACGACGTGACCGTCCGCTGGCACCCGACGAACACCCGCACCCACCGCAGGCTCGTCCGCGCCGCCACCACGATGATGCGCCGGGCCGGCTATCCCCTCGTGTTCTCGCGGCAGTTGGGCGTCGAGGCGACCGGGCACCAGTGCGGGACGACCGTCGCCGGGACCGATCCGGCGCGGTCCGTCCTCGATCCGTACTGCCGCAGCCACGAGGTGGGGAACCTGTTCGTCGTGGACGGCGGCTTCTTCCCCTCGTCGGCGGCGGTCAATCCGACGTTGACGATCGCGGCGCAGGCGTTGCGGGTGGTGCGAGAGGGAGGGGTGCTGCCGTGAGGGGCGGAGGAGGCCGCGAGAGGGGGTGAGGATCATGCGTGATGTGTGACGCGTGATGTACCACTCGGCTCGCCCCACCCAGCCCCGCCCACATGACACGTGATGTACCACCCCCCTCCACCCCCGCCCCCGCCCCCTCCCCCGGAGCCCGCCATGCCCACCACCACCGCCACCACCCCCACAACCCCCGCCACCGCAGCAGTGGTCCGCACCCGAGGCGCCCCCTTCGCCCTGGAGGAGATCCGCGTCGACACCCCCCGCCCCGACGAGGTCCTCGTCCGCGTCCGGGCGGCCGGCGTCTGTCACACCGATCTCAGCGTCCGCGCAGGTCACACCCCCTTCCCCGTCCCGGCGGTGCTGGGGCACGAGGGGACGGGGACCGTGGAGGCGGTGGGGGACGCGGTCACCTCGGTGGTGCCCGGCGACAGTGTCGTCCTGAGCTTCGCCTCGTGCGGGCGGTGTGCGGCGTGTCTGACCGGGCGGCCGGTGCGGTGCGCGCACTGGCCCGCGCTGAACCTGTTCGGCGGGAGCCGGCTGGACGGGAGCGCGACGGTGTCCGGGACGGGCCGGTACGCCGGTCAGCCGCTGCACGGGCACTTCTTCGGGCAGTCGTCGTTCGCGACGTACGCGCTGACCGGTGAGCGCAATGTCGTCCCCGTCCCCGCGGGGCTGCCGCCGGAGGTGCTGGCGCCGCTGGGGTGCGGGGTGCAGACCGGGGCGGGGTCGGTGCTGAACGTGCTGCGGCCCGAGGCGGGGCACACGCTCGTGGTGTACGGGGTGGGGTCGGTGGGGCTGGCCGCGGTGATGGCCTCGCGGCTGACGGCGGCGACGCGGGTCGTCGCCGTCGATCCCGACCCCCGTCGGCTGGCGCTCGCGCGGCGGCTCGGCGCGACCGACGTCGTGAACCCGGACGAGGACGATCCGCTGGGCGCCGTACGGGATCTGACGGGTGGGGCCGGGGCGGAGCGGGCGTTGGAGACGAGTGGGGTGCCGAGGGTGCTGCGGCAGGCGGTGGACGGGCTCGCGGTGAGCGGGGTGTGCGGGGTGGTGGGGGCGCCGCCGGTGGGGACGGAGGCGGCGTTCGACGTGCCGGCGATGCTGGACCGGGGGCCCCGGGTGGTGGGGGTGAACCAGGGGGACGTGGTGCCCCGGGTGTTCGTGCCGGCGCTGGTGGAGCTGTATCTGGCGGGGCGGCTGCCGGTGGACGCGATCGTGTCGGTGTTCCCGTTCGAGAGGATCGAGGAGGCGGGGGAGGCGGCGGTGCGGGGGGAGGCGGTGAAGCCGGTGCTGCTGATGCCGTGAGCGTGTGACGCCTTGTCGGCATGCCACCGTGAAGCCGCGCCACCGTGAAGCCGCGCCGCCGTGACGCCGTACGGGCGGTATGTGGCGTGTGATATACCGCCCGAAAATATGCTGAACCACCCCACCAGGGCTTACCTTTCGAATGTGAACGAGGATGCCGCGTCGCCCGCGGACCGGTCCGTGCTGCGGGCGCTTGTCGTCGAGGACCATCCCCTGTTCCGCAGCGGGCTCAGGTCGGCGCTGGAGAGCCTCGGCGAGGTGGAGGTCGTGGCGGAGGCGGAGACCGTCGCGCAGGTGCCGGGGGCGGTGTCGGCACATCTCCCGGACGTCGTGATCATGGATCTGGGGCTGCCCGACGGCTCCGGCATCTCCGCGATCCGGACACTCGCCGAGGAGCACCCCGGGCTGCCGGTGCTGACGCTCACCATGTCCGACGACGAGGGCGACCTCCTCGCCGCCCTCCAGGCCGGGGCGCGCGGCTACATCGTCAAGGGCGCCCCCGCAGAGGAGGTCCTGCACGCGGTGCGGACCGTGGCGGCGGGCGGCGCGGTGTTCGGGGCCGGGGTGGCGGCGCGGCTGAACTCGCTGGTCGCGGGGGGCCGGCGCAGGGACGCCGAGCAGTTGTTCCCCGCGCTGACGACACGCGAGTGCGAGGTTCTCGCGCTGATCGCGCGCGGGCTCGACAACCGTCGTATCGCCCGGGAGCTCGTCCTCTCCGAGAAGACCGTCCGCAACCACGTCACGCACATCTTCGAGAAGCTCCACGTCGCCACCCGCGCGGAAGCCGTCGCCCGCGCGCGGGACGCCGGGCTCGGCGAGGAACGGTAGCGGGTCGGGACCGGTGCCCCATGCGTCCGGGACAGCGGGCGCGCGAGGCTGGTCAGATCCGGTCGGCGACGGCGAGGAGTGGGCATGGGCGCGAGCGGCACGAAGGGTCCCGGGACAGGGCGTGAGCTGCTTCCGGCATACCTGGTGTGCGCGGTCGCGGCGCTGACGGGGGTGGCGTGGATGGTGGTGGCGCTCCTCCACATCGACCGCGTCACCGACTTCCCGGAGTTCCACTACGCGGCCCAGGGCATGTTGCTGACCGTCGGTTTCGCGCTGTCCGGGATGGTGTTCGTCGCCCGTCGTTCGGGGGTGGTCTTCGGCTGGTTCCTGTTGTCCACGGGCGTCACCGGGATGCTGTTCTACGTCCTCCAGCTCATGATCCTCCTGGGGTACGCGCCGAGGGCGCTGAGCGGGCTCCTGTTCACCAGCGGAATGCTCTACTTCGTCCTCTTCCTGATGCTCCTCTACACGCAGCCTCTGTGGCTGCCCACGGGCCGGCTGGGCAACCGGTGGGCGCGCGGGTACGTGGGGGTCCTGCTGGTGGTGGCGATCGCCCAGCAGTGCTATCGGTGGAGCCAGGAGATCGACGCGCGGATGAGCGTCGTCAATCCGCTGACGCGGGGCGGGTGGGCCGACTTCTGGCGCTGGACCTCGCCGGTCACCCGGTGGATCGACGACAACGCCACCAATGTGCTGCTGGGTGCCGCGCTGCTGCTGATGGTCGTCCGCATGGTCGTGTCCCGGGAGTACCGGCGGGCGACGTACTGGGTGAACGTGCCGTACGCGGCGTGGTGTGCGCGCATCCTGCTCAGCGAGGTCATCCCCGAGCCGCTGGAGAAGGTGCTCGCGTACGGGGCGTCCGCGCTGTGGCCGATCGCGCTGTGCTGCGTCCACGTGCGCGCGCGTACCTGGGCGCTCGACCGGGCGGCCCGGCGGATGCTGACGGCGCTGCTGCTGACGCTGCTGATCCTCGTCGAGTGCACGGTGGCGGTCTTCCTGCTGCTGGACCTCGGCCCTCGTCACGAGAGCCTCGCGAAACTCCTTCCCGCGCTGGCCCTGGGTCTGCTGCTGGGGCTGCTGCTGCGGCCGGCGGCGCGGTGGTCGGCGCGGCTGACGGACCGCTGGTTCTACGGCTCGCGCGCGCAGCCGTACCAGGTGGTGCGGGGTCTCGCGAAGGCGCTGAGCCGGGCCGTCGACCCCGGGGAGACGCCTCAGCTGCTGGCGGGGACGGTCGTGCACACGCTGGGCCTGCCGTCCGCGTCGGTCGTCGTGGACAGCCGGGAGGGGCCGCGCGAGCTGGTGCGGGTGGGGAGTCCGGGGCCCCAGTCGGAGCGGTTCCCGATCCTCTACCAGGGCGAGGAGACGGGCCGTCTCGACGTGTCGCCGAGACCCGGTGAGCTGGCGCTGGACCCGCAGGACCGGGAGGCGGTGCAGGTGCTGGCGCAGCAGGCGGGGCCCGCGCTGGCCTCGCTGCGGCTGTACGAGGACCTCAAGAGCAGCCGGGAACGGATCGTGCACACGCGCGAGGAGGAACGGCGGCGGCTGCGGCACGAACTGCACGACGGGCTGGGTCCGGCCCTGTCGGGGCTGCGGCTCCAGGTCGACGCGGTACGGCGGGGTGCGGCACCGCAGGTCGCCCAGCCGCTGTCCGGGGTGTCCGACGGCATCGGGTACGCGATCCGCGAGCTGCGGCACATCACGGACGGGCTGGCGCCGGCCGCGTTGGACGGGGCGGATCTCGCGCGGGCGCTGCGGCAGCTCGCGGAGCAGCTCAGCAGCCGTGGTCTGCGGATCTCGGTGGGGGTGGAACCGGACCCGCTGCCCGCGCTGCCCGCCGCGCTGGAGGTCGCGGTGTATCGGATCGCGTCCGAGGCGCTCAACAACGTGGTACGGCATTCGCACGCGGACCGCGCGCGGGCGCTGGTCACGGTCACGGACGGGAAGGTCGGCCTGCGGATCACGGACAACGGGGACGGCTTCCCCACTCACGAGCACTGCACGGGGGTGGGGCTGCGCTCCATGGCGGAGCGTTCGGAGGAGCTGGGCGGCGCGTTCGCGCTGACCAGCGACGGAGCCGGAACGGTCGTCAGGGCCGCGTTCCCGGCGGAGCCCGGGACCACGTCGGGACACCGGCCCCATGCGGCCGGGACGGCGGGTGCCGAAGACTCGTGAGCGATCACGAGCCCGCGTCAGCGGGGTCGAAGGGAGAAAGACATGACCGAGAACCGGCACCGCGACGGGGAGGACCCGTCCGGCCCCGCGCTCTTCCTGCTGCGTATCGCCGCCCGTCTTCGCCTTCCGGGTGCGAAGGCCCAGCTCGACGCCCGCTGCAAGGCGCCGTGCGGAGTGGTGGTCAAGAAGTAGCGGTACGTCAGGGCCGCCCCGTGAGCCGTCACGGGGCGGCCCTTTCGCGTGCGTTCACGCCGCCGAATACCCCAGCTGCCGCCGCATGTACGGCGTCATCAGCGTCTTCGCCTTGGCGACGGTCGTCGTCCGGCTCCCCAGGACCGCGCTCTCGCCGCCCGGGACGGGGACGAGGGTGAGGCCGTCGGCGCCGCCGAAGGGGACGATGAGGGGGGTGCGGTGGGCGGGGCGGTAGAGGCGGGGTTCCTTGCGGTGGCGGCCGGAGGCGGCGAGGTGGGTGCGGATGTTGTGGGCGGCGAGGTCGGCCTGCGCGATGGCGGTCTGGGTCACCTTCTGTCCGGCCGCGTCGTTGACGTCGCCGACGGCGAAGACGTCGCGCAGCCCGGTGACCCGCAGCGCGCGGTCGACCCGGATGTGGCCCGCGGGGTTGAGCCAGTCGCCGTGTCCGGCGAGGCGCAGCCAGAGGGTGTTGGGGGTGATGCCGGTGGCCCAGAAGGAGACGTCGGCCTCGATGGTGTTGCCCCGGGTGTCCTTGTAGACACCGAACTCGTTCCCGGGGGCCATGAAGGAGCCTAGGCGTACGTCGATGTCGTGGGCCTCCAGCCAGGTCCGCGCCCGGCGTCCGGCCCAGGCGCTGCCGGTGGAGTTGAGGAGGGTCTCTCCGGCGTGGGCGAGCGTCACGCGCGCGTGGGGGTGCGCGAGGCGGATCTCGGCGGCGAGTTCGACGCCTGAGGGGCCACCGCCGGCGACCAGGACGTGCCGGGCGGCGGCGATCTTCTGCTGGTGGGCGGTGAACCCCTTGGCGGCCTCGTCGGCGGTGGTCCCGGTGAACCGCGCGGGTTCGGGGTAGTCGGCGCCGGTGGCGACGACCAGCACGTCGTAGGGGATGCGTTCGCCGGTGGCGAGGACGACGTGCCGGGCGGCGGTGTCGATGCGCAGGGCCTTGCCGACGACGATCCGGCCGTGGGTGAGGAGCCGGTCGTAGGGGATGAAGGGGGTGGCGGTCCAGTCGGGGTGGACGCCCGCGCGCAGGGAGGCGATCCGGTGGAAGAAGACCTCCTTGCGGTCCACCAGGGTGACCCGCGAGGTGGCGTCCAGCCGCTTGGCCAGCCGGACTCCGGCGTAGCCGCCGCCGATCACCACTACGTCGCCGTCGCGCACGGCCTGTCTCCTGTACCTGTGGGGGGTGCGATACGCGAGCGCCGCGGCGTGGGGGGCCGTTTTCGGCCGCTCGGCTTGACCGCGAGCGTAGCTTTTGAAATCTAAAGAAACGGTGAGGACGCGTGCGCATCCCGTGAAACCACGGGCCGGGCTCAGGAGTTGCCGGGCGGGCGGTCGCCGTCGAGCCGGGCGAGCCAGGAGCCGAGGAGCTGTTCGAGGACGGCGGCCTCGGCGGGGGTCATCAGGTCGAGCAGCTTGCGTTCGTTGCGCATGTGGTCGGTGAAGGCCCGGTCGATCAGTTCGCGTCCGGGGGTCGTCAGCGCGACGATGCGCCCGCGCTGGTCGTCGGCGGACCGCCGCCGGGTGACGAGTCCGGCCCGCTCCAGCCGGTCGATCCGCTTAGTCATCGCCCCGGTGGTGACCATGGTGTACGCGGCGAGTTCCCCGGGCGCCCTTTCGTACGGCGCTCCCGCGCGCCGCAGCGCGCACAGGACGTCGAACTCGCCCTCCCCGAGGCCGTACCGCCCGTAGACCAGGCACAGTTCGTCGGTCAGCCGGCCCGCGAGGGAGTGCAGCCGGCCGATGACGCCCTGCGGCGACACGTCGAGGTCGGGCCGCTCGCGTCTCCAGTCCGCCTGGATTCGGGCGACGCGGTCCTCGGGCCGCCGCTCGGAGGTTCCCGATTCCGCGGCTCGCCACTCTTCCGAGGGAATGTCCTCATGCATGCCTTCCACGATACCTTCCCCGGAAGCTACATTGTCTTCCATGGAAGCGAATCTGCGCTGGACCGTCCTCACGGCGCTCGCGCCGGTGGCGTGGGGCGCCAACTACTTCGTGACGCACGAATACCTCCCGCCCGACTCCCCGCTGTACGGCGCGGCCCTGCGCGCCCTGCCCGCCGGGCTCGCCCTCCTCGCCCTGCGCCCGAGGCTGCCGCGCGGGGTGTGGTGGGGCCGCTCCGCCGTGCTCGGCCTGCTGAACGCGAGCGTGTTCTTCGTCCTCGTGTACGTCGCCTCGCAGACACTGCCGACGAGCGTGGCGTCGACGGTGATGGCGGTGTCGCCGCTGACGATGATGCTGATCGCGTGGGGTCTCCTCGCCGAGCGCCCCCGGGCCGCCCATTTCGTGGGCGCGGCGGTCGGCCTGGCCGGGGTGTGCCTGATGCTCTTCACGGGCGCGGACGGCACGAACACGGTGGGCGTCCTCGCGTCGGCGGCGGCGATGCTGGTGTCGTCGTTCGGGCACGTCCTGACGAAGCACTGGGGTTCCGGCGTCGACGTCCTCTCGGCAACCGCCTGGCAGCTCACCGCCGGCGGCCTGTTCCTGCTCCCGGTCGCCGTAGCCGTGGAGGGCGCCCCGCCCGAGCTGTCCGGCACGGCGCTCCTCGCGGTCGGCTACACGTCCCTGATAGCCACGGCCCTGGCGTTCGCCGTCTGGTTCACGGGGCTGCGGCATCTGCCCGCGGGGACGGTGGGGCTGACGGGCCTGCTCAACCCGGTGACGGGGGTGCTGCTGGGCACGGCTGTCGCGGGGGACAGCCTGAGCGGACGGCAGGTGGGCGGGCTGGTGCTGGTGCTGGCGGGGGTGGTGCTGGGGCGGCCCTCCCGGGCGCCGGTCAGCCGCTCCGGCGCCGTCGCGTCAGCGTCGCGAGAAGCGGTCCGTCGGGGTGGATCGTGATGTCGAACGCCGGCTCGGGCCGCTTCCCTTCGAGGGTGACGTCGAAGGCGGGCAGGAGGGCTTCGGCGAGCAGGGTCATCTCCTGGAGGGTGAACTGCGCGCCCAGGCAGGTGCGCGGTCCGAGGCCGAGGGGGTAGTAGGTGCCGAGGGCGGGGCGGGGAGCCGGTTCGTGGAAACGCTGGGGCAGGAACCGTTCGGGGTCGGGCCAGAGCCGGGGGTCGCGGTGGGTGAGGTAGGCGCAGAGCGCGACGGTCGTACCGGCCGGGACGCGGTGGCCGGCGAGGTCGTCGTCCTCGGTGGCCTCGCGGAACAGCAGCAGGGCCGCCGGGTAGAGGCGGAGCGTCTCGCTGATCAGCGCCCGGATCGCGGCGGTCCGCGCGGGCGAGCCGGCGGGCCCCTGGGCGAGCGCCCGGTCCCGGTGCTCGGGGTGGTCGTGCAGGAGGAGCAGGAGCCAGCTGAGGGTGGCGGCGGTGGTCTCGTAGCCGGCGACGAGGAGGGTGACGAAGTTGTCGCGCACCAACCGCCCGTCGGGGTCGGGGAGTTCGACGGCGCCGAGGAGGGCGTCGAGGATGCCGGGGTCGCCCTTGGCGCGGGCCGCGGTGACGGCGCGGGCGGCAGCGGCGTCGACCTCGGCGAGGTCGTGCTCCAGCTCGGTGGTGTCGGCGGGGCCGAGGGCCGCGATCGAGGCGACGATGCGGGCGGCGGCGAGGAGTTGGCGGTGGGTGGTGTCGTCGAGGGGCAGCCCGGTGGTGGCCCGCCAGATCACGTCGATGGTGAAGCGCCGCATGTCGGCGACGAGGTCGCGGGGGCGGCCGGTGCGGGCGGACTCCGCCCAGGCGCGCGCGGTGTCCTCGACGGCGTCCCGCATGCAGCGCTCGTACCGCCGCACGCCCTGGACGGTGAACTGCGGCTGGAAGAGCCGCCGTTGCCCGCGCCACGGCTCGCCGTCCACGGTCAGCACACCGTCCCCGAGCAGATGCCGCATCCGGTGCGACCGCTTGACGTACCGCTCCGGCCGGCGCGCGAGCACGTGCCGGACGGCCTCCGGGCCGGTCACCAGCGCGACCGGCCGGTCCCCCAGCCGAATCCCGCTCACCGGCCCCAACCGCTGGGCCCGCGCCAGCAGTTCGACGACGGGCGTCCCCTCCGCCCGCCAGGCGGCCACCTCCGCCTCGGGCAACTCCGGTACTGCACCGGCCAACTCGACCTCCTGCTGGGCGTGTTCAGTGACTTGGCGAACGGTGGGTGTTCCTCACGACCGCGATGGGGACGGGGACGGGCTCGCCCACGACGACCAGTTGAGCATCCACACCCGCACGGTTCCGTCCTGATCCGCCGTGACCAGGGCGCTGCCGTCCGCGCTGAAGTCGACCGTCTGCGTCTTCCCCACGCTTCCGGCGGGCGGCGTGAGGGTGTGCATCGAGCCGGAGTTCGCGTAGTCGACCACGGTGACCGCGCCGGCGGCGGAGAGGAGTGCGTAGCGTTCACCGGTCGGGCCGAACTCCGCCGTGGCCATGGCGGTGGCGGAGCTCACGTATGTGCCGCCGGAGACCCGCCACATCTGTACGACGTCCTTGGCGTCCATGAGCGCGAGCAGCGCGCCGTCACCGCTGAACCCGAGCGGGCGGCCCTCGGCGAGTGCGGCGAGGCGTTTCCCGGTGGTGACGTCCCACAGGCTCGCCTTGTGGTCGGCGGCGAACTCGCTGCTCGTGGCGAGCGTTTTGCCGTCGGGGCTGAGGGCGATCACGTAGCCGGTGGGGAGGGTGGCGGTGACCTTGCCGGTCGTCACGTTCCAGAGTTTCACCGTGCCGGGGCTGCCCGCCGCACCCGCCGCGAGCGTCTTGCCGTCCGGGGTGAACACCATGCTCTGGACGCCGTTGCCGAAGCCGGGGAGGGTGGTGACGAGTTTGCCGGTGGCGGTGTTCCACAGGCGGACCGGGTTGTCGTAGTCCTGCCCGGCGGCGAGACCGGCGGCGGTCGCGAGGAGGTCGCCGCGAGGGCTGAACGCCATCGTGACACTGGCCGGGGCTCCGGTGTGGATGTCGATCGTGCTGCCGGTCGTGCCGTCGCCGGCCACGTCCCGCAGGTGGACGGTCGTCTTGCCGGTGCCGCGCGTGTCCATCGTCGCCAGGAGGTTCCCGGCCCGGCTGAACAGGGGGTACGCCTGCTGGGGCAGCGTCGTGACGGTCCCGGCGTCCGTCGCCCGCAGCAGCCGTACGCCCGTGCTGCCGGTCGTCGCGATGAGTTTGCCGTCCGGGCTGAACACGGCCGAGGTGCCGGCGTCGGCCACGGCGGTGCGGAGGAAGGGGCCGGCCGAGGAGCTCCCGCCGGCGGACGAGGCGGACGCCTTCGAGTTGTCTTCCGACTTGCCCTGGAGGAGCGGAAGCCACAGGGGGACGGACACGCCGATCGCCACCACGATGACGGCGGCGAGGATCTTGGCGCGGGTGGAGAAGGCGTGTTTGCGGGATTTGGGGGGCTTGTGGGGAGTGGTGGCTCGGGAGCGGGGATGGAAGGTCGGGGGGTCGGAGGGCTGGGGTGGGATGCGGGCAGGGGCCTTGTGCGGGGCGGGAGTTGATGCGGCGGGGTGCCTGGGTTCGGCAGGGGCGGTGGTCCGGGGAGGAGAGGTCGCTGGAGCCGGTGCCGGTGGTGCTTCCGGAGTCGAGGGGGCCAGTGATGCTTCCGGTGTCGGTGATGCCTCAGCGGCCGGTACCAGTGGCGCTTCGGGTTCCGGAGGGCGCGGCGCTTCCGGTTCGGGGCGCGAAGGCGGCTCGGGGTGCGCAGGCAGCTCCGGCTCCGGATGCGCTGGCGGTTCGGGTTCCGGTTCCGGCGGTGGAGGTGGGGGCGCCGGAGGGTCGGGCGGCACCGGTCGGGGCGTCAGGCTCGCCAGTCGTACCGCCGCCGCCGCGGACACCTGCTTGCTGTCGTCCTCCTCCAGCCGCCGAATCTCCTCCAGCACCGCCACCCGCACCGTCGCGTTGCCGATCCGGTGCAGACGGGTGAGCCCGTCGAGCGCGCCGAGCCGGTCGCCGACCATCGGGCTCGCGAGGGCGTTGCGCAGATGGACGGGGAGCCGCCAGTTGATGTTGTGTGCGATGACGATCCGGCCCTCGACGTCGTCCTGCTTCTTGGGCCGCTGCTGCGGCATCGCCTCGACGACCCGGTCGTGGACGTAGCCGTACAGCTCGTCGAGGGTGATGTCGCCGTCGCCGTCGAGGTCCGCGCTGCCGTCGCGCAGCCCCTCCACCAGGTAGCGGGTGAACACCGACTGCGCCGCCTGCCCCTGCGCGCGTTCGCCGTCGAAGGAGTACTGCGTGGAGTCCGAGGCGGTGAGGACCGTACGGCCGCGGCCCTGGAAGCGTTCCAGCGCGTGCACCTCGGTGTCGCCCTTGGTGTGCGCGGGGAACGCGCCGCTGTAGCAGCAGTCGAGGATCAGCACCATCCGCCGGGACGCGCAGCCCTCCATGGCCTGGGCGATCTGCTCGGCGGACAGCGCGGTGAACAGCAGGCTGTCGTGGCGGGTGTCGGTGGTGGCGAGGTAGAGCCGGCCGTGGTCGTCCTTGAGGCCGTGGCCGGTGAAGTACAGCAGGGTGAGGTCGTCGCGGCGCCGGTCGCGGTAGAGGTCGCTGATCGCGGAACCGACGCGGTGGTACGGCTCGTTGACGAGGGTGGTGACCTCGAACCCGGCGATGTCCGGATCGCGCAGCACCGCCGCGAGCGCCTCGGCGTCCTGCGCGGGCGAGGTCAGCTGCCGGAGCGTGGCGTCCTGGTGGTCGTACGTCGCGACGAGCAGCGCGAGCCTGCGGCCCATGGCCCGTTCACCGCCCTTCGCCGGAGTGCCGGCGCACGAACGTCTCGACCAGCGCCCGGCGTTCGGCGTCCGTCGCGGCCTCCAGCTCGATGGTGTCGCCGTCGACCGTGACCGACACCCGGTGCCGGCCGGAGGAGCGGCCCAGCCAGTCCCGTACGGCGCCGATCAGCGAGGTGAACACCCCGCCGGACGCGCTCAGCGCCACCACGATCGCCCCGAGCGTCACCGCGTCCGAGCCCTTCGCGCCCTCGGGCGGCGCGGCACCCGGCGCGAACCGGACCGACTCGACGTCCAGCCCGTCGAGTTCGGCCCGCAGCCGGCGCAGCAGCCGTTCGGCGGCCTCCGGGTCCAGTTCGGGGTCGGGCGTGACGTCCAGCCGTACGTCCCTCAGCCCGACCGCGCGTTCGTCGGCGCTCGCATCGCTCTGCCACATGGTGTCCCCCGATGTGCTCGACCCCTCCAGTGTGGTCGCGCGCGGGGTCCGGCGGGAGCCTCTCGCGGAACTTCGCGCCTTCGGCCGTCCCCGGAACCGGATTCCGGGGAGAATGACGCCCGCCGCTCTGCCGCGGCACGGCCGGGCGGGGCGGCAGGGACGGCCGACAAGGTCGACCGGCGGGTGGGCGAGCAGGGGTGAAGATGTGGCGGTGATCGGCCTGAGTGGTTGCGGCACGATGCCCTGGCAGTGCGGAACTGCCAGGGCATGCGCATGCGGTGCGGCCGGGGTGGTCAGCCGAGGCGGAACTGCTGGTGCCGGCTGTCGCCGCCCGGCCACTGGACCAGGGCGGTGCCGTTGTCGGTGCTCTCGGAGTTGACGGACAGGAACAGGCTGCTGTGGCGGTTCTGCAGGGCGAAGTAGCCGTTGTCCTTCTGGACCAGGCGCCACTCCTGGTGTCCCTTGCCCGCCTCGTAGTCCCACTGGACGATCCGGGCGCCCTGGCTCGTGCTCTCGCTGTCGACGGAGAGCGCCTTGCGGCTGTGTACGGCGCGGACGACGTAGTAGCCGCCGGTGGCGGCTTCCAGGTTCCACTTCTGGTGGTCGCCGTCACTGAACGGCCACTGGATCACCTCCGTTCCGTTGTCCTTCTTCTCGCCGTTCACGGACACCGCCTTGTCGCTGTGGCGGGCGATCAGGGCGGCGGTGAAGACAGACATGCGTTTCCCTCTTTCACGAGCGGAGCCGACGGCCCCTCAGGCTCGGCGCTGGGGCCGGAACCGAGCCTGTCACTCGTCATCGCCCCCCTCAGGCCCCAGCCGCGGTAAACCACCCCAAGCGGTGAACCGGAGCGGTCCGGCACCGACCCCCCGGCCGGACGGGCGGCGGCAGCCGGGCTCGTCGGCGCGCCGGCCCCCGGCAGTCTCCTCGTACCGGCCCACCCCGCCCCGAGAACGAGACAGAGGCCGTGTCAGATGTCTCTGACACGGCCTCTGTTCTCGACCATCACAGTCGGGACGACAGGATTTGAACCTGCGACCCCTTGACCCCCAGTCAAGTGCGCTACCAAGCTGCGCCACGTCCCGTGGTGTCCGCGTGGCCGGTGACCGCGTGAACACGCAGGTAAACCTTACCGCACGGGAGCGGGTGCCTTTGCCTGGGCGGGGTCGGGGGCGGGGCGGGTGGTGCGGGTGGCGGGGACGAGGAGGGCCGCGAGGGCGGCGGCGAGGCAGAGGAGGGTGAGCAGGGTGAAGCCGTGGGTGTAGCCGCTGTCGTAGGGCAGGCCGGAGGGCTGGAGGCGGCTGGTGACGAGGACGCTGGTGAGGGCGGCGCCGATGGAGCCGCCGATCGTCCGGATGTTGGCGTTCATGCCGGTGGCCGCGCCGGTCTGGGCGGGCGGGACGCTGGCGACGATCAGGTTGGCCATAGAGGCGAACGCGAGGCCGATGCCGAGGCCGAACACCCCGGCGACGAGGGCGATCTGCCACCGCTCGTCGTGCCACAGGGTGAGGAAGGCGAGGGCCAGGGCGCCGAGCCCGGAGCCGGTGACGAGCAGCGCCTTGGAGCCGACGCGCGGGGCGAGCCGGCCGCTGAGCATGCCGGAGACGAACATGGCGAGCAGCATCGGCAGCATGAGCAGCCCCGACGCGGTGACACTGGCGCCGAAGCCGTACCCGGCGCTCTCGGGGGTCTGGACGAAGCCGGGGAGGAAGGACCAGATCGCGTACATGCCGGCGCCGAACAGCAGGGCGGCGAGGTTGGTCGTCCACACGGCGGGCAGGCGCATGATGCGCAGGTCGATCAGCGGGTCGGCGGAGCGCGACTCGGCGTACAGCCAGGCGGCGGCGAGGACGGCGGCGAGGCCGAACAGTCCGAGCACCCGGGCCGAACCCCAGCCCCAGACGGCGGCCTGGCTGAGCGGCAGCAGCAGGGCGACGAGCCATCCGGACAGCAGTACCGCGCCGAGCCAGCCGACCTTGCCCGAGGCCCTGTCGGGGGACTCTGGGACGTACCGCACGGCGATCAGGGCGGCGCCCGCGACGATCGCGACGGGTATCCAGAACAGCCACCGGTAGTCGAGCGCGGAGACGATGGGCCCGGCGGCGACCATGCCGACGCCGCCGCCCGCGGCGATGACGGCGGACAGGGCGCTGATGCGGCCCGGGACGTCCTGCGCGGCGAACTCGTCGCGGATGATGCCGAAGGAGAGCGGGAAGAGCGCGCCGCCGACGCCCTGGATCACCCGGGCGGCGACGAGGACGCCGATGTTCGGCGCGAGCGCGGCGAGCAGACAGCCGGCGAGGACGGCCAACAGGACGGCGACGAGGGTGCGTTTCCTGCCGATCAGGTCGCCGACGCGGCCGAGGATCGGGGTGAACACGGACGCGGAGAGCAGGTAGGCGGTCATCACCCAGGTCGCCGTCGACTGCGAGGTGTGCAGGGCGTGCTGGACGGTGGGCAGGGCGGGGGCGATGAGCGACTGGAGCATCGAGAACACACCCGCGCCTGTCGCGAGGACCGCGAAGGTGAGACGGGAGGACGTGCGAGGCATGAGGGGACCTCTCGAATGGTAAAGTGGAGGCACCCCTCCACCATAGCGGAGGCGAACCTCCGCTTCAAGCCGTTCCGGAGGCCAACCTCCGCTTCACTCTTTCGGCCCAGGGAGGCCACCGTGACCGCCCAGTCGTTCCCGATCACGGCGATCGTCGCCGCCCAGCGCCCCCACCGGAAGGACGCCGCGCGCAACTACGACGCCCTGCTCGCCGCCGCGCGCGAGGCGTTCGCGGAGAACGGCGCCGAGGCGTCCCTGGAGGACATCGCACGCCGCGCGGGCGTCGGCATCGGCACGCTGTACCGCAACTTCCCCACCCGCCGCGCCCTGTTCGAGAGCGTCTACGCCGACGAGGTCAACGCGCTGTGCGAGACGGCCGGCGAGGTGGCCGATCTCCCCCCGTGGCCCGCGGTGACGACGTGGCTGGAGAGCTTCACCGCCTACATGGTCACCAAGCGCGCGGTCCGCGAGGCGCTGGAGGAGGACTCCGAGATCTTCGACGCCTGCCGCGAGTCCCTCTACGCCGCGGGCGGCCCACTGTTCACCCGCGCCCAGGAGGCGGGCGAGGCGCGCGCCGACATGGAGTTCTCGGATCTGCTGCGCCTGGTCGCGGGCGTCACCGCCACCCATTTCCCGGACGACGCGCAGCGCGACCGCGTTCTCGGGATCGCTCTCGACGGAGTCCGCAAGACCCCCTGACCCTTTCCTGGTCACCCCAAGATCGAAACAAGGAATTTCCCCGGCGGCCATCCACCGGGGCGATTCCGATGGCCTTTTCGGACATGCGAGGCCATCCGAACGCATTTCCCGCGGCCACCCGTGTTTCAACGGCGTGAGCCCGAGGTGAACGCCGCCTTCCGGCACCACGATTGGCCCGATTTCGGCACTGCTGCCCCCTGACCTGCGTCTGACCGAATCGGTGCGACAGCCGATCAGAGGCCCGCACGGTTATTGACCCGCGAGTAATAACCGCACTACCTTTCCATGCGTTTCACACACACGCGTCAAAAGTCGGACCGGCGTTTCCCCGGTGAGCCCTGCCCGAATGGCGTGGCCTGGGAAGCCGTTGTCCGGCCCTGCCCTTTTCCGCTGTCCCCGCACCCCCCACCGTGCAGTTTCCTCCTTGACGCAGTGATTACGGAGAGACATGACGCCCGCTGTGCGCCCCGAGGACATGATCATCGGCATCACCCCGTTCGGTGGGCCCGACGCCACGCTCGCCCTCGCGCTCGCCCGGTCCGGCGCCCTCGGCGTCCTCGACCTCGGTGACGGCGGCCGGGGCGCCCGCGAGGCGCTGGAGCGGGTGCGGCGGGCGCCCGTCGGGGTCCGGATCGGGCCCGGGTGCCGGCTGACTCCGGCGGACCTCCCGGACCGCAAGCTGACGGTCGTCCTCGCCGAGGGCCACAGTCCGCAGGTCGGCGCCCGGCACCGGGTCCTCGCCGAGGTCACCGACCTGGCGGGCGCGCGGGCGGCGGTGCGGGCCGGGGCGCACGGGCTGATCGCGCGCGGCTCCGAATCGGGCGGCAGGACAGGCGAGTTGAGCACCTTCGTGCTCCTCCAGCAGCTCCTGGCCGAGGTCGACGTCCCGGTGTGGGCCTGCGGCGGCATCGGTCCCCGTACGGCCGCCGCGGCGGTCGCGGGCGGTGCCGCGGGGGTCGTCCTGGACTCCCAACTCGCCCTGCTCGCCGAGTCGTCGCTCCCCGACCGGCTCGCCGCCGTCGTCCGCACCCTGGACGGTTCCGAGTCGGCGGTCGTGGACGGCGTCCGCTGCGTCGAGCGCCGGGGCGTACGGCTCCCGGTGGGCCAGGACGGTTTCCTCGCCGCCCGGTTCGCCGACCGATGGGGCGATGTCCGGCGCACGGTAAGGGAGTTGACCGACGCGGTGGGCTCAGCGTTACGCGACACCGACCTCGTCCGGACGCTGGGACCGGACTCGGTGATGAGCCGGGCGCTGGGGACCCGGCTGCCGGTCGCGCAGGGGCCGATGACGCGGGTGAGCGACCGGGCGGCGTTCGCGGCGGCCGTGGCGGACGACGGGGCGCTGCCGTTCCTGGCGCTGGCCCTGGCGAACGGCGAGCGGTCGCGGGCGATGCTCGCGCAGGCCCGGGAGGCGGTGGGTGACAGGCCGTGGGGAGTGGGCGTACTCGGCTTCGCACCCGAGGAGTTGCGCACCGCGCAGCTGGAGGCGGTACGGCTGTCCCGGCCGACCCACGCGATCATCGCGGGTGGACGCCCGTCCCAGGCAAGGGCGTTGGAGGAGGCGGGCATCCGAACGTTCCTGCACGTCCCCTCCCCCGAGCTGCTGCGGCAGTTCCTCGACGCGGGTGCCCGGCGGTTCGTCTTCGAGGGCGCGGAGTGCGGCGGTCACGTCGGCCCGCGCGCCGCGTTCCCGCTGTGGGAAGCCCAGTTGGGGGTGCTGGCGGACTTCGGGGACGTCTCCGGGGTGGAGGTGTTCTTCGCGGGCGGCGTGCACGACGAGCGGTCGGCGGCGATGGTCGCGGCGCTCGCCGCCCCGTTGACGGCCCGGGGCGCGGCGGTCGGGGTGCTGATGGGCACGGCGTACCTCTTCACTGAGGAGGCCGTGAGCCAGGGGGCCATCCAACCCCTTTTCCAGGAGCGGGTGTTGACGGCCGGGTCGACGACGCTGCTGGAGTCGGCGCCGGGCCACGCGACCCGTTGCGTGCCGAGCCCGTTCGCGGACGGGTACCGGGAGGAGGCGGCCCGGCTGCGGGCCCGGGGGCTGCCCGAGCGCGAGGTGTGGGAGCAGCTGGAGCGGCTCAACGTGGGGCGGCTGCGCATCGCCAGCAAGGGCGTGGAGCGCGACACGGACGGGGCGCTCGCCTCGGTGGACGAGCAACGGCAGCTCGCCGAGGGGATGTTCATGGCCGGCGAGGTCGCCGTCCTGCGCTCCCGTACGACGACGATCGCCGCGCTGCACGAGTCGGTGACGACCGGCGCGGCGGCCTTCCTGGCCGGGCGCCTCGTTCCACGCGAGGAGGTCGAGCCGCCGGCACCGGCGCCGCTGGACGTCGCGATCGTCGGCATGGCCTGCATGTTCGCCGGCTCCCCCGACCTGCCCTCGTTCTGGGCGAACGTCGTCGCGGGCGTCGACGCGGTCACCGAAGTCCCCCCGGAGCGCTGGGACCCGGCCGTCCACCACGGCACGTCCACCGACTCCAAGTGGGGCGGCTTCCTGCCGGAGATCCCCTTCGACCCGCTGCGCTACGGCATCCCGCCCACCTCCCTCGGCAGCGTCGAGCCGGTCCAGCTGCTGTCCCTGGAGGCGGCCCGGCGCGCTCTGGACGACGCCGGATACGGCGACGGGGGACGGGAGTTCGACCGCTCGCGCACCTCGGTGGTGTTCGGCGCGGAGGCGGGCAGCGACCTGTCGAACGCGGCGACGCTGCGCTCCGTCCTGCCCGCCTACTACGGTGAGGTCCCCGCGGCCCTGGAGGGTCAACTCCCGCTCCTCACCGAGGACTCGTTCCCCGGCATGCTCGCCAACGTCATCTCGGGCCGCATCGCCAACCGCCTCGACCTGGGCGGCGCCAACTACACCGTGGACGCGGCCTGCGCGTCCTCGCTGGCGGCGGTGGACGTCGCCTGCAAGGAACTGCTGTCCGGGACGAGCGACGTCGTGCTGTGCGGTGGCGCGGACCTGCACAACGGCATCAACGACTACGCCCTGTTCTCCTCCGTCCACGCCCTCTCCCCCACCGGCCGCTCCCGCGCCTTCGACTCCTCCGCCGACGGCATCGCGCTCGGCGAGGGTGTCGCCTGCGTCGTCCTCAAACGGCTGGCGGACGCGGAACGGGACGGCGACCGGGTCTACGGCGTGATCAAGGGACTCGGCTCCTCCAGCGACGGCCGTTCCCTGGGCCTCACCGCACCTCGCCCGGAGGGTCAACGGGCCGCGCTGGAAAGGGCGTACCGCAGCGCGGGGGTGTCTCCGGCGGACGTAGGGATCGTCGAGGCGCACGGTACGGGGACGGTCGTCGGGGACCGCACCGAACTGACCATCCTGTCCGAGGTGTTCCGCACCTCCGGTGCCGAGCCCGGGAGTTGTGCCCTCGGGTCGGTCAAGTCGCAGATCGGGCATACCAAGTGCGCGGCCGGTCTCGCGGGGCTGATCAAGACGACGCTGGCGCTGTACACGGGCGTCCGGCCGCCGACCCTGCACGTGGAGGCGCCCAACGCGGCCTGGACGGAGGGGGAGAGCCCCTTCGTGTTCCACTCCGAGGCCCGGCCGTGGACCGCCGAGCCGGCTCAACGCATCGGTGGAGTGAGCGCGTTCGGGTTCGGCGGGACCAACTTCCATGTGGTGCTGGCCGCGCACGACGAAGGGGTGCGCGGTGTCGACGAGTGGCCCGCCGAGCTGTTCCTGTTCCGGGGACGGAACGCGGCCTCCGCCCGGCGGGGTGTCGAGGAGCTGCTCAAGGCCGCCGAGGCGCCGGGGCAGCAGGCGTGGCGGCTGCGGGATCTCGCGCTGAGCGCGGCCCGGCGGGCGGACGCGAGCCATGAGCCGGTGCGGTTCGCGGTGGTGGCGTCCGATGTCGGGGAGCTGGTGCGGGAGTTGAGGCGGGTGCGGGAGCGGGAGCCGGCCGACAGGGAGGGCGGTGTCGACGGGGAGACCGGCGGCAAGGTGGCGTTCCTCTTCCCCGGCCAGGGCAGTCAGCGGCCGGGCATGCTCGCGGACCTCTTCATCGCCTTCCCCGAGCTGCGGTACTACCTGGAGCTGGGCCGCGCCCACACCCCGACGATGTATCCGCCGGCCGCCTTCGACGAGGCCGCCCGCGAGCGTCAGAACGCCGCCCTGACCGACACCCGGGTCGCCCAACCGGCTCTGGGCATCGCCGGGTTGGCGGCGTACACGGTCCTCACGGCCGCCGGGGTCCACCCCGACATGGCGGCCGGGCACAGCTACGGCGAACTGGTCGCCCTGTGCGCCGCCGGGGTCATCTCCCCCGAGGCACTGCTGGAGTTGAGCGAGGAACGGGCGTCCGCGATCCTGGCCGCCGCCGGCGACGAGCCGGGCACGATGGCTGCGGTGTCGGCGGACGCGGAGTCCGTCGGACGCGTCCTCGCTGACACCGGCGACCCGGCTGTGGTGATCGCCAACCTCAACTCCCCGGAACAGACCGTCGTTTCGGGCCCGACGGACTCGGTCGCCGAAGCCGTACGCCTCCTGCGCGCGGCCGGCCTCACCGCCCGCCGCATCCCGGTCGCCTGCGCCTTCCACAGCCCGCTCGTCGCCGAAGCAGGCCCCCGCTTCGCCACAACCCTCGCCCAACACACCTTCCACGAGCCCGAGTTCCCCGTCTGGGCCAACCGGACGGCGGCCCCCTACACCCCCGACTCCGTCCGCACCGAACTCGCCGCCCAGATCGGCTCCCCCGTCCGTTTCGCCGACCAGATCGAGGCCATGTACGACGCCGGCGCGCGCGTCTTCGTCGAGGCCGGGCCGGGGTCGGTGCTGACGCGACTGGTCGGGAAGGTGCTCGGGGACAGGCCGCACCGGACGGTCGCCTGCGAACCGCGCCCCGGCAGCGGACTGCGCGGCTGGCTGGAAGCACTGGCCCGACTCGCCCTGGCCGGGGTGCCGGTGCGGGCCGGGTGGCTGCTGCGGGGGCGGGGCGCGGTGGACGCGGTGCGGACGCCGGCGCCGAAGCGGCCCGGGTGGACGGTGGACGGGCAGCTCGTGCGGACCGCCGACGGGGCGTTCCTGCCCGGCGGGCTGGCACCGGCCCGCCGTGTCGCGCAGACGCTGGTCTCGTCGGCCGTGCCGGCTTCTCCGGGTTCCCCGGTCTCCCCCGTTTCTTCGGTTTCTTCGGTTTTCCAGGGCTCCTTGGAGGCGAACGTGACGACGAATCCCCCGCAGGGCCAGGACGCCCTGATCGCCGAGTTCCTGCGGACGAGCCGGGAGATGATCGCGGCCCAACGGGACGTGCTGCTCACGTACTTCGGGGCAGGGGGCGGCGAACGGCCGTCGGCGCCACCGGTGCAGATGCCGGTCCTTCAGGCAACTGCCGTACAGAGCGAGCCGGTTGAGGTAGCGCCTGAGCCCGGTCCGGCGCCGGAGGTCGTGGACGTCGGCCAGGTCGTCCTCGACATCATCAGCGAACGCACCGGGTATCCCGTCGACATGATCGAGCCGGACCTCGATCTGGAGGCCGACCTCAGCATCGACTCCATCAAACGGGCCGAGATCGCCGGGGAGTTGGCCCGAAGACTCGGCGGCGCCACCGACCTCGCGGCGCTCGCGGACGACGAGTTGGAGGAGCTGACGAAGGCGCGGACGGCCGCCGCCGTCACCGACTGGCTGACCGCACGCCTGTCGGGTCCCCCGACCGCCGAGGAATCCGTGCGCGCGGAGGAGACGGTCACGGGCCGGGCGCCCCGACGGCTCCTCCTCCAGCCGGTCCTCCTCGACACGGGCAGCCGTCCGCCGTCCCGACTCTCGGGCACACGCTGGGTGTTGCTCGGCGACGACGGGTTCGGCGCCGGAATCTCCGAGCGGCTCACGTCGCACGGCGCCGAGGTCTCCGTCCGGGACATGGAGCATCTCCTGGGCGAGGCGGACGGGCCGGTCGACGGGGTGGTGTATCTCGGGGCGGCCGACGGGGTGCCGGTGCTGCCGGACGCGTTCCCGGTACTCAAGGCCGCGTTGGCGCGGGAGCCGGGATGGCTGCTGGCGGTGCGTCCGGTGGACGGGGACGCAGTCGGGCTGCGCGGGCTGTTCCGGAGCGTGGCGCGGGAGTTCCCGGAGACGGTGGCACGGGTGGTGGACGTCGACGAGGACGTGGCCGACGCGGTGATCGCCGAGATACTGGCTGACGATCCGTCACCCGCCGTGCTGTGCAGGGCTGTCGGGCGGCACGGGTTCGAGCTGGTCGAGGCGCCGCTCGGGGCGCTGGGCAGCACCGGGGCCGGGCCCGCCGGGGACGGGATCGCGGAGGCCGCCGCGCTGGGGCTCGACCAGGACGCCGTCGTCCTGCTGGCGGGCGGGGCGCGGGGGATCGCCGCGCAGTGCGCCGTGACGCTGGCGCGCGCCTCGCGGTGCCGTCTCGAACTGCTGGGCCGTACGCCCGCGCCGGACGGCCCCGAGGATGCGGCGACGGCAGGCGCGCGCACCCCGGCCGAGCTGCGTGCCGTACTGGCCGGGCGGGGTGGTGGCGGCCTTGCCGAGATCAATCGGGAGGCCGAACTGCTGCTCGCCCAGCGGGAGATCAGGGCGACGCTCGCCGAACTCACCGCGCTGGGCAGCGCCGTGCGGTATCGCAGCGTCGATTTCCGGGAGTCCGACGCCGTGTTGCAGGCGGTGAAGGAGATCCACGCCGAGCACGGGCGGCTGGACGGTGTGGTGTACGCGGCCGGGGTGATCGAGGACCGGCTGATCGCGGAGAAGAGCGCCGAGTCGTTCCGGCGGGTGTACGGGACGAAGGCGTCCGGCGCGCACGCCCTGCTGACGGCGCTGGAGGAGCTGCCGGGCGGGCCGTCGTTCACCGTGCTGTTCGGCAGCATCTCGGCGGTCCTCGGCAACCGGGGGCAGGCTGACTACGCCGCCGCCAACGACGCGTTGGAGGCGCTGGGGGCGGCCTGGGCTGCGCGGACGGGGTGGCGGGCGCTGACCGTGCACTGGGGGCCATGGGCGCCCGACGCCTCCCACGGGGGCATGGTGGGGCCGGAGTTGGCGCGGGAGTACGCGCGGCGCGGGGTCGAGCTGATCGACCCGGAGGAGGGGACGGCCGCGCTGCTGCGGGAGTTGGCGTGGGGCGATCCGTCGTTGACGGCGGTCGTGCACACGGCCTCGGGCTGGTGACGGGGTGGCTGACAGAGGTCCCGAGGAGGCCCGCTTGACGGACCGTCAACTCCCGGTGGCCATCGTGGGGATGTCCGTCCTGTTCCCCGGCGCGCCCGACCTCGACACCTACTGGCGCAACCTCCGTGACGGCGTCGACGCGATCGGCGCCGTGCCCGCCGGGCGCTGGGACGCCGACTACTACCGTCCCGGCACCGCCGCCGAACCGGCCGTCGCCGACCGGGTGTACTGCCGGCGCGGCGGGTTCGTGGACGGGCTCGCCGAGGTCGAGGTGACCCGGTTCGGGATCATGCCGGCGTCGGTGGGCGGCACGGAACCGGACCAGTTGATCGCGCTGCACGTCGCGGCGGCGGCGCTGGAGGACGCGGGCGGGACCGGGCGGCTGCCCGACCGGCAGCGGGTCGGGGTCGTCCTCGGCCGGGGCGGATACCTCACCCCCGGGCTGGTCCGGCTCGATCAACGGGTCCGGACCGCCGGTCAACTCGTGCGCACGCTGGGCGAGTTGCTGCCGGAGCTGTCCGGTGGACAACTGGAGCGGGTGCGGGAGGCGTTCACCGAGCGGCTCGGGCCCGACAGCCCCGAGGCGGCGATCGGGCTGGTGCCGAACCTCGCCGCGTCCCGGGTCGCGAGCCGGCTGGACCTGCGCGGGCCCGCCTACACCGTGGACGCAGCCTGCGCCTCGTCGCTCGTCGCGGTGGACCAGGCGGTGGGTGAACTGGCCTCGGGGCGCTGTGACTTGATGCTCGCCGGGGGCGTCCACCACTGTCACGACATCACGTTGTGGAGTGTCTTCTCCCAACTGCGGGCGCTCTCCCCCACCGAGCGCATCCGGCCCTTCCACCGCGACGCCGACGGCATCCTGATCGGCGAGGGCACCGGGGTCGTCGTCCTCAAGCGGCTGGCGGACGCGGAGCGGGACGGCGACCGGGTCTACGCGGTGATCCGGGGCACCGGCATCTCCAGCGACGGGCGGGCGTCGGGGCTGGTCAACCCGGACCCCGGCGGCCAGGCGCGGGCGGTCCGGCAGGCGTGGCGGGCGGCCGGGCTCGACCCCGCGGCGTCCGGTTCGCTGGGGCTCCTGGAGGCGCACGGCACGGCGACGCCTGCCGGTGACGGGGCCGAACTCGCCACGCTGGCCGAGGTGTTCGGTGGGCCGGTGGAGGACGGGGGCGCGGTCATCGGGTCGGTGAAGTCGATGATCGGGCACGCGATGCCGGCCGCGGGGGTCGCCGGGTTGGTGAAGGCTGCGCTGGCCGTCCATCACGGTGTGCTGCTGCCGACGTTGCACTGCGACGATCCGCATCCCGCGCTGGCGCGGACCCGGTTCAGGCCGCTGGAGAAGGCGGAGCCGTGGGAGGGGGAGGTGCGGCGGGCGGCGGTGAACGCGTTCGGGTTCGGGGGGATCAACGCGCATGTGGTGCTGGAGCAGAGGCCGGGGCGAGGGGTGGTGTCTTCGCGGGGGGCGCTGCCTTCACCAGGGACGGTGTCTTCGCTAGGGACGGCGTCTTCGCGAGAGCCCGTGTCGTCAACTCGCTTATCTCAGGCCGGTGTCGAGCGAGTCGTCGAGAGCGAGCAGATCCTCCTCTTCGCCGCCGATTCCCCCACCGCCCTCGCCGCGCTCCTCGACACCGACGACACCACCCTCCGGGCCGCCGGCCTCGACCCCACCCGCCTCCATCCCACGGCCGGCCCCGCCCGGCTGGCCGTCTTCGGCCCCACCGCGAAACGCCTCGCCCTGGCCCGCCGCGCGGCGGCCAAGTCCCGCCCCTGGAGCGGCCGGAGCGACGTGTGGCTCCGGCCGACTCCCCTGCTGGGCAAGGGAGATCCGGGGGCGGGCGAGCAAGGTACGGGAAAGCCGGGTGCAGGAGAGCCGGTCGCGGGACAGTCCGGTTCGGGAAAGCTGGCTACAGGAAAGCTGGCGTTCCTGTTCCCCGGCCTCGAAGCCGATTTCGCCCCCCATGTCGACGACGTCGCCGCCCACTTCGACCTCCCCGCCCTGCCCGCGCCCGGTGAAGAGGTGGACGACGTGGGCCGGCACGGCTTCGACGTCGTCGCCGTGGGCCGCCTCCTGGACGCGGCCCTGCGCCGCAGCGGCATCGTCCCGGACGCCGTCGCCGGGCACAGCGTCGGCGAGTGGACGGCGATGGTCGCGTCGGGGCTGTACGACGGGGACGAAGTCGACACGTTCATGGCCGAGTTCGACCCCGCTTCCCTGACCGTCCCGGGCCTGGCGTTCGGCGCGATCGGCGCCCCCGCCGAACAAGTGCTGGACGCGTTGGCAGAGTTGGGCCGCAGTGACGTCGTCCTCTCGCACGACAACGCGCCCGGCCAGTCGATGGTGTGCGGACCGGACGCGGCGGTCGAGGAGTTCGTCCGCTCCTTCCGTGCCCGAGGCGTCATCAGTCAGGTCCTGCCGTTCCGTTCGGGCTTCCACACCCCGATGCTCCGTCCCCACCTGACCCCCATCGCGCAGGCCGCGAACCGCTTCCGGCTGCGCCCGCCGACGATCCCCCTCTGGTCGGGAACGACGGCGACCCCGTTCCCCGAAGACCCGGCGCATGTCAGGGCGTTGTTCATCCGCCACCTCCTGGAGCCGGTCCGCTTCCGGCAGTTGACCCAGGCCCTGTACGACGCCGGCCACCGCGTCTTCGTCCAGGTCGGCCCCGGCCGCCTGGGCTCCCTCGTGGACGACACCCTCGGCGCCCAGGACCACCTCACCGTCGCCGCCAACTCCCCGCACCGCGACGGACTTCCCCAACTCAGGCGTGTGGCGGCGGCCTTGTGGACAGCGGGCGCGGAGGTGGCCCCGGCACTGCCGGGCCCGAACCACTCCCCTCGCACCCAACACCCGCCGACCCGCCTCGACTTGAGCGGCGCCCTGATCTCCCTCCCGCCCGAGGCGCGTCCCGTCCTGCGCACCTCGTCCGCCCCGCTGGACGCGCTCGCGGACCACATGCCGATCGCCGCCGAACTCAGCGCACTCCTGCGGGAGACGGCCGACACGGCGACCGCCCTCATGGCGGCCCGCACCACCCCGCGACGGACCACGGTCCGCGTCTCCCCCGACACCATGCCCTACCTGCTGGACCACTGCTTCTTCCCGCAGCGCCCCAACTGGCCGGACATCGCCGACCGTTGGCCGGTCGTCCCCGCCACCACCATCGTCCAGCACATCATGGACACAGCCGCCGAGGCCCGCCCCGGACTCCTCCCGGTGGCCGTCCACGACGCGCGTTTCGAGGAGTGGCTCACCGCGACCCCCGCCGTGGACGTCCCGGTCACGACGACGCCCGAGTCCACGAACCGCCTGGCGGTCTCCTTCGGCCCCCGCGCCCGCGCGACGGTCGAACTCGCCCCGTCCCACCCCCGCCCGGCTCCCACCAGCATCCCTGCCGCCGAGGAGCGCGTCCCGGACCACACGGCGGCCCAACTCTACGAAGAACGCTGGATGTTCCACGGCCCGGCGTTCCAAGGGGTCACCGAACTCACCGCGATCGGCGACCGCCACGTCCGGGGCGTCATCACCACTCCGCCCGCCCCCGGCGCCCTCCTCGACAACGTCGGCCAGCTCCTCGGCTACTGGATCATGGCCACCCGCACCGACCGCACGGTCGTCTTCCCGGTCGGCGTCCGCGAGATCCGCTTCTACGGCCCCCACCCGGCGCCCGGCACTCAAGTCGCCTGCCTGGTGCGGATCACCGCGCTCACGGACGCCCTCCTGGAGGCGGACGTCCGGCTGACCGTGGGCGGCGAGGTGTGGGCGGAGATCTCCGGCTGGCAGGACCGCCGCTTCGACAACGACCCGCGCACCCGCCCCGTCGAACGCTTCCCCGAACGCCACACCCTGTCCGAACTCCGGCCGGGTGGCTGGACGTTGGTCCACGAACGGTGGCCCGACCTCGCCTCTCGCGAACTCATCATGCGCAACTCCCTGGGCGGTGTGGAGCGTTCGCGCTACGCCGAGCACGCGCCGCGTGGCCGGCGACAGTGGCTGCTGGGGCGGATCGCCGCGAAGGACGCGGTGCGGCGGTGGCTGTGGGAGCACGGGGAGGGTCCGGTGTTCCCGGCGGAGCTGCGCGTCGAGAACGACGGTCTCGGCCGGCCGTACGTCGTCGGCGTGCACGGCCGTCAACTGCCCGCGCTGGACGTGTCGTTGGCGCACTGCGCGGAGGCGGGCGCCGCGATCGCCCGGCCGCACCGGCCGGGTCCGGGGCCGGGGATCGACATCGAGGAGATCACCGCGCGTACCCCGGAGACGGAGTCGGCAGCCCTCGGCCCGGACGAACTCCGCCTGCTGGAGCGGCTGGAGGGCTCCCGCGCCCTGTGGTTCACCCGGTTCTGGGCGGCGAAGGAGGCGGTGGCCAAGGCCGAGGGCACCGGACTCGGTGGCAGGCCACGGGAGTTCACCGTCCTCGACGCCACCCCGGACGGCGACCTCCTCACCGTCTCCGGCCGCCTGGAGCGCGCCTACCCGGTGCACTGCGCACCGGCCGCCAACCCGCCGGGCCTGCCGGCGCGGGAGTACGTCGTGGCCTGGACGACGGGACACGCGAACGAAGAGGAGTACGACGCCCGATGAACGAGGAAACCGTTCTCGCCGACGTGTCCGGCATGCTCGCCCGCCTCCTGGAGGACGAGTACGGCGTCGACGACGCCGAGATAGGCATGGAGACGTCCTTCAACCGGGATCTGGAGCTGGAGAGCATCGACCTCGTCACCCTGGCCGGGCTCCTCCAGGAGCGGTACGGCGAACGCGTCAACTTCGCCGAGTTCCTGGCCGGGATGGAGTTCGAGGAGATCATCGAGCTCACCGTCGGGCGGCTCGTCGAGTACGTCGTGCTGGGTCTCAAAGCGGCCGAGGAGGGCTGACCCGTGTCGATGGTCGACACCGGCGCGCTCCGGTTGCACGTCCAGCGCATCGGGCCCCGGGGCAGCCGGAGTTCGCGGGCCACCGTCGTACTCGTCCACGGGCTGCTCACCGACAGCCTCGCGAGCTACTACTTCACCGTGGCGCCCTCGTTCGCGGCGGCCGGGTTCGACGTGATCATGTACGACCTGCGGGGCCACGGCCGCAGCGACCGGCCGCCCGACGGCTACACCCTCGACCACAACATCGCCGATCTGGAAGCCCTGTTGGGACGGCTGAAGGTGACCGGCCCGGTCCATCTGGTCGGCAACTCCTACGGCGGGACGATCGCGTTCGGGTACGCCGTGCGGCATCCCGGGCAGGTCGCGAGCCTCTCCCTGATCGAGTCCGAACCGGCCACGCCCGCCTGGGCGTCGAAGCTCCGCCGCATCCTCGGGCGGGTCGTGCACGAGTTGGCGCACAACGAGTCCGACACGATCACCTGGATCGCCGCCCACCGCGGCCACAACATGGCCCGCCTCGCACGGGGCGCCGCCCGGCTGGCCCGCGAGACCTCCCTCGGCCAGGACATACCGGCCAGCGGGACGTTGACGGACCATCAGATCGGGTCCGTCTCCTGTCCGGTCCTCGCCCTCTACGGAGGGGACTCGGACGTCGTCGAACTCGCGCCCCGGCTGGCCGAATTGCTCCCCGACTGCCGGACGGTGATCCTTCCCGGCCACGAGCACTCGATCCTGGTCGAGGCACCCGCCACGGTCGGCGACCACGTCCAGGCCCTCGTCACCGAGACCTGCGCGGCGGTGACGTCCCGGTGAGCGGTTTCCTCTTCGTCGTCCCGCCCCTCACCGGCCACATCAACCCCGTCGTAGGCGTCGCCGCCCGTCTCGCCGCCCGAGGACACCGGGTGGCGTGGGTGTGCCCGGACCGGGAGCTGGTGCGAAGGCTGGCGGGGGCGGATGCTGTGGTGTTCGGGTGTGAGGTGGAGGGCGGGGGCGAGGCCGAAAGCGTGGCCAGCGGCGGCGGTGGTGGTACATCACACACCACCAGCGCCGAGACCGATATGTCACGCATCATGCACGGCACCGTCACCTCCTCCCACCGCCCGCCCGAACTCCGTGGCCCCGAGGCGCTGAAGTTCTTGTGGGAGCGGTTTCTGCTGCCGCTGGCGGAGGCGATGGCGCCGGGGGTGCGGCGGGCCGTGGAGGTGTTCCGGCCGGATGTCGTGGTCTCCGACCAGCAGGCGTTCGCGGGGGCGCTGGTCGCGGAGCGGGCGGGGGTGCCGTGGGCGACGTCGGCAACCACCTCGGCGGAGTTCATGGACCCGCTGGCGGGGCTGCCGAAGGTACAGGAGTGGATCGGGGCACGGCTGGCCGGGCTGCGACGGGCCGTCGGGGACGTGTCCGGGACCGCCGATCCCCGGTTCTCGCCGCATCTGGTCATCGGGTTCAGCACGCCCGAACTCGTCGGGGAGGTCGAGGCGGTGCGCTGGGTGGGCCCGTCGGTGACCGGCCGGCCCGACGGTGAGGGGTTCCCGTGGGAGTGGCTCGACCCGGACCGCGCGACGGTCCTCGTCAGCCTCGGCACCGCGAACGCCGACGCGGGGGAACGGTTCCTCACCGTGTGCCGGGACGCGGTGCGGGCGCGGGCGGGCCGGCTCCAGGCGGTGCTGGTCGACCCCGGCGGGGTACTGGGCGGCGGCGCCGACGAGAACGTGCTGGTCGTGGCGTCCGTGCCGCAGATCGCGCTCTTGGCCAAGGGTCTCGACGCGGTGGTATGTCATGCGGGACACAACACCGTCTGCGAGGCGCTCTGGTACGGCGTGCCGCTGGTCGTCGCGCCGATCAGGGACGATCAGCCGCTGATCGCCGGGCAGGTCGTGACCGCGGGGGCCGGGGTGCGGGTGCGGTTCGGGCGGGCCGGGGCGCAGCAGGTGGGGGCGGCGCTGGACGCCGTGCTCGACGAACCGTCGTACCGGGCCGAGGCGGCGCGGGTCGGTGCGGCGTTCCGGGCGGCCGGGGGTGCGGACGCCGCCGCCGTCCATCTCGAACAGCTTGCCGAGAGGAGTCGTTCGTGAGTGACGCGAAGGCCGAGCGGGAGCAGCGGATCGCCGCGCTCCGGCCGGGGTATCAGAAGGATCTGGCGGACGGGGTGGAGCGGTACTTCGCGCCGCGCCGCACCGACTGCCCCTGGTGCGGCGGCGAGTCGCTGCGGACCCGGCTGCGCACCACGGATCTGCTCCAGCACAAGCCGGGACGGTTCGTCCTCGACCGGTGCGAGACCTGCGGGCACATCTTCCAGAACCCCCAACTCACCGCCGAGGGTCTGGAGTTCTACTACCGGGACTTCTACGACGGGCTCGGGGAGAAGCAGCTCGGGGATCTCTTCGAAGGGCGGAACTCGTCGTACCTGGGGCGGGCCCGGACGATGGCCGCGCACGACGCGGCGCCGAAGCGGTGGCTGGACGTGGGGACCGGACAGGGGCACTTCTGCGCGGCGGTGCGTGATGTATTACCGGACACCGTCTTCGACGGGCTGGACTTCACCGACGGCGCGGAGATCGCCGAACGGGAGAAACGCGTAGAACGCGGTTACCGGGGGAGTTTCCCCGCGCTCGCTCCCGAACTCGCCGGCCGGTACGACGTGGTGAGCATGTTCCACTACCTGGAGCACAGCGCCGATCCGGACCGGGAGCTACGGGCCGCCCAGGAGGTGGTGCGGGCCGGGGGACACCTGCTGATCGAGGTGCCGGATGCCGAGAGCCGCCTCTCCCGGCTGCTGGGGCGGTGGTGGCTGCCCTGGCTCCAGCCGCAGCACCTGCATTTCGTTCCGGTGGCCAATCTGCGGGAGCGGCTCGGCGCGCTCGGGTTCACCGTGGTGGCCGAGGAGCACGCCGAAGCCCACGAGGTGATCGACCTGGTGGCCGCCGCATGGCTGGTGCTGGGTCATATATCACCGGCCGAGAACACTCCCTGGCTCGCCCGTCCGCCGGGCCGGCTGCGGCGGGCGGTGCGAACTGCCGTGTTCGTGGCGGGAATTCCGGCGCTGCTGGTGGCGACGGTGCTCGACCGGATCGCCGTACGGCCGTTCGCGCGGCGGGGGCGGATGTGCAACGCGTACCGGGTGGTCGCCCGCAGGGACTGACGTCGGCGGGGTGTGCCGGGTGGGTCAGCGGGCCTCGGCCGGCCGGCCCAGCCCGCCCTCTCGGGACGCGCCGCGCAGGGCCGCCGTACCGATGAACAGCATGGACCAGAGTCCGGCGATCGCGAACGCGGTGAAGCCCCAGTCGCCGTGGCCCGAGGACAGCAGCCGGCCGCCCAGCCAGGGGCCGAAGACCGCGCCGAAGCGTCCGATGCCCGAGGTCCAGCCGACGGCGGTGGCGCGGTGCTCGGGGGCGGAGCGCAGGGAGACGGTCGCGTAGACCATCACCTGGGCGCTGTTGAGGAAGACGCCGGTGAGGAAGACGACGAGCATGGTGAGCGCGGTCGGCATGTGGACGCCGAAGAGGTGGACGCCGACGGCGGTGAGCGCGAACCAGAGGGCGGAGATGCGCGGGGCGCCGAAGCGGTCGGCGGCGCGGCCCGCGAGGAGCATGCCGGCGATGCCGCCGAGGTTGAAGACCACGACGAAGGTGAGGGCGTCGGACAGGGCGTAGCCCTCGGTGCGCATCAGGGTGGGGAGCCAGGTGGCGACGCCGTACACGAGGAGGAGGCCGCCGAAGGAGGCCAGCCAGTACAGGAGGGTCTGGAGCCAGGCACCGGCGCGGAAGAGGTGCAGCAGCGCGTCCCAGCGGTCGGCCGGCGTCCGCTTCTCCTCCGTCTGCGGGAGTTCGACGCGGTGCCGGTCGGCGAGGGCGCGCGCCTCGTCGGTGCGGCCCTTCGCGACGAGGAAACTCAGCGACTCCGGCAGGAACTTGGCGAGGACCGGCGCGAACAGCAGCGGCAGCACGCAGACCCAGAACGCGGCCCGCCAACCCACCGGTTCCACCAGCCACTTGGCGACGTACGCGGAGAGGATTCCGCCCGTGTGGTGGGCCGTCATGAGGACGCCGATCGTCAGGGCGGCCCGGCCGCGGCCCGCGTAGTCGGAGACCATGCTGATCGCGGTCGGGAGCAGGCCGCCGAGTCCGATCCCGGCGAGGACGCGGCCGAGGCCGAACACCTCGATGCTGTGTGATGCAGCACATAGCGCGGACGCCAGGGAGAACAGCGCCACGCAGCCCACCATCAGGTTCTTGCGGCCGGTCCGGTCGGCGACCGTGCCTGCGGCGAGGGCGCCGACGAGCATGCCGAGCGTGGCGTAACTGCCCAGGTCACCGGCCTGGTCCGGGGTGAGGCCGAAGGTCTTGGTGGCCAGCAGGTGGGGCAGCACCGAGCCGTAGACGAACATGTCGAGCCCGTCGAAGAGGACGGCGAGCCAGCACAGGCCGACGACCAGCAGGGCGAGCCGGCCTGTCGGCGGGGCGATCGAGGTCGAGGGGGAGTGCGAGGAGGACATCGCTGTTTTCCTCTCGGGCGGGGACGGTGCGCATGACGGTAGGGAGCCCGGGATTAGACGTCAACATTTTTGTCAACAATCTCATCGACAATCAAGGGGCGACCGGTGGTGTCCCGTGCGTGTGGAACGACTCGATCGTCTTCAGCCCCCACGCCTGCCCCTTGGCCCGCTCCGCCTCCGTCCACGTCACGAGCGGCCAGTCGGGGGCGAGCACGAGTCGGGTGAGGGGGTTGCACAACTCGACGCGGTTGCCGCCGGGTTCGTAGACGTAGAGGAAGAACGTCTGCTGGATGGCGTGCTTGTGGGGGCCCGTCTCGATGAACACCCCTGTGTCGACGGCGAGATCGGCCGCCCTCAGGATGTCCTCGCGGGTGTCGGTGGCGAACGCGATGTGGTGCAGCCGGCCGGGCGTGCCCGTCCAGTCGGAGGTGTAGACGACGTCGTAGGACTTGTTCGTGTACGTCAGCCAGCGGGCCGCGATCCCGCCGGAGTCGAGCCTGATCTGTTCGGTGGGGCGGGCGCCGAGGACGTTCTCCTGGAACTCGGCGTTCGCCAGGACGTCCACGGCGAGGAAGTTGACGTGGTCGAGGCGGCGGACACCGACGCCCCGGTTGGGCTTGGCCTGGGGCTGGTTCTTCAGCGCGGGGCGGAGTTCCTCGGGCGCCCGGTAGTGCTCGGACTCCCAGTACAGGGCGTGTTCGTGGCCGTCGGGGTCGGTGGTGACGTAGAGGGGGCCGAGGCCGGGTTCGTCCTCGACCCACTTCCCGGTGCCGCCCGCCGCCTCGATCGCGGCGACCCGGCGGTGCAGGGCCGCCTCGCTGGAGGTGCGCAGCGCGACGCGGCCGAGGCCGGGGCGGTCGCGGGCGGTGAGGACGAGGCTGTGGTGCTCGTAGTCGTCGAAGGCGCGCAGGTAGACAGTGTCAGCGGTCTCCGCGTTGACGGTGAGTCCCAGGTAGTCGGTGCAGAAGGCGACGCTGGCGGCCAGGTCCGGAGTGTGGAGCTGGGCGTGGCCGAGGTGGGCGATGTCGCCGAGTGGCGGAGTCATCAGGGGGTCCTTGGGGAGGGAGAGGAGGTGGGGAGGTCAGGCGGGGGCGGGGAACACGGTCCCGTCGAAGATCTTGCGCGCCGTGCGGATCACGGCGGTGCGACGCGCGGTGAGGAGCCCTTCGGGGGTGGTGCCGAGGGTGGTCTCCATGTCGAGGTGGCCGGCGGGGTGCTCGATGCGGAGACGGGTGGGGGTGGGGGGAGCTGATCTGGGAGAGGCGGCGGGAGCGCCGGGAGCGCCGGGAGCGCCGGGAGCGCCGGTGCGTGATGTATCACGTACCGCTGGGCCGTCCGGTGCTGTGTGATGTACCACTGCCTCCGCCGCCTCCAGCGTCACCCCCTCCGCCGCCTCTGCCGTCACCCTCTCCGCCGTCACCCCCTCCCCCACACCCCCCACCAGCCCCACCCCCACCGCCACACTCGCCGCCCCCAGCACCCCGATCGATGTATGACACCTCACCGGCAGGAACGTCCGCGTGCTCACCGTCCCCCCGAACCGAGCCGGCGACAGCAGTGTCACCTTGGGCACGGTCGCCGCGGACACGTCCCCGAGCCCCATCAGCCGCCCCGCGGCGAGCCGGATCGCGCGAATCCGGCCGGCGAGTGCGGTGTCCCCCTCCAGTTCCTCCGGTGACTCGTAGCCGCTGACCCCGAGCGAGGCGGCGGCGACGAGTACGGTCGGCATCCCGTTGTCGACACAGGTCACCGGCGCCCCGTCGACGACGTCCCGCACTCGCCCGGTCGGCAGCAACGGCCCTGCCCCGGGCGGGAATTCGATCAGCACGGGCGCCGCGCTCCCCGGCACTCCCGCGATGGTGACGTCCCCGTCGTACCGCACCCGGCCTCCGGGTGTGGGAAAGGAAACGGCCGCGAGATCACCGGAGTTGACCATCCGGACGCGGACGGCGGTCTCCGGGTCCCCGGCCGTGACGAGCCCCCGTTCGACGGCGAACGCGCCGACGCCGGCGAGGATGTTGCCGCAATTCTGACGGTCGCTCACCTCGGCTCGGTCCACGGCGACTTGGAGGAAGAGGTAGTCGATGTCGGAGTCCGGTCGGGTGGACGGGGACACCACCGCGACCTTGCTGGTGAGGGGATGTCCGCCGCCGACGCCGTCGATCTGGTGAGGGTCGGGCCCGCCCATGATCCGCAGCAACAGGGCGTCGCGCAGGGCGGGTTCGGCGGGGAGGTCGGCGGCGAGGAAGTAGGCCCCCTTGGAGGTGCCGCCCCGCATCAGCATGCAGCGCACCCCGTCGGAGCCGGCGGGGCTCACGTCTCCTCCCCGGCCGAGTACTCCTCGTACGTCCGGTACTCCACGCCGAGTTGCTTCAGCTTCCCCCGCAACCCGTAGCGGTCGAGGGAGAGTTCACCGTCGAGGAAGGCGGCACGCGCACGGGCCTCCTTGTCCTCACGCGCCCGTGCGACGAGGGCGACGGCGTGGGCGCGGCGGCGGGGGACGATCACGACGCCGTCGTCGTCGGCCAGGATCACGTCACCCGGGTGGATCACCTGGCCGTCGATCGCGATCGGCACGTTGACCGAGCCACCGGTCGCCTTGACCGTGCCCTGCGCGGAGACCGCCCGCGCCCAGGCGGGGAAACCCATGTCGCGGAGTTCCTGGGTGTCGCGGATGCCCGTGTTCAGCACGACGCCCCGCACACCGCGCGCCTGGAGGGCGGTGGCGAACAACTCGCCGAACAGGCCGTCCGTGGAGGGCGAGGTGGTGGTGACGACGAGGAGGTCGCCCTCGCCGCACTGCTCGACGGCCGCGTGGATCATGAGGTTGTCGCCGGGCCAGCCGAGCACGGTCACGGCGGTGCCCGCGACCCGCACCCCCTGCTGGACGGGGCGAATTCCCCTACCCAGCAGGCCGGTTCGGCCCATCGCCTCGCTGACGGTGGCGACACCGAAGCGAGCCAGCGCCTCGACGTCCTCGGCGGCAGCCTTCGGGGGCCCGGTGACGATCACGCCGCTCATGCCAGCTCCCTCGCGACCTGCGGGAACGGCCGCATGTACGCCTCGGCCATGGCGGTGTGGGCGAGCCCCAGATTCGGGCCCGCGTTCCGCCTGAGCTGGACGCCCCGGCGCACGGCGAGATCGGTGTAGTAGTCCCACAGGTGCTGCTGGGCGCCGAGGCACTCCATGGCCGCGCGCTTGGTGTCCCACACCTCGGTGATGTCGAGAAGCACCTCGGGCCGGAAGCCGCTCATCTCCGGCTGGTGCGGCTCGAAGCAGAACACAGGCGGGGCGCCGATGATCTCGCCCGGCCCGGGATAGCCGACGGCCTGCGCGAGGACGCGGGCCTCCATCGCCATCCGGTGGGCGGCGGGATGGTCACCGTTGTAGGGGTCGTCGGCGGGATGGGTGAGGACGACATCGGGCTGCACGGCACGCAGCAGCCCGACCAGACGGTCCGTCAACTCCGGTGTGGGCACGAGGGGATAGTCGCCGGCGTCGTAGAAACGGATCTCGGCGCCGAGGACCGCGGCGGCGCGCTCGGCCTCGTCGCGGCGTAGCGCCTTGATCTCGTCCAGGGTCTTCCCGGCACGCCACGCACTGGCGGACTCGCCGCGCTCGCCGAAGGTGAGGCAGGCGATGGTGACCCGTTCACCACGGGCGGCGGCCAGGGCGATGGCCCCGCCCGCCCGCCAGACGAAGTCCCCGGCGTGCGCGGTGACGACGAGGGTCGAACGAGGGGGCGCGGTGGGCTGGTTCACGGCAGAACTCCTCGGGCTGTTCGCATGAGCGGAAAGCACCCACCCCGAAGTGACGCCGACCCCAGCACCGGATCGACCCCGGCACCGGATCGGATCGGACCGACACCGGAACGGACAGGCACAGGCGCAGGCACCGGCACCGGCACGAACCCGACGCCGTACCGGCCCCGGCACCGGATCGACCCCGACGCCGCGTCACCCCCGGCCCCGCATCAGCCCCGGCACCACACCGGCCCTGCCACCACGCCGCCCCGCCACCGCCCCCGCCACCGCCCCCGCGTCAGTCCCGCAACGCCTCGATCACGCTGGCAAGATGGGCGCGCACGGCCGTCTCGGCCGCCTCCGGGTCCCTGGCCTCGATCGTCTCGATCATCGCCAGGTGTTCGTTCAGGGAGCGCTGCGGACGGCCCGGCCTCAGCGCCAACTGGAAGCGGTGCCGGACCAGTTGGGCGTTGAGCCGCTCCAGGAGCTCGACGGCCGTGCGCTGGCCGGAGAACTCCCGTACGCGGGTGTGCAGTTCGTGGTTGAGGTCGGAGTACGTGAGCGGTTCGCCGTCGGCGACCGCCTTGGTCATCGCCGTGCCGATGTGCTTCAGCTCGTCGATCTGCTCGTCGCTCGCGAGCGTCGCCGCCTTCGCCGCGCACAGTCCTTCGAGGACCATGCGGCACTCGGTGATGGCGACGGCCTCCTCGACCGACACGACCCGTACCCGTGAGCCCTTGTTGCGGATGCGCTCGACCAGCCCCTGCGCTTCGAGGTCGATGAGCGCGGCGCGGATACTGGCCCGCGTCACACCGAACTGCTCGGCGAGTTCGTTCTCCACCAGCCGCTGGGCCGGTGACATCTCGCCGTGCAGGATCGCCTGCCGCAACTGCGCGAGCGCATGCTGCCTGGCCTGCTCCCCGGTGCTCGGGCCGGCTCCTTGAGGCATCGTCGCCCTCCCTGAAGTGAGTGCCTGTCGAACGTAAATCTAGCCCGACAAGATTGTCAACAATTTCGTCGCCGACAGATGGGGAGCTCAGGCGATGCGTGATGTACTACCCCGCCGCTCCAGCACCGGCACCGCCAACCGCACCCGCCCCTCCCCCCGCTCCCCCGCCAACCGCGACAACAGGAACCGAGCCGCCTCCCGCCCCACCTCACGCCCCGCCGGGTCCACCGTCGTCAGCCACAGATGCCGCAGCCGCGAGATGCTCGTGTTGTCGTACCCCACCACCGACAGCTCCCCCGGCACCCGCAGCCCCATCTCCTCGGCCGCCGACAGCACCCCCACACACGCGATGTCGTTGACGGCGAACACGGCGGTGGGCCGCTCGGCCCGGCTGAGCAGCCGCACGGCGGCCCGATGACCCCCCTCCTCGGTCATGTCGCACACCTCCACGAGCCCCGCCGGATCACCCCCGTGCGCCCGCATCGCCGCCTCGTACCCGCCCCTGCGCAGCTCCCCCACGGCCCCGTACCCGGCGATGTGCGCGATCCGCCGGTGCCCGAGCCCGAGCAGGTGCTCGGTGGCGAGCCGCGCGCCGAGCGCGTCGTCCGCGGCGACGACGTCCACCCCGGCCGGCACCGGCTCCCGCGCACCGGCCACCACGACCGGCATACGGGCCGCCACGGCGTCCAGAGCGGTCCCGTCGGGGAACGTGCCGACGACGACGAGTCCGTCCGCCTGGAGGGCCAGGAACGGGTCCGCGAGGTCCTGCCCGACCCGGCGGTTGAGGCGGGCGTCCGCGAGGAGCATGTGCAGCCCGCTCTCGTGCAGCAGCGAGTTGAGGCCGTCCAGGAGGTCGACGTACCAGGGGTTGCGCAGGTCGTTGAGGAGGACGCCGACCGTGCGGGTGCGCTGCTCGCTGAGGCTGCGCGCGGCGGCGTTGGGCCGGTAGCCGAGTTCGCGCATCGCCGCCAGCACGGCTTCCCGCTTCTCGGGCCGGACCTGGGAGGCGCCGCGCAGCACGAGGGAGACCAGCGACTTGGACACCCCGGCCCGGTCGGCGACGTCACGGATGGTGGGCGGTCTCATGCGTGGACCGTTCCAGTCGGCCGCCCGCTTGTCAAAGGGTCGCCCCGGTCTCCGACGGCCCGCCCGGCAGCAGGCCGGCCCCTTGACAGTCCGGCGCCGACACCCCCAGGGTGGCCGGGACAAGTTGTGGACCGGTCCAAACAATCAAGGACCGTCACGAGTCCGAAGAGCTTCCAGAGAGTCCAACGAAGGGCTGCTGCCGTGAACGACGTGAACGAGCTGGGTGTCGCCGTCATCGGATTCGGCTGGATGGGCCGCGTGCACACGCAGGCGTACGCGCGCGTGCCGCACCACTTCCCCGGCCTCCCGCTCCGCCCCCGCCTCGTGACCGTCGCCGAGGAGGTGCCCGGCCGCGCGGAGGAGGCCGCCGCGCGGTACGGGTTCCAGGACGCCGTCCGGGACTGGCGGGAGATCGCGGCCGACCCGCGCGTGCGCGCCGTCAGCGTCACCGCCCCGAACTTCCTGCACCGGGAGATCGGGGTGGCGATGGCGAAGGCCGGTAAGCACCTGTGGATCGAGAAGCCGGTCGGGCTGACGTCGGGGGACGCGCGCGCGGTGGCCGACGCGGTCGCGAAGGCGGGCGTCCAGGGGGCGGTCGGTTTCAACTACCGCAACGCCCCGGCCGTCGAGAAGGCGCGGGAGATCATCGCCTCCGGCGGGATCGGGGACGTCACGCACGCGCGCGTGCGGCTCTTCAGCGACTACGCGGCCCACCCGGACGGCGCCCTCACCTGGCGGTACGAGCGGGAGCGCGGCGGCAGCGGGGTGCTGGGCGATCTCGCCTCGCACGGCGTGGACCTGGCCGGCTTCCTGCTGGGCGACATCGTCTCCCTGGCCGCCGACACGGCCGTCTTCGTCCCGGAGCGGGCGCGGCCCACCGGGGCTACGGCGGGCCACACGCTGGCCTCCGGGGGCGTCCTGGGGCCCGTCGAGAACGAGGACTACGTCAGCTGTCTCCTGCGCTTCGCCTCGGGCGCGCGCGGTGTCCTGGAGGCGTGCCGGGTCTCCGTCGGCGAGCAGAACAACTACGGCTTCGAGGTGCACGGCACGAAGGGCGCGGTCCTGTGGGACTTCCGCCGTATGAACGAGCTGCGCGTCAGCCTCGGGACGTCGTACCAGGACCAGTCCGTCAGCACGGTGTATGTCGGCCCCGGGGACGGCGAGTTCGCGGCGTTCCAGCCGGGGGCGGCGAACGCGATGGGGTACGACGACCTGAAGGTCATCGAGGCGTACCGTTTCCTCCGCTCCGTGGCGGAGGGGACGCCGTACGGGACGACGCTCGCGGACGCGGTGCGCAGCGCGACGGTGCTGGACGCGATGACGAGGTCGGCGGAGCGCCGGGGGTGGGTGGACGTGGCGGCGGAGTAGACGCCGTACGGCCGTACGAGCCGATTGTCGGACGATAGGCGATCGGCGCTCCCGGTGGGCCACCGGGCTCCCTCGGTCCCCTGCCCTCCCGGTGCGTCGAAAACCGGACCTCGCTCCCCGGAGGGCACCTTCACCTCCCCACCGGCATGTTGTACGGCGTCACCACCTGGATCGCCGACGGCAGCACCGGCCCCGCCGGCGGCAGCGCCCCGTGTGCCCGCATCACGGTCTGGCAGGCGTCCCGCACGTCCTGCCGCAGATCGTGATGCAGGACCGCCGAGATCCGCTGCTCCCGCAGCAGCCGTGTGTTGTCCTGGTCGAGGTCGTGCGCGACGAACACCGCGCACTCCCGCCCGAGATCCGCGAACGCCCGGAGCGTCGCGTTGTTGCCGCCGCCGATGGAGTACACCGCGCGGATCTCCGCGTCCCGCTCCAGCGCCGCCCGGACCAGTTCGTACTGCGTCGCGTCGAGCCCCTGCCCCTCGGTGATCTCGACGAGCGCCCGCGCGGGATGCCGGGCCCGCATGACGCTCCGGAAGCCCATCTCGCGCTCCTCCTCGTTGCGGAAGGAGCCGCTGCTGACGCTGGTCAGGACGTTCCCGGGGCGTTCGCCGAGCCACTGGCCCATCAGGTAGGCGGCCGTGGCGCCCGCCGCGCGGTTGTCTATGCCGACGTAGGCGAGGCGCGCGCTGGCGGGCAGGTCGGTGACGAGGGTGACGACGGGGATGCCCGCGTCGACGAGCCGGCCGACGGCGTCGGTGACCTCGGGGGCGTCGGGCGCCTTCAGGATGACGCCCTGGGAGCCGCGCCGGCCGATGCGCTCCAGGGCGGTGACGGTCTCGCGCGCGGGACCGGTCTCCCGGAAGTGGAAGCGGGAGCGCAGGACCGCCGGGTGCAGGGCGGGCAGTTCGGCCTCCAAGGCGGCGCGTACGGCCGTGGTGAACCGTTCGGGGGCCTGCATGACGATGTCCAGCATGAACGTCCGCCCGACCAGCCGGACCTGCGTGCGCTGCCGGTCGAGGTCGGCGATGGCCCGGCGCACCTCCTGCTCGGTGGAGGCGCGCACGCCGCCGCGGCCGTTGAGGACGCGGTCGACGGTGGCCTCGCTGAGCCCCGCCTGACGGGCGATCTCACGGATCGGGAAGGGGTGCCCCACAGCTGACTCCTTAAGCCCCACGCCTGACTCCTCACACCTCGCCGGCCGGCTCCCCAGCCGCGCCGGCACCGGTTTTCTGAGGGGTTTTTGATGGCCCACTGCTGGTTGTTCGAGGGGTTTGTGCTGACAAGAATGACAGAGCCGCGGCACCCCGCGCCCCGAGTCGCCCTCCTGTGCCCCGAAAGGACGAGGATGTCCTTCACACCCGAAGCCCCGACCTCCGCCGCCTGGCTGACCGCCCAGGACTGCGACCTCGACACGTTCCGCGCCCTCGTCGAACGCACCACCGACCCGGCCGACTACCCGCGCGCGGCGTCGGTCGAGAACGGCGTCCTCGTGTACGACAGCGAGGCGTACGACGGTGAGGCTTACGACGGTGAGGCGCCCGGCGAGGGCCTGCGCGCCGAGCTGGTCCGGGCCCTCACGGACGGCCCCGGCGTCGTCCTGTTCCGGCGTGCCTTCCCGGACGCGGCGGTCGTCGACCGGCTGACCTCCGTCTTCGAGGCCCTGCTGAACGAGCAGCGCGCGGCGGAGGCCCCCGCGGGCGACCACTTCGCGAAGCCGGGGGCGAACGAACGGGTGTGGAACGCCCTGGAGAAGGCCGCCCTGTACGACCCGTCGGCGTTCGCGGACTACTACGCGAACCCGGTCGTCGCGCTCGTCTCCGAGGCGTGGCTCGGCCCCGGCTACCAGATCACCTCGCAGGTCAACGTCGTCAACCCGGGCGGCGCCGCGCAGACCGCGCACCGGGACTACCACCTGGGGTTCCTGTCGGCCGAGGCGGTCGCCGCGTACCCGGAGCACGTCCACCGGCTGTCGGCCGTCCTGACCCTCCAGGGCGCGGTGGCGCACTGCGACATGCCGGTGGAGTCGGGGCCGACGCTGTACCTGCCGTACTCGCAGAGATACGTCCCCGGGTATCTGGCGTGGCACCGGCCGGAGTTCCAGGCGTACTTCAAGGAGCGCCACGTCCAGCTCCCGCTGCTCAAGGGGGACGCGGTGTTCTTCAACCCGGCGGTGTTCCACGCGGCCGGCACCAACCGCACGCTCGACGTGCGAAGGATCGCGAACCTGCTCCAGGTGTCGTCGGCGTTCGGGCGGGCCATGGAGACGGTCGACCGGGAGGCGGTCGCGAACGCGGTCTACCCGGCGCTGGTCCAGCACGCGGGCGATCCGGCCTGGGTGGAGCGGGTGATCGCCGCGAGCGCGGAGGGCTACGCCTTCCCCACGAACCTCGACCGTGATCCGCCGGTCGACGGGATGGCGCCGCCCTCGCAGGCGGACGTGGTGCGGCGGGCGCTCGCCGAGGGATGGACCACCCGGGCTCTGCGGGACGAGCTGCGGGCCGGCGCCGTACGGCGCGAGAGCTGAAAGGGAACGGCATGGCACTCCTGAAGGACAAGGTCGTCCTCGTCAACGGCGGCAGCCAGGGCGTGGGGGCGGCGATCGCGCGGGCCGCCGCGCGCGAGGGCGCGAAGGTCGCCGTGACCGGGCGCCGGCCCGAGGTGGGCGAGGCCCTGGTGGCGGAACTGGGCGGCGACGCACTGTACGTACAGGCCGACCTCTCGGACGCCGAACAGGCGAAGTCGGCCGTGGCGGCCGTCGTGGAGGCGTACGGCCGTGTCGACTGCCTCGTCAACTCCGCGGGCCTCACCTCGCGCGGCACGCTGCTCGACACGACGCCCGAGCTGTTCGACGCGCACATCGCGATCAACCTGAAGGGGCCGTTCTTCGCGATGCAGGCGGCCGTCGCCAACATGGTGGGGCGCAAGGAGCCCGGGACGGTCGTCAACATCATCACCTCGTCGGCGCACGGCGGTCAGCCCTTCCTGGCGCCGTACGTCGCCGCCAAGGCGGGCCTGATCGGGCTGACCCGCAACGCCGCGCACGCGCACCGCTGGGACCGGGTGCGCATCAACGGCCTGAACATCGGCTGGACGGCCACGGAGGGCGAGGACGCCACCCAGCGGGCCTTCCACGGCGCCGAGGACGGCTGGCTGGCGGACGCCGCCGCGAAGCTGCCCATGGGCAAGCTGGGCCAGCCCGACGAGATCGCCGACTTCGTCGTCCTCCTGCTGTCCGACCGGTCGGGCGTGGTGACCGGTTCGGTGATCGACTGGGACCAGAACGTCCTCGGCGGCCTCGACTAGACCTCCCTCTCCCCCTGTTTTTGGCACCACCCTTAGGAGCTGCACCCCCATGCGCATCGGAATCCTCGGCCTCGGCCGCATCGGCGCCTTCCACGCCGAGACCCTCTCCGGACTCGACGCCGTCGACTCCCTCGTCCTCACCGACCCGTTCGCCGAGGCCGCCAAGGCCGCCGCCGAGAAGTTCGGCGGGGAGGTCGTCGACTCGCCCGAGGCGCTCCTCGCGGCGGGGGTGGACGGCATCGTCGTGGCCGCCGCGACCGACGCGCACCCGGCGCTGATCCGGGCGGGCGTGGCGGCGGGCATCCCGGTCTTCTGCGAGAAGCCGGTCGCCAAGACCATGGCGGAGGGCGTCGAGGTCCTCAAGGCCGTCCAGGGCAGCGGCGTCCCCATCCAGATCGGGTACAACCGCCGTTTCGACGCCGGTTTCGTCGCCGCGCGCGCGGCCGTGCAGGCGGGTGAGCTGGGCAAGCTCCACACGGTCCGCTCCACGACCCTCGACCCGGCTCCGCCGCCCGCGGCCTACGTCGCCGCGTCCGGCGGGATCTTCCGCGACTGCTCCGTGCACGACTTCGACATCATCCGGTGGGTGACGGGCCGCGAGGTCACCGAGGTGTACGCCGTCGGCGGCAACCGGGGTGCCGACTACATCAAGGAGGCGGGGGACGCCGACACGACCGGCGCGGTCCTCACCCTCGACGACGGCACGATCGCCGTCGTCTCCAACTCCCGCCACAACGGGCGCGGTTACGACGTCCGGATGGAGATCCACGGCTTCACCGACTCCATCGCCGTCGGCCTGGAGGACAAGCTCCCCCTCCGTTCCGTCGAACCCGGCGTCACCTTCCCCGCCGGCACCCCCCACGACTTCTTCATGGACCGCTTCACCGCGGCCTACCGCGCCGAACTCACCGCCTTCACCGAGGTCGTCTCCGGCACCCGCACCTCCCCCTGCACCATCGAGGACGCCCTCGAAGCCGGCTGGATCGCCGACGCCTGCACCCTCTCCCTCCACGAACACCGCCCGGTGACGATCGCGGAGGTACGGGGCGCCTGAGCCCGGAGAGCCGCCCCCTGAGCCCACCCGCACGGACTCCGGGCCCGGCGGAATGTGATGTGCCGTACGGCTACATGGCTGCCGTACGGCACATCACGCATCACACACCACGCGCCATGCGCCGCACATCACGCATCACGCATCACGCATCACGCGCCCCACGCACGACGCACCACGCACCACGCACCACACATGACACATCATGCGTGATATATCACGCACCACCTCCCCACCCCCCTCTGGCACCCTCACCCCATGCCACCCCTCATTACCCCCGCCCACATCACCGACCTCCCCCAACTCCTCTCCGACCACCCCCGCTACTGGGGCGACCGCGACCTCCGCGCGCTCCATCTCCGCGCCCTGGTACAGGAGTTCCCGGACACCTGCCTGGTGGCCCGCGCGCGGGACGGGATTCGGGGGTACGTGATCGGCTTCGTCACGCCGGCCGCCACCGGGTACGTCCACCTCATCGCCGTCCGCGACGACGCGAAGGGAACGGGGCTGGGCCGCGCCCTGTACACCGCGTTCGGCGAGGCCGCCCAGCAGCAGGGCGCCGCCCGGCTCAAGGCGATCACCGGCACCGGCAACGCGGGGTCGATCGCGTTCCACCGTTCGTTGGGGTTCGAGGCGAACGTGGTGGACGACTACAACGGGCCCGGCGAGCCGATGGTGGTGTTCACGCGGGCGCTCTTCTGAGTCAGCCCCGCCCCCGCACATGCAGATGCCCCTCCAACGGATACGCGGGCGGACGAGCGGGCAGTACCCCCTCCAGTCCGTACCCGCACTTCTCCGCGACCCGGCAGGACGCCGCGTTGTCGGTCTGGTGGATCAACTCCAGCCGCTCCAGGGCCTCGTACTCCCTGAACGCCCAGGACGTCAGGGTGCGCAGGGCATTGGAGGCGACCCCTCGTCCCCGGGCGGCGGCGGCCGTCCAGTAGCCGATCTCGGCCGCGACGGCGTCGGGGTGTTTGAGGACGGCGTGGCCCAGCGGCTGCCCCTGCGGGGTGACCACGGCGAAGGCGAGGCGGGTTCCGGTCGTCCAGCCCCGCTCCTGCTCGGCGATCCAGCGCACGGCGTCGCTCTCGTCGTGGATGTCGAGGCTGGTCCAGTGGCGGAGGGCGGCGTCCTGGGCCAGCGGGATCAGCGCGGGGGCGTCGGAGGGCTGCCAGGGGCGCAGGGAGAGCGCGGAAGCCGGCCCCGAAGAGCCGGCTTCCAGCGGTATGGCGATCTTGTCCATGTACAGGAGGCTAGGGCCCTCAGGGCACGGACGCGGACGCGACCTCGGCCCCAGTCACAACCGCAGCCCCAGTCACAGCCGCAGCCGCAGCCGCAGATTCACGCCCGGCCGACCGGCCCCCAGCTTCCTTGAGCCCGGCCCACAAGCTCCCAGCCCCCCTGAGGTCAGCCGACAAGCCCCCGGCTCCCTCCCCCCGCCTCCAGCCACGGACTCCCGCCGGCAGGCCCCCTCACGCCCCGCACGACCGCAAGAACTGCCGGGTCCGCACGGCGATCGGCAGGGGCCGGTCCGGCTCGCAGGGATACATGTCCTGCTCGACGATCGCGAACAGCTCGACGCCCAGCCGCTGGGCCGCCTCCATCACGGGCCCCAACTCGGGGACACCGGAAGGCGGTTCGCACATCACGCCCTGGGCGACGGCCGGCCCGAAGGGGGTCCCCTTGGCCTGGACGTCCGCGAGGACCGCCGGGTCGACCTGCTTGAGGTGCAGGTACCCGATCCGCTCCCCGTACGTCTCGATCAGCTTCACGCTGTCGCCGCCGCAGTACGCGTAATGCCCGGTGTCGAGGCAGAGGTTGACGAGTTCGCCGTCCGTCGAGTCGAGGAACCGCTCGACGTGGTCCTCGGTGTCGATGTGGGTGTCGGCGTGCGGATGGACGACGATGTCCAGCCCGTACACCTCCTTGACCTCGTGCCCGAGCCGCTCCATGCCCTTGGTGAGGTGGGCCCACTGGGCGGCGGTCAGCTCCGGGGGTTCGAGGATCTCGGCGGTCTTGTCGTCCCGCCAGAAGGAGGGGATGACGACGAGGTGCCGGGCCCCCATCGCCTGGGTGAGCGCGGCGACCTGGCTGACGTGCTCCCAGGTGGACTCCCAGACGGACGGCCCCCGGTGCATACCGGTGAAGACGGTCCCGGCGGACACCTTCAGCTCCCGTTTCGCCACCTCCTCCGCCAACCGGCCGGGATCGGTGGGGAGATAGCCGTAGGGACCCAGCTCGATCCAGGAGTACCCGGCCTCGGAGACCTCGTCCAGGAACCGTTCCCACGGCACCTGCCGGGGATCGTCGGGGAACCACACCCCCCACGAGTCGGGAGCCGAGCCGACGCGGATACGGTCGAGAGTCACGAGCCCTCCCCCGCAGCGTCCGGCAGCTCGTCCACGTCGACACCCCGCACCTGCGACAACTCGTGCTTGAGAGCCGCGAGTTCGGCGCCGCCGGCCATGTGGTTGGTCAGCTCCTCCAGGCTCACCTCGCTGCGGGCGGCGCTCAACTCCAGCGTGCCGAGGCGTAGGACGCTGAAGTGGTCGCCGACCATGTAGGCGTGGTGGGGGTTGTGGGTGATGAAGATGACGCCGAGGCCGCGGTCGCGGGCGGCGGCGATGTACTTCAGCACGACGCCGGACTGTTTGACGCCGAGGGCGGCGGTCGGCTCGTCGAGGATCAGCACCCGTGCGCCGAAGTAGACGGCGCGTGCGATGGCGACGCACTGCCGCTGGCCGCCGGAGAGGGTGCCGATGGGCTGTTCGAGGTCGTCGAGGACGATCCCCATGTTGCGGAGTTCTTCGTCGGCGGTCTTCTTCATCCGCTCGATGTCCAGCCGCCTGATGGGCCAGGGGCCTTTGGTCATCTCGGAGCCAAGGAAGAAGTTCCGCCAGACCGGCATGAGCGGGACGGTCGCGAGGTCCTGGTAGACGGTGGCGATGCCTCGGGCGAGCGCGTCGCGCGGGGTGCTGAAGCGGACCGGCTGTCCGTCGACGAGGAACTCACCCTCGGTGTGCTGGTGGAGGCCGGAGATGATTTTGATGAGGGTCGATTTGCCGGCGCCGTTGTCGCCGAGGACGCAGGTCACCTTCCCGGGGTGCACGGCGAGGGAGACGCCGTGCAGGGCGCGGATGTTGCCGTACGCCTTGCCCGCGCCGCGGAGTTCGACGATCGCGCCGTCGCCGGCCGGGGGGTCCTGGAGGATCGCCCCGTGTGTTCCTTCGGTCGTCATGGAAGTCACCTCCGGGTCGCCGTGCGCTGAATCCACAGGTTGATCAGGACGGCGCCGAGGAGCATGACGCCGAGGAACGCCTTGAACCAGTCGGGGTTCCAGCCGGCGTAGACGATGCCCTGCTGGACCATCCCGAACATGAAGGCGCCGAAGACCGGCCCGATCGCGGAACCGGCACCGCCGGTCAGGAGACAGCCGCCGATGACGGCCGCCGCGATGTAGATCAGCTCCTGCCCGACCCCTTCACCCGACTGCACGGTGTTGAAGGAGAACAGTTGGTGCATCCCCACGAACCAGGCACCGAACCCGACGGCCATGAACAGGGTGATCTTCGTGAAGTTCACCGGGACACCGACCGCGCGGGCCGACTCCTTGTTCCCGCCGACCGCGAACACCCAGTTCCCGTACTTCGTCCGCAGCAGGACCCAGGTGGCCAGCGCCGCGAAGACCAGCCACCACACCACGGTGACCTTGATCTCGACGTCCCCGACGTGGAAGGACGACGCGAAGACCTTGCGGGCCTGGTCGAAGCCGTCCATGTCGCTGATGTCGTCGGTCGCGACGTTCGTCGTGACGAGCTTCGTCACGGCGAGGTTGGCGCCCTGGAGGATCAGGAACGTGCCCAGCGTGACGAGGAAGCTGGGCAGTCCGGTCTTGACGACCATCCAGCCGTTGAACGCGCCGATCGCCAGGGCGACGACCAGGGCGACGACCACACCGACCCACACGTTCATGGTGAGCTGGAAGCTGAGCATGGACGCGGTGAGCGCGGAGGAGATGACCGCGACACCCGACGAGAGGTCGAACTCCCCGCCGATCATGAGCAGGGCGACCGGCAGCGCCATGATCCCGATCGTCGACGACTGGTAGAGGACCGTCGCCATCGAACCGCCGTCACGCACCGTCGGCGCCGCGATCAGGAAGAACACGAAGACCGCCGCCGCCCCGAGGAACACCCCCACCTCAGGACGGGCCAACGCCCGTACCGCGAACGGGCGCTGTGCGGTGCGCCCGTCCTTCTCCGGTGCGGGCGGGGCCAGTTGGGCCGTACTCATCACCGCGTCCCCTTCGCCGCGTACTCGGCGACCTTGGCGACGTTGGTCTTGTCGACGAACGCGGGGCCGGTCAGGACGGCCTGCTCGCCGCCGCCGCTGTAGTTGCCGTTGTTCTTGTAGAGCCACAGCCCGTCGACCGCCAAGTAGCCCTGGAGGTAGGGCTGCTGGTCGACGGCGAACTCGATGCTGCCGTCCTGGACCGCCTTGACGAGTTCCTTGTTGAGGTCGAAGGTGGCGACCTTCGCCTTGGAGCCCGACTCGGAGACCGACTTGACCGCGGTCAGCGCGTAGGGCGCGCCGAGGGCGACGACCCGGTCGATCGCGGTGTCCTGGCGGAGCTTGGCGGTGATCGTCGACTGCACGGACGGCATGTCGGTGCCGTTGACGTTGAGGATCTCGGTGGTGCCCTTGAAGGTCTTCTTCAGTCCGTCGCAGCGCTGGGTGAGACCCACGTTGCCCTGCTCCTGGATGACGCAGACGACCTTCTTGGCGCCGTCGGTGTTCAGGCGGTTGCCGAACGCCTCGCCGGCGACGGACTCGTCCTGCCCGAAGAATTCGAGGAGGCCGAGGCTCTTCCAGTCGCTGAGACCGGAGTTGAGGCCGACGACGGGTATCCCGGCCGCCTTCGCCTTGGCGATGACGGTCTTCATCGCGTCGGGCTTGGCGAGGGTGACGGCGATGCCGTCGACCTTCTGGTCGATGCCGTTCTGCACCAGGTTCGCCTGGTTGCCGGCGATCGGGTCGTTCGAGTAGATGAGCTCGATGTTGTCCTTCGCGGCGGCGGCCTCGGCACCCTTGCGGACGGTGTCCCAGAAGGTGTCGCCGGCGGCGGCGTGGGTGACGAAGGCGACCTTCATCCGGGGCGTGGTGGCCTTGCCCGCGGAGGCGCCGGTCGAGGCGCTCTCCTCGGCCTTCTTGCCACCGGAACTGCTGGAGCATCCCGCGACGGTCAGGGCCGCCGCCGCGGCGAGGGCCACGAGCGGGACGATCTTGCGGGAACGGGCTGACGTTGCACTGTCCATCTTTCCGGCACCTCACTGTGCGGGACGCTGCTCTGTTGGGACGGGATCAAATCCCTTGTCGAACCCGGTGTCAATACTTTGTTAAGACATCATTTCACTAACAGGTCCGAATGTCAGAACAAATCATTGACAGGGGAGACTCCCGGGACCTACACCTGAGGAACGCACACTCCGGAGCCGATCTCTACCCCCGAGGAGGTGCCTCGCATGCCGAAGACCGGTGAGCGGGCCCGCGCCGTGTCCGCCTCCGCGCTGGACGCGCTCCAGTTCGCGCTGGACCGGGGCAGCCCCGTCCCGCTGTACTACCAGCTCGCCCAGCAGCTGGAGGCGGCGATCGAGCACGGCGAGCTGGCCCCGGGCAACCTCCTCGGCAACGAGATCGACCTCTCGACCCGCCTCGGCCTCTCCCGCCCGACCGTCCGCCAGGCGATCCAGTCGCTCGTCGACAAGGGCCTGCTGGTCCGCCGCCGGGGGGTGGGCACGCAGGTCGTGCACAGCCAGGTGAAACGCCCCCTGGAGCTGAGCAGCCTGTACGACGACCTCGCCGCCGCCGGCCAGGGCCCCACCACCGTCGTCCTGCGCAACGAGACACTCCCCGCCTCCGCCGACGTCGCCGCCGCCCTCTCCGTCCCCGAGGGCAGCGAGGTGATCCTCATCGAACGCCTGCGCGCGACGCACGGCCAGCCGGTCGCCCGCCTCTCCAACTACCTCCCCCCGGACCTCCTCGACCTCTCCACGCCCCACCTCGAAGCCACCGGCCTCTACACCATGCTCCGCACGGCCGGCATCACCCTGCACAGCGCCCGCCAGACCATCGGCGCCCGCTCCGCCACCCCCGACGAGGCGAAGCTCCTGGAGGAGACCCCGGGCGCCGCCCTCCTCACGATGCAGCGCACGGCCTACGACGACACGGGCCGCGCGGTGGAGTACGGAACGCACATCTACCGCGCGAGCCGCTACGCGTTCGACTTCCAGCTGCTGGTCAGGTCATGAGAAACGCTCAGCGCGGCGCCATCCGCAGCGCCCCGTCCATCCTGATCGTCTCCCCGTTCAGGTAGTCGTGGTCGACGATCGCCAGCGCCAGCTTCGCGTACTCCTCCGGCGAGGCGAACCGCTGCGGGAACGGCACCCCGGCGGCGAGGGACGTACGGAACTCCTCCGAGACGGTCCCCATCATGGGTGTGTCGACGATGCCCGGCGCGATCGTGCAGACCCGGATGCCGTACTGCGCGAGGTCCCGGGCGGCGGGCAGCGTCAGCCCCACCACTCCGCCCTTGGAGGACGCGTACGCCGCCTGCCCGACCTGTCCGTCGTACGCGGCGATGGACGCGGTGTTGACGATGACGCCGCGCTGGCCGCCCTCGTCCGCCTCGGTCGCGGCGATGGCCTCGGAGGCGAGGGCGAGGACGTTGAACGTCCCGACGAGGTTGATCTGCACGACCTTCGCGTACAGCGCGAGATCGTGGACCCCCTTGCGGCCGAGAATCCGCATGGACGGCCCGATACCCGCGCAGTTGACGACGGCCCGCAGCGGCACCCCCGCCCCGGACGCGGCGGCGACGGCGGCGGCCACCTGCTCGGGGTCGGTGACGTCGGCGGCGACGTACGTCACCCCGGGCACCTCGGGGGCGCCGTCGATCCCGGACTTCAGGTCGACGGCGAACACCTGCGCACCGGCCTCGGCGAACGCCTTCGCGGTCGCGGCGCCGAGTCCGGAGGCCCCGCCGGTGACGAGGGCGGCGGTGTGGGCGAGCTGCATCATCACTCCTTGCCGAGGACGGTGAGCGCACCGCCCTCGCTCCGGTCCAGCGCACGCGAGATGACCATGCGCTGGATCTGGTTCGTTCCTTCGAAGATCTGCATGACCTTGGCCTCGCGCATGTACCGCTCGACGGGGAAGTCCCGCGTGTAGCCGTACCCGCCGAGGACCTGCACCGCGTCCGTGGTCACCTTCATCGCGTTGTCCGTCGCGACGAGCTTGGCGATGGACGCCTCGCTGGTGAACGGCAGCCCCTGGTCCTTGAGCCGGGCCGCCGCCAGGGTCGTCGCGCGCGCGGACTCGACGGCGGCCCCCATGTCCGCGAGGACGAACGCGAGCCCCTGGTGCTCGATGATCGGCTTCCCGAACGTCTCCCGCTCGCGCGCGTAGCGCACGGCGTGGTCGAGGGCGCCCTGCGCGAGGCCGGTGGCGACGGCGGCGATCCCGAGGCGACCGCAGTCCAGCGAGGCGAGCGCGATCCGCAGACCGTGCCCCTCCTCGCCGATCCGCCGCGAGAGCGGTACACGGACGTCGTCGAACCGCATCGTCGCGGTCGCGGAACCGGTCAGCCCCATCTTGCGCTCCGGCGGGTCCGCGCTCAGGCCGGGGGTGCCGGCCGGGACGAGGAAGCAGGAGATGCCGTGCGTGCGGTCCTCGGAGGTGCGCGCCATGACGGTGTAGAAGTCGGCGTAACCGCCGTGCGTGGTCCATGCCTTGGCGCCGTTGATGACGTACTCGTCGCCGTCGCGCACCGCGCGTGTCCGCATCGCCGCCGGGTCCGATCCGGCGTGCGGCTCGGAGAGGCAGTACGCGCCCAGCAGCTCCCCGCCGAGCAGCTCGGGCAGCCACTCGGCGCGCTGCTCGGCCGTGCCGAACCGGGCCAGCGGGAAGCAGGACAGGGCGTGCACGGAGATCCCGACGGCGACGCTCGACCAGACGGCGGCGACCTCTTCGAGGACCTGGAGATACACCTCGTACGGCTGCCCCGCCCCGCCGTCCTCCTCGGGGAACGGGAGGCCGAGCAGTCCGCTGCGGCCGAGCGTGCGGAACACGTCCCTCGGGAACTCCGCCTCCGCCTCCGCGTCGGCGACACGCGGCGCCAGCTCCTTGGCGGCGAGCATCCGCGTGAGCCGGACGAGGTCGAGGGCTTCCTCGGTGGGCAGGGCGCGAGTGGCGGGCACGGTGGCCTCCCCGGGACGAAAACGATACTGGAACGAGTACCTGCGTATCGTTAACAGTACGCCACAGGGACGTGCGACGACAGCGGTTCCCTCGCCCTGCATGCTTACGACGACACCGCGTGCACGATCAGCGACGCGAGCTGTTCGTACGCCTCCGCGTCCGACAGCCCGGTCCGCGCCTTCAGCTCGCCCCCCTGGATCTGCCGCATGGTCGCCGCCGCCACCTCCCCGACGAACCCGGCGTGCACGTCCCGGAACGCGCCGTGCGCGACCCCGTCCGCGATGAGCTGGCGGACCCGCTCCGACGCCCACCGCGTGTTCGCCTCGTACACCTCGCGCGCGGGCGGGAAATCGGCCACGTCGTCGACGAACCGGCGGGACAGGGGCCGCAGTTGCTCGGCGACGGCCGTCAGGTACACCCGCACCCGGTCGGCGGGGTCGGCGGTCTGCACGACCCGCTTCTCGACCGCCTCGGTCGCCCCCCGGAAGTAGTGCTTCACCGCCTCGACGACCAACCCCTGCTTGCTGCGCGCCAGTTGGTACAGGGTCGTCTTGGAGCACCTCAGCCGTTCCGCGAGGTCGTCCAGCGTGAGATCGGCGAACCCTTCCGCCGTGACCAGTGCGACGAGACGTTCCAGCAGGTCCGCCTGGCGGGCGGTGCGGCGAGCGGAGGGCATGATCTCAGCCTAATCCAGAAGTGACCGGTGGGTAGGTAACGTGCGGCGGACCGTTTCCGCGCCGCTCACCTCCGCCAGTCCACCTCCCGCGAAGCCGCCGGCGCGAACGCCTCGATCTTCCCCCGCACCTCCCCCATGACGGCGACGATCCGCCGCTCGTGCTCCTCCGTGAGCCGTGACACCGGCACCGAGCAGCTGATCGCGTCGGTGGCGGGCGAGGCGTAGCGCAGCGCGAACCCGAACCCGGCGATCCCGGCCACCGTCTCCTCCCGGTCGACGGAGTACCCCCGCTCCCGGACCCCGGCGAGATCCGCGAGAAGCGCCTCCCGGGTGGTGTGCGTGTTGGCCGTGTACGACGTCAACCCGCCCTCGGGCAGCGGGAGTCCGTCGTCCGGGCGCTCGGCGAGGAGCGCCTTGCCGAGGGCCCCCGCGTGCGCGGCGACCCGGCGTCCGACGCGGCTTATCGTCCGCAGGTACTCGTGGGACTCCCGCGTCGCGAGGTACACGACGTCCGTCCCGTCGAGCCGCGCGAGGTGGATGGTCTCGCCCAGCGCGTCGGACGCCTCGTCGAGATACGGCCGCACGAGCCGGACGTACCGGTCGCTGTCGAGGTACCCGGTCCCCGTCAGCAGCGCCCGAATCCCGATCCCGTACAGCGAGCCGGTGGTGTCCGTCCGCACCCATCCCTGGTCCACCAGCGTGCGCAGCAGCGCGTACATGCTGCTGCGCGGCACCTCCAGCGCCTCGGCGAGTTCGCGCAGCCGGGCGGGCCGGTCACCGCGCGCGGCGAGCAGTTCGAGCAGGGCGACGGTCCGCACCGCCGACTTCACTTCGGGGACTCCCCCAGGTGTCGACATGAACCGATCGTAGATCCCGTCCGTGCAGACACATTGATAACTGCCGTCTACATATCTAGCCTGCGTCTCAGGACATAGACAGCAGGACATAGACAGCGTCTCCGTATCTCAGATGGGGGAACTGCACATGCCGCTCGTGGTCGTCGGGATCAGCGTCCTGGTCCTTCTGTTCCTCATGACGAGGCTCAAGCTCAACGGCTTCGCCGCGCTCCTCCTGGTCGCCGTCGGGGTCGCCCTGGTCAGGGGCATCCCGGTGGCGAAGATCCCGGACGTCCTCTCGGACGGCATCGGCGGTCAGATCGGCGACACGATGCTGACGATCGGGCTCGGCGCGATGGTCGGCCGGGTGATGGGCGACTCGGGCGCGGCGCAGCGCATCGCGGGGAAGCTGCTGGCGGTGTGCGGCCCGCGCTGGGTGCAGGTCGCGATGGTGCTGACGGCGATGCTGATCGGCGTGACGATGTTCTACGAGGTGGCGTTCGTCATCATCGTCCCGGTGGCGTTCACCCTCGTCAGGGTCACGGGCGCGAACCTGCTGTGGGTGGGCCTGCCGATGTCGATCGCGCTGTCGACGATGCACAGCTTCCTGCCCCCGCACCCGGGCCCGACGGCCGTCGCCGCGACGTTCCACGCCTCGGTCGGACTGACCCTGTTCTACGGCCTGTTCATCGCCGTCCCGATCGGCGCGGTGATCGCGCTGGTGTGGCCCCGGCTGCCGTTCGTGCGCGCGATGAACCCGAGCGTGCCGACCGGTCTGGTCAGCGACAAGGTCTTCGAGGAGGAGGAGGAACTCCCGGGCCTGTCCTGGTCGTTGGCGGTGGCGCTGCTGCCGGTCGTCCTCATCGCGGGCGCCGCCGTCACCGACATGGCCACCGGCTCGGAATCGGGTCTCGTGCACACCGTCGAGTTCATCGGCTCGGCGCCGGTCGCCCTGCTGCTGACGCTGCTGGTGGCGGTCTGGGCGTTCGGGCCGCGCATCGGGCGGAGTCTGGAGGAGGTCAGCGCGTCCTGCCGGGGCGCGGCGCAGGCGATGGCGATGATCCTGCTGGTGATCGGCGCGGGCGGGGCGTTCAAGCAGGTGCTGGTGGAGGGCGGGATATCCGACTACATCAAGGACGCCACCGACGGCTGGTCGATCTCGCCGATCGTCCTCGCCTGGCTGGTCGCCGCGATCCTGCGGGTCGCGCTCGGCTCGGCGACCGTCGCCGTCGTCACCGCCTCCGGTGTCGTCCTGCCGCTCGTCGCGGGCAGCGGGGCGCACGCCGAGGTGATGGTCCTCGCCGTGTCCTGCGGCTCGATCGCGTTCTCCCACGTGAACGATCCGGGGTTCTGGATGTTCAAGGAGTACTTCAACCTGTCCGTCGTCCAGGCCATCAAGGCACGGACGACCTACACGACCGTCCTCGCTGTCCTGGGCCTGGGTGGCACCCTGCTGCTCGAACTGGCCCTGGACGCCCTCTGACCCTCTCGGTAAGGAACCTCATGCCCCAGCCCGTCGTCACCCGCTGGTCCGTGCACCCCGTCGCGGGCCACGACTCGATGCTCCTCAACCTCTCCGGCGCCCACGCCCCCTTCTTCACCCGCAACGTCCTGGTCGTCGAGGACTCCGCCGGGCACGTCGGCCTCGGCGAGGTGCCGGGCGGCGAGGCCATCACCCGCACCCTGCGGGACGCCGAACACCTCGTCGTCGGCGCCGAGTTGGGCGACTACAAGCAGGTCCTGCGGGCCGTGTCGGAGACCTTCGCCAACCGTGACGCGCACGGCCGGGGCGAGCAGACCTTCGACCTGCGGACGACCGTCCACGCCGTCACGGCGATCGAGTCGGCGCTCCTCGACCTCCTGGGCCGGCACCTGGAGGTGCCCGTCGCGGCCCTCCTCGGCGACGGGCGGCAGCGGGACGCCGTGCGTGTGCTCGGGTACCTCTTCTACGTGGGCGACCCGGACCGCACCGGTCTGCCGTACGTCCGGGAGAAGGACGCGGACGTCGAGTGGTACCGGGTCCGGCGCGAGGAGGCGCTCACGCCGGAGGCGATCGTGCGGCAGGCGGAGGCGGCGTACGAGCGGTACGGGTTCCGGGACTTCAAGCTGAAGGGGGGCGTGCTGGCGGGCGCGGAGGAGGTGACGGCGGTGCGCGCGTTGAAGGAGCGGTTCCCCGAGGCGCGGATCACGCTCGACCCCAACGGGGCCTGGTCGCTGGCGGAGGCGGTCGAGCTGTGCCGTCCGCTGCGGGGCGTCCTCGCCTACGCCGAGGACCCGTGCGGGGCCGAGGACGGTTTCTCCGGGCGGGAGATCCTCGCGGAGTTCCGCCGGGCGACCGGGCTGCCGACGGCCACGAACATGATCGCCACCGACTGGCGTCAGCTCGCCCACGCGCTCGCGCTCGGCTCGGTCGACATCCCGCTGGCCGACCCGCACTTCTGGACGATGTCCGGCTCGGTCCGGGTCGCGCAGCTCTGCAACTCCCTGGGTCTGACGTGGGGTTGCCACTCCAACAACCACTTCGACATCTCGCTCGCGATGATGGCCCACTGCGGGGCGGCGGCGCCGGGCGACTACAACGCCCTGGACACGCACTGGATCTGGCAGGAGGGGCTGGAGCGCCTGACCGTGGAGCCGCCGCGCATCGTCGCGGGTCAGGTCGCGGTGACGGACGCGCCCGGTCTCGGCGTCACGCTCGACCGGGAGCGGCTCGCCGCCGCCGAGGCGCTGTACGCGGAGCACGGGCTGTCGGGGCGCGACGACGCGGCGGGCATGCGCCACCTCGTCCCGGACTGGACGTTCGATGCCAAACGCCCCTGTCTCGTGCGCAGTTGACCATAGGCGCCCCTTCCCGGCACCCGGCGTCGGGCGCGGCCTCCCGCGTGCCAAGATGATGTTCCGCAAGTCATCCCGCGCCCGGCTCCGCGAAGCCGACCGCCAGGACGGAGCCCGCCCATGACCGCCCCCGAGCCCACCGCGCGCCCGAAGATCGACACGAGCCGTCCGCATCCGGCGCGGATGTACGACTACTTCCTCGGCGGCAAGGACAACTACCCGGTCGACCAGGAGGCCGCCGAACGCTTCATCGCGGCGGCCCCCGAGGTGAAGGTCGCGGTCCGCGCGAACCGCGCCTTCATGCGGCGGGCCGTGCGGCACGTGGTGGGCGAGGGCGGCGTCCGGCAGATCCTGGACATCGGCACGGGCCTGCCCACCGAGCCGAACGTCCACCAGATCGCCCGCGAGATCGCGCCGGAGACCCGGGTCGCGTACGTCGACAACGACCCGATCGTCGGCACCCACTCGATGGCCCTGCTCGACGACGACGAGGGCATCTCCGTCGTCCTCGCGGACCTGCGCGACCCGCGCGCGATCCTCGACCACCCGGACGTCCGCAAGGTCATCGACCTCGACGAGCCGGTCGCCCTGCTGCTGGTCGCCGTCCTGCACTTCGTCAAGGACGACGAGGACCCGAACGCCCTGATGACGACCCTCCTGGACGCCCTGCCCACCGGCTCCTACCTGATCCTCACGCACGCGACGGTCGACTTCCACGCGGACCGCCGCGAGAACGCCGTCGCCATCTACAAGAACGCCTCCGCGACGATGAACCCCCGCCCGCACGCCGAGGTCCTGCGCTTCTTCGACGGCCTCACGCTCCTGGAGCCGGGCCTGGTCACGGTCCCGACCTGGCGCCCGGACGAGGCCCCGGACCCGGCCCTCCCGCCGATCGGCTTCTACGGCGGCGTGGCCCGCAAGGACGCCTGACCGCGCCTAGCCGAGGGCCAGCGCCCCGACGGCCGCCGCCAGGTCCGTACGGATCTCCGCCTCGCGCGGCAGCAGGTCCTGGCGGCGGCCGACGACCGACACCGCCGCCCGGATACGGCCGTCGGGGTCCCGCACGGGCATGGCGTACTCGGTGACGCCGTGTTCGAACTCGCCGTGCGCGGCGACGAAGTCGGCCGGGCGGTCGCGGTCGTTGGCCGCGAGGAGTTCCTCGACGGAGCGGGCCGCGTCGGGGCCGCCGACGCCGATCAGCTCGTAGTCGGCGAGGAGGGCGGCGAGTTCGTCGCCGGTGTGGTCGAGGAGGAGCGCGCGGCCCGCGCCGGTGCACCAGCAGGGCGTGACCAGTCCGGCGCGGATGAACCACTGGGGTGCGACGGCCGCCGCCGACTCGGTGCGCAGCAGCCTGACCTGGACGCCGTCGCGGACGGAGAGCCGGGCGTCCGCGCCGTGCGCGACGGCGAGCCGGCGCAGGTGGGGGCGGCTGAGCCGGAGCAGCCCGGGGTGCAGGGACGCCGCCACCGAGAAGAACGCGGACCCGGCGCGCAGCGTGGCGTCCTCCCGGCGCTCCAGAAACCCCTTGTCGCACAGGTCCTGCGTGGTCCGGGACCCCTTGCTGCGCTCGACCCCGACCTCGTCGGCGAGCCGGCCGACGGTGAACCCGGCGCGTCCGGAGACCTCCCGGTCCAGGACCGTGTTGACGATCCGCAGCGCCATCCGCAGCGAGGACGCGGCCCCCTTGCCCACCGGCTCTCTCGTCGTCATCCGCCCACTGTAACGAGCCGTACAGGACGATCGCCCGCCGCACGGCGCACATCGGCAGCCGGTGCCGTCGCATCGGCATGCCCGCACCGACACGCCCGGCCCCGAGGCTGAGGGGACAGCGGAACGGCACGAAGAAACACAGAGAGTACGGAGGACCGGGTGACTCGTTACGACCTCTCCCTCATCGGATTCGGCGGCGTGAACCGCGCGCTGGCCGAGCTGATCGCCGAGCGCGGCGACGCCCTGGAGGCCGAACTCGGCTTCGCCCTCAGGGTGGTGGCCATCACCGACCTGCGCGCGGGCTCCCTCGTACGGACGGACGGCATCGACCTGGCCCCGCTGCTCGCGGTGGCCCCCGGGGAGCTGGACCTCTCGGTGCTGCCCGGCGGCAGCCGGGACCCGCGCAACGAGTGGGTCGTCAAGGAGGTGCCGTCGGACATCGTCGTCGAGGCCACCTTCACCAACCCGGAGGACGGGCAGCCCGCCCTCTCGCACGTCTGCTGGGCGATCGAGGCCGGCAAGCACGTGTGCACGACCAACAAGGGTCCCGTCGCCCTGCACGGGCCCGCGCTGCGGGAGCTGGCCGAACGGCACGGCGTGCGGCTGGCGTTCGAGGGGACCGTCATGTCCGGCACGCCGGTGCTGCGCACGGCCCGCGAGATGCTGGGCGGCCTCGCGGTGACCGGCTTCGAGGGCATCCTCAACGGCACCTCGAACCATGTCCTCGGCCGTCTGGAGTCCGGGCTGACCTTCGCGGACGCCGTCGCCGAGGCCCAGTCGCTGGGCTACGCGGAGGCCGACCCGACGGCGGACGTGGAGGGGTACGACGTCCAGCTGAAGGTGATGATCCTGGCGGGCGAGGTCCTCGGAACCCGCCTCACCCGGGCCGACGTCCCCTGCACGGGCATCTCCTCCCTCACCCCGGAGGATGTGCGGCGGGCCGCCGCCGAGGGGCTGCGCTGGAAGCTCGTCGGCTCGGCACGACGCCGTCCGGACGGGACCGTCGAGGCGAAGGTCGCCCCGGTGGCGCTGCCCGCCGAACACCCCCTCGCCGGGGTCGCGGGCCCCACCAACGCGCTGGTCCTGCACACCGACCTGCTGGGCGCGATCACCCTGGGCGGCCCCGGCGCGGGCCGCACGGAGACGGCGTACGCGCTGTTGTCGGACATCATCGGCATCCACGCGGCACGGTCCGCCGCCCTCACGGGGGCCGGCCGTGGCTGAGCCGACCGTACCGGCGCCGACTCGCTCGACGAGACCGGCCGCTGCCGACCCGACCGCCCCCGCCACCCCCCTCAAGGAGACCCGCCATGGCTGAGACGACCCTCATGGGTGCCCCCCTGTCCGTCGGCGCGGGCATGTCCCCCGTCCGTAACCCCTACACCGGCGAGATCATCGGCTCGGTCTGCCTCACGCCCGCCGACGCCGTGGCCGACGTGCTGCGGCGGGCCCGGGAGGGGCGGGAGACCGCGCGCGGGCTGTCGCGGGCGGCCCGGGCGGCTGTTCTGGACGGCGCCGCGCGCCTCGTCGAGGAGCGGGCGGAGTCGTTCGCGCGGCTGATCGTCGCCGAGGCGGGCAAGACCCTCGCCCAGGCCCGCAAGGAGACCGGCCGGGCCGTCAACACCCTGCGCCTGTCGGCGGCCGAGGCCCGGCGCAACGCGGGCGAGGTCGTCCCGTTCGACGCGTACGAGGGCTCCGAGCACCGCACCGGCTGGTTCAGCCGGGAGCCGCTGGGCGTGATCGTCGCCGTCACCCCGTACAACGACCCGCTGAACCTGGTCGCCCACAAGCTGGGCCCGGCGGTCGCGGGCGGCAACGCGGTCGTCCTGAAACCCTCGCTGCTGACCCCGCTGTCCGCGCTGCGGCTGGTGGACACGCTGGTGGAGGCGGGGCTGCCGGAGGAGGTGGTGACCGTCGTCAACGGCGGCGCCGACCTCGGCGCGGCCCTGGTCGCGGCGCCGGACGTGCGGATGGTGTCGTTCACCGGCGGTTTCCGCACCGGTGAGGCGATCGCCCGCTCGGCGGGCCTGAAGAAGCTCGCGATGGACCTCGGCGGGAACGCGCCGGTCCTGGTCCTCGCCGACGCCGACGTGGACGCGGCCGTCGACGCCTGCGTCTCCGGGGCGTTCTGGGCGGCCGGCCAGAACTGCGTGGGCACCCAGCGCGTCCTGGTCGAGCGGGCGGTGTACGAGGAGTTCCGCGACGCGTTCGTGGCCCGCGCCCGGCAGTTGCGTGCCGGGGACCCGCTGGACCCGCGCACGGACGTCGGTCCGATGATCGGCGAGGACGCGGCGGTCGCCGCCGAGGCCACGGTCGCGGCGGCCCTCGCCGACGGCGCGCGGCTGCTGTGCGGTCACCGGCGCGAGGGCGGGGTGTACGCGCCGACCGTCCTGGAGGGCGTGCCGGGGTCGGCGGCGGTCTGGCGGGACGAGGTGTTCGCGCCGGTCGTCGTGCTCCAGCCGGTCGACTCCTTCGAGGAGGCGATCGAGCGGGCCAACGAGATCGACTTCAGCCTCCACGCGGGCGTGTTCACCTCCTCCCTGGACAAGGCGATGGCGGCGGCCCGGCTCCTGGACGCGGGCGGGGTGATGGTCAACGACTCCTCCGACTACCGCTTCGACGCGATGCCGTTCGGCGGCTCCAAGTACGGCAGCATGGGCCGCGAAGGGGTGCGGTTCGCGTACGAGGAGATGACGCAGCCCAAGGTCGTCTGCCTCAACGGGGCCGGGAGATGAGCGGGTTGAGGACCGAGCGGGACTCCCTCGGCGAACTCGCCGTCCCCGCCGGGGCGTACTGGGGCGTCCACACCGCGCGGGCCCGGGAGAACTTCCGGGTCAGCGGGGTCCCTGTCTCCGAACACCCGCACCTGGTACGGGCGTTGGCGCTCGTGAAGCACGCCGCCGCGCTCGCGAACGAGGAGATCGGCGTGCTCGACCCCGCCAAGGCCGCCGCGATCGCGGCGGCCTGCCGGGCCGTCGCCGAGGGCCGCCACCACGACCAGTTCTGTGTGGACGTCGTCCAGGGCGGCGCCGGGACCAGCACCAACATGAACGCCAACGAGGTCATCGCGAACCTCGCCCTGGAACACCTGGGCCACCCGAAGGGCCGCTACGAGTTCCTGCACCCGCTGGACGACGTCAACCGCTGCCAGTCCACGAACGACGTCTACCCGACGGCCCTGCGGCTCGCCGTGTCGGCGGCGCTGATCGAACTCCGCGACGAACTCACCCTGCTGTCCGCCGAGTTCACGACGAAGGGCGTCGAGTTCGCGGGGATCGCGAAGACCGGCCGGACCCAGTTGCAGGACGCCGTGCCGATGACGCTGGGCCAGGAGTTCGGCGCGTTCGGCGTCACCCTCGCCGAGGACGTCCGGCGCCTCGGCGAGACCCTCCCGCTGCTCGGTGAGACGAGCCTCGGCGCGACGGCCGTCGGCACCGGCATCGCCGCCGCACCGGGCTACGCGGCGGCGGCCGTACGGCACTTGAGGGAGCTGACCGGTCTCGACGTCACGCCCGCCGCCGACCTCGTGGAGGCGACGTCCGACACCGGGGTGTTCCTGCTGGTGTCCGGGGTGCTGAAGCGGACGGCCGTCAAGCTGTCGAAGGTGTGCAGCGATCTGCGGCTGCTGGCCAGCGGGCCGCACGCCGGGTTCGGGGAGATCAACCTGCCCGCGCGGCAGGCGGGTTCGTCGGTGATGCCGGGGAAGGTGAACCCGGTGATCCCCGAGATGGTCAACCAGATCGCGTTCGCCACGGCCGGCGCGGACGTCGCGATCACCATGGCCGCCGACAACGGGCAGCTCCAGCTCAACGCGTTCGAGCCGCTCATCGGGCATCTGCTGCTCCAGCACATCGGCTGGCTGACGCGGGGCTGCGCGGCGCTGCGGACCCTGTGCGTCGCCGGCATCACGCCGGGCCGGCCCCGGGAGGCGGCGGTGGGGGCGGTGACCGCGCTCGCGCCGCGCATCGGGCACGAGGCCGCCTCGGCGGTGGCCCGGGAGGCGCTGGCGACCGGGGAGCCGGTCCTCGACGTCGTCGTACGGCGGGGTCTGCTGGACCGGGAGAGCGCGCGGGGGCTCATGGCCTCGGGCGGCTGACCACGCGGGACAGCGCGAGGGCTGTCACCGTGTCGCGTACACCGGGCATCTGGGCGATCTGCTCCCAGATGCCCTGGACGCGTTCCAGACAGTCCGCCTCGACGCTGACGAGCAGGTCGAACTGGCCGCTGAGGACGTCGCAGGAGACCACCTCGGGGATGCGTTTCAGCGCGGCGAGGACCTCTCCGCCGCGCATCCGGTCCTGGCGGTAGACGAGGACGTGCGCGGCGACCGGGGAGCGTCCGGCGGTGTGCGCGGGGCGGACGATGGTGTAGCCGCCGATGTGGCCCTGGCGCTCCAGGCGTTCGACGCGCTGGCGGACCGCGTTGCGGGACAGGCTGACGCGTTGGCCGAGTTCGGCGTGCGAGATCCGGGCGTTGCGGGTGAGTTCGGTGATGATCTGCTCGTCGATGGTGTCCATGCGGTGCCTCCTGGACGTGCGGCAAGCTCCGGCGGCCGGGTTCGAGCGGGCCGCCGGAGCTGGGGGTCGGTCGCTTCTACAGCGCCGGGTGGAGGGCGAAGACGCGGGCCGGGAAGCCCGAACCGCCTTGCGGCTTGGGCCAGGTGGCGACGATCAGGGCGCCGGTCTCCGGCACCTGGTCGAGGTTGGCCATCAGTTCGATCTGCCAGCGGTCGCGCTCCAGGACGTACAGCTCCAGGCCGAAGTCCCCGGCGGAGGTGGCGAGTCCGGGGTCGGTGTCGGTCTGCTCGTGCCCGATCGCGGTGACGCCGGCCTCCTCGAAGAGGTACCGGAGGACCTCCGCCGACCAGCCCGGGTAGTGGCTGACGCCGGCCGCGTCCTTGTTGGCCATCGCGTCCGGGTCGGGCCAGCGGCGCCCCCAGCCGGTGCGCAGGGCGACGAACGCCCCTTGCGGGACACGGCCGTTGCGCTCCTCCCAGGCTCGGACGTCGTCCAGGGTGGGTACGGCGTCCGGGTCGGCGTCGACGCGTGCGGTGATGTCGAGGACGACGAGCGGGAGGATCATCTCGTCGACCGGGATCTCGTCGAGCGTCCTGGCGCCGGCGACGAAGTGCACGGGCGGGTCGACGTGGGTGCCCCACTGGCCGACGATCGTGTGGAGGTGGACGGTGAAGCCGTCGCCGCGCGCCATGTCGAAGAGCGTCTCGCGCTTCTCGTCCGGGAAGGCCGGGAAGTGCGGCTGGCCGGGGTGGAAGGCGTGGGTGAGGTCGGTGCGGACCGTCTTCTCGGTCAGTTCGCGGTGCAGGGCCCACAGGGGCGGTTCGGTGGTCATGCGTCCTCTTTCAAAGGGTGGTGAGCAGGCGGACGAGGTCGGCGGGCGCGGCGACGGAGGCCACCGCGCCGGCTCCCTCGGCGGGGCCGCCGTACCCCCACCGGACGTGGACGGCGGGGATCTCCTCGGCGGCGGCGCTCTCGACGTCGTAGGCGCGGTCGCCGACCATCAGCGGGCGGGTGACGTCGGCGCCCCGCTGCCGCAGCCGGGCCAGGCATTCGCGGATGACCAGGCGTTTGCTGGTGCGGCCCGCCGCGTCGGACACTCCGCACACGGTCAGCAGCCGGGTGTCGAGGCCGAAGCGGCGGGCCATCGACTGGGCCTGGTCCTCGACCTTGGAGGTCGCGACGCCCATCGGGAGCCCGGCTGCGGCGAGCTCGTCGAGCATCTCGGGGACGCCGGCGTACGGGGTGGCGGCGTAGGTGCCCTCGCGGGCGTACGCGGCGCGGTAGACGCTGAGGGCGGTGCGGGCGGTCGGCTCGTCGAGGCCGACGGCCTCGCGGAACGTGTCGTACATCGGGGGTCCGACGAAGCCGTGCAGGACGGCCGCGTCCGGGACCTCGGCGCCGACCGCGCGCAGCGCCTCGGCCGCGCTCGCGGTCACCCCGGGGGCCGAGTCGAGGAGGGTGCCGTCGAGGTCGAGGAGGAGACAGGTCGCCCTCACGCGTCCGCCCGGCGGCCGTACCGCAGCCAGTGGTAGAGGTAGCAGCCCGCGACGAACGGCACCCCGAAGTACAGGGCCGTCGCCTGCGCCGGGTCGCTCGCGATCCCGATGAGCGAGCCGAGGCAGAGGGCGAAGGCGAGGACGGGGACGACGGGGTAGAACGGCGTCCGGTAGGCGAGGGTGCGGATGTCGCCGCCGCCGCGCACGAACGCCCTGCGGTGCATGAACTGCGAGGCCACGATGGACATCCACACCCCGACGGCCGCGAACCCGGCGATCGACACCAGCACCAGGTACACCGTCTCCGGCGCCGCCACGCTGCTCGCCAGCGACGCGAGCCCGCCGAGCATGCTCACCGCCAGCGCGGTCAGCGGGATACCCCGCCGGCTCAGCCTGCGCAGCGCCTGCGGCGCCTGCTTCTCCTCCGCCAGCGAGAACAGCATCCGCGCGCACGAGTAGAGGCCGCTGTTGCCCGCCGACAGCAGCGCCGTGATGATCACGAAGTTCATGACGTCCGCCGCGTACGGAATCCCGATCGACGAGAAGACGGTGACGAAGGGGCTCTCGTCGAGCCCGACCTTGTCGTACGGGATGGTCGCGGCGATGACCGTGATGGCGCCGACGAAGAAGACGAGGAGGCGGACGACGGTGACGCGCAGGGCCTTCGGGACGGCCTTGGCGGGGTCCTCGGTCTCGCCCGCCGCGACGCCGATCAGCTCGGAGCCGGAGAACGCGTAGAACGCGGCGAGGACGGTGACGAGGACTCCGGAGAAGCCGTTCGGGAAGAGGCCGTCCGGGGTGTGGAAGTTCTCCAGCAGGAAGGGGTGGGAGCCTGCCGGGGCCATCGGGTGGAAGCCGAACAGGGCGGCGCCGCCGAGCAGGATGAGGGCGACCACGGCGACGACCTTGACCAGCGAGAACCAGTACTCGGTCTCGCCGAAGACCCGGGCGGAGAACGCGTTCACGCCGAAGACGACCGCCGCGAAGACGACGCACCACACCCACACGCCGACGCCCGGGAACCAGCGCTGCATCAGCAGCCCGCACGCGGTGAACTCCGAGCCGAGCGCCACCGCCCAGGTCAGCCAGTACAGCCACGCCGTCGCGAAGCCGGTCGCGGGGCCGATGGAGCGGCACGCGTACACGTGGAAGGCGCCGGAGACCGGGTAGGTGACGGCGAGTTCCCCGAGGCAGGTCATGACCAGCCAGACGACGAACGCGCCGACGAGGTAGGCGAGGACCGCGCCGAGGGGGCCTGCCTGGGAGACGGTGTAGCCGGAGCTGAGGAACAGCCCCGAGCCGATGACGCCGCCCATCGCGATCATCACGAGGTGCCGGGACCGCATGGTGCGGCGCAGGCCGCCGGGGGACGGGGGTTCGAGACTGCCGGCGGACGTCGGCTGGTCCGGGGTGGTCGAGACTGACATGGCGGAGTCCTCTGGGGAGGCGGACGGGGGAGGTGGGGGGAGCAGTGGGGCATGGCGGGGGTGGGGCCGCTTTCGGGGTGTCGCGCGGGGTGGTGGGCGCGGGGTGGGTGGGGTGCGGGGGTGCCGGGGTGGGGCTGGGGATGAGGTGGGGCTGGGGATGGGGCGGCGGGGTGCGGGGTGTGGTGAGCGGGGTTGCGGCGGGGCTCGGCGGCGGGGGCCGGGGTGCCGTCGGGTGAGGGGACGGGGGTGGCGGCCGGGGGTGGTGCCGGGGCGGGGTCTGGCGCCGAGGGCTGCGGTGGGCGGCCGGGACCGGGCGGGCGACGAGACGTGGTGGGCCGTCGGGGGCCGGGACCGGGGGCCGGGACCGGGGGCCGGGGGTGTGCGGGTCCTCACCGGCCGGGCCGGGGGGTGTGCGGGTCTCGCGGGCGGGCCGTGCGCTGCCGGGAGGGCGGGTCTCGCCGTCGCCGGTCAGGCTCGGGAGACGAGGTCCAGGGGGGCGGAGAGTTCGAGGACCGGGATCTCCCAGGGGTGGGCCGCGACGAGGCGGGCGAGGACCGGGGCGAGGGCGTCGTCGTCGAGAGTGCCGTCGACGTACGTCGTGACGGCGAGGGTCGTGGACAGGAAGCGTCCGCCGACCGTGCCGAGGCTGGGCCGGGCGCCGGGGCGGACGGTGAAGCCCTCGGCGCCGAACGCCACCTCGAAGACGTCGCCGTAGACGCCGAAGTCCCCGAGTTCCGGTGTGCTCTCCAGGACGCGCAGCAGCGCGGCGAACGAGTCGTCGCGGCGCAGGGCGTCGAGGTCGCCCGCCGAGGCGGCGGTGAGGGTCTCCTCGGCGACCGGCCAGTACACCTTGATCGTCCGGACCCGTCGGCGGGTCACCGGCACCCGGTCGACGGTGGTCGGCGGCGCTGTCATGGCCATACGCATCGTGCCCCTTGTTCCGTTTCGCCGACCTTCGGTGGTGGCGTCCGTTGCGAGGATGCTAGAGCGTGCATTAAATGCACGGCAAGATGTAAATGCTGCACGATTCTGGATCTTGAGGGGTGGTGACGGAGCGTGCCGGTACAGTGCGGACCGACGGAGCACGGGGACGGCACGGCGGAGGACCGGGTGGATTCCAGCGTGGCCAAGGGGCTGGACGCCCTGACGGCGCTCGCCGACGGCGCGGCCGTGTCCGTCGCCGACCTGGCCCGCCAGATGGGCCGCGACCGCAGCCAGCTCTCCCGGACGCTCACCGCGATGGCGTCGGAGCGGTTCGTGCGCCGCGAGGAGACCGACGGCACCGTCGGCCCGCACTGGAAGCTGTACGCGACGGCCCGTGAACTCACCGCCCACCGTCTGCGCACCGACGGGCTCACGGCGCTGGAGGGGATGGCCGCCGAGACGGGCGAGAGCTGCTACCTGGGCGTCCTCGCCGGGGACACGACGGTGACGGTCGCCGAGCGCGTACCCCCCGGCAGCCGTCAGCTCGGCTCCTGGATCGGGCGCCCGTACCCGGCCTATTGCAGCGACTGCGGCCAGGCGCTGCTCTCCGACGCGGACGACGACGAGGTGACCGCCGTCTTCGCCCGCACGGAGTTCGTCCGCCACGGCCCCAACACCCCCACCGACCTGGCCGACTTCCTCGACCGGCTCGCCCTCACCCGCCGGCGCGGCTACTCCGTCGTCGACGAGGAGGCCGAGCCCGGCCTCTACTCCGTCGCCGTACCCGTCCGCGACTTCACCGACGAGATCGTCGCGGCCGTCCAGGTCGTGGGCCCCCGCAGGCGCCTGGAACCGAGACGCGAGGAGTGCGTGGCGGCCGCGCTGCGGTGGGGGAGGTGGCTGGAGGGGGCGTTGCGGGGGGTGTGAGGCGGCGCCTGGGGCGCGAGCCGGTAGCCGGGGCGCGAGCTGGCGCCAGGGGGCGCGAGCCGACATGCGGGGCGCGAGCCGGTGCTGGGGCGTGAGCACGGTGCCGGGAGGGCGCGAGCCGATATCCCGGGGGGCATCAGCCGGTGCCGGGCGGCGCGAGCCGGTGCCAGGGGGGCCAGCCGGCATTCGGAGCGCGAGCCGGTGCCGGGCGTGAGCACGGCGCCAGGAAGGCGTGAGCCGACATCCCGGGGGGCATCAGCCGGTGCCGGGCGGCGCGAGCCTGAGTCAGGGGGCGAGCCGACGTCCCGTGGCATGAGCCCGTGCCGGGCGGCGCGAGCCGGTGTCGGGGAGGGCGTGAGCTGCGATTCGTCCCCGGTCGGCGCCGCCGCGCCTCGTCCCCGGCCGGCGCCGCCGCACCCCCTCACCCCCGTGTCACAACCGCCTCTCCCACGTCTGCCCCACCAGATCGTGCCCGAAGCTGTGGTGGGGTTCCTCCGCGACCAGTTCGAACCCCTGCTTCCGGTAGATGTGCCGCGCGGAGTCGAGGATGTCGTTGGTCCACAGGGTGATCGCCGCGTACCCGGCGTCCCGCGCGTACGCCAGGCACTCCCCGACCAGCCGGGCCCCCAGCCCCAGCCCGCGCGCCCGGGGATCGACGAGCAGGAGACGCAGCTTCGCCGTACGGTCGTCCGCGCGGACGCAGAAGACGCAGCCGGCCCGCTCCCCGTCGACCTCCGCGATCCACGCGGCCCGCTCCCGCGAGTCCTCGGCGTAGTCGGCGACGATCCTCGCGACGAACCCCTCGAAGCTCACGTCCCACCCGAACTCCCGCGTGTACAGCTCCCCGTGGGCCATCACGACCCACCCCAGATCCCCGGGCCGCCCCAGCGGCCGGACCACCACCTCACGCTCCGCCGTCACCCTGCGCCTCCCACCGGCCGAACCCACTGAAACGACTGTTTCAGTAGACTATTCCGGTGACCGAACCCGAGGCAAACCCCTCCGCGCCCGAGGCACCCCCCTCGGCCCGCCGCCAGGAACTCCTGGAGGCGGCCTACGCGTACGCCCTGCGCGACGGCCTGACCGGCCTCTCCCTGCGCCCCCTCGCGGAGGCGATCGGCTCCAGCCCCCGCGTCCTGCTCTACCTCTTCGGCAGCAAGGACGGCCTGATCCGCGCCCTGCTCGCACGGGCCAGGGCGGAGGAGCTGGCCCACATCGACCACCTCACCCGGCACGCCCCCGGCGATCCGCGCGCCGTCGCCCTGGAGCTGTGGGCGTGGCTCTCGGCGGACACCCACCGCGGCCTGCTCACCCTCTGGCTGGAGAGCTACTCCCGCTCCCTCACCGAACCCGACGGCCCCTGGGCCGACTTCGCCCACGAGACGGTCACCGACTGGCTCACGCTCCTCGCCGGCGCCCAGCCCCCCACCGTCCGCGACACCACCCCCGCCCGCACCGAACGCACCCTCCTCCTCGCCGTCCTGCGCGGCGCCCTCCTGGACCTCCTGGCAACCGGCGACACCACCCGCACGACGGCGGCGGTCCATCGCCATCTGTCCGCCATGGCCTGACTCCGCACGGGCCCGCCGGTATTGACGGGCCGTCACCTCAGGAAGACGGCCCCCTGCGGCCGGCCGAGGACGCCCCACCGCTCACAGCAGTTCCGTCTGGTCACCGGAGTGGCGGGCGATGAAGGAGAGTCCCGCGATGGCCTGCCGGGCCAGTTCCATGGCGGTCTGGGCCGTGTCGGCGTGGGCCCGCGCCTGCGCGAGACGGGAGAAGCTGTTCTGGAGCCCGCCGAGCCGGGCGCCCGGCTTGCCGAGCACCGTCAGCGTCACCTCCGCCGGAAGGCCGGCGTCGACACCGGTCACCTCGACGAGCGTGCCGGACGAGGGGGCGCCCGCGAACCAGATCGCCTCGCAGCGTGCCGTCCGCCCCGGGTCCGCGAGTGTGGCCCGGACCCCGGGCAGGACGGTTTCGCCGAGCACCTGGCGCAGTTGGCACTCGATCATGTCGACGCCGGTGACGTCGGTCACCATGTTCCAGAGCTCGTCACCCCCCGTGCGCAAGTGCGTCTCGATGACCCGGGGCCCTGCGGGCGTCAGGATGATCTCGGTGTGGGTCGGACCGAACTCCACGTCGAGCGCGTCGAGCATCGCGAGGACGTGCCGCTCGACGGCCGCCCTCTGCGCCTCCTCCAGCGGGGCCGGCATCACATGCCCCAACTCGACCAGGGAGACGGGGTCGGAGTACTTGCGGGTGATGGCCAGAACCACGTGTTCCCCCTTCTCCGAGAAGGCTTCCACGCTGTACTGGTCCCCCGTCAGGAACTCCTCGGCCGTGACCCGCGAGCCGGTGCCGACCCCACTGGCCCGCAGGAACGCGGCCTCGGCCTCCTGCGGCGCCCGCAGGACGGAGACCCCTTTGCTCGCGGCCCCGTCGACGGGCTTCACCACACAGGGGTAGCCGTGCTCGGCGGCGAACTCCTTCAGCGCGTCGACGCTGCCGACGACGCGGGACGCCGTGTCCTCGACGCCCGCCGCGGCGAGACGACGGCGCATCGCGTGTTTGTCCCCGACGAGTTCGACGCGTTCCGGGCTGTGGGTCTCCAGGCCCAGCTCCTGCGCCACCAGGGCCGCCTGACGGCGGCAGTCGTCGTAGAAGGAACCGATCCGGGTCACCGGGTGGAGCGCGTGGACGGCGTGGGCCAGGGCCAGCCACTCGCTGTCGGGGGCGTCGGGCCGCAGGACGACGACGCGGGCGTGCCCCTCCGGGTCGTCCAGCTTCTCCAGGTGTTCGGGCCAGCACATCACCGACGTGACCACGCCCTCACCCGAGTCCCGCATCCGTTGGGGGATGTCGTACCCGACGCCGAAGACCAGGACGTGCTCAGACACGGCGAACTCCTTGCCGAAGAAGGGTCGAAGAAGAGAGGTGGGGGCGTCAGCCGAGTGCCGCCGCGGCTGAGGGGTCATGGGCGCGAGGGCGGGCGCAGGGCATGACCGTGATGCCTTTGAGATCTTCGCCAGGGAGGCCGACGGTGTCAAGAAACCCCTCTGGCCGTGGGGAGTTACCGCACATACTCTTTCACGAGCCGGGGGATCTTGGAGTGCGCTGCGGGCCGGACGAGCCGAATCAGGCCGCGCGCACGGGTCGTCCGGCCTTCCCTGCCCCCCACTTGTCGCCGCGGCCGTGCCTTCACCGGTGTCACCCGCGCGCGCACCAAGGAGCGCCGTGCTCAAAGGACTGATCCCGCCCCCCGGCCCGCCCCGGGTCCTCGCCCTCGCCCAACTGGTCTGCCGGACCGGCGACGGGGCCTACTACATCTGTTCCGCCCTCTTCTTCACCCGCGTCGTGGGGATCTCCCCGGTGAAGATGGGCCTCGGTCTGACCATCGCCTGGTCGCTCGCGCTCGTGCTGAGCGTGCCGCTGGGCCATCTCGCCGACCGCCGGGGACCGCGTGTCATGGCGGTCGTGCTGTTCGTCTGCGCGGGCCTGGCGATCTCCTCGTACCTGTTCGTGTCCTCGTTCACCCTGTTCCTGGCCGGTGCCTGCGCGTACGCGGTGTCGCAGCGCGGCGGTTCGGCCGCCCAGCAGGCGCTGCTGGCCGGGCTGGCCCCCGAGGGGCGGGTCACCGAGATCCGCGCGTACGTCCAGTCCAGCTACAACGCCGGGCTGGCCATGGGGTCCGCGCTCGGCGGCGTGGCCCTGCTGGTGGACCGGCGCGAGGCGTACTACGCGGTCTTCGCGCTCAACGCGCTGGCGTTCTTCTGCGCCGCGTTCGTCCTCAGCCGGGTGCCCGAGGTGCCGCCGAGGCCGGTGGCACCGGAGGCGGCACAGGGTGAGACGTCCGTGCTCAAGGACCGGCCGTACGTCGTCGTCACCGCGCTGAACACGCTGTTGCTGCTGCACATCCCGCTGGTGGACATCGCCCTGCCGCTGTGGATCAGCGAGCACACGGCGGCGCCCGTGTGGCTGCTGTCGCTGATGTTCATGCTCAACACCGTGTCCGTGGTGCTCTTCCAGGTACGGGTCTCCCGAGGGGTGACCGGACTGGCCAGCGCGAGCCGCTATCTCTTCGTGGGCAGCTCCCTGCTGGGGCTGGGCTGTGTGGTCTTCGCCCTGACCAGCGTGGGGAGTTCGGCCTGGGTGGCGGGTGTCGTCCTGCTGGTCGCGGTGGCGATCCAGGCACTGGGCGAGATGATGCAGGCGGCGGGGGCCTGGGAGGTCAGCTTCGGTCTCGCGCCGGACGGGAAGCACGGCCAGTACCAGGCGTTCTTCGGGAACGGCACCACGGTCGCGGAGATGGTCGGGCCACTGCTCCTGACCGGTCTAATCGTCTACTGGGGGGCTCCCGGCTGGATACTCCTGGGCGTCCTGTTCGTCGTCGTGTCGGCGGTCATGGGCCCGGTCGTCCGGTGGGGCGAACGCTCCCGGGTCGTCACACCGCCCGCCCCTCACGTGTGACCTATGTCACCATCACGTAGCGTGCAGGTAACGCCACCGTATCGATGCGAAGTGTCCAGAATTCAGAGGTGACTCCGCGTCGGCTAGCATCACTTTCCTGCCAGCTGGCCAGAAAGAGCCGAGGGCGCGCTCTTCACCTTCGCAGAGCACCGTGCAAATATTCTGAAAGCCGAGCAGGGTCGAATCATCGATCGAACTGCCGCTTCACACCCGCTTCACACACTGTTCGCCGAACGGTGCGTCTGCGGGTCGAATGCAAAAGCCGAGCCAGGGGGATACGGCAAAGGTGTCCACATCCATATATCGCGTCGTCGTCAATAACGAAGAGCAGTACTCCATCTGGCCGGCTCACAGAGGGCTGCCGGCGGGATGGACTCCTGAGGGGTTCGAAGGAAGCCGACCCGAGTGTCTGGCGCGCATCGACCAGGTGTGGACGGACATGCGTCCCGCCTCGATCCGCCCTTCGCTGGATGCCGCCCGACCCTGACCGGGTCCCGCCGGACGGTACCGACCCTTCCGCCGACAGCCGACGATCTCGGCGCGGCGGCCCTCACGCACGGAAGTGACACCCCATGAACACCAGTGCGGTACGGCACCTCATCTCCACCCACGACCTGACCGACGGCGAGCTGACCTCGCTCGTCGAGCGCGGGGCCGAGTTCTCCTCGTCCGCCCTGCGCGGCGGTGACCAGCTGTCCGGGCTGATCGCCGGCATCCACTTCCTCAAGACCTCCACCCGCACCCGTACGTCGTTCTCCGCGGCGGCGCTGCGCCTCGGCGCGCAGATCGTGTCCTTCGGGCCCGGCGACCTCCAGACCAACACCGGCGAAACCCTCGAGGACACCGCCGAGGTCCTGTCCAGGATGCTGGACCTGCTCGTCGTACGGACCGCCGGCGACCCCGCCGACCTGCGCGTTCTGGCCGGTCAGCGGCGTATGGCCGTGATCAACGCGATGACCGCCGACGAACACCCCACCCAGGCCGTCGCCGACCTCGTCACCCTGCTGCGCCGCTTCGGGCGGATCGAGGGGCTGCGCGTCTGCTACGTCGGCGAGGGCAACAACACGGCGGCGGCGCTGGCCCTGACCCTGAGCCGGTTCAAGGGCGTCCACCTGGAACTGCGCACCCCGCCCGGCTACGGGCTCGACGCCACCGTGCTGCGGGACGCGACGGCCAACGCCTCCGTCATCGGGGCCACCGTGACCGAGCACCACACCATGGACGGCGCCGCCGACGGGTTCGACGTGATCTACACGACCCGCTGGCAGACGACGGGCACGGACAAGCCCGACCCCGGCTGGCGGACCGTCTTCGCGCCGTTCCAGGTCACGTCCGCGCTCTGGGACAGGAGCCCGAACGCCGTCTTCCTGCACGACCTGCCCGCGCACCGCGGCGAGGACGTGAGCGCCGAGGTCCTCGACGGGCCGTACAGCCTGGCCTTCGACCAGGCCGAGAACAAGATGTACGCCGCGATGGCCGTACTGGAGTGGTGCGCCGGCCGGCGCTGACCCCACCCCTTCTTCTCTTCCTCTCACCTTTTTCTCTTCCCTTTCCGGGACGCCCACAGGAATACGAGAGACGTTCTCGCGACGCGCCCGAACATTTCGGGACGGCGCCTGTCAGGCGTGCGCCAAAAAAATCGCACGGGGGAAATTTCATTGCGCATCGAATCACTGACGCTGCCGCGCATGCTCGAAAGTCAGGCGGCGAAGACTCCGGAAGCAAACGCAGTCGTATACGGTTCAACCGTTCTGACGTACCGGGAACTCAACGCACGTGCCAACCGGCTGGCCCGCCTGCTGATCTCCCGCGGGGCCCGCCCCGAGGAGCGCGTGGCCCTCGTCCTGCCCCGTTCGGCCCGGACAGTGGTCGCGATCCTGGGGGTCGCCAAGTCGGGGGCCGCCTGGGTACCCGTCGACCCCGAGTACCCCAGGTCGCGGATCACCGCGCTGCTGGACTCCGCTCGGCCGCTGCTGGTGCTGTGCGTCCGCGAGACCGCCGGCCGGCTGCCGGACGGCGCCCGCGCGCTCGTCCTCGACGAGAGCGGCACCGCCGACGCGCTCGCCGGGTTCGCCGACGACGACGTGACCGACGAGGAGCGCGCCGTCCCGCTCCTCGTGGACCACGCCGCGTACGTCATCCACACCTCCGGCTCGACGGGAGCGCCCAAGGGGGTCGTCGTACCGCACCGCGGTCTGGCCGCCCTCGCCGCCGACCACATCGGGCGGTTCGGCATCCGGCCGGGAGACGGCGTCCTCCAGTTCGCCTCGTTCAACTTCGACTGCTCGGTGGGCGACCTGGTGATGGCCCTCGGCTCCGGGGCGGCCCTCGTCGTGCGCCCTGCGGACTGCCTGTCCGGGCACCAGCTCGGCGAGCTGATCAGGCGGGCCCGCGTCACCCACACGACCGTCCCGCCCCAGGTCCTCGCCGCCCTGCCGCACGCCGACCACCCGTCCCTGCGGTCGATAGCCACCGCGGGCGACGTGCTCCCCGCCGACCTGGTCTCCCTGTGGGCGCCCGGCCGCCGGATGTTCAACGCCTACGGGCCGACCGAGGCCACCGTGGACGCCCTCGTGACGGAGGTCGTCCCGGGGCCGTCCGCCCCGCCCATCGGCAAACCCGTGCTGAACACCCGCGTGTACGTCCTGGACGCCGCTCTGGACCCGGTGCCGCCCGGCACCGAGGGTGAGCTGTTCATCGCCGGGGACGGACTGGCCCGGGGGTACCGGGGGCAGCCCGGGCTGACCGCCGACCGGTTCCTGCCCTGCCCGTTCGGCGGGCCGGGTGACCGCATGTACCGCACGGGGGACGTCGTACGCGAACGCCCGGACGGGAACCTGGAGTTCCTCGGGCGCGTCGACGAACAGGTCAAGATCCGCGGGTTCCGGATCGAGCCGGGCGAGATCGAGACGGTGCTGAACGGGCACCCGCACGTATCGGCCGCCCTGGTGACGGCCCGGGAGGACCGGCCGGGCGCCAAGCGTCTCGTCGCGTACGTCGTCCCGGCCGACGGCGCCGATCCGGACCCCGCGCAGGTGCGGCGGTACCTGGCGGAGCGGCTCCCCGGCCATCTGGTGCCGTCGGCCGTCGTCACGCTCGACGCGTTTCCCCTCAACGCCAACGGAAAGCTGGACCGGCGCGCGCTGCCGAGCCCCGACCTGTCGGCGCTGTCGTCCGGCCGGGCGCCCTCGACGCCCCGGGAGGAGGTCCTGTGCGCGCTGTTCGCCGAGGTCCTCGGGCTCGACGCGGTGGGGATCGACGACCGCTTCTTCGACCTGGGCGGGGACAGTGTCCTGGCCATCCGGCTCGCCGCGAACGCCCGCCGGGCGGGGTGGGCGCTGGAACCCGCCGACGTGTTCGCCCGGCAACGAGTGGTGGAGCTGGCGCCGTCGCTGGAGCCGGTCGCGGGGGACGGCGACCCGGACGACGCGGACGACGCGGAGGGGCCGCTGCCCCGGACCCCGGCCTCGGCCGGGGCGCTCGCCTCCTGGCAGTCCGCCGCGATAGAGATACCGGCCGGCCGGAGTCCGGAACTGCTCGCCCGTGCGCTCCAGGCGGTGGTCGACCACCACGGCGCCCTGAGGTCGCGGTGGGACATCGCGGAGGGGCACTGGGACGCGGCCGTCCTGCCGCCCGGCGCGGTCGACATGACGGCCGCCGTCGTCGCCGCGGGTGACGGCGTCCGTACGGCGATCGAGGACGCGGCGGCGGGGCTGGACCCGGCGAAGGCCGTGGTGCTGCGTGCCGTCTGGTGCGGCACCCCGCGGCGCCTCGCGCTGGTGGCCTCTCGTCTGGTCGTGGACCGCGTCTCCTGGGACGTGCTCCTCGCCGACCTGGAGACCGCCTGGGCGTCGCTCCAGGCCGGCGAACCCGTGACCCTGGCGCCCGCCGGCACGTCGTACCGGCACTGGGCCCGGCACCTGGCGGACGGCCACCAGGAGACCGAGCCGTACGGGGACGGGGCCGGCCTCCCGGCGCGGACACTGACGATCCGTCTCCCGCGCGAGGTGAGCGGCCCGCTGCTCACCTCCGTACCTGAGGCGTTCCGGGCCCTGCCCCGGGACATGGCGCTGACCGGACTCGCCCTGGCGGTCGCCGAACAGCGGGCCCGCCGCGGGCGGCGGGCGGACGGCGCCGTGGCCGTCGGCCTGGAGGACGACGGACGTACCGGGTCCGCGCCCGGTGCCGACCTCGCGCGCACGGTCGGGTCCCTCGCCCGTGTGCACCCGGCCGCCCTGGACGCGGGGCCCGCGCCCTGGGCCGAGGTGCGGGCCGGCGGCGACTGTGTGGGAGAGGCCGTCAAACGGGTCAAGGAACAGGTGCGCTCGGCCCGCGGCGGGCCGCCCCTGCCCGCCGCGGACAGCGCGCCCCGGATCGGCTTCCGGCACCACGACGCGCCGCTTCCCGCCGAGTTCGGCGGGGACCTCATGACCCCGGGCCACGCGCTCGACATCGGCTCGGCCCTGTCCGGCCCGCCCGACGCCCGGCAGCTCGCCACCACCTGGACCTGGCTGCCGGACCGGATCGCCACGCACGCCGTCGAAGAACTGGCCGTGCTGTGGACCGAGGCGATGGAGGGCGTCGCGGCCCACGGCACACGCCCCGGCGCGGGCGGACGCACGCCTTCCGACCTGTCCCTGCTCTCCCTGAGCCAGGACGAAATCGACGACCTTGTGAGTGAGTGGGAATGAGCGAGAGCCCCGGCCTGACCGACATCCTGCCCCTGTCGCCGCTCCAGGAGGGAATGCTCTTCCATTCCCTGTACGACGAGCAGGGCATCGATGTGTACATGCCGCAGATGGTCATCGAGCTCGAAGGCGACGTCGACGCCGGTGTGCTGCGTGACTCCGTCGCGGCCCTGTTCGCCCGCCACGACAATCTGCGCGCCTGTTTCCGCACCCGCACCCGGCGCGGTGCCCCCGTCCAGGTGATCCCGGACCGCGTGGACGTGCTGCTCGGCGAGTACGACCTGACGCCGCTCCCCGACGCCGAGCGGGCCGGCGAGATCGCCCGCCTGATGCGTGCGGACCAGGCGCGGCGGTTCGACCTGGCGCGCCCGCCCCTGCTGCGGTTCATGCTGATCCGCCACGCCGAGCGCGCCTGGCGCCTGGTGATGACGCACCATCACATCCTGCTCGACGGCTGGTCGATCCCCGTGCTCATCGGTGAGCTGCTCACGCTGTACCGCCAGGGCGGCGACAGCGCCGGGCTGCCTGCGGTGGCCCCGTACAAGGACTACCTGGCGTGGCTGGCCGGACGGGACTGGGAGGTGGCCCGCAGCGCCTGGCGGCACTCCCTCGCCGGCGTGGACGAGCCCACGCTCGTGGCCCCCGGGAACGCGGGCCGGCCCCCGACGCTGCCCGACACGCTCGAAGCCGCCCTCGACGAGAGGACGACCGCCGAGCTCACCGCGCGGATTCGCCGTCACGGCCTCACGCTCAACACGGTCGTCCAGGGCGCCTGGGCGCTGGCCCTGGCCCGTCTCACGGGCCGTGACGACATCGTCTTCGGCGTCACCGTCTCCGGGCGGCCCTCCGAGGTCGACGGTGTCGAGCGGATGATCGGCCTGCTGATCAACACCGTTCCGGCGCGCCTGCGGATCAGGCCCGAGGCGACCCTCGCCGAACTGCTCGACGGGCTCCAGCAGGAGCAGGGGCGGCTGCTGCCGCACCAGAACCTCGGCCTCACCGAGATCCGGCAACAGGCCGGCGCGGGAGCCCTGTTCGACACCTTGATGGTGTTCCAGAACTACCCGACCGCCCCCAGCGCCGAGCGGCGCACGGCCGGGGACGTCCGGCTCGTCGACTCCTACAGCGTCGACGCGACCCACTACCCGCTCGGTCTGACCGTCTTCCCCGGCGACACGCTGCGGCTGTGCCTCGACCACCAGCCCGACGCCGTGAACCGCGACACGGCCGAACGGCTCCTCGGCTGGCTCGTACGGATCGTCGAGGCGGTCGCCGCCGATCCGCTGCGGCCCCTGTCCGACGTCGAGGTCCTGGACCCCGCCGAACGGGAACTGCTCCTCGGCACGGGGCACGGCCGCGTCCAGGACGTGCCCGCGCTCACCCTGCCCGACCTGTTCGAGGCCCAGGCCGCCCGGACGCCCGACGCGGTGGCCGTCGCCGCGGACGGCGGGCGGCTCACCTTCGCCGAGCTGAACGCGGCGGCGAACCGGCTCGCCCGCACCCTGATCGGCCGGGGTGCCGGTCCGGAGCGCCTGGTGGGGATAGCCCTGCCCAGGACGGCCGACCTGGTGGTCGCGGTCCTGGCCGTTCTCAAGTCGGGCGCCGCCTATGTGCCGATCGACACCGACTACCCGGCGGCGCGCGTCACCCAGCTGGTCACGGACGCCGCGCCGGCGCTGGTCGTGACCACCGGTGACCTGCGAGCGGTCCTGCCCGAGGGCACTCCCGTGCTCCTCCTGGACACCGACCCGGCCGCGGAACAGCCCGCGACGGACGTCGGCGACGACGAACGCGCCACCGCGCTCGCTCCGGACCACGCCGCCTACGTCATCTACACGTCCGGTTCGACGGGTGTGCCCAAGGGCGTGGTGATCGCGCACCGGAGCGCCGTCAACCTCTTCCACGACCATCGCGCCGAGCTGTACCGGCCGCAGACGGCACGGGTGTCGGCGGACCGGTTCCGGGTGGCTCTGGCGGCCTCGATCTCCTTCGACGCCTCCGTCGCCGGTCTGCTGTGGCTGCTCGACGGCCACGAGCTGCACCTCCTCGACGACGAGTGCCGTCATGATCCGGCCGCGTTCGTGGCGTACGCGACGGCGGCCCGTCTCGACGTGGTCGACGTCACGCCCTCCTTCGCCGAGCAGCTCGTCGAGGCCGGGCTGCTCACCCGGGCCCGCCCCGCCCTCCTCGTGGTGGGCGGGGAGCCGATGCCGGCGTCGCTGCCGGCCGAGCTGGCCGGCGCGCCCGACACGGTGGCGTACAACTTCTACGGCCCCACCGAGTACACGGTCGACGCCACGTCGCACCAGGTCGGCGCCGGCCGGGAACAGGTCATCGGCCGTCCGGTGTGGAACACCCGCGCCCACGTCCTGGACCCGGACCTCTCGCTCACCCCGGTCGGCACTGTCGGTGAACTCTTCCTGACGGGCGCCCAGACGGCCCGCGGCTACCTGGGCAGGCCCGGGCTGACGGCCGACAGGTTCCTCCCCTGCCCCTACGGCGCCCCCGGCGAACGCATGTACCGCACCGGCGACCTCGTACGCCGGCTGCCGGACGGGAACCTCGTGTACGTGGGCCGCGCCGACGACCAGGTGAAGGTGCGGGGCTTCCGGGTCGAGCTCGGCGAGATCGAGTCCGTGGTCCGGCAGCACCCCGCCGTCGACCGGGGCGTCGTGGTGGCCCGGGCGGACCGGCTGGGCAATCAGCAGCTCGTGGCCTACGTGGTGCCGTCCTCCGGTCCGGCCGCCCAGGGGCCCGAGGCGGACGACGCGACGGAGCGGCAGCTGGAGGAGTGGCTCCAGGTCCACGAGGCCATCGACACCGAACCCATCCCCTTCGGCGAGGACTTCGGCGGCTGGGACTCCAGCTACACCGGTGACCCGATCCCGCTCCCGGAGATGCGGCAGTGGCGCTCCGAGGTGATCCGGCGCATCGCGGAACACGACCCCGTACGGGTGCTGGAGATAGGGGTCGGTTCCGGTCTCGTCCTGGCCGAGCTGGTCGGCCGGGTCGAGGAGTACTGGGGCATCGACCTCTCCCCCACCGCGATCGCCCTGCTGGAGACGCACGTCCGTGAACAGGGCCTCACCGGCAAGGTGCGGCTGCGCAGCCAGCCGGCGCATGTCACGGACGGCCTCCCGGCCGGGTACTTCGACACCGTCGTCATCAACTCGGTGGTGCAGTACTTCCCCCACGGCGACTACCTCCGCCAGGTCGTCGAACAGGCCCTCGACCTGCTGGCGCCCGGCGGGCGCGTCTTCATCGGGGACGTGCGCCGGGCGAAGACCCTGCGGGCCTTCCACACCGCGATCCAGGCCGGCCGCACGGCGGACGGGCAGGACAGCGGCCGGCTGGCCGCCACCGTCGAACGCGCTCTGCTCCTGGAACGCGAACTCGTCATCGACCCGGAGTTCTTCACCGGGCTCGCCGCCGAGTCCGGCGGCCGGATCTCCGGGGTCGACATCCGGCTCAAGAGGGGCGAGCCCCACAACGAACTGACCCGCCACCGTTACGAAGTGGTGCTGCACAAGGGTCCCGCCTCCGCCGTGTCGTACGCCGGACTGCCCGAGGTGGCCTGGGACCAGGACACCGACCGGCTCGACGGCCTCGCCGGCCGGCTGGCCGGGTACGAGGGACCGGTGCGGGTCACCGGCATCCCCAACGCGCGCCTCGTCCCGGAGGTGTCCGCCGCCGACCGCCTCGCCGACGGGGCGCCGCTCGACCAGGTCGAAGCCCTGCTGGAGCGGACCCCCGCCCACGCGGTCGACCCCGAGGCGGTGCACGCCTGGGGACGGGCCCACGGCCGCGGTGTCCTCACCACCTGGTCGCGTACGGCGGCGGACGCCTTCGACGCCGTCGTCCTGCCCACCCCCGGCGAGCCCTCGGCCCTGACCGACGTGTACGCCGCCCCGGCCGGCACCGCGTCCTGGCGGACCGCGGTCAACGACCCGGCCGGCGCCCGCCGCACGGGCGAACTCGCCGTGTCCGTCCGCCACCACGTGGGCAGCGTCCTGCCCGACCACATGGTGCCGAGCGCCGTCGTCGTCATGGACAGCCTGCCGGTGACACCCAACGGGAAGCTGGACCGCAGGGCGCTGCCCGCCCCCGACCTGTCCGCGGCGGCGTCGGACCGCCTGCCGCGCGACGAGCGGGAGGAGACGCTGTGCCGGCTCTTCGCCGAGGTCCTCGGCATCGAACGGGCCGGCATCGACGACAGCTTCTTCGACCTGGGCGGCAACTCCCTGCTCGCGATCCGGCTCGCGTCCCGGGTGCGCGCCGTGCTCGACGTGGAGCTGCCCGTCCGTGTGCTGTTCGAGGCGTCCACCGTCGAGGCCCTCGCCGCCCGGCTCGGCGCCGACGACCGCGAGGCCGGACTCGGGGTCCTGCTTCCACTGCGGCCCCGCGGCAGCCGTCCGCCGCTCTTCTGCATCCACCCGGCGGGCGGTCTCGCCTGGCCGTACGCCCGGCTGGTGCAACTGCTCGACGCGGAGCAGCCGGTCTACGGTGTCCAGGCCCACGGCATCACCCGGCCCGACCTGGCACCTCGCACGATCCAGGAGATGGCCGACAGCTACGTCGAGCACATCCGCACTGTTCAGCCCACCGGGCCCTACCACCTGCTGGGCTGGTCCTGGGGCGGTCGCATCGCCCACGAGGTCGCCGTCCGGCTGGGTGAACTCGGCCAGGAGACGGGGCTGCTGGCCCTGCTCGACTCCCGGCCCTCGACCCCGGACAGCGCCCTTCCCGGGGAGGAGGAGTTCGCCGAGTACATCCTCTACGAACTGGGACTGGACCGCGACGCGCTGCGAACGGACGACGGACCCCTCGGCATGGACCGGCTGCGCGGGCTGATCGCCGCCGCCGGTTCGCCGTCGGCGGCCCGGCCCGCCGTCTCCGGCTCGTCGTTGGCCGGCCTCGACGAAGCGGTGCTCAGGGCGATCTACGACGTCTACCGCAACGAGAACGGCATCGGCGCGCAGCCGCCGCGCGCCCCGTTCGACGGGGATGTGCTGTTCTTCACCGCCGGACGTGAACCCGGCGCGGCCTCCCTGGCCGGGCTGTGGGCACCGTTCGTCCGGGGCCGGGTGGACAACCACGAGGTCGACTGCGAACACCTGGCCATGGCCGGCCCCGAGCCCCTCTCCGAGATCGCGGCCGTCGTCGAGAAGCACCTCGGCGCCGTACGCCGCCCCTCGGACTCCCGCAGCTGACGCCGGCGGGCACCCCCTGTCCGGGGGTGCCCGCCGACCGGAAGGGCCTACTCCTCATGATCTTCGAAAGCGCCTCCGACGTCGTTCTCGACGACATCTTCCTGCGCCTGCCCGACTTCGTCCCCGACATCGACGTGCTCCTGAAGCTGGAGGGGCTGAACCCCGCCGGGTCGGTGAAGCTGAAGACCGCCGTGGCCCTGGTCGAGTCGGCCGAGGCCCACGGCACCCTCCGGCCGGGAGGCCGGCTGATCGAATCGTCCTCCGGCAACCTCGGCGTCGCGCTGTCCGTGGTGTGCGCCGCGCGCGGATACCGGCTGACCGTGGTGACCGACCCCAACGCGGCGCGCCAGGCGATCCGGGTCATGGAGAGCCTGGGCACCCATGTCGTCGAGGTCACCCACCGGGACACGCACGGCGGCTATCTGCGGACCCGGCTGGACCACATCCGCCAGTGCCTCGTCAGGGAACCGGAGCTGGTCTGGCTCAACCAGTACGCCAACCGGGCGAACGTCGCCGCGCACCGGGAGCGGACCGCGAAGTCCCTGCACCGGGAACTCGGCGACATCGACGCCCTGTTCGTCGGGGCGGGGACGACCGGGACCCTGATGGGCTGTGTCGAGTACTTCGCCGAGCACAGCCCCCGCACCCGGGTCATCGCGGTGGACGCGGCCGGCTCGGTCACGTTCGGCGGCGCCGCCGCGCCCCGCTTCATCCCGGGGCTCGGCACCAGCCGCCGGCCGGAGATCTTCGTGGACGGCGGCACGTTCGAGAAGGTCCTGGTCGAGGAGTCCGACACCATCGGCATGTGCCGGACGGTCGCCGCGCGGTACGGGCTGCTCATCGGCGGTTCGACCGGCACCGTCCTCGCCGCCGTGCGCCGGCTCGCCCCGGCGCTGCCGCCCGGCTGCCGGGTCGCCGCCATCTCCCCCGACCTGGGCGACAAGTACACGGACACCGTCTACTCCGACACCTGGGTCGCGGAGCGGTACACCAGAACGCCCGATCTGGCCGATCTCGGCCACGCCACCGCACGTTGACGCCCCGCGGGCACAGAACTCCCGAGAACAGAAAGAGAGAGCTACATGACGACCTTCTCCGTGGTCCCCGGCTCAGTGGTGTCCAGCATCCTCGCCACCTCCCACAAGGACGTCCTGCGCATCGTCGCCCAGTCCTACCTCGCCCACGAACAGGGGCAGTCGGTGAACCCCGACAGCTACTTCCTCCGCTTCCCGGAGAAACCCGACGCGCGGGTCATCGCACTGCCCTGCTACCTGGGCGGCGAGGTCGACACCATCGGCATGAAGTGGATCGCCAGCTTCCCCGGCAACGTCGAGCACGGTCTGCCCAGGGCCTCCGCCACCCTGCTCCTCAACGACTACGCGACGGGCTATCCGCTCGCCTGCCTCGAAGCGGCCGGCATCAGCGCGGCCCGTACGGCGGCGTCGGCGGCGGTCGCCGCCCGTGAACTCCTCCCCGGCACGGACGGGGCGAGTGTCGCGTTCATCGGCGCCGGGGTCATCGCCCGCACGATCCTCGACTATCTCCGGGCGAACGACGTCGCGATCACGGACGTCCTCGTCCACGACCTCGACGACACCAGCGCCGGCCATCTCACCCAGCACGCCTCCGAACGCCACGGCCTGCCGTCCGCCACGGGCACCCTGTCCGAGGCCCTGTCCCGGGACCTCGTCGTCTTCGCCACCACGGCGGCCACGCCCTACGTCCCCGCCGACCTCCCGCTGCGCCCCGGCCAGGTCCTCCTCAACATCTCCCTCCGTGACCTCGCCCCCGAGATCCTGCTGCGCAGCAACAACATCGTCGACGACGTCGACCACTGCCTGAAGGCGCAGACCTCACCCCACCTGACGGAACAGCTCACCGGGAGCCGCGACTTCGTCACCGGCACACTGGGGGCCCTCCTGGAAGGCAAGGTCACCCCGGACCCCGCGAGGCCCACCGTCTTCTCACCGTTCGGACTCGGCATCCTCGACCTCGCCGTGGGCCACCACGTCCTGCACAGCGCCAAGGCCCGCGGCGGCGTCGTGGAGATCCCCGACTTCATCGGAGAGACCGCACGCTGGTGACCCCACACAGGCCGGGACGACAGGATTTGAACCTGCGCCCCCTTGACCTCCAGGTCGATGGACCGGGGGAGAAATCGCGACACACGCCCCCATCTCAGGGCGCACAGCGTGTACTTACGTACCTGCCGTGCGCTCATCGACGTGGGCAGTGGTCCCCGAGGCAAAGCCACCTGGCCTCGGGCCACCGAGCCGTCTCCGGCCGCTGGGCGGAGACGGCGAGTCAGGGAGCGGTGTGAAGCCGCTTCCTTTCGGCCCGGCGGCGAAGGTCACTGACGACCTCACGCCAACGCCAGCTTCCGCCCCGGTTGCCGTTCTCGTGCCAGCCGGGCTCCCAGTCCGCGAGCTCGTCCAACTCCTTGAGCAAGGCTTCCGGTTCGACAGGAGCGAGGTAGGTGCGCTCGTCGTCGAGCTGGCCGACGATGTCGTGGAGTCGGTGGGCGGCGCGATAGTAGGAGAGTTGGGTGTCGGTCAGTCGGCGCGCGGAGTAGCCGCCGCACTTGCTGCACCAGTCCCAGTCGTCACGGGCCAGTAGGTCGCAGAGGCTGAGAAGGTCGTCGCTCTGCGCGAGACCTCTGTCCTGCGTGTGCCGGCAGAAGGGTGAATGTCCCTTGCCTTCGAACGCGGGATCCGCGTTCGTGGCGTAGATCTGCACTGGTCCCAGAACGCCCAATGGTAGGCCGCTACCGCCGCGCCAACGGTCGGTGCTGCGCGCCCGGAACGGCGTCAGGTCCAAGGGGCCGGGCGTGAGCAGGCCCTCCCAGACCGCTACCGACAGCGTTCCGGGGCGACCGGTATCGAGGCTCCGCAGGTCGGGAACGCCGCGCGCCATGGCGAGTAGACGCAGTTCATGCTCCTTCGCCCGCTCCCCCTGCGCCCACCGGACAGCTACCTGAGCCCCGACTGCAAGGCCCAGGTCAGCCCCCGAGCGGTCATCCTGCCCTGCACCGACGTGGCCCGGTCGAGGGCCCTCTTCGGCTTCCGGTGCGGGGCAGGCTTCCTTCATCCACGGATTGATCACGCTTTCAGGAAGGTCCGACGCACCGGCGACGATGACGCCGAGCCAGCCCTGCGCGACGCGCTTCTCGATGACCTTGAGGGGCAGGACCTCCGCTCCTCCGCTCGTCGAGAAGACGATGTAGAGCTGGTCGGCGTCGTACGAGAAATTACGCAGTGCCCGCAAATGTGCAAGGCTAACCGGCTGGCGATCGAAGACAGCCGTGTCGTCGAAGACCCCGGGGCGCACGGAGCCGGGTTGTACCTGGGGGACGACCTCCGCCGACGCGGCTTCTGCCCCACGGTCGCAGGTGAGGGCGTTCGAGGATGTGAGGAGTCTGTCGGCGACGAAGGCCGGGACCTTCAGCGTCAAGGCGCGTCGGCTCCAGTCGGCGGTCACGGTCCAGGTCACCACCACCCCGAGGGTCCACCGATCCAGGCCGTCCAGGACATCCCGCACATCCCTGCGCGAAGGCTCCTCCGTATCCTCCGGCAAGCGTGCCGTGACCCACACCGTCGGTGTCGAATCCGCCGCCGCGGCAGCCGCGCGGGCCTCGTCCTCCCACGACTGGATCAGGCGAGCGGCTCCTTCCAGAGCTTCCGCGCGCCCCTTCTTGTTGGACCTGACGCCCTCCACCAGGTCATAACGCTTCAACGCACGGGCGGGCGGTCCCTCCCAGCCGTCTTCGGCCGCATACTGCCACCTGCGCCATAGCGCACTCAGGCCAGTGGAGATCCGACTACGGTTGCCGAGCACCGCGAAGGCATGATCGTCGACAGGCAACGTGGGTGTGTCCATTGCTGCGGCTGCTGCGGCGACAACGAGACCGGCCGGATCCACGAAGAGGGCCGCCTGTACCCGCAGGGTCTCAAGGTAGCCCTCCTTCACCAACAGCTTCGGCCGCGCCCAGTCCGTCAGCCAAGGGAAGTGGGCGATGACGGCATGCGCTCGGTGAAGGCTCCCCGCGGCATGACGCCAGAGGGACAAGACCTGATCCTGAAGCTCGCCGGCCTCCCTACGGGCTTCCCACCACCCATCGTCATCCTCGTCCTCGTCCTCGTCCTCTCGCTGCAAGCGCAGGAGCTCGGCTGCGGCCCGCACCTCTTCCTGCGTCCAGTACACGTCCTCGTCCGGCTCCGCATAGGCCTGCAACTGGTGAAGCAGTCCCGCGCCGCAGAGCGCCCCCATGAAGATGCCCAGCCCGGACGTCTCCCGCGCCCTCGGCCCCCAGTCCGCGCAACCCGAGCAGAACCTGCCCATCACGTCCGCGCTCAACGGGACTTCGGTCGTCGTCACGTTGGCCGTGCGGAGCTGGCCGCATTCCCTCCGGACATGCAGTCTGGCGTTCTTGCCCTTCGCCGAGTAGACGGTGATCTTGGTGCCCTCGAACGGCCCGAGCGGTACGTCAGCTGTCAGCATGCGGTCGCGCACGAACTCCCCCTCCTCCTAGCTGTTCGGATGCTCGCCGACAACGGTATGCCGAGTCGTTCAACGGCTGCGGCCGTTGCTGGCCATCGAGCCGACAGCCCGTCCGGCAGACGCGGTGGAACGGCTGTGGCTCGTGGACACGTTTGTCTCGCCGAGTGCAGATGGCGACAAGGATCTGCCCGATTCGCAGCAGGCGGACGACATCATGACTACATCACGTCGCAGATGCTCCTGTGGCGCGTGTGTACCAAGTCAAGGTGTGCCACAGGCCCGCCCAGACGGGACTGGTCCCCAGAAACAATCAAAGGCCGCATCGAATTTCTCCGATACAGCCTCCGACCTGCGACTCCACAAGTCGGGACAACAGGATTTGAACCTGCGCCCCCTTGACCCCCAGGAGTGAGGGCCAGCGGGATTGTCGTGACATAACGGACTAATCATGGACGCAAATTGCGAGTGAACGCCCGTCACGTTCACCTCCGCGCATACCGTGTGGTCCCCAAGCAAGGCTCCCCGGCCCACGAACACACACTCACGTCCCCTCCGCCCCCCGAAGGTGAACTCTTCACTGTCATCACCCTCATCCAGAGCACCACCGCCAGCCTCCTCGGTGGCTGCTTCACCCTCGGCGTCGCCAAGTGCCTGCTGAACGGCTACACGGCACCCGCAACACCACTCACCTCTACACCCCGGACCTCAGCACCAGCCAACCCCTGCCCCTCCTCACCCTCAGCCAGGCGGGCGGCTTCACCACCCGCCTGGACAACACCCACCGCCCGCGAACGCGACATCCAGCAGGCTCCTGCCCGGATCGTGCACCGCCCCACGACCGCCGCCCTCGACGCGGACGCAAGGACCTCGGTAATCCTCATTCTCGCCGGCCGGCAGGCACTTTCTGCTTTCTCGATCACCAGTCGGACAGCCCGACGCGAGTGGCACGCGCGCCTCGCCTCTGCCGGAACATAGGGCTCCGGGCGTCCGAGTCACCAGCCTTGCTGCGGTTCGCCCAGCGAAAGTCCGCAGTCGCGGCGCCAGTTCTCGCCTTCGGTCGTCCAGGCGATGCGGTTGCCGAGGGAGATCCAGACGCCGAACTCGCCGGGCGACGGCACGGCGATCTGCTGCGTCCAGACACTGTTCAGGCAGAGTTGCACACCGCAGTCCTTGAACTCGGACAGGCCGCGCCAACCGCAGTCCCAGTCCACGTCCAGAGACAGCGGTCCGAGAACGGAAACCATGTCATCCAGCTCCTCCTCGCCACAGTCGGGGTCGAACTCGCTGGAGGGATCACCGAAGGGCGCTGTCGAGTCCAGAGTGAGAGTCAGCCTCTCGGGCAGCGGCCAGAGGTCGATCAGATCGGGGCGGAGTAGCGCATAGCCGGCGAACCAGGAATCCGGCTTTTCGCTGTCGAACGTGACGACAGTGCGGCGCCGCAGTTCGTCCAAGCGGGGTCCGACACCGGGTTCCGCCCGGTTCCCGTAGATGCGGGCGGGGGCGGTGTCGAAGGCTGAAAGGGCGTACGCGTACTGCTCGGCCGTGGTGACCGGCTTCATTCGAGCCGTGGGGCCCGAGGCCCAGTCGGCCAGCTCGCGCGCGATCTCCCGCGCCCGCGCCAGCGCACTCGGAGCGTCGGGGAAGGGTTCGAGGACGGGCCAGAGCGTGGAGGCCAAGAAGAGTTCCTTTCGAAGACCTTGCTCACCAGCCCGTCTGGGGTTCGCCCAGCGGAATTCCCAGGTTACGCAGCCATGCCTCGCCGGCGGGGGTCCAGGCCACGCGGGGGCCGAGGGAGATCCAGACGCCGAACTCGCCGGGGGACGGCTCGGTGTGCTGCGAGACCCAGACACTGTTCAGGCAGAGTTGCACGGCACAGTCCTTCGACTCGGGCAGGCCGCGCCAGGCGCAGTCCCATCTGGCGTTCAGTGTCAGCGGCCCGAGCGCGGCGACCATCCGGTCCAACTCCTCCTCGGTGCAGGTGTCCTCGGGCTCCCTGCCACCGGGGCTGCCGAAAGGCGGGGTCAAGTACAGGCCGAGGTCCACCCCCTCGGGCAGCGGCCAGAGATCGGCCAGGTCAGGGCTGATCCTCAGGTCCGCCGTGAACCAGGTTCTCGACGGGCCCTCGTCGAAGGTGATGACCCCGCGGCGTCTCAGTTCGTCCAGGAAAGGCATGACGCCGGGCTCCCAGTCGCCGGCCATGCGGGCGGTGTCGAAGGTCCGCAGGGCGTACGCGTACTGCTCGGCCGTGGTGACCTCCTCCAGGGTGGGCCAGGGGAGCGCGACCCAATCGGTCAGCTCACGCATGATCGCCCGTGCCCGGGTCAGCGCGCTCGACGCGTCGGAAAAGGGTTCGAGCACTCGGTAAAGCGTCGAGGACAAGGAATGCGCCTTTCGGGCAAGGGCAGGACGGTGGACGGAGATTCAGTAGGAGTACCCGTTCGGCGAATAGTAGGTGTGTCCCACGACATGGCCTTCGTCGGCGTTGACGCCGAGGTCGAAGTCTGCCAGTTTGCTGCCGCTTTTGCTGTAGACCCGTACGTGGTACCCGCTGACCTTGTCGAGCGGGCTTCCTCGGTTCACTCGTGCCCGCTGATAGGAACGGACCCATCCCTTGATCTCCCGAGCATCGGTCAGGTCAGGGACTTGAATGAAGATTTCATCGATGTCCTGGGACCCCTCCACGTCATCGCGAACACGCAACTGTTGCACGGCGCTGGAAAGCTGCTCGTTGAAGGTCTTCTGGTCAATCTTCCCAACAGTCTTGACCTCTCCGTAGCCGACCACGTTTCCTTGCTGGTCGAGATACTCAAGGTCAGGATTTTTATAGCCCTTCATGTTCTTGTACTCGTTCTCTTCGGACAGACCTTGAACCCGAGTACCCTCCGGCGCCCCGTCCAGCGCGCGGTAGGCATTGTCCAGAGTGAGCTGATCGGTCCTACCGCCCTTCAGGTGCTCGCGGACCAGCTTCTCCGCGTCCGCGTCCCGGCTCGAATCCTCCGAGGACGAGCCGTCGGACCCGCCTCCGTCCTCGCCCCCGCCGTCCCCGTTCTGCACGGCATACGCGATGTTCGGCGCGGCGACCGCCGACGCCACCGTCGCGCTGCCGGACACGGCCAGCATCGACCCCGCCGCGATCAACGCCTCCCCGGGACCGAGTGCCCCGATCCCCGTCGCCATGAGCGCCCCGCCCAGCCCGTCCGACGCGGCGCCGATCAGGAGTTCGCCGACGCCGAGCGCGGCCATGGGCCCGTTGGTCCGGTCGATGACCTGCTGGGCGGTGTCGGCGAAGCTGGAGACCGCGTTGGAGAGGGAGCTGAACCAGCTCTGCCCGGTGGGGTCGCTGCCGGTGACGGGGTTGTTGGCGGCGTAGTCGTAGCCGGTGAGCTGGGAGGGGTCGGTGGTCTCCAGCTGGGGGTCGCGGCTGATGAAGCGGCCGGTCTGGGCGTCGTACTCGCGCAGGCCGAGGTTGACGAGGCCGGTGCCGGTGTCGGTGGTGCCGCCGACGTATCCCTTGTCGCCGGACCAGGCCGAAGGAGCCGTACCCCGCGTGCCGCCGAAGGGGAGGTACTCGCGACGGGTGACCGCCTGGGTCTGGTAGTCGACGGAGAGGTAGTCGGTGCCTTGGCGGTCGGGGATGAGGTACTGGATGTTCCCGCTGCTGGAGCGCGTGGCGACGGTCGTGCCGGCGACGGAGTAGTAACGGGTGCCGGTGACGGCCTTGGTGGAGAGGTTCTCGACGAGTTCCTCGTCCCCGAGGTACAGCGTGGCCTGCGTCGGATCGGTGCGCAGGACGAGGCCGCCGTCGAGGCCGTACAGGTAGCTCGTCGTGCCGCTGGACGTCGTGTCGGTGTCGAGGCGGTTCTGGTGGTTCCAGGTGAGGGTCTGGTCGCCGAGGGCGCCGCCCTTGACGGTGGTGGTGTTGCCGGAGGCGTCGTAGGTGTAGGACGCGGTGTCCGCGGCGGGGCCGGTGGTGCTGCCGAGGGTGTGGGGCTGGTCGGTGGCGGAGCCGGCGGCCGGGTAGTGGTAGGTCGTGGTGGTGTCGGTGGTGCCGTGGTCGGTCTGGGTGTCGCGCTGGCCGTCGGCGGTGTAGGTCCAGGTCTGCCAGTAGGGGTCGGGCCCGCCGACGGTCGAACTGCTCGCGGCGGCGCAGTTGTCGGTGGCGGTCCAGGCCGCGGTGAGGCGGGCCGCCCAGTCGTAGCCGTAGCACTGGGTCCCGGACTGGCTGCCGGTGGTGGCGGTGAGGAGCCCGGCGCCCTTGGAGACGGACGTGTTGCCCCAGGTGTACGAGGTGTCGTCGACGACCGTGGAGCTGCTGGAGTCGGTGGTCTTGGCGTCGGTGGGCTGGCCGGTCTGGGCGTCGTACTTGAGGGTGAGGTCGACCCAGCTGGTGGTGGGGCCCATGGAGTACTGGAGGGGCTCGCCGTACTCGTCGTAGCCGATGGCGGAGACGTACGTCCAGGCCGTGGTGCCGGTGCTGGCGAGGCTGGTGGGCTGCCCGTACTGGTCGTACCCGTAGTCGACCGTCTCCGTCGGAAGCCCGCCGCCCGCCGGGGACTGGCTGCTGGCCGGGGTCCCGGTGGTCTTGTAGGTGTACGACTCGGTGTACCCGGCGCTGGGGGCCAGTGCCGCGAGGTTGCTCGGCAGGTTGGCCAGCGTGGTCTTCGAGGCGGCGACCTTGCCCAGGCTGGTGTAACCGAGCACGGTGTTGGTGACCGAAGCGCTTCCCGTACCCAGTTCGTACGAGGTGGAAGAGGTGGGGTACCCCTTCTTCAGCGTGTCGTACGTCCAGGCGGCCGTCTGGTTCGCGGCGGACGCGGTGGCGTTGCCGGTGGTGTCGTAGACGGCGGTGCGGCGGCCGTCCTTGTCGTACGTGTAGGTCGCCTGGTCGCCGCGCGCATCGGTGGTCGTCAGGAGCTGGCCGGCGTTGTCGTAGCTCGCGGAGGAGCCGCCCGCGTCGGGGTCGGTGGCGGTGACCTGGTCGCCGAGGAGGTTGTAGGTCCACGACCAGGAGTTGCCGGCGGGGTCGGTCTGGCCGGACTGGTGGCCGTCGGGGAAGTACGTGTAGTGGGTGTCGGAGTAGTCGGCGGCGCTGTCGTGGACGGGGTCGGCGGCGGCGCCCGCGTGGTACTGGTACAGGTCGGTCTTGCGGCCCCGGGCGTCGGTGAGCGTGGACTCGGCGACGCCGCCCTTCGGCGGGATCGTGGTGGTGAAGTTCCCGCCGAAGACGGTGGTGGTGTTCCAGGTCGCGGTGCCGAGGGCGTAGGCGGTGGCGACGGTCTTGCGGCCGGCGCCGTCGTAGGTGAAGCCGGTCTCCGACGGGATGTCGCCGTCCTGGGCCTGTACGAGGGTCGCCGAGGGGGCGCCGCTCGCGTAGTAGGGGGCGGTGGTCTTGGCGACCCAGCCGTTGGTGTCGTAGACGGTGTCGGTGACGTCCCGGCCGCCGTCCACGGTCGCGATCTGTGTCTCGCGGGGGCGCAGGAGCGCGTCCATGAGGAGTTCGCTGCTGCGGTAGGTGCCGTCGTCGTTCAGGGTCTGCGTGGTGACGGTGCTCGGCTTGCCGGCGGCGAGCACGTACGTGTACTTCGTCGTGGCGGCGGTGATGCCGGGGCGGAAGACGGCGGTGGTGCGGCCCAGGGCGTCGTACTGCGCCTTGGTGACGTATCCGGCGGCCGTGGTCTGCGTCAGCATCAGGCCGCGGGAGGCGTCGTAGGTCTGGCTGAGGGTCTGGCCGAGCGGGTCGGTGGAGACGACGGCCGTGGGGGCGGCGCCGGTGGTCGGGGTGTAGGCGGTCGTGGTGGTGCGCTGGTCGGCGTCGGTGCTGGTGAGGGGGCGGCCGTAGACGTCCGCGGTGAGGGCCGACATGGTCGAGTAGACCGGGGTGGCGCCGGTGTACGACGTGGCCTGCTGGGTGGACGTCGGGTCGCCGACGGTCGGGGTGGCGCCGAGGGTGGTGGAGCCGTCGTACAGGACCCGTTTGTCGCTGACGGCGTCGGCCGGGAGGGACGGGGTCGCGGAGCACTTGACCGAGACCGTCCTCGTCTCGTCGACGAGGTCGTAGATCCACGCGGAGGCGCTGTCCGCGTAGCTCGCCGTGGTGCACAGGTCGTCGCCCGTGGTGGAGACGTCGCCCTTGTCGTCGGTCTGGGTGACGCGGCCGTGCGCGTCGTGGGTGTAGTCGGTCTCGGTCTCGCGGGTGGAGCCGGAGGCGAGGGGGGTGTAGACCTCGACCGAGCTCTGGCCGGTGAGGTACGCCTTCTGCGCGGGCAGGCCGCCGGACAGGGCGTGGGTGGCGGTGGCGGCGCTGCTCCAGGGCGCGGTGATCGTGTCGTTGACGACCTTTCCGCTGTTCAGGCCGTTGTAGAGGATCGCCTCGTACGTCAGGCCCGCGTACTGGGGTGAGTCCGTCACCGCGGGGTCGCCGCGCGAGTCGGTGACGGACGCCGAGCGGGTGCCGCTGGAGAGGGTGTCGCCGTCCATGCCGCGGAAGTACGTGTAGTCGGTCTCGGTGACCGGGTCGGGCGCGGTGCCGGTGGTGGCCTTCATGCCGCCGTAGCCGCGCCACTGGTCCCAGGTGCGCTGGGCGGCGGGGGTCAGCGGGTTGTCGTCGTGGTGCCAGGCGGGGGTGCCGACGGGGGTGTAGCGGGTGACGATCGTGTCGTTGACGCCGCCGCCGGTGGGGTCCTGCTGGGTGACGGTCGTGACGACGTATTTGTTGAACCAGTCGAGCATCGGGGCGGTCTGGCCGGTGGGGGTCCAGTAACCGGGGTAGCACAGGCTGGTGTTGTGGCTCGCGTCGCCCGGGGTGCCGCTGCCGCAGGCCGGGGCCGAGTAGCCGACGCTGATGACGGCGCCGGACTCGGTGGTGATCGTGTTGAGGCGGTAGCGGGTGATGGGCGGGTAGCCGTCGGTCAGGTCCACCCGGTTCGACAACGGCGTGCCGGAGAAGGTGACTTGGGGCATGGAGAGGGACGCCGTGGAGCCCCCGGCAGAGGTGTCCTGCCCCGTGCGGGTGACGGAGTCGAGCCACAGGGAGGGTGTGGTCGCGTCTCCGGTGGCGGGGAAGGAGTAGGTGAACGCCCATGCGTCGACGTTCGTCTCGGTGGTGCCGACGAGCGCCTGTGTCTGGATGCCCGTCAGTTCGTTCTCGCTCCAGAACGTGGGCGAGTTGGCGGAGCAGGTCGCGCCGCTGGCGCAGTTGAGGTCGAACGGTACGTCGGGCCACTTCGACGCGGTGGAGCTGGTGAGCGTGGAGGTGGCGCAGCCGGTGGCGGCGGTGTTGCAGCGGCCGTTGTAGGTGAAGGTGACCTGAGCGGCGGGGCTGGTGGAGTACACCGAGCCGTCGCGCTGGCCGTACTGGATCTTCGCGAGGGCCGCGTCGCGGGTGTACGGGGTGTCGGCGGTCTTGCCGAGGTCGCGGGCGTAGTGCGCGGTGGTCTGCGTGTAGAAGTAGGACATCACGTCGCCGTGGGTGTCCTTGACGTAGTCCAGCATCCAGCGGTAGCCCTGCTGGCACCAGGAGTTGGCCCAGGTGGCGTTGTAGCAGGGCTGGCCGGAGGCGGTGGCGTAGACGGGTTCCGTCAGCACCGAGTTCGTGGCCGTGTTTCCCGAGGCCCAGCCGGGGAGCTGGTTCAGGCCGAAGGTGTACTGGGTGCCGTTCGGGGTGGTGACCCGGAAGTACTCGCCGCTCTGGGCGCCGTTGGTGGCGCCGGTCAGCCGCTCGACGCGCTCGTCGGCGTCGCCCTGGGCGCGGTAGGCTCCGGTGGTGTCGTCCTTGACGAGGGTCGTGGTCGTGCCGTTGAGGGAGAGGGTGAGCTGGTTGTCGGAGGACCAGCAGTTGTCCCAGGTCTTCGTGGAACCGGCCGGGTTGTCGTGGCAGGAGGCGTACGAGCGCTCGACGTAGTTGCTCGGCAGGGAGAAGCCGTCGCCGACCACCGACGCCTGGTTGTTCGTGGACGAGGTGAGGCCGTCCACGCTCTGCGAGTCGTAGCCGAGCGCCAGGTTGGGGGCGAGCCCTCCGGGTACGGCGGGGCCGCTGATCGGGTAGGACCAGGTGAACGCGTCGGTGCTGCCGCCGGCCTGCCAGGAGCCGGACGCCTTCAGGGAGGTGGCCGTGAAGTCGCCGCCGCCTCCGGTGGGCGCGGCGGTCGCGGCCATGACGACGTCGCTCTGCGCGAGGGCGAGGGGGGCCGAAACCGTCTGCGCCCCGGCGTCGTTGGTGGAGGCCACGGGGGTCTGGGTACGGCAGGCCGCGCGGGTCGGCGTGGTGAGGGCGCAGGCGGGGAGCTGGACGAGGTGGAGGCGGGCGCCCCAGTCGGCGCCGTACGCGGCGGTGAAGTCGTGGTAGTCGAGGGCGACTTGGGACTTGGTCCTGGGGAGTCCGGTGAGCTGGAGGAGGACGCCGTCGACTCCGGCCGCCTGGGCGGTGCGCTGCGGGAGGAGGCGTGCGGTGGTGTGCGCGAAGGCGGGAGCGCTGCCGGGGGTGGCGGCTCGACCGGCCGGGGAAGTGGCGCCGGGGGAAGAGGAGTTGGCCGAGGAGGTGTGGGCGCCGGACGCGGGGGTGAGCCACACGGGCAGGCCGCCCGCTCTGAGCCGGGTGCCGGACGCCGTCTCCGTACGGCCCTTGGCCGTCGGTTCACGGAACCCCGCCGCCCCGCTGGGCCATGTCACCTTCGGCGACGGCGAGTTCGCGAGATGCCGTACGGGGCCGTAGTGCGAGCGTACGGCCGTCACGGGAACCGGCTTCACCTGGGCGTACCCCGGCTGCGAGCGGCTGTGGGCCGGCTGGGCGGCACCCGTCACGCCGACGATCACGGAGATCACCGCGGTCAGGGCGGTCAGCCCGCGTCTCAGACGGCCGTCGGGTCTCGGGCCGCCCTGTGCACCTGTCGTCCTGGGCAAGGACTTGCTCCTTCGCACGCCGATGTCGATCTTCACGACGCATCGGACCGTACGTGCCCGACGATTTGCCGCGCATCGGGCAACCGGAAGCTCTTCCCCGATTCTTGACATGACCACATACGTCTCTCACCTGCCCGGCTGATCTTTGCGGGGTTCCGAACGGTCACTCACGTCCGTCCCGAAGGCCCTCAACAGACGGGAATCCGATGCACCCACCTCGTGCACGTGCGCGAATCCACAGACCGAGCGCGGCAGTTGCCGTCGCCGCGATCCTGGCGGTCGGCGCGGCCGGCCTCGCCACCACCCCCGCCGCAGCGGCGCCCCCACGCCCGGCCACGGGCCTCCAGGTCACCGGCAAGAGCGCCCCCGTCACCAAGTCGACCGACAACAGCGCCAGTTCACCGGTCCTGCCGGACGGCTACGGCCCCACCTCGGCCGACGCCACCGCCATGCAGGCAGCCGCGGCACAGGCGCACGCCACCGGAGAACCGGTCACCGTCTCCGCCCTCACCACCCCCACCCTCCAGGTCGAGGCGCGGCCGGGCGGCGGCTTCCGCACGGTCTCGAACCCGTTGCCGGTGCGAACCCGGCAGTCCGGCCGCTGGGTCCCGGTGGACCTGACGCTCACGCGCCGCCCCGACGGCACCTGGGCTCCGAAGGCCACGGCGTACGGCACGGTCTCCTTCTCCGGCGGCGGCAAGGCGCCCCTCGCGGTCACCCGCTCCGGCAACACGTCGCTCACCCTGACCTGGCCGACTCCCCTGCCCGCCCCGCGCGTCGAGGGTGACACCGCGACCTACCCCGCCGTACTCCCCGGCGTCGACCTCCAGGTCACGGCCACCGTGTCCGGTGGCCCCAGCGAGACCCTCGTCGTCCACGACGCCACCGCCGCCCGCAACCCCGCGCTGGCCGCCCTGCGCCTGGGCGCTCAGGTGCACGGAGGACACCTGGCCCCCACAGCCGGCGGCGGACTCACCGTCACGGACACGCGCGGCACAGCGGTGGCCGACTCCCCGACCCCGCTCCAGTGGGACTCCAACCGCGCCCTGCACACCAGGGCGAAGGTCGCCGCCGACCCCTCCGACGCCGGACACCCGGGCCTCGCCGCCCGCGTCGCCGACGTCCGCACCCGGCTCGGACACGGCGCGCTGACCCTCGTACCGGACAGGGCGATGCTCACCCGCGCCTCGACCGTGTTCCCGGTGTACGTCGACCCGTCGGTCAACTGGCACCCCGTCGACTACGCGAACCCGGCGTTCGACGAGGTGAAACAGGGCTGCCCGGGGACGTCCTTCTACAACAAGACGGGTTCGCTGGCCGACAACGGCTATCTCGGCGTCGGCTACAACGGCTGGCCGGAGGGTTCCTGCAACACGGGTGACGAGCACGCCGTCTACCAGTGGACCTTGTCCAAGACGATCTTCGGCGCGACGATCAACAGCGCTGAAGTGGACGCGACGGACATCTACTCGGCGTCCTGCTCGACGACGGCGACCGTCAACCTGCACTGGTCCCGGGGCATCGGCTCGGGCACGGACTGGAGCAACAGGCCGAAGTACAACAGTTATTCGACGTCGAAGAGCTTCGGCCCGGCGTACAACCCGTCGCTGTGCCCGAACAACGGCAGCTCGACCAACGGCTTCGACGTGCTGACGCCGATCAAGAAGGCGGCGAGCGGCCACTCGACGAGCTTCACCGCCACGTTGAGCGAGGACTCGATGGAGTCCGACCGCAACGACCTCGGGTTCAAGCGGTTCTCGCACAACCCGACGCTCCAGATCTTCTTCGACAACCCGCCGAGCGCCCCCACCGCCGCGACCATGGCCGCCGTCTCCGGCGCCGCCGACGCGGCCTGCGACACCTCCTCGCCGTACCCGTACATGGGCAAGACGATCGCCTCCACGCCGCCGGTGCTGCGCGCCAAGGTGAAGGACCCGAACGGGGACAAGCTCCAGGCGACGTTCCAGTACTGGGTGGACGGCACGACCACGAAGGCGACGGTCAAGAGCGGCGACAACCTCGCGAGCAACACGTACGCCACGGCCTCACTCCCGGCGTCGTTCGTCTCCTCGCTGACAGCCGGCAAGACGGTCGACTGGGACGTGTCGGTGACCGACGGCATGGCGTCCACGACGTACAGCCAGTCCCCCACCTGCCACTTCACCGCCGAGCCGAACGCCCCCGACGAGCCGACGCTCGCCTCGGAGAGCAACCTGTACCCGAACACGGACGTCACCGACGCGGCCGTCGGCGCGGCGGCCGGCACCTCGGGGAAGTTCGACATCACCGGCTCCGGCACGACCGCGACGAAGTTCGTGTACCACCTCGACGTACCGCCCCCGACGAGCGGGGCGCCCGCGAGCGAGACAGTGACCGCGAGCGGCAACAAAGCGACCGTGACCGTGGCCCCGCCCTCACCGGGCCCGCACACCCTGTACGTGTACGCGGTGGACGGCGCCGGTGACGTGTCCGGCACCTCCGCCTACCCGTTCCTGGCCGCCGGGCACCCGAACACCACGTGCGCGAGCCTCGCCGCCTGCTTCGACAACGTCGGCATCAGCGCCGACAGCAACATGACCGCCGCCAACCTCGACGGCAACGGCCACAGCTTCTCGGCGACCGACTGGGCGAACGCCGGCTGGACGAGCGGCGGGAAGGTGACCGTCGACGGCGCGACCCTGACGCTCCCCGCCTTCGGTTCGGGCCAGAAGGACAACCTCCTCGCCGCCAACCAGACCGTCGGCTACTCCGGTCAGGGCAACGCGCTCGTCTTCCTGACGACCTCGACGTACACCAACCTCAGCTCCCCCGGCGCGATCGCGGGCGACACGACGTCGCCGTACGTGCCGGCCGGTACCCGGGTCAGCGCCGCGTACTGCTTCTCCGGTGACGACGCCGACTCGTTCTGCCCGGCGAGCGGGCAGATCACCTACACGGACGGCACCAGCGCGACCTACATGCTGACCGTGCCCGACTGGTCCAACAGCGACAGCTCCATCGCGGCGGCCGTGTTCCCGCACGCCAACGGCTCGACGCAGAGCACGGCGAACCGGCAGCTGTACGCGTTCTCCGTGCCGGTCGACCCGGCGCGGACGATCGCCTCGGTGACCCTGCCCGACCTGACCGGCGGGGCCGGGCCGAGCGAGCCGACGCTGCACGTCTTCGCGCTGGGCACCCGCAACACCACGGCGGGCACGGCCGAGGCGAACGGCACCTACGCCGCCTCACCGTCCGGTCAGTCCTGGACGGGTGCCTGGTCCGGCGCCACCGAGGGCAGCTTCGGGCTGCCGGGCGGCGGCACCTACTCGAACCAGACGATCCGGGTGGCGCTGAAGCCGTCGGTGTCCGGGTCCGCGGTCCGCGTCAAGCTCGACAACGCGCTCGGCACGAACAAGCTGTCCATCGGCCACGCGACGATCGCCGTCAGCTCCACCCCGAACGCGATCGGCGCGGTCCCGTCGGGCACCCCGACGACCCTCAAGTTCGGCGGCGCCCAGGCGGTGACCGTCCCCGTCGGCGGCATGGTCTACAGCGACCCCCTGCCGTTCACCGTCGCCGCGAACCAGTACCTGCTGGTCTCCTACCAACTCTCCAACGCCGTCCCCTACTTGGTGCAGCACACCTACGCGGGCGGCTCCTACGAGTACATCACCGCGAGCGGCACGGGCGACCTGACGACCGGCACCAGCGCGACACCGTTCACGACGAACGCCGCCGCGTACGGCAACTTCACCGACCTGGTGACCGGGCTGGACGTGCAGTCCGCGAACATCCCCACCGAGGCGGTCCTCGGAGACCATCTGGTCGACCCGTTCCAGCCGAACACGACCCTGCCCAACTCCAACGGCTACCGGGTGGCCGACGGCCTGACCGCCGCCGAACCTACGACGGCCGCCCCCTACGGCGTGCTCGCCGAAGGCATCGAGGCCAACCAGCTCATGACCGACAACCCCCAGACGTACAACGGCAATTCTGTCGGCGGCCCCTCGGTCCTCTCCCGGCTCGACCGCGACATCCTCGACCAGCCCGGCCTGTCCACCGTCGTCGTCGACGCCGGTCTCGAAGACCTCCTGGCCGGGTCCACCAGCGACGACCTCGACGCCGACGGGTACACCGAACTCGTCCAGCAACTCCAGGGCCGGGGCGTCAACGTCGTCCTCACCTCCCTGACCCCCTGCGAGGGCTTCGCCGGGGACGGCGCCACCCCGAACGACCCGTGCACGTCCGCCACCGACGACAACCGCACGGACGTCAACGCGTTCCTCGGCGGCATGAACCTGGGCAACCCCTGGGCCACGCCCGCCCTCTACTTCGCGGACTTCGACGCGGCCGTGGCCGTGCCGGACACGACGACCGGCGAGGAGAAACTCACGGCGACCGCCGACAGCGGCGACCACGTCAACCTCTCCGACCCGGCCTTCGGGGCGCTCACCACGGCCCTCCTCTCCCCCGTCGACACCTGGAACCTCGACGACGGCGACGGCATGCCGGTCGCCACCGACACCGCCGCGACGGACACGCTCAACACCCTCAACGCGGCGGGCGCGAACCCGAACCTCGGCAACAACCCGCTCACCCTGACCGGCGGCACGACCTGGGCCACCGACGCGACCCGGGGTACCGTCCTGTCGCTCGACGGCAGCAGCGGCTACGCCGCGAGTGGCGGCCAAGTCCTCGACACCACAGCCAGCTACTCGGTCTCCGCCTGGGTCAAGCCCTCCTCACTGCCCAGCAGCAACGCGACCGTCGCCGGACAGGACGGCGCCCAGAACAGCCCCTTCTACCTCCAGTACAACTACGCCCAGAAGAGCAGCCCGGGCTGGGACCTCGCCTTCACCGACGCCGACACGAACAGCCCCTCCTTCACCAACGCCTACGCCTCCGGGGCCACCGCGAACGTCTGGACCCACCTGGTCGGCGTCTACAACGCCGCCACCAGAACGGCCCAGCTCTACGTCAACGGCACCCTCGCCGGGACTGCGGCCAACGTGAAGTCGTGGAGCGCCACGGGCGCGTTCTCCATCGGGCGCTCGAAGTACAACGGGGCCGACAACGACTTCTTCCCCGGCTCCGTCAGCAATGTCCAGGCATGGAACTACGCACTGACCGCCAACCAGGTCACCGCTCTCTACCAGCAGATCCAGTGACAACCAGAGGAACCAGGAAACCGATGTCCCTCATCACCGGCTCGGGCCGCCACGCAAAACCGCGGCCCGCACGGCTACGCACCGCGATGGCATCCTCTGCCCTCGCCGCCACCGCCGCAGGCGGCGTCCTCGCCGCAGCACCGGCGCAGGCAGCCACGACGGCGTACACGGTGAAAGCCGGCGACACCCTTTCCGGCATCGCGCAGGCCGAGCACGTGGCCGGCGGCTGGCAGGCGCTCGCCCGGACCAATCAGCTGGTCAGCCCGTACATCATCCACCCGGGCGAGCGACTGGCCCTCCCCTCCTCCTCGGCGGCGTCGCCCTTCCCCGTGCCGGTCACGGTGGGCAAGGCGACCCAGGTCATCACCGTCCAGTCCCACGGCTCCTACGCCACCGTCATCGCGTGGCAGAAAAGCGGAACCACCTGGCACAACGTCTACGCCACAGCCAAGGCCAGGGTCGGGGCGAACGGGGTGGCCGACGGTGCCACCCGCAAACAGGGCACCGATACGACGCCGACCGGCACATACACCATCACGCAGGGCTTCGGCGTCGGTACCGACCCCGGGACGAAGATGCCCTATCACCACGTGGCCACGGACGACTGGTGGGTCGAGGACCCCTCCTCGTCCTACTACAACCAGGCGCGCACCTCGGAGCAGGGCGGCTTCCCGCTCACCGAAGCCGGCGTCCACGGCAGCGAACACCTCATCAACTACCCCACCCAGTACAACAACGCCCTCGTCATCAACTTCAACACCAACCCCGCCGTCGCCGGCCGTGGCGCCGGCATCTTCCTCCATGACCTCGGCCCACAGGCCGGTCCCACGGCAGGATGCGTCGCCCTGCCGGCCTCGGTGATGACGGAGATCATCCGCTGGATCGACCCGGCCCAGCACCCGGTAGTCGCCATTCGCTAGCGCCCGCGCGGCGATGCATGACAGCTGGGGGCCGCAGGTCGAGCACCGGCCCGCGGCCCCTGGCAGAACTCGGAGCCGACCCCATCTCCAAGCAACACCCGCCGACCCCGGGAGGCACACAGAGCCTTTCCCTCTTCCGACAGACCGATCCACCCAACAGCCCGTCAGGCACCCGCCACCCGCCACCCGCCACCCGCCAGGACCAACGAACACAACACCGCCGAGGCACCACTCCACAGCCCCCGACACGCCCCGTTCCTTCTTACTCTTCTGGTTGCGATCCTCGGTCGTCCCGGAGGGCGACCGCCACGGTGACAACTTCTTCGATACCCCAGGTCCTCGGGGCGTTACGGTCCTCGAGCGCCGCGGAGGGCTACCGCTGCGCCGGGTCTGACCTGCACCTTCTATAGCATCCGGTGTCGCGGTCCGGGCTTCTCGGTCTAGGACGGCCATGCCGGTCGGTCGGTGGGGTGTTGTTCAGTCGATGAGGCGGGTGAGGGTCACTCCGGTGGGGATGTTGTCGTGGTCGATGGTGATGCGGTCGGTGTAGTCGTCCCAGGAGCGGGCTTCGTTGTGGCCGAGAGGTTTGATGCGGATGAGGTCGAAGAGTTTGTGGGCGGGGGCTCGGCCGTAGGAGTCGTCGTGGGTGAAGACGTAGAGGCCGTGGATGGCCATTTCGCCGTGGGTGGAGGCGCGGTCGTGGTCGAACATCATGGTCATGGCGTGCCAGTAGGCGGCGAGGTCGTCGGAGGTGACGCCGGCTTTGGTGCCGAGAGGTGCGGAGTAGAAGCCGTGGCCGCGGTAGAGGCCGTAGGGCACGTAGTGCTTGTTGCCCGTCTCGGTGACTTTGCAGATGGCCGTTCACTCCCCTCGCCCCCTCGCTTGCAGGGATTCCCCCTGAAGCGAATGCCGCGCCGGTGCGGTTCAGTCGCCCGCTGTGTCCACCAGCCGCACACTGTCCCGCGATCTCCAGAGCAGGCACCTGCACTCGTACTCAACCCGGTGCCCTGACTCCGGCTTCCGCAAGTCTCCCCGCACAAACGGAATCAGAGACCAGCCGCGCCCTGTGGACCACCCCGCACAGAAACGTCTGCCCTCCTGCTCTCCCCCAACCGCTCCGCGCCTCCCGTACCCGATGCCCTTCCGGCCACATCCAACATCACTCTCCTGAACGGAACTTGGCACACCACCGAGCAACTCGCGCTCCTCCTCAACATCGCCCCCTCGACCCTGCGCCGCTGGCGCACCGCCCGCCCTCCCCAAGGCCCGCCCTTCGTCCGGCTCTCCGAACGCGTCGTCATGTACAGCGACCACGACGTCGAAACCTGGCTCCACCAGCACCGCACCACCCCCGGCGTGACCGCCTGATGGGGCACACCACCCCCATCCCCATCGGCGTCCAGCTCTCCCCCACCGTCGAGTTCCGCCCCGACCGCCCCACCCCCCCTACCGCGCCCGCGCCCGCGTCCGCCGACGCCGCCCTCACCGCCCACCTCACCCCCACCACACAGCCCCCGAGACCCGCGAATCCCCCCTCACTTGACCCCCTGGTCCCCAACAGGTCCCCAAAAACAAAACAAAGGCCGCGTCGGATTTCTCCGACACGGCCTCCGACCTGTGACTTCCACAGTCGGGACGACAGGATTTGAACCTGCGACCCCTTGACCCCCAGTCAAGTGCGCTACCAAGCTGCGCCACGTCCCGTCGCGGACCGCAAGCGTGCGGTCGCGCGAACAGAACTGTACCCCACCGGGAGCAGGGGGACGGAGGCGGGAGAATCGGGGTATGGCGGGAGCGGAGCGGGACAGGGACGGGGAGGGGCGGGCGCGGAGCGCGCGGCCGAGGGACGGGCTGGGGCGGCCCCTGGAGTACGGCGCGCGAGGGGTGCCCCGGCAGCCGGAGGGGATCGTGCGGGGCCCGGCGGAGACCGTCGCGGAGGCTCAGTCGCTGCTGGACGCCGGCCGGCCGTTCCACGCGCACGAGGTGTTCGAGGACGCCTGGAAGACGGGCCCCGAGAAGGAACGCCCCCTGTGGCGAGGGCTCGCCCAGCTCGCCGTCGGGCTGACGCACGCGGCCCGGGGGAACCCGACGGGCGGCGTACGGCTGCTGCGGCGCGGCGCGGACGTCGTCGCGGGGTGGACGGGACCGTCGTACGGAATGGATCTCGCCGGGTTGGTGCGCTGGGCCCGGGACCTCGCGGACGAGGTCGAGCGCAACGGCCGCCCCGTGGACCCGACGGCACGAGCACCCCGGCTGACCCCGCCCTGACCGCTCCCCCACCCGCCTCGACGCCACACGGACCAGCCGCACCCCGGCCGCCCCGCCCTGGCCGGCCCCACCCCGCCCGACTCGACGCCGCGCGGACCAGGCGCACCCCGGTCGGCCCCACCCCGATCACCCAAGCCCCCATCCCCCACCGCACCGTCCCCGCTGTCAGTGCCGTACGGCAGACTCGGAGGTGTGCGAGAGATTCATGTCATCGGTATCGGCGCGGGCGACCCGGAGCACCTGACGTTGCAGGCGGTCAGGGCCATGCGGGGGACGGACGTGTTCTTCGTCCTGGACAAGGGCGAGGTGAAGAGCGACCTCACGGACCTGCGGCGGGAGATGCTGAGCGAGCATGTCGCGCAGGGCACGTACCGCGTCGTCGAGGCCCGCGACCCCGAGCGCGACCGTACGGCCGGCTCCGCCGCCTACTCCCCCGCCGTGGGCGACTGGCGCACGGCCCGCGCGGACATCTACGAGCGTCTGATCGCCGACGAGCTGACGGAGACCCAGACGGGCGCCTTCCTCGTCTGGGGCGACCCGGCGCTCTACGACAGCACGATCGCGATCCTCGACGAGGTCCTCGCCCGGGGCACGGTCGCCTTCTCGTACGACGTCGTCCCGGGCGTCAGCAGCGTCTCGGCCCTCGTCGCCCGGCACCGGACGGGGCTCAACCGGGTCGCGCGCCCCGTCCAGATCACCACCGGCCGGCGCCTCGCGGAGGGGTTCCCGGAGGGGGTGGACGACGTGGTGGTGATGCTCGACGCGCACCAGGCGTTCCGGGAGTACGCCCGGGAGGACGTCGACATCTACTGGGGCGCGTACATCGGCACCCCGGACGAGATCCTCGTGTCCGGCCCGATCGCCGAGGCGGGCCCCCGGATCGAGGAGCTGCGCGCCGAGGCCCGCGAGCGCAAGGGCTGGATCATGGACACGTACCTGCTGCGCCGCAGACCGCGCACGAGCTGACCGCCACGCGGCGAAGCACACACGCCCCCCAGTCGGCCCTCCCCGCGTGCGTCCCCCACCCTCCGGCGCGAAGGTGGCCCCGTGACCGTCACCCAGGACTCCCCGCCCGCGGCGCAGCCCCCGGTCCTCGACCCCCGCCGCCGCAACGTCGTCTTCGTGACGATCGTCCTCGGCATGCTGCTGGCGGCCCTGGACCAGACGATCGTGGGCACGGCGCTCCCGACGATCGTCTCGGACCTGGGCGGCGCCTCCCACATGTCGTGGGTGGTGACGTCGTACCTCCTCGCGGAGACCGTGGCGACGGTCCTGGTCGGCAAGTTCGGTGACCTCTTCGGCCGCAAGGTCGTCTTCCAGGTCTCGGCGATCGTGTTCATCACGGGCTCGTTCCTGTGCGGCCTGGCGACGAACATGCCGCTGCTGATCGCCTGGCGGGCGGTGCAGGGCATCGGCGCGGGCGGCCTGATGGTGACGGCGATGGCGCTGATCGCGGACGTCATCCCGCTGCGGGAGCGCGGCAAGTACCAGGGCGCGATCGGCGCGGTGTTCGGCGTGGCGACGGTGATCGGCCCCCTGCTGGGCGGCCTGTTCACGGACCACCTGTCGTGGCGGTGGGCGTTCTACGTGAACGTCCCGATCGCGATCGCGGTCGTCGTCGCGGCGGCCCGCACGATCCCGGTGGTCAAGTCGGTGTCGCGCCCGGTCATCGACTACCTCGGCATCGCGTGGGTCGCGCTCGGCGCGAGCGCCCTGATCCTGGCGACGAGTTGGGGCGGCAACGAGTACGCGTGGGGTTCCGGTGTGATCGTCGGCCTGTTCGTGGGCGGCGTGCTCGCGCTCGGCCTGTTCTGCTGGACGGAGACGCGGGCGGCGGAGCCGATGCTGCCGATGCGGCTGTTCAGGAACCCGGTGTTCACGGTGTGCTCGGTGCTGAGCTTCATCGTCGGGTTCGCGATGCTCGGCGCGATGACGTACCTGCCGAGCTATCTCCAGTACGTGGACGGCGATTCGGCGACGGTCTCCGGGGTGCGGACGCTGCCGATGGTGATCGGCCTGCTGATCGCGTCGATCGTGAGCGGCAACGTCGTCAGCCAGACCGGGAAGTACCGGGTGTTCCCGATCGCCGGGTCGCTCGTCATGGGGCTCGGCCTGTATCTGATGTCCCTGATGGGGCCGTCGACGGGCGCGTGGCTGGAGTCGCTGTACATGTTCGTCCTCGGCGCCGGGATCGGCCTGTGCATGCAGGTCCTGACGATCGCCGTGCAGAACACGGTCGAGTACGCCGACCTCGGGACCGCGACCTCGGGTGTCACCTTCTTCCGTACGCTGGGGAGTTCCTTCGGTACGGCCGTCTTCGGGACGATCTACACGAACGCGCTGACGCCGAACCTGCGGGACGGTGTCGCCGAGGCGGCGACGGGGGCGGGGGACGCGGCGGCGCTGGCGAAGGCGGCGACGAGCCCGGCGGGCGTCCACGCGCTGCCAGCGAAGACCGCCGCCCCGATTATCGGGGCCTATGCGGACACCATCCAGACGGTGTTCCTGTGGACGGTCCCGGTCGCGGCGCTCGGTTTCCTGGTCGCCCTCCTCCTCAAGCAGGTCCCCCTGCGCGACAGCGCCCGCGCCGGCTCCACCGACCTGGGCGAGGGCTTCGCCTCCCCGAGCGGCACGGACTCGCGGCGGGTCCTGGAGACCTCGGTCGCGAAGATCATCGGCAGTACGGACCTCACGACCACGCGCCGGATCGTCGAGGAGTCCGACACCCGGCTGGACACGGCCGGCGCCTGGGCGGTGATGCAGGTCGAGCTCTTCACCCGACTCGTCGGCCACGCGAGCCTCGGCCTCATCGCGGCCCGCCGCCATCTCCCGCCCGAGGTCCTCCTCCCGGTCTTCGACCGCATGGTCGACGAGGGCTACCTCACCCACGACGGCTCCCTCCTCTCCCACACCCCGGCCGGCACCCGCGAGGCCCACCTCATCACCGAGGCATGGGGCACCTGGCTCAGATCCCGTGTCGAACAGGACCTCGGCCACACCCCCACCGGCGACCTCCACGCGGCCGTCGACTCCATCGCGAAGCAGCTCCTGGTGGAGGACCTGAGCAGCACACCCGGCCGGCGAAAAGAGCTGGTGCCGTCGGGCTGAGGCCACCGATACTCCCCACCATGGCCCCGATCCGCTTCTTCGACACCCGCGAGGAACTGCACCACTACGCGAGTTCGGCTCTCGTGCGCTGCCCGCGCTGCGACCGCCTCGCCCACCGCGAACACCGGCCCGGGACCGCCGACCGGGCCGCGCAGTGGCGGGTGATCTGCCGGTCCTGCGGGCTCGCACGGGTGCGGGGACAGGTCAAGCGGTGCACGGACGTCGAGCCCCTGTGGCTCACCGCCGACACCCGCCACGGCACCGTCTGGGCCTACAACCTCGAACACCTCACCCGGCTCCGCGACTTCGTGGCCGCCGACCTCCGCGAACACGCCCCCTGGTACGAGCACGAGCACCGCCGTATGACGTACGTCGCCCGCCTCCCCGCCTGGCTCAAGTCCGCCGGGAACCGCACCGAGATCCTCCGTACGATCGACCGCCTGCGCGCCTCGGTCGTCACCCCCTGAGCCACTCGACCGCGTCTCCACGAGACCCCCGCCACAGCGCCCACCCCCGTCCGATTGTTAGCCTGGACCGCCCTTTTCCCCAGGTGAGGAACGCGACGACGGATGACGGAGAGCCCGCGGCACCCCCTGTTCCCCGACGCGTCCCTGGAGATGACCGGCAAGGACACCCCGGCCCTGGAGAGCGCGGCCCTGGCTCCCGGCACCCGGGTCAACATCACGCACCTCGCGACCGAGGACCTGTCGGCCAGAGTGGAGGCAGCGAGCGCCCTGCGCCGGCTGGGCCTCACCCCCGTACCCCACCTCTCGGCCCGCCGACTGCGCTCCCGCTCGGAGCTGGCCGAGACGCTCGCCGCGCTGCGTGACGTGCGCGCCGCGGAGGACGTCTTCGTCGTCTCCGGCGATCCGGCCACCCCGCACGGCCCGTACGACGACGCCCTCGCCGTCATCCGCTCGGGCCTGCTGGAGGAGTACGGCGTCCGGCACGTCGGGATCGCGGGCTATCCGGAGGGCCACCCGGCGATCGACGGCCCGGTGCTGTGGTCGGCGCTGGAGGCGAAGGCGGCGGCGCTGCGGGAGCAGGGGATGGCCGGCGGCGTCATCACCCAGTTCGGCTTCGCCGTGGACCCGGTGCTGGAGTGGCTCACGGAGACCCGGCGCCGGGGCGTCCACCTGCCGGTGCGCATCGGCGTCCCCGGCCCGGCCGGCGTGCGCCGCCTCCTGTCGTACGCCCGCCGCTTCGGCGTCACGACCAGCACGGGCATCGCCCGCAAGTACGGCTTCTCCCTGACCCACCTGATGGGTACGGCGGGCCCGGACCGTTTCCTGCGAGAGCTCGCGGCGGGGCTCTCACCGGAGGCACACGGCGAGGTCGGCCTGCACTTCTACACGTTCGGCGGCCTGGCGGCGACGTCCTCGTGGCTCACCGCCTCCGGGCTCACCGCAGCAGGAGCTGCAAGCCTCCCACCACAGTCGCCGCGATCACCAGCCGCTCGAACAACCGCTGGTTGATCCGGTCCACGGCCCACCGCCCGATGAGCGCCCCCGGCACCACGAACAGCACCAGCGCCGCGTCCAGCAGCAACGAGTTCCCGTCGATCAGCCCGAGCCCGGCGCTGAAGGGCACCTTCGTCACGTTGACGATGAGGAAGAAGAACGCGGACGTCCCGAGGAACCCCAGCTTCCGGAACCCGGCGGACAGCAGGTACATCGACATGACCGGCCCCCCGGCGTTCGCGACCATCGTCGTGAAACCCCCGAGCACCCCGTACGACCGCGCCTTCAGCCGCCCCGCGCGGGTGACGACCGCGTCGGGGTCGTCCGGCGTCTCCGCCTGGCGTCTGCGCCACACCGTGACCCCCGCCATGAGCAGCAGGATCGCCCCGATCGAGGTGCGGACGACGCCGTCGTCGGCCCACAGCAGGAACACCGTCCCGACGATCACCCCCGCCGCGACGGCCGGGAAGAGCCGCCACAGGGTGGGCCAGTGGGCGTGCCGGCGGTAGGTGAGGACGGCCAGGACGTCACCGAAGATCAGGATCGGCAGCAGCACGCCGGTGGAGGCGCGGGCCGGGAGGACCGCCGCGAAGACGGCGAGGCTGACGGTGTTGGCGCCGCTCACGGCCGTCTTCGAGAAGCCGACGAGGAGGGCGGCGAGGGCCAGGGCGGCGAACTCCCAGCCGGTGATGTGCCACAGAGTCATCGTGTTCATTGCGTTGACCGATGCTATGCCCACGCAACTGGGGTAGGTAAAGACCGTCTCGCCGCCTGAGAACGCTACGACCTCCGGAGGGAACGTGGCCGACGTCCGCCACCTGCACGGCACCCACGGCCGCCTCGCGGTCCACCACTGGCCGCACCCGGCCCCCCGCCTCCTCGCGCTGCTGGTCCACGGCTACGGCGAGCACCTCGGCCGGTACGGGGAACTCGCCGGGGTGCTGCGCGCGCGGGGCGCGGAGGTCGTGGGTCCGGACCACGCCGGGCACGGGCTCTCGGACGGCGAGCGGGTCCTCGTCGAGGACTTCGAGGACGTCGTCACGGACGTCGAGTCGGTCGTGGACCTGGCGCGGGCGCGGCGGCCGGGGCTGCCGCTGGTCGTCGTCGGCCATTCGATGGGCGGTCTGATCGCGGCCCGTCTCGCCCAGCGCCGGACCGCCGACCTCGCCGCGCTGGTCCTGTCGGGCCCGGTGATCGGCGACTGGGCGCTGCCGGGCAGGCTCCTGGCGTACGACGAGATCCCGGACGTCCCCGTCGGCCCGGCCGCGCTCTCCCGGGACCCGGCGGTGGGGGCGGCGTACGCGGCCGATCCGCTGGTGTGGCACGGGGCGATGAAGCGGCCGACGCTGGAGGCGTTCGCCCGCACGCTGGGAACGGTCGCCCGGGCCGGGGACGTGGGGCGGCTGCCGGTGCTGTGGCTGCACGGCGAGGAGGACCGGCTCGTGCCGCTCGCGGGGAGCCGGCCGGGGGTGGAGGCGCTCAGCGGCGGGGTGCTGACGTCGCGGGTCTATCCGGGGGCGCGGCACGAGGTGTTCGCGGAGACGAACCGGGCGGAGGTCTTCGGGGACCTCACCCGGTTCCTGGACGGTGCCGCAGCTCGGTGAGGGCGGCCGACACGAGCGTCCGCACGCCCGGCACGAGCACGGACAGGTCGGGCGCGAACAACGGGCTGTGGTTCCCGGGGACGTTCGCGAGCCGCTCCGTCAGCTCCTCGCCCTCGGCGGCCTCCCAGACGTCCGGCGGGGTCGTCGTGACGTACCAGTAGTCGTACGGCACCCCTTCGGGCGCGAGCAGGGAGAAGTCCTCGCTGCCCATGACCGGGCCGAAGTCGAACACGGTGTGCGCGCCGAAGAGCCGCCGGTGCGTCTCGGCCACCCGGTGGTCGGTCCCGGGGTCGTTGACGGTGACGGGGTAGCCGCCGGAGAGTCCGATGTCCGGCGGCCTCGGGCAGCCGGCGGCCTGGCACTCGCCGGTGACGGTCCGCCTGATCGCGTCGAGGAGCTTCTCGCGGGTGTTCCCGTTCCGGGTGCGGACGTTGAGGGAGAGCCTCGCCTCGGCGGGGATGATGTTGTGACCGGTCCCGGCGTGGAAGGCGCCCACGGTCAGGACGGCGGCCTCGCTCGCGGCGATCTCTCGGGAGACGACGCTCTGGAGGCGGGTGACGATGTAGGCGGCGGTGACGACGGGGTCGACGGTCGACTCAGGGCGGGAGCCGTGGCCCCCGACGCCGTGCACGACGACGTCGATGTCGTCCGAGGCGGCCATGGTCAGGCCGGGGGTGTGCGGGTAGAACCCGGCGAGTCCGGGGGCGGCGTGCTGGCCGAGGACGACGTCCGGGCGCGGGAAGCGTTCGTGGAGGCCGTCCGCGACCATCGCCGCGGCCCCTCCCCCGCCCTCCTCGGCGGGCTGCCCCACCACGACGACCGTCCCCGCCCAGGCGTCCCGCCCGGCGGCGAGCGCCTCGGCGGCGCCCATGAGCCAGGTGACGTGCAGGTCGTGCCCACAGGCGTGCATGACGCCGTCGGCCGTGGACGCGTACGACAGCCCCGTCGCCTCCCGTACCGGCAGCGCGTCCATATCGGCACGCAGCCAGACGACGGGCCCGGCACCGGCACCGGCCCGCAGCACCCCCACGACCCCGGTCCCCCCGACCCCCTCCGTCACCTCGTACCCGGCTCCCCTCAGCCCGGCGGCGAGCTTCCCCGCCGTGCGGTGTTCCTGGAAGGCGAGTTCGGGGTGGCGGTGCAGGTCCCGGTAGAACTCCGCGAGCCGGGCGGGGTCGGTCGCGGAGGTGAGGTCGAGGGCCAGGCCGGCGGGGGTGGCGCGGTCGGGGGTGGCGGTGAGGGGGGTCGGCTCGGGGGTGCCGGGGGCTTGGTGGGCGGGGGCGGGCGGGCCGGGGGTGAGGTGGGAGGGGCTGAGGTGGGAGGGGGTGAGGGTGGGCGGGTCGGTGGACGGCGGGGCCGGCTCGGGTCGGTCGGGGGCGGAGGGGGCTCGGGCGGGCGTGTCGGGGGCGATGTGGGCGGGGTGGGGCAGGTTCGGGGCGGTCCCGGCGGGGGCGGGCAAGACCGGGACGGTGCCGGCGGGGTCCGGCAAGACCGGGGCGGTCCCGGCGGGCTCGGGGAAGTCCGGGGCTGGGCGGGCGGGTTGGGGCATGCGGCTTCCCTTCGGGCGCGGGGTGCGGCGGGGGCCGGCGTGGGGCCGACCGCCTGTCGGGCACGCTACCCGCCGCGTTTCTCGCCCGAGGGGCCGGGCGCAGGCGGCCCGCCCGAGGGGTGGAGCACCGTCGACGCTCAGCCCGGCCTCGTCTACCGCCCGATGCGGGAGGTGGGGGCCGCACGGGACTGAACGGAGTGCTGGCCGGCCGAACCCGCTCGACGCGCACCTCATCGCCTCCCCTCCCGCATCTCCACCCCACTCCCCGCCCGCCCCTTCACCCCCGTCGGGAGGACGGCCCGCACCTCCCAGCCCGCCCCCTGTCTCGGCCCCGCCGTCACCTCGCCGTCGAGTGCAGTGACGCGTTCCTTGAGGCCGACGAGACCGAAGCCGCCGCCGTGGGCCTCGGCGGGGAGGCGGACGCCGCCTCGGCCGTCGTCCTGGACGATGACGACGAGACGGTCCCCGTCGGGGAAGAGGCTGACGAGGATCTCGGTCGCGTCGGCGGCATGGCGGCGGACGTTGGTGAGGGACTCCTGGACGACGCGGAAGGCGGCGGCCTGCACTTCGTGGGGCAGTCCGGCGGGCAGCTCGGGATCGCGGTGGACGACGGCCCGCTGGCCGGGACCGGGGAAGCGGTCGACGAGCTCGAAGATCCCGTCGAGGTCGCCGACGGGCCGCCGCTCGACGGCTTCCGGCCCCACGTCCCGCAGGACCCCGACCGTACGCCGCATCGAGGCCAGCGCCTCGGTCGCGGCGCGCTCGATGCCGGCGAGGACGCCGTCGATCTCGTGCTGCGGGGCGTCGGCCATCATCCGGGCGACCTGCGTCTGGACGAGAATCCCCGTCACGTGATGCGCCACGAAGTCGTGCAGGTCGGTGGCGATGGCGAGCCGCTCGGCCCGCCGGGTCTCCCCGACGGCGACGACCCGCCGGTAGTCCACGGACCGCAGATACCCGGCGATCCCGGCGACGATCCCGATGAGCAGCAGGCCGATCAGCAGCGCCGCCACCATGTCGTCGTCGCGCAGCGAGAAGGACTGGAGGTACCGCACGGGCAGGGCGAGCAGCGCCAGCCCGTCCAGCACGGCGCACCCCGCCGCCCACCACCCCGGCGCATGCCGCACCGCCAGGAAGAGGAGGCAGAGCAGGACGAGCACCTCGCCCGGCCCGAACCGCGAGGGCTCCCGCAGGCCCAGCACCACGCCCGTGTAGATCAGGGAGAACAGGGCGGGGACGGCGATCCGCACCTGTTCCGTGAGCCAGGCGGGCCGGCGCCGGGCCGCCCGGAGCACGGCGGCGGTGCCGACGGCGAGGACGAGGGCGACCGGCCAGACGGGCTCCCCCGCCGACTCGGCGTTCATGAGATCCAGGACCGCGGCGGCGGGCACGGTGCCGACAGCCAGACCCCGTGCACAGCCCCGGGCCCTGCCGGTGACTGATGACATGGCGATCACGGTAGCCCCGCCGGCCCCCTCCGCGGATCGGCCGAACGGCCGAGGGCGAGTGGGTGAAACGGCCGGAGAACCTGGCCGGACGGCCGAGGCGGGCGGGCGGTCCGACGGGCGAGAGTGGGGGCACGGAGCGATCCGGTCGCCCCGCCTCTCCCTTCTTCTCCCCTGCTCCCCGTTCGGAGGCATGCCATGCAGCGCAGCAAGTTCGTGATCGGTCTGGTGGGCGGCGTGACCGCCCTGGTCGCGGTGGGCGCGGTGGGGACACACCTGCTGTCGGGCACGGAGTCGACGACGGGGCTGGACGAGCACTCCCTGGTGAAGGTGGACGGCTATCCGGCCCTGTCCAAGACGATCGCCCAGGGCCGTATCCAGAGCAAGTACCACCCGCTGCCGTGGGTCGGCGCCAGGATCGAGGCCGTCAGCTGCCCGACGGGCCTCAAGGCGGTCGCCGGCGCCACCGTCGTCTGCGAGGGGCGCGGGAGCGACGGGAAGAGCGTCGAGATACCGGTCAGCGTCGTCAAGGCGACGACCACCTCCGTCACCTGGAAGTTCGAACGCTGACCGCGCGCCGAGCAGGCTCCGCCCAGCCGTCCACACCCACCTCACCGCGAAAGGCTCCCCTCTCTCATGAACCCCGTTCTGGCCGGCCTCGGCCTCGTGAAGAAGTACGGCTCGACCGTCGCGCTCGACGGCGTGGACGTCCAGATCCAGGAGCGTGACTCCCTCGCCGTCATGGGCCCGTCCGGCTCCGGCAAGTCGACGCTGCTGCACACCCTGGCGGGCATCGTCCGCCCCGACTCCGGGACGGTCCTGCTGCGCGGCGAGAGCATCGAGCGCCTCGGGGAGAACCGGCTGAGCGCGCTGCGCCGCAAGCGGTTCGGCTTCGTCTTCCAGTTCGGCCAGCTGCTGCCCGAACTGCCGGCCGAGGAGAACGTGGCGCTGCCGCTGATGCTGGAGGGGGTGCCGCGCAAGCAGGCGGTGGAGCGGGCCCGCCGCTGGTTCGCGCCGCTCGGCCTCGAAGGGCTGGAGGCCCGCCGCCCCGGCGCCCTCTCCGGCGGGCAGGCCCAGCGGGTCGCGATCGCCCGCGCCCTCGTCATAGAACCGGACGTCGTCTTCGCGGACGAACCGACAGGCGCCCTCGACCAGCGCACCAGCACGGAGGTGATCACCCTCCTGACCTCCGTCACCCGCGCCCAGGGAGCCGCCCTCGTCATGGTCACCCACGACCCCGACGTCGCCGCCCACTGCGACCGCATCCTCCAGGTCCGCGACGGCCGCATCAACGGCCACTCCCAGTACACGGTGGCCTGAGCCCACACCCCGCCCCACACCGCCCGCACACCACGCCCGCCCCGCCCTCCCACCGGGCCCCTCCCACCGGTCACCCGGCACCCGGACCTCCCCTCGACCACCCGCTCGCCGAGCCCTCGACCCCACCCACCCCCACGCACCGCTTCCAACCTCAGCCCCAGCCCCAGCCCCAGCAAGGAGCCCAGACCGCCCCACCCCGAACACCCCCCCGGAACCCATCCCCACCCCCGCAACCCACCCCACCCCTCTCACCCCCTGAGGCATGATCGACCCATGACCGTCCCCTCCCCGGCCCCGACGCCGAACCCCGCCGCCCCGATCAGGGTGCTGATCGCCGACGACCAGGAGATGGTCCGTACGGGCTTCCGGTTCTTCCTGGACGCGCAGCCGGACATGACGGTGGTCGCGGAGGCTGGCGACGGCGAGGAGGCGGTGACGCTGGCGCGGCGACTGCGGCCGGACGTGTGCTTGCTGGACATCCGGATGCCGAGGTTGGACGGCCTGGAGGCGACGCGGCTGCTGGCGGGGCCGGGCGTGGAGGACCCGCTGAGGGTCGTCGTCGTGACCACCTTCGACCTCGACGAATACGTGTACGGCGCGCTGCGGGGCGGCGCCTGCGGGTTCCTGCTGAAGGACTCGGGGCCGACGCTGCTCGCGGAGGCGGTGCGGGCGGCAGCGGCGGGCGACTCGCTGGTCTCCCCGTCGGTCACGGTCCGGCTGCTCAAGCACCTCACGCAGCAGGAGGAGAGCCGTGCCGCCAGGGCGGGCGCCGTGGCCTCCGCGCCGGCCGACCCGTTGACGGACCGGGAGCTGGAGGTCGTCCGGCTGGTGGCGCTGGGGCGGACGAACGCGGAGATCGCGACGGAGCTGTTCGTCTCGCTGTCGACGGTGAAGACGCACCTGTCGAGCGTGCAGGTGAAGCTGGGGACGCGGAACCGGGTGGAGATCGCGGCGTGGGCCTGGCAGCACGGCCAGGTGAACCCGGTCTAGGTGAACCCGGTCCAGGCGAACCCGGTCCAGGCCACGCAGGTCCGGGCCACGACGGTCCAAGCCACGCAGGTCCCGCTCGCGCCGGGGCTCAGCCGACCGACTCCGGCGTGCCGAGGTCCAGGACGCGGGCGATGGTGCGCAGGACGCCGTTCTCGTTGTTGGACGGGGCCAGGTGCCGGGCCCGGCGTATCACCTCGGGGTGGGCGCCCGTCATGGCGAAGGACCACTCGGCGGCGTCCAGCATCTCCAGGTCGTTGAGGTAGTCGCCGAAGACCATGGTCTGGGCCGGGGTGATGCCCAGCTCCCCCTGGAGCCGGCGCAGCGCGGCCCCCTTGTTGGCGGTGCGGTTCATGAGGTCGACCCAGTGCTCGCCGGAGACGACGACCTGGTGGGTACGGGCGAAGCCGGCGAACGCGGGGGCGACGTCCCGCTCGGCGGAGCCGAAGGAGTAGAGGGCGACCTTGATGATGTCGTCGTCGACGGAGCTGACGTCGTCGACGATCTCGTTGCGCAGGTAGTAGCGCCGCACCTCGGCGAGGAACGCCGCGTCGGTCTGCTCGACGTACGCGGACCGCTTCCCGCAGACGACGACCCCGACGTCGACCCCGCTCGCGGCGAGCCGCCGCACGGTGCGGACGATCTCGGCGGCGACCTCGGGCGCGACGGGGTCGGAGCTGAGCTCCCGGCCGTCGCGGACGACGTAGGTGCCGTTCTCCGCGATGAAGACCATGCCGTCGGCGAGACCGGTGAAGTCCCGTTCCAGGGTGGCGTACTGGCGTCCGCTGGCCGGGGTGAAGAGGATGCCGCGCTCGCGCAGCAGACCCAGCATGTCGCCGAGGCCCCGGGGAGTCCGTTTGTCGTCGTCGAGGAGCGTGCCGTCCATGTCGGTGACGATCAGACGGATGTCGGGGACGGACGGTCCGGCCGGGCCGGGGTTCGGGGTGAGCTGGGGCGCGGCGGAGTAGGGCATGTCCTGCTTTCCGTACGGGGTCGGTCCGATCGTCAGACTACCGGCCCCCTCGAAAGACGAACCGAACCGTCTCACCACGCTCCCCTCACCCCCCTCGCCCCTCCAACTCGCCCCCTCCCGTGAACCCACCCCCCGAACCCCCGTCCGGAAACCCCGGCCCCCTCCCCCGAACCCCCACCCGACGCACCCGCCGCGCCAAACGCGCCCACCACCACCCCCACCCGACCCCCCGGACATGAAACCCTGGCCCGAAAGCCCGGCTTGCCCGAGGAGGACCCGTATGACCACCCTCGCCGACCCCACCCCCGGCGGCAGGCCGGGCGACGTCGAGCGGGCCGAAGCCCTCGCCGAGGAACTGGCCGCCCGAGACGTCCACGGCATCGTCCTCGCGTACGTGGACACGGCCGGCGTCCACCGCGTGAAGACGGTCCCCACGGCGAAGCTCCCCTCGGCCGCCGCCTGGGGCGTGGGCATGTCCCCGGTGTTCGACACGTTCCTCGCGAACGACCACATCGTCACGACGGACGTCCTCGGCTCCCCGGACGGCGACCTGCGCCTGTACCCGGACCTCGACCTGCTGACCGTGCTGGCCGCGCAGCCCGGCTGGGCGTGGGCGCCGGTCGACCGCATCACGCAGGACGGCACCCCGCACCCGGGCTGCTCCCGCACGGCGCTGCGCCGGATCGAGGAGCGGGCCGCCCTGGAGCACGGCCTGACCTTCCGCGCGGCGATCGAGGTCGAGTGGATGCTCGGCCTGGACTCGGCCCCGCCGGGCGAGTTCGTGCCGGTGACGACGGCCCCGGCGTACGGCGCGACGCGCCAGGTGGAGCTGGGCGCGTTCCTCGCGGACCTGCTGAAGGCGTGCGCGGCCCAGGAGCTGGACGTCGACCAGGTCCATCCGGAGTACGCGGCGGGCCAGTTCGAGATCTCGGTGGGGACGGCGGACCCGGTCGCGGCGGCCGACCGCAGCGCGCTGACCCGGCACACGATCCGCGCGGTCGCCGGACGGCACGGCCTGCGCGTCTCGTTCGCCCCGGCCGTGGCCGCGACGGGCGTCGGCAACGGCGGCCACGTCCACCTCTCCGCCTGGCGCGACGGCCGCAACCTGCACACCGGCGGCGACCGCAGACACGGTCTGACCCCGGACGCGGAGGCGTTCGCGGCCGGTGTCCTCGCCCGCCTGCCCGCCCTGCTGGCGGTCACCGCCCCCAGCCCGGCCAGCTATCTGCGCCTCAAACCCGCCCAGTGGGCCGGGGTGTTCACCGCCTGGGGCCTGGAGACCCGGGAGACGGCCCTGCGGCTGGTCCCCGGCACCAAGGGCCACCGCGCCGAGCAGGCGAACCTGGAGGTCAAGCCGATCGACCTCGCCGCGAACCCGTACGCCGCCCTGACCTGCCTGATCGCCGCCGGACTCGACGGCCTCGCCGCGGGACGGAGCCTCCCGCAGGAGACGACCGGCGATCCGGCGGCGCTCGACCCGCGCACCGCCGCGGCCAGGGAGGTCCGCCGTCTGCCCGCGTCCCTCTCCGAGGCGGTCGCCGAGTTCCGCGAGGACAAGGTCCTGCGCACGGCCCTCGGCCCGGTCCTCGCGGACGCCGTGACCGCGGTCCGCGAGGGCGAACTCGACGCCGTCCGGGGCCTGGACGACGAGCGGATCGCCGCCGCCTACCGCTGGACCTACTGACATGCGGGTCCACGAGGCGCTCGCGGAACTGGAGTTGGTCGACCACCACTGCCACGGCGTGACCCGGCACGACCTCGACCGCCCGGCCTTCGAGTCCCTCCTCACCGAGGGCGGCGTCACCCCCTTCGACACCCCCACGGGGATCGCCGTACGGCGCCACTGCGCCCCCGTCCTCGACCTTCCGCCGCACGCGCCGCCCGAGGAATACCTGGAGCGGCGGGCCGAGTTGGGCGCCGAGGAGGTCAACCGCCGTTTCCTGCACGCCTCCCGGACCCACACGTTCTGTGTGGACACCGGCCACACCCCGATCCCGCTCACGACGCCCGCCGAACTCGCGGAGGCGGCGCGGGGAACGGCGTACGAGGTGGTCCGGCTGGAGTCGGTCGCCGAGAAGTTGAAGGCGGACGGGGTCGAACCGGGCGACTGGGCCGAGGAGTTCACGCGGGCCGTCCACGACGCCGTGCGGGCCCCCGGGGTGGTCGCCGTGAAGTCGGTCGCCGCCTACCGCACCGGGTTCGCCCTCGATCCGACACGCCCGGCGCCGCAGGAGATCACGCGGGCCGCGCGGAGCTGGCTCGGGCGAGAAGGCCGGCTCGACGACGCCGTACTCGTCCGTCATCTGCTGTGGACGGCCGTGGAGGCCGGGGTGCCGCTCCAGTTGCACACCGGGTTCGGGGACGGGGACATCCGGCTGCACCGGGCGGACCCGAGTCTGCTGACGGACTGGCTGCACGCGATTCCCGGCGACGTCCCGGTCCTGCTTCTGCACTGCTGGCCGTTCCAGCGGCAGGCGGCCTATCTGACCTCGGTGTTCTCGCGGGTGTATCTGGATGTCGGGCTGACGCTGCACCATGTGGGGCCGGTGCGGGCGGCGGCGGTGCTGGCGGAAGCGCTGGAGATCACACCGTTCGGCAAACTGCTGTACAGCTCGGACGCCTATGGTGTGGCCGAGTTCTACGCGCTCGGCGCGCTGGCGTTCCGCCGGGGTCTCGGGGACCTTCTCCAGGACCGGGTGGACGCGGGTGAGCTGAGTCCGCCCGACGCGGTGCGGCTCGCCCGGTGGGCGGGCGCGGAGAACGCGCGCCGGATCTACCGGCTGCGCGACCGGTTCTGAAAGTATGATCAAGCAATGTCTGACATGACCGAGACCACGCCCGGCTGGATGAGCCAGGACGAGCTTGAACTGGCGCGCGCCCGGATGCCGATCCTGTACGTCGAGGCCGTGCCCGTCCGCGTGGACGACCGGGGCGAGATCACCAGCATCGGCCTGCTCCTGCGCATCGGACCGGACGGCGATGTCAGCCGGACCCTGGTCTCGGGCCGGGTCCTGCACCACGAGCGCGTCCGCGACGCCCTTCTGCGCAATCTGGAGAAGGACCTCGGGCCGGTGGCGCTGCCCCGGCTGCCGGCCGCGCTCCAGCCGTTCACGGTGGCCGAGTACTTCCCCACGCAGGGGGTCACGCCGTACCACGACCCGCGTCAGCACGCGGTGTCGCTCGCGTACATCGTGCCGGTGACCGGCGACTGCCAGCCCCGGCAGGACGCGCTCGACCTGGTGTGGTTCGAGCCGCAGGAGGCGGCCTCCCCGGCCGTGCAGAGCGAGATGCCCGGCGGGCACGGCTTCCTGCTGCGCCAGGCCCTGGCCCACGTCGGCCTCTCGGCCTCCTGATGCCCTTCCCCGCCCAGCGCGGTGCCCCCTGCACACTCGTGGTGTGCAGGGGCTGCTGCTGCGGTGACCGCCGCAAGAACCCCGGTTTCGACCACGCCTGGCAGCTGGAGCGGCTGCGGGCCGCCGCCGCGTCCTCCGGCGGCACGTTCACCGTGCGGACGACCGACTGCCTCGGCCCCTGCGACCAGGCGAACGTCATCGTCGTCCAGCCCGCCACCGCCGCCCGTCTCGCCGGCGCCCGCTCCGTCTGGATCGGCTTCGCCACGGACGACGACGCGACGGAGGAACTCATCGGGTGGGCGGAGGCGGGCGGCCCGGGGGTGGCGGAACCTCCGGCGACCCTGGAGATGCAGTTCGTAAAGGCGCCGAGGGGGAGCAGGGCACGGTCGCGTCGGTGAGATCTCTCTCGGCCCTCACCCTCCCCTGACCTGCTCCGCCAGCGCCGTACGCGCCCGCGCGACCCGGGAGCGGACCGTCCCGACCGGGCAGTCGGCCCGCCGCGCGACCTCCTCGTAGGACCATCCCGCGAGCTGCGTGAGGACGAACGCCTCGCGCCGCTCCGGCGGCAGCAGCCCGAGCAGTTCCCCGAGGACGACGCCCTCCTCGAACCCGGCGCCCGCCTCGGCGCTCTCCCGGGGCGGGTCCTGCGCCGCGCGGCGCCGGTGGCTGTCGACGACCGCGTGCCGCGCGATCGCCAGCAGCCAGGACCGCGCGGAGGACCGCCCCTCGAACCGGTGCAGCGCGGTGAGCGCCCGCAGGAAGGTGTCCTGGACGACGTCGTCGGCGGCCTGCGGGTCGGCGCCGAGGTGGACGACGTACCGCAGGACGTCCCGGTAGAGCGCCCTCGTCCACGCCTCACCGGCGACGGGGTCGCCGTCCCTGGCGGCGAGGGCGAGGGCGGTCGTACGGGTGTCGTCGTGCACGCGGGACGCCTTGCGGTGGCCCGACCTGGGCGGCAGGCGGCGCTTGGTGTGCTTGCCGGGGTTCATGACGCCCCATCCTGGCAGCGGGCCGGGGCCGCGCCCCCGGCACCGGGGGAAACCACAGGGAGTCCGTAGCGGGGTGCCAGGGAGGCCCGCCCCGGCCTCCCCGCCCCCTTTACCTCACGCCCTCACCCCCGCCTCGTCGGCCGTGTCGTCCAGGAATCCGCCCGACTGGTGCTGCCACAGCTTCGCGTAGGCGCCCTCCGCCGCGAGCAGTTCCGTGTGGCTGCCCTGTTCGATGATCCGCCCCCGGTCGAGGACGACGAGGCGGTCCATGCCGGCGACGGTGGAGAGGCGGTGGGCGACGACCAGGGTCGTACGGCCCTCCATCAGCCGCCACAGCGCGTCCTGGACGAGGAGTTCGCTCTCGGAGTCGAGCGCGCTGGTGGCCTCGTCGAGGAGGAGGATCGGCGCGTCGCGCAGGATCGCGCGGGCGAGGGCGACGCGCTGGCGCTGCCCGCCGGAGAGCTTGACGCCCCGCTCGCCGACCATCGTGTCGAAGCCCTCGGGCAGCGCGTCGGCGAACTCCGTGACGTGGGCGGCTTCGGCGGCCCGCCGGATCTCCGCCTCGGTGGCGTCGGGCCGGGCGAAGGCGATGTTCTCCCGCAGGGTGCGGTGGAACATGGCCGGTTCCTGCGGGACGTACGCGATGAGGCCGCGCAGGTCGGACTGGCGCAGCCGGCTGATGTCCTGCCCGCCGACGAGGATGCGCCCGCCGTCGATGTCGGTCATCCGCAGCAGCAGCCGGGTGAGTGTCGTCTTGCCGCCGCCGGACCTGCCGACCAGCCCGATCTTCGTCCCGCTCGGCACGTCCAGGTCGAGTTTGTGGAAGAGCGGATCTCCGCCGCCGTGCGCGAAGGTCACCTGGTCGAAGCGGACGTCGGCGGAGCGCGGCGCGAGCGGCTCCGGGGTGGGGGAGTCGACGACGGTCGGCGAGGTGAGGAGCAGTTCGGTGAACTGGGCCGCCTCCGTCATGGAGCTCTCCATGCGGCGGTAGATCTGGTTGAAGTCGAACATGATGCGGGTGGCGCTCATGAAGTAGGTGAACGCCACGACGATCGCCTCCACGCTGTGCCCGCCCCCGGCCAGCATGACGGCCAGCAGCAGGCCGAGCGCGTTGGTGAGGACGGACATCGGCGCGACGAACGTGTCGATGCGCAGGTTGCCGTAGTCCCACGACCTCAGCATCAGCCGCTTGGACTCCGCGACGCGGACCCGGTGTTCGGCGGCCTCGCGCTCCTCGGCGGCGAACGCCCGCACGGTGTCCATGTTCATGAGGCTGTCGGCGACATGCCCGGACACCCGCGCGATGGCCTCCTCCCGCTCGTCGACGAGCCGTTGCCGGCGCCGGATCAGCGGGGTGACGCCCACGGCGGTGACCAGGATCATCGTCAACAGGCAGACGACGAGCCAGGGTTCGTAGCTCCAGAGCACGACGGAGCCGAAGACGAGCGGCACCAGGCTGCCGAAGACCTGGAAGGCGAGGGTGTCCGCGAACTCCTCGAACCGCGAGGCGAAGCTCAGCACCCGTTTGGTGAGGGAGCCCGCGAAGTTGTCGTGGAAGAACGCCGCGTCCTTCGCGAAGAGTTCGTCCATGCCGACGACGTACAGATGCTCGACCCCGAGTGCGTCCACCCGGTTCAGGCAGTGGATGCCGATCCGCCACAGCGCCTCCGCGGTCAGCATCACGACAGCGAACGTCACGACGTACGGCCACGCGGTCGCGACCGACACGTTCCCGTCGTCCGCGATCCGCCCCACCAGTTTCGCCACCACCAGCGGCGCCACGTAGTTGATGCCCGCGTTCCCCAGCGCGGGCAGCAGCAACGCGGGCACCGCCAGCCGTTTGAGCCGTCCCAACTCCCGTCCGTAGTACCGAAGGGCGAGCACCACCGCGCCCTTGCGTGATTCAGCCGTATCCATCCCGTCCCTGCGTCGCTCGGGCCCCGCGCGCGCGAGAAACAGCACGCAAGCGGGGACAAATCGGAGGAGGAACGGGCAGTGTCCCGCGGGGGCGACCACGCCGTCCAAGCGTTTTTCCTCCGCCCCGGCCGGGGACCGCAGGGTTTCGGCAAGGTTCGGACAAGGGTTCCGTCCACCGGCGCGGGCACGGTCCGGACAGCCGGGCCGCATCGGGCCCGAGGGGGAAACGGGGACACATCATGTCAGGGTCACTCAGAGAACCTCTGCACGACGGACGCGAGCGGCTGACGCTCGTCGCGCGCAGGACGGTGCTGGCCGTCGTGCACACCCTCACCTACGGCAAACGGCTGGTCGACGTGCTGTCGTTGCTGGCGGCCGACTTCCGCCTCCAGGTCCTGTTCACCGCGCCGCCGCACGCCTTCGGCGACGAAGTCCCGGGCTTCCTCAGCCGGTTGGGGGGCGCGGTGGTGCCGTGGGACGAGGCGGTCACGACACCGTTCGACCTGGCGCTGGCGGCGGGTCCGCGCGGGGTGGAACAGCTCTCCGCGCCGCTCATCACGCTTCCGCACGGCGCCGGGTATCTGAAGCGGGTGACGGCGGGGGCGTGCACGGGTGTGGCGGGTCTGCGGCGGCAGGATCTGGCCCCGGGCGGCCGGCTGCCCGCCGCGGTGGCCGTCCCGCACCACGCCGAACTGGCCGAGCTGGAGCGCCACTGCCCGGAGGCGCTGCCGCTCGCGCACGTGGTGGGCGATCCCGCCCACGACCGGATCGCGGCGAGCCTGCGGCTGCGCCCCGCCTACCGCCGGTCGCTCGGACTGCGGGCGGGGGAGAAACTGGTGGCGGTCGTGTCGACGTGGGGCGCGCTCTCGTCGTTCGGCCGGTTCGAGGCGCTGCTGCCCCGGCTCGTCGCGGAGCTGCCCGCCGAACGGTACCGGGTGGTGCTCCTCGTGCACCCCAACGTGTGGTCGGGCCACGGCTCGTGGCAGGTGCGGGCCTGGCTGTCGCGCGGCGCGGGTCCGGGCATCGCCCTCCTGCCGCCGGAGGCGGACTGGCGCAGTGTGCTGATCGCGGCGGACTGGATCATCGGGGACCACGGCTCGGTGACGCTGTACGGCACGCTCACCGGAGCGCCGATCCTGCTGACGGGTTCACCGGCCCAGGAGATCAACCCGCTCTCCCCGGCGGCGGCGCTGGCGGTCACCGCGCCGGCGCTGTCGCCCGTGCATCCGCTCGTCGGGCAGCTGCGGTACGCCGCCGCCGAGTACCGCAGGGCGGACTACGCGGCGATCGCCGGCCGCATCACCTCGGAGCCGGGCCGGTTCAACCGCAACATGCGGCGGCTCATGTACCGGGTGCTGGGCCTCGGCCAGCCGGCCCACGAGCCGGAGACGGTCCCGCTGCCGTCGCCGCCCGCCCTCGGCACCTGGGTCCCGGGCCGACGGGGGGTCCCGGCATGAGGCGCCTCGTCACGGCCGGCCCACCGGACGGCGCTCCCGGGCTCGGGCTGCGCATCCGCGCGGGCGGGCGAACGTACGGCGTGACGGCACGGCCCGGTACGGGCGGCGAGGACGAGCACTTCGCGGTGGACGTCGACCGGTGCGCGGAGTCCCGGTGGCGGGCCTGCGCCGACGTCCTGTACACGCGACGCCCGAGCCCGCCCGAGGTGGCGGTGCGCCGGGTGGCGGAGATCCTGGCCGCCCACCCTTCCTGCCGGGTGGCCGGGGCGGCGGTGCGGGGCGGGGGCTGGGCCGTGACCGACGGGACGGAGGTGCTGCTGATCCGCCGAGTGCCCGTGCACCGGCCCCTGTTGGTGTCGTGCCTGCACGCCTGGCTGGTGGCGGGGTACGCGCTGGGTGACATCGAGGAGGTGCGGGTGATCCCGGCGTCCTGAGGGCGCCGGGGCGTCAGAGCCGCTCTGCGAGCCGGCGTGCGTCGGCCGGGCTGGTGGTCTCGTACAGGGCGCGGGCACGGGCGTGGAACTCCCGGGCGTCCGTGCCCTGTTCGTGCGCGGTGTCGCCGAGCATCTCCAGGGCGCGGGCCTGCCAGTGGGCGGCGCCGGAGGCGGTGAAGACGGCGAGGGCCTCCGTCATGAGGGCGGTCCCCTCGGCGGGGTCTCCGGCGCGGGCGCGGGCGCGGCCCAGGAAGACGAGGGCGCGGGCCGCGTCGTGCGGGTCGGCGACGGCCAGGAGGGTTTCCCTGGCCCGGGTGAACAGGGCGGCGGCGCGGTCGGGTTCGCCGTCGGCGAGGGCCGCCTGGCCGAGGAGAATCCTGGCGAGGGCGACGCCGCGCGGGTAGCCGCACTCCTCCCAGGCGGCGATCGCGTCCCGCAGCAGGCGCCGCGCCTCGGCGGGGCGGCCCGACTCCAGGTGGCAGCCGCCGAGGCCGAGCAGCGCCTGTCCCGCGTCCCGGGTGTCGCCGGCGTCGCGGGCCGCCGCCAGGGAGGCGGTGTACCACTCGATCGCCTCGTCGGTCAGCCCGGCCGCGCTCAGGCCGATGGCACCGGAGTTGAGCATCTGGCGTTCGGCCTCGCGGTGTCCGTCCGCGCGGGCGGCGGCGAGGCCGATGCGGTGGGCCTCGATCCACAGGTCGTAGTGGCGCAGCCGAAGGACCAAGGGCCATAGCGCGTCGGTCAGTTGCCAGGCTGTGGCGTTCCAGCCGCGCTCGGCGGCGAGGCGCAGGACGGCCATGAGGTTCCCGCGCCGCGCGTCCAGCCAGTCGAGCGCGCCGCGGTCGTCCGTGAACGGCGCGGTGAGCGGGGTGGGGTGGGCGTACGTCCGGGGCAGGGTGAGCTGGACCGGGGTGATGAGGCGCTGGGCCTCGGTGGCCGCCGTGAGGAACCAGTCCGCCACCCGGCGCAGCGTCCGCTCGCGCTCCGGCTCCGTCTCGACGGCCGTCGCCCGGTCCCGGGCGTGGACCCGGACGAGGTCGTGGAAGCGGAAGGCGTCGGGCCCGATGTCCTCCAGGACGTTGGCGTCCACGAGTTCGTCGAGCAGGAGCGCGGCCCGCTCCGGCGGTTCGGCGAGCGCGGCGGCGGCGGTCCGGGTGTCGAAGTCGGGCAGCGGCAGCAGCCCGAGGGCCCGGTAGAGACGGGCCGCCTCCGCTCCGAGTACGGCGTACGACGCGTCCAGGGCCTTGCGCACGGTGACTTCCCCTTCGATCTCCAGCGCGGACAGCCGCCCGGCGTCGGGCGCGAGGGCGTCGGCGAGGGCGGCGACCGGCTGGCCGGGGCGGGCGGCGAGCCGGGCGGAGGCGAGGCACACCGCGAGCGGGAGTCCCGCGCACAGGGACACGACCTCGCGGACGGCGGACAGTTCGGCGCCGACCCGGTCCTCCCCGGCGGCCCGGATGAACAGCCGTACCCCGGCGTCCGGGTCCAGCGCGCGCACCTGGTGGAACTCGGCGCCGTCCAGGCGCAGTCCGGTGAGTCTGCGGCGGCTGGTGGCGACCACGAGGCAGCCGGCCGCGCCGGGTAACAGGGGGCGGATCTGCGCGGCGCTGAAGACGTTGTCCAGCATGACCGCGATGCGCAGGTCGGCGGTGACGGACCGCCACAGGGAGGAGCGTTCGGCGAGGTCGACGGGGACGGCGCCCGCGCCGAGGGCCCACAGGAAGCGGCCCAGGATCTCGCCGGGGTCAGCTGGTCCGTCGGCCGCGTGTCCGCGCAGGTCGGCGTACAACTGGCCGTCGGAGAAGGAGGGTTGACGGCCGCGCAGCCAGTGGGAGACCAGGGTGGTCTTGCCGACCCCGGCGGGGCCCGTGACGACGATCAGCGGCCCGGAGGAGCCCTCGTTCCTGTCCAGCGACCGGTCGAGGGCGCGGAGTTCGGTCTCCCGGTCGGTGAAGTGCGCCGGGACGGGGAGGAGTTGGCGGGGCCGGGGCGGCGGCTGGGGCGCGTCGGCGCGGATGTGGACGCCGCCGTGGATGTCGCGGGCCTGGACGGTGGGCCCGTACAGCCGGGCCTCCCCCTGAACGGTGTTGCGGGTCTCGTTCTCGCCTGCCGCGGTCATGCCGTCGTCCCCCTTCGGCCGGTCCCCCGATGACTTCGATCATGGCGGTTCTACCCGTGCCACCGGGTGGACTATGCCACAGGCACATGCTCCGACCTGGGCGGAACGCGGGCGTCCCGAGGAGGGAACGGTTCCGACGGCGGCGGACGACCCTCTCCCGGCCAGCGCCGCGTCTCCTTTCGGTCAGCACGGAACCACCACTGGAAATCGCTTTCCCGCTGCTGTCATGCTCGACACTCCTGACATGTCCATTACCCCCTGTCATGCCTGCGGCATGGCCGGACCAGCGGGAGGCGCTGGTGGAATTCCAGGTACTGGGCCCGGTGGGTCTACGGGTGGACGGCCGGCGCGTGGAACTGGGGTCCGACCGCGAACGCGGCCTCCTCGCCCTGCTGGCGCTGGACGTGGGACACCCGATCGCCCTGGACACGCTCATGGACCGGCTCTGGGACGGCGAACCCCCGCCGCACGCGCGCGCGAACACCCACAGCTACATGTCCAAGCTGCGCCGCCGGCTCAAGCTCCCCGGCCCCCCGCCGCCGGACGCGCCCCGCATCCTGAGCCGCGCCCACACCTACACCCTGGAAGCCGCCCCGGAGAGCGTGGACTGGCACCGGTTCCTGCGGCTGGCCACGAAGGCGGGCGCCGCCACCTCGGAGGGCGACGACGAGCGGGCCGTCGCGCTCCACGAGCAGGCCGAGCGCCTCTGGCACGGTGAGGCCCTCGCGGGGCTGCCCGGCCTGTGGGCCGAGACGACGCGCCGGGCGCTGGCGGAACGACGGCTGGCCGCGACCGTCTCCCGTACGGCCACCCTGCTGAGACTCGGCCGCTTCACGGACGCCGGAGCCGAACTCGCCGCCCTCGTCGACCGGCACCCCGGCGACGAGACGCTCGCGGGCCAGCTGATGCTGGCGTACTACGGAGGCGACCGGTACACCGACGCGCTGCGGGTCCACCAGGAGACGCGCAGCCTCCTGCTGACCCAGTACGGCGCCCGGCCCGGCGCGGAACTGGACCGCATCCACCGCGGGCTCCTCGACCGGGTGCCGGTCACCGACCTCGTCCAGGGGCGCCGCCGCCCCCGTCCGGCCGCGAGTCCGCCGCCACCTGCGCCCGCCACGCCGTACAACCTGCCGCACCAGCCTCCGCTGGTCGGCCGCCACGCGGAACTGCGCCTCCTGGGCGCCGAGGCCGGTGACGGTTCGGTGATCAGCCTGGAGTCGGTGAGCACCGTCAGCGGGATGGCCGGAGTCGGCAAGACGGCCCTGTCCGTCTTCGCGGCGGGCAGGCTGGCGGACCGTTTCCCCTCGGCCCAGCTCTACCTCGACCTGCGCGGCCACTCCCCCGCCGGCGAACCGCTGAGCCCCGGCGCGGCGCTGGCCACCCTGCTGCGCCTCCTCGGCACCCCCGCGGAGGACGTTCCCGTCGAACTCGAAGCGCGTACGGCCCTGTGGCGGACCATGCTCGCCGACCGGCGGGCCGTCATCGTCCTCGACGACGCCGTCAGCACCGACCAGGTCACACCGCTGCTGCCGGGCGGCTCGCCCTCCCTGACGATCGTCACCAGCCGCCGCCATCTCACCGGCCTGCCGCACGCCCGGCACATCCCGCTGGACGTGCTGCCCGCCGACGACGCCATCGCGCTGTTCCGCGCGTTCGCCGGGGAGGACCGCACGAGGGACATCGCGCAGGTCACCCGGATCGTCCGGCTGTGCGGCCACCTCCCGCTGGCCGTCGAGCTGGTCGCGAGCCGTTTCCGCGCGCACCCCTCCTGGACGCCGGCGACCCTCGCCGACCGGCTCGCCCGCGCGGAGGACCGGCTGAGCGAGATCCGCGACGCCGACCGGGCGGAGATGGCGCGGGCCCTCGACCTCACCTACCGGACGCTGACCGAGGAACAGCGCGTCGCCTTCCGGCGCCTCAGCCTGCATCCCGGCCCGGAGATCACCGCGGAATCGGCCGCCGCGGCGCTGGGCAGGCCCGCGCGGGAGGCGGAACGCTTCCTGGAGAGCCTCCTCTCCGGACACCTCCTGAGAGAGCCCGTCCCCGACCGCTACCAGTACCACGACCTCTTACGCGCGTACGGTCGCACCCGGTCCCTCGCCGACGACACCGATCAGGACCGCGCCGAGGTCCTCGACCGTCTCACCGACTTCTACGTCGCCTCCGCCGAGGACGCCGACCGGTCGTCCTACGGCCCCCCGGCCGACGCCCGGTCGCCCCGCTGGAGCGACTCCCGCGCCGCGAAGGCGTGGCTCGCCGCCGAGCGCGTCAACCTCCTGGCCGTCGAACGCCACGCCCGCGACCACGGCCGCGCCGGGGCCGCCGCCCGGCTGGCCCACGCCGTCGCCGGGTTCCTCAACGAGGAGTGCTACTGGCAGGACACCCGGACCGTCCTCGAACCGGCCGTCACCCACTGGACCTCCACCGGCAACCGCCCCGCCCTCTGCCACACCCTCCTCCGCCTCTCCACCGCCCACGCGAACATCTCCCACTACCCGGAAGCGGCGGACACGGGAGAACAGGCCCTGCTGCTGGCACGGGCGACCGGGGACAGGGGGGCGGAGGGGGAGGTGCTGCGGATGCTGGGGACGTTGAAGTGGCACCTGGGCGATCTCGATGCCGCCCTCGCGTTCTTCCAGGAGTCGTACGCCATCGTCGCGCCGACCGGGGACCCGCAGGCAACCGGGCGGCTCCTGAACAACATGGCGGTGATCTCGCAATCCCTCGGCGCGCACGAACGCGCTCTGGGACACTTCCGGAAGGCGATCGCCTACTTCACCGAGGCAGGTGACCCTACCGCCGTGGGTAAGTGCCTCAACAATGTAGGCGTCCTCCACATGCGAACCGGAGATCTGGATTCCGCTCGCGACTCGTTCGAAGAATCGCTTACCCTGCTCGAAAACTCCGGAAATCGATACGACCGCGCGACAGTCCGAGGCAGCTTGGCCGACGTCCTCACGGAATCCGGTGACACCGCCACCGCATTCCCTCTTTATCTGGAGACCCTCAGAGAATTCCGCGCGCTTGCCGACCGCAAGAGCCAGGCCGACATACTGACCGGTCTTGGGGAAGCCCACCGCAGAGCGGGGGAGACCGAACAGGCCGTGCGGCACCTCCTGGAAGCACTGGACATAGCCCAGGAAATCGGTGCCGCACACCAGGAGGCCCGCGCCATGCGGCATCTCGGCCGGAGCCACGCCGACGCCGGCCGACGAGACCTGGCGGTGAAATACCTGCGGAAAGCCCTTTCCCTGACCGAGCACACGCACGATTCCGACGAGCAGGCGCGGATCGAGGAAGCACTGGCCATGGCTCAACAGAACGATGAACTACCCTCAAGTAACCAATCAGGAAGCTAGAACTTCTTCAGACTGCCGTTCGATGGACTACTGTTCCTTCGCAAGATCGTCCACCATGCGAAAGGAACTCAACGCTCGTGCGTACAACCCGCCGCTTGACCGTCGGAGCCATTCTCGTCCTGGCTGCCTTCAGCCTGTCCGCGCAGGCTGCCTCGGCCACCGAACTCACCCTCCGCGCAACGGTCAGCGTCAGCGCCGACAGGGGCTACATCATGATGTAGCGCCCCGGCGCACCGGGGTGGCAGCACCGGCCGCCACCCCACCCCCCTCCCCCTCAAGGGAACACCCGAGCCACCTCGATCCACTTCCGCGCGTCCTCCCCGATCGCGACCAGCCCAGTCCTCGGCAGTGCCTTGCGTCGGGCGACGGGGAGGCAGAAGTCGCGAGCAGGGCCGTGGATTTGCAGGAAGCGGCGGAGGGGCCCAGGTCCAAGGGGGGTCGGTGGGAATGGATCAGGGTGATGTTGATGGTGGTGGACGGCGAGGGTGTTGCTTCGAGGTCCACACGCCCGGCACCCCCGCCCCCGGCGTCCGCAGCGGCCCGTCCGGCGCGGTCAGACAATCGAATCGGGTCGACTCCCCCGTCCCGCAACGCCGTTGACAGGTCCCGCCAGGGCGAGGCGGCCGTCCGCCACGTCGCTGCGGTACCAGAGCCGGCCCAGGCCCCGCTGGACGGCCGTGACCAGGTCCTCCGGTTCGGCGAAGGCGCGGCAGAGTTCAAGTCCCGGCTCCACCCCCGCGCACGATTCTGCCTAGGCTAGAGATCATGTCGCCCACACCCCCCAGCGAATCCCCCCTCATCGACCCCGCGGAGCTGATCGCGGACCCGTACACGGCGTACGCGCGGCTTCGTGAGGACGGGCCCGTGCACCGGATCACCGGGACGGACGGGCTGCCGGCCTGGCTGGTGACGCGGTACGAGGACGTACGCCAGGCGATCGCCGACCCCCGGCTCTCCCTCGACAAACGCAACGCGAAGCCCGGCGGCTACCACGGCCTCGCGCTCCCGCCCGCGCTGGACGCGAACCTGCTGAACATGGACCCGCCGGACCACACCCGCATCCGGCGGCTCGTGGCCAAGGCGTTCACCCCGCGACAGGTCGAACTCCTGCGGGAACCCACCAGGAGGACCGCGGACGCCCTGCTCGACGCCATCGCGCCGCTCGGCCACGCGGACCTCATCCCGTCCTACGCCGCGCCCCTGCCGATCACGGTGATCTGCGACCTGCTGGGCATCACCCCGGACGCCCGTCAGGACTTCCGGTCGTGGACCGACACTCTGGTGGCCCCCGACCCGGCCCGGCCGGAGAAGGCGAAGGGAGCCGTCAAGGCCATACTCGGCTACTTCGCGGAACTCCTCGCCGCCAAGCGGGCCGCCCCCGCCGACGACCTGCTCTCCGCCCTGATCGCCGTACGCGACGACGAGGACCGGCTGACCGAGGACGAGTTGACCTCCCTGGCCTTCCTCATCCTCTTCGCCGGATACGAGAACACCGTCCACCTCATCGGCAACACCGTCCTGGCCCTCCTGGAGCACCCCGGCCAACTGGCCGCGCTCCGCGCCGACTTCACCCGCCTCGGCCCGGCCGTCGAGGAGGCGGCCCGCTTCGACGGCCCGGTGCCCCTGGCCATCCGCCGCTTCCCGGCCGAGGACCTCCCCCTCGGCGAGACCGTGGTCCCGGCCGGCGAGACCGTCCTGCTGTCCCTGGCCGCCGCACACCGCGACCCGCGCCGCTTCACCGACCCCGACCGGTTCGACATCGGCCGCGACACCGGCGGACACCTCGCGCTCGGGCACGGAATCCACTACTGCCTCGGCGCGCCCCTGGCCCGCATGGAGACCGAGATCGCCCTCTCCGCACTCCTCGACCGCTTCCCCGGCCTCGCACTCGACCTCCCGCCGGAGGGACCGCACCGACGGCCGTCGATGCGCACCCGAGGTCTGCTCAGCCTCCCGGTACGTTTCTGACCCGCGGCACACGCACCGGCCGGGCAGGACATGCGAAAAGCCGTTCCCTCAAAGCTGAGAGAACGGCTTCCGATCTGTGATGTCCACAGTCGGGACGACAGGATTTGAACCTGCGACCCCTTGACCCCCAGTCAAGTGCGCTACCAAGCTGCGCCACGTCCCGTTGCCCGTCTGACCTGGGATTTCCCTGGGTTGAACGCGCAGGGAAAATATACCGCACTCGGACAGCGGGTCGCGCATCACTTTCCCGGCGGGGCGGGGTTGACCTCAAGTTTGGTGGAGGTTGCAGGATCGGTGGCATGACGATCGCAGAGGACATCACGTACGGGTACGACGATCTGGCACGGCTGATGGGCCGGATGACGGGGGACGAGAAGCACGGCCCGGCGGCGACGTCGACGCTGGACGTGCTGTGGGTGCTGTACGACCGGGTGCTGAGGGTGACGCCGGAGGGGGCCGAGGACCCGGGCCGGGACAGGTTCCTGCTGTCGAAGGGGCACGGCCCGATGGCGTACTACGCAGTGCTCGCCGCGAAGGGCTTCGTCCCGGTGGAGTGGCTGGACGGCTTCGGCGGCTACGACTCCCCCCTCGGCCACCACCCCGACCGCGTCCTGATCCCCGGCGTCGAGATCGGCAGCGGCTCCCTCGGCCACGGCCTCCCGCTGGCCGTCGGCACGGCCCTCGGCCTGCGCGCCCAGCACCTGACCGACGCGGCCGTCTGGGTCCTGACCGGCGACGCCGAACTCGACGAGGGCAGCAACCACGAGGCCATCGCCTACGCCGGCCCCACGGGCCTGGACCGGCTGCACGCCGTCGTCGTCGACAACTCCTCGGCCCGGCCCGCCCGCCCCGGCGGGATCGCGGCCCGCTTCGAGGCGGCCGGCTGGTCCACGGCGACCGTCGACGGCCGTGACCACGACGCCCTGTACGACGCCTTCACCGCGCCGCACCCCGGCCGCCCGCACGTGGTGATCGCCCGCGTGGAACCGAAGCACGCCGCGTAAGCCCGCACCGACCTTCCCCGGAGGACCCCCATGGACACCATGCGCGACCGTTTCGCCCCCACCCTCACCCGCCTCCTCGACGAGAACCCCCGCCTCGCCGTCGTCCTCGCCGTCATCGGTTCGGACGGCTTCGCCGAGGCCGCCCGGCGTCACCCCGAACGGGTCGTCGACGTCGGCATCAGGGAGCAGCTGCTGATCGGGGCGGGTGCGGGGCTGGCGCTGACCGGGATGCGACCGGTCATGCACACGTTCGCGAGCTTCCTCGTGGAGCGCCCCTTCGAGCAGGTCAAGCTGGACCTGGGACACCAGGACGCGGGCGCGGTGCTGGTGAGCGCGGCGGCGTCGTACGACTGGCCCTCGGGCGGGTTCACGCACATGTCGCCCGGGGACGTCGCCCTCCTGGACACGCTGGACGGCTGGACCGTCCACGTCCCGGGCCACCCCGACGAGGCCGAGACCCTGCTGCGGCACGCGGTGGCCGCCGGGGACGACAAGGTGTACGTCCGCCTGTCGACCCTGTCCAACGCGCGCCCCCACCCGGTCGACGGCACCGGCTTCCTCACCGTCCGCGAGGGCCGCCGAGGAGTCGTCGTCGCCGTGGGGACGACGCTGGACGCGGTCCTCGCGGCGACGGAGGACCTGGACGTCACGGTCCTGTACGGCACGACGGTCCGCCCCTTCGACGCGGAGTCCCTGCGCCGGGCGGCGGACGCGGCGGCCCCTGACGTCGTCCTGGTCGAGCCCTACCTCGCGGGCACCTCGACGGCCGCCGCGAACGACGCCCTGGCGGACCGCCCGCACCGGGTCCTCGGGCTCGGCGTGGGCCGCCGGGAGCTGCGCCGCTACGGCACGCCCGAGGAGCACACGGCCGCGCACGGCCTGGACGCGGAGTCCCTGCGGCGGCGGATCGGCGAGTTCCTGCCCCGCCGGACCCCGACACCGGTCTCCTGACCAGAGCGGACGGCCCCCGTCACCCTCGACTACACCCCCGTCACCCCCAGCTCCGGATAAGCATCCAGCAGCCGCGGCGGCGCCGCCTGCCGCCACGAGTCCGCGAGGATCGCCCGCAGCTCCCCCTCGTCCTCGACGGCCGCGAGTCTGGCCCGCACCCACGCGAACTGCGCCTCGTGGGAGGCGATCCAGAACTTGGCGGGTTCCGCGAGGACGAGTTCGTCGCGCTCCTCCTTGGGGCAGCGCACCGCGAGGGACGTCTCGTCCTCGGGGAGCGTGGCGAACATCTTTCCGGCGACCCGGAAGGTCGGCATGTTCCAGGCGGTCTTCTCCGTGGTGTCGGGCAGCGACAGGGCGATTCGGCGTACGTCTTCGGCGTCCGGCATGCTTCGCACCGTACCGGCCGCCACTGACAGTCACCCCTGGCAGTCACCCTGGACGGCCGAGGCCCCGATCCGCTTGTAGTACAAGGTGGTCGGGCGCAGGACCCCGCCGGGATCGGCCGCGTAGTCCGGGATCACCCCGGCCCGGGTCCACCCGGCCCACTCGTACAGCCGTTCGACGGGGCTGCCGGTCTCGGTGTCGAGGTGCAGCAGGGTCACCCCGGCGGCGACGGCGCCCTGCTCGGCGACCGCCAGCAGCCGCCGGCCGAGCCCCTTCCCCCGCGCCGCCTTGCCGACCATCAGCTTCACCAGCTCCGCCCGGTGCCGGCTGTTGGGCTTGCCCGGAAAGGCGAGCCCGACCGTCCCGACGACGCGCGGACCGTCGTACGCGACCCAGGTCGCCAGTGCCGGGTCGGTCGCTCGGGACGTCCACCAGGTCAGGGCCTCGGCGGGGTCCAGGGGGGCGAGGAAGCCGACGGAGGCGCCGGAGTCCACGACCTCGACGAGGAGGTCGGCCAGCCCGCCGACGGCGGAAGGGGTCAGTCGTACGATCCGATCGTCATCCGGCAGCGCGTTCATGAGGCAAAACGCTATCCCGCGTGTACGACGGCGGCGTTACGGGTGGCTCACCTCGGCCAGGGCCGTGAGGACGGGCCGGATCAGCGGATGCGTCTCCGCGCCGCGCCTTATCGCGGCGAAGACCCGGCGGGTGGGGGCGACGCCGTCGACGGGGCGGACGGCGACACCCGTGAGGTCCGTGCCGCGCAGTGCCGAGCGGGGGACGAGGGCGACGCCCGCGCCGACGGCGACCAGTGCGACGACCGCGCGGAAGTCGTCGGAGGCGTGCTCCATGCGCGGCTGGAAACCGGCGTTCTCGCAGGCCAGGACGGCGACGTCATGGCAGGGGTTGCCGGGGTAGGGGCCGGTCCACACGTCCTTGGCGAGGTCGGCGAGGGGGACCTCGGCGGCGCCCGCGAGGCGGTGGTGCTCGGGGAGGACCGCGTCGAAGGGCTCGGCGTAGAGGGGGACGTGGGTCAGGCGGGGGTCGTCGGCGGCGGGGGCGCCTCGGTACTCGACGGCGACGGCGACGTCCACCTGCCGGTCCAGGACCATCGGCAGGCTCGCGTCGCCCTCCGCGTCCTGGACGCGCAGCCGGATGCCGGGGGCGGTGCGGGCCAGGCGGGTCATCGCGGGCGCGACGACGAGCGCGATGCCGGTGGCGAACGCGGCGACCGTCACCGTACCCGCCTCGCCGTTGCTGTACGCCGCCAACTCGGCCTCGGCGCGCTCCAGTTGGGCGAGGACGGCGTTGGTGTGGCCGAGCAGGATCTCGCCGGCCGGGGTGAGCCGTACGCCCTTGGCGCCGCGTTCCACCAGGCGGTGGCCGGTCTCCTGTTCGAGGGCGGCGAGCTGCTGGGAGACGGCGGAGGGGGTGAGGTAGAGCGCGGCGGCTGCCGCCGTGACCGTACGGTGGTCGGCCACCGCGCGGAGGATGTGGAGCCGCCGAGCTTCGATCATGGTCCCGATTATCGCAAGATGCCCGGAGTTCCCCTAATGACCCTTCACCCGTCCAGTTCCGCCCGCGCCGACACGAACGCGTCCACCGCCCGGTTCACGTCCGTCAGGGAGTGCGCCGCCGACAGCTGGACCCGGATGCGCGCCTGCCCCTGCGGGACGACGGGGTAGGAGAACCCGATGACGTACACCCCCCGCTCCAGCAGCAGCTCCGCGAGGCGTCCCGCCCGCGCCGCGTCCCCGATCATCACCGGGGCGATGGGGTGGTCGCCGGGGAGGATGTCGAAGCCCTCCTCGGTCATCCGGCGGCGGAACAGAGCCGTGTTCTCGGCGAGGCGTTCGCGCAGGTCGTCGGCGGACTCCAGGAGGTCGAGGACCTTCAGGGAGGCGGCGGCGATGACCGGGGCGAGGGTGTTGGAGAAGAGGTAGGGGCGGGAGCGCTGGCGCAGCAGGGCGACGATCTCGGCGCGGGCGGCGACGTATCCGCCGGAGGCTCCGCCGAGGGCCTTGCCGAGGGTGCCGGTGACGATGTCGACGCGGTCCATGACGCCGTGCAGTTCGGGGGTGCCGCGTCCGCCGGGGCCGGTGAAGCCGACGGCGTGGGAGTCGTCGACCATGACCATCGCGTCGTACCGGTCGGCGAGGTCGCAGATCTCGCGCAGGGGGGCGACGTACCCGTCCATCGAGAAGACGCCGTCGGTGACGATCAGGCGGCGCCGGGCGGACCCGGCCTCCTTCAGCTGCCGTTCCAGGTCGGCCATGTCACGGTTGGCGTACCGCAGGCGGCGGGCCTTGGAGAGGCGGATGCCGTCGATGATCGAGGCGTGGTTCAACGCGTCGGAGATGACCGCGTCCTCCTCGGAGAGCAGCGTCTCGAAGACGCCGCCGTTCGCGTCGAAGCAGGAGGAGTAGAGGATCGTGTCCTCCTGGCCGAGGAACCGTGAGAGCCTCGCCTCCAGCTCCTTGTGCACCTCCTGGGTGCCGCAGATGAACCGTACGGAGGCCATGCCGTAGCCCCAGCGGTCCAGTGCGCGGTGCGCCGCGTCGATGACCTCGGGGTGGTCGGCGAGGCCGAGGTAGTTGTTCGCGCAGAAGTTCAGCACCTCGCCGGGACGGCCGCCGGAGCTGACGTTGACGGTCGCCGACTGCGGGGTGTCGATGACGCGTTCGGGCTTGTGGAGGCCGGCGGCGCGGATCTCTTCGAGGGTGGCGCGCAGGCCGTCGCGTACGGAGTCGAACATTCTGAAGTCCTTCAGCTCGTCCAGTCGAGGATGACTTTGCCGCCCTTGCCGCTCGCCGCGTCGGCGAACGCGGCGTCGAAGTCGCGGTAGCCGTAGCGGCCGGTGATGACGGGGGCGAGATCGAGGCCGCCCTCCAGGAGGACGGACATCGCGTACCAGGTCTCGAACATCTCACGGCCGTAGATGCCCTTGAGGGTGATCATCGAGGTGACGATCCGGGCCCAGTCGACGGGGAACTCCTCGGTGGGCAGGCCCAGCATCGCGATCCGGCCGCCGTGCGTCATGTTGGCGATCATGTCGCGCAGCGCCTCGGGCCGCCCGGACATCTCCAGGCCGACGTCGAAGCCCTCGCGCAGCCCCAGCTCCCGCTGCCCGTCGGCGATCCGGCGCCGCGACACGTTCAGCGCGAGGCTCACGCCGATCTTGCGGGCGAGGTCGAGGCGCTCCTCGCTGACGTCGGTGACGACGACGTGGCGCGCGCCCGCGTGCCGGGCGACCGCCGCCGCCATCAGGCCGATCGGGCCCGCGCCGGTGATGAGGACGTCCTCCCCGACGAGGGGGAACGACAGGGCGGTGTGGACGGCGTTGCCGAACGGGTCGAAGATCGCGGCGACGTCGAGGTCGACGGGGACGCGGTGCACCCACACGTTGGACGCGGGCAGCGCGACGTACTCCGCGAACGCGCCGTCCCTGCCCACCCCGAGGCCGACGGTCGCCCGGCACAGGTGCCGCCGCCCGGCGAGGCAGTTACGGCACTTCCCGCACACAAGATGCCCCTCGCCGCTGACCCGGTCGCCGATCGCGACGTCGGTGACGGCGGCACCGGTCCCGACGACCTCGCCGACGAACTCGTGCCCCACGATCAGCGGCGTGCGGATCGACTGCCGCGCCCACCCGTCCCAGGACCGGATGTGCAGGTCGGTCCCGCAGATCCCGGTGCGCTGCACCTTGATCAGTACGTCACCGGCGCCGACCGCCGGCTCCGGGACGTCCCGCAGCCACAGTCCCGGCTCCGCCTTCTCCTTGACCAGCGCCTTCAACGCAGCGGCTCCTGAGGTGAGTTCTCCGGCCCGGGGCACGACGGAGCGGCCCGGGTCCGGGGAGGGGGGTGGGTACGGTGACGAATCTGCCGTACCCGCGCCGCCCCGGTCCATCGAGCTTTTCTTAAGCGGCGCCGCAGCTGCGCTTCACGCCCTCTCCTCCAGTCGTACGACCAGTTCGGCGGCGGCGGCCTTCACGGTCTCCAGGCCGGTCGTCCCCCAGACGCGGGGCGTGCGGTCGGCGACGCACACCGTGCCGAGGACCATCCCGGTGCTGTCGACGAGAGGCGCCCCGAGGTAGGAGCGGACGCCGTACTCGTCGACGACCGGATTGCCCGCGAACCGGGGGTAGTCGCCGACGTCCCCGAGGGCCAACGCCCTTTTCCGGACGACGACATGGGGGCAGTAGCCGTGGTCGCGCGGCAGCTCCCTGCCCAACAGGCCCTTGCCACCGGGCGCGACGTACAGGCCGGCGAAGAACTGGCGTTCCTCACCGACGAAGTTGACCATCCCGTACGGCGTCCGGGTGATTTCCGCGAGCTGCCGGGCGAGCCGGTCCAGCATCGGCTCCGCGCGTTCCCCGAGGCCGAGTCGGCTCAGCCTCCGGGCGCGGGCGGGCGCCTCCCGGTCCTCCGGCGTGACCAGCAGCCGCCCCACCGGGCGCGGCGGTCCGTAGCTCATCTCGCGTCTCCTCACAGGGAGTTGGGAATCATGCCCGGGCGTTCTCGGCGGGCGTGTGGGCGATGAGGTGCTTGACGAGGGTCAGCAGGGTCTGCACGCCGGAGGCGGAGATCCGCGCGTCGCAGCGGACCACCGGGATCGCCGGGTTCAGGTCCAGAGCGGCCCGGACCTCCTCCGGGTGATAGCGGTGGCCGCCGTCGAACTCGTTGACGGCGACGATGAATCCGAGTCCGCGCTCCTCGAAGAAGTCGACGGCGGCGAAGCAGTCCTGGAGGCGGCGCGTGTCGGCGAGGATCACCGCGCCGAGGGCGCCCTCGCACAGCTCGTCCCACATGAACCAGAACCGCTGCTGGCCGGGCGTCCCGAACAGGTACAGGACGTGTTCGGCGTCCAGGCTGATGCGGCCGAAGTCCATGGCGACGGTCGTCTCGACCTTGTTCTCGACGCCGTCGAGGCTGTCCGTGCCGGCGCTGACGGTGGTGAGGAGTTCCTCCGTGCACAGCGGGGCGATCTCGCTGACCGCGCCGACGAACGTGGTCTTCCCGACGCCGAACCCGCCCGCGACGAGCACCTTCAGCGCGGTCGGGAAGGGGGCCTGGTCGTCGTACGGCTCGTAGGCGTCGTACGGGTCGTATCTGTCACGGGTGTCGTGCTCGTCGCGCTGGTCGTGCTCGTCGTGCTCAAAGCTGTCGTCGTAGTCCATCGAGCACCGCCTCCAGTAGGGCCCGGTCGGTGGGGTTGTGGTGGAACTCCGGGGGTTTGGTGGTGAGGGCTCCGCAGTCCACGAGGTCCGACAGCAGCACCTTGGTGACCGCCGCCGGCAGCTTCAGATGGGCGGCCACCTCGGCGACCGGGACGGGAGCGCGGCACAGGTCGAGGGCCTGCGCGTGCTCGGGGCCGAGGTAGCCGAGGGGGCTCGTGCCGGTCACCCTGACCTGGGACATCAGGTCCAGGGCGACGGTCGGCCTGGTGCGGCCGTTGCTCACGGTGAAGGGGCGCACCAGCCGGCCGGCCGCGTCGTCGAGCCAGGGGCCGTCGGCCGCCATCACGCTCACGACCTCATCGCCGGGGGTTCGGCGGGGTACTGCCGGGGGGCGGTCGCGAGGTACGGGCGGACGCTCTTGACCAGCATCGCCATCTCGTACCCGAGGACCGCGGCGTCGGCCTCGCGGCCGGCCATCACGGCGAGGCAGGTGCCGGAGCCCGCGGTCGTCACGAACAGGAGGGCCGAGTCCAGCTCGACCACCACCTGCCGGACGTCGCCGCCGTCCGCGAACCGGACGCCCGCGCTGCGGCCCAGCGAGTACAGGCCCGAGGCCAGTGCCGCCATGTGGTCGGCGCTGTCGTGGTCCAGCCCGTGCACGGACTTCACCAGCCCGTCGCACGACAGGAGCACCGCGCTCGTCGTGTGGGGTACGCGCTGTACGAGGCCGCTCATCAGCCAGTCGAGATCGGATACCTGGCCGGTCGGCGCGTCGCTCGCCATGGTGGATCGACTCCTTGAGGGGGGTTGCGGGGGGGTGGGGTTCGGGGTGGGGGTGGGGCCGGGGGACTTCTCACGGCGGGGAGGCGGGCCGGGACGTCGTGGCGGGTGCGGGGCCGTTCATCCCGTGGGCGCGCTCCCGTCGTACGGATGGGGGTGGTGGGTGCGGGTCGGGGGGACGGGGATGCCGGTCAGGGAGTGGTCGGGGTCCGCCTCCAGGCCGAGCTGGGCCTCCGCGAGGCCCATGCCCCGCTGGAACGCGGCCATCAGACCGGGGTCGTGTCCGCCGGGTTCCTCGCTCTCGGGGCGCGGTACGGGGCCCCCGCGCAACTGGGGCGCGAGATGTTCCTGCGCGCGCCGCCTCGGCAGCTTCGGCTTGCCCATCGTTCCCCGTACGGCCCCGACCCTGGGCACGGGCACCTCGCCCCGCACCTCCTCGACGGCCGACCTGTCCCCGGCCCTGATCCCGGGCCGCGCCTCGGCGGGGTTCGGGCGCTCCTGGCGGGGGTTGCGCATGGGGAGGGGGGCGGGGCGGGGGGCGGGGTGTTCCGGGTCGGTGGGGTAGGCCGGGTCGAGGGGGTGGGCTGGGCCGGTGGCGGGCGCCGGGCCGGTGGAGGTGGTGGCGTCGGGGAAAGCCGGGGTGTCCAGGGGTTCGCCGCCGGGGTGGGGCGAGGCGGCGGAGCGGACGTTCCCCGAAGGAGCCGGGCCGCCGGAACGCGGGCCACCGGGCCGGCCGAAGGCTGCGTCGGCGGGGTGGACGGCGTCGGCGGAGGCCAGGGGGCCGGTCGCGCCGGTCGCGCCGGGGATCGTGCCGTCGAGGCGGGTGCCGGCGGCGGGGGTGGGGGCGGTCGAAGGCGAGGTGCTCGTCCGGCCGGGAGCCGTGCCGGGGGCGGGCGGGCCGTCGTAGGCGGCGCTCCCGGAAGCCGGGCCGGTGACCGACTGGCCGTCGGGGTGGGCCGCACCTGAGGTGTCGGGACCGCTCAGGCCGTGCGCCGCCGTGCCATCGGCATGCGGCGGTCTCTGTGCACGGACTCCGGCGGAGCCGTGCGCTTCGGCGAGCCCGGAGGACGCACCGCCGATGTCCACCCCTCCCGAAGCCGAGCCACCGGAGAAGACGGGAGCCGTGACGTGAACGCCGTCGACAGCCCCTTCCTCGAAGCCGCGCGCGAACGCCCCGCCGCCGGCACCCGCGTCGGAAGCCGGTCCCGCAACACCCCGCGGCCCACCGGCGGCACCGGCACCCGTATCACCGAGCCCCGCCGCAGATCCGCCCGCGCCCCCGACCCGAGGCACACCCCCCGTCGAGTACCCGTCGGCCGACACCCCGGCGAAGCCGTCGAGCGTGGCCTCCCCCACCGGCTGCGCACCGTTCAGCTCGTCCGACCGGTCGACGGCGTGCCCCCCGGGCCGCGTCCCATCGAGCCGATGGCCCCCACCCCCCGTCGCGCCACCGGACGCGCGCGCCCCCGCCCGCGCACCGTTCACGGCCGAGGCCCCCCGCGGACTCGCGTGCCGCGGCGCCGACCGCCGTGGCGTCCCGGTGCCGTGCGGCGGGGTACCGCCCGGCGGAGGCCGCTCGCCGGGCGGGGGTACGACGCCGGCGGGACCGGACGCGGCAGGGGACGCCGGGCCGGCCGTACCGGAACCGGCGGAACCACCCCCGACACCTGAAGCACCCGACACACCCGCAGTGCCGACGACACCCCCGGCGTTCCCCGCACCGGACCGCCCCGACGCCCCCGAACCCCCCGGCACTCCCCCCGGCTCCGCGCCCCCGGAGACCCCACCGCGCACCCCCGGCCCCCCGGCACCTCCCAGCAGCGCCTGCGGCACCACCAGGATCGCCTGGACGCCCCCGTAGATGTTGCTCTGCAACCGCACCCGAATCCCGTGCCGCCGGGCGAGCTGGGACACCACGAAGAGGCCGATGCGGCCGTCGGCGAGGAGGCGGCCGACGTTGACCTGGTCGGGGTCGGCGAGGAGGGCGTTCATACGGGCCTGCTCCTCGGGCGGCATGCCGAGCCCCCGGTCCTCGACCTCGACGGCGAGACCGGAGGTGACGAGGTTGGCGCGCAGCAGGACCTGCGTGTGCGGCGCCGAGAAGACCGTCGCGTTCTCGACCAGTTCCGCGAGGAGGTGGATGACGTCCGCGACGGCGTGCCCGCGCAGCTCCCCGTCGACCGGGGGCACCAGTTTCACCCGCGAGTACTGCTCGACCTCGGCGATGGCGGACCGCAGCACCTCGGTCATGGCGACCGGATGGCTCCACTGCCGCCGCGAGACCGCTCCCCCGAGGACCGCGAGGTTCTCGGCGTGCCGCCGCACCCGCGTCGCGAGGTGGTCGACGTGGAAGAGCCCCTTGAGGAGATCGGGGTCCTCGATCTCGTTCTCCAGCTCGTCGAGCAGCAGGATCTCCCGGTGCACGAGCGACTGGAGCCGCCGGGCGAGGTTGAGGAAGACCTCCAGTTTCTGCTCGCTGCCCGTCCGGCTGGACAGCTGCGTCGCCTGGACGACCGCCGCGACCGCCCCGTCGTGCGCCCGCGCCAGATCCGCCGCGAGCAGCTCGAACTCGTCGGCGTCGGCGGGCGGCAGCCCCCGGGTACGGCGCTGGGGCGGCGCGTCGCCTCGCCGTAACGCCTCGACCAGCGCCCGCAGGTCGGCCTCCCCGCGCGCGGCGGCCCGGCGCAGCGCGTCGAGCCGGTCGGTGACGGACCGGGCGATGCGCCCGGCGGTGACGGCGGCGATGCCGATGCCCGCCCCGGTCACGACGGCCGCGCCCGCGAGGACGGCCCACAGGGTGGGGCCGACCTGGACGCCGGTCGCGCGCACGGTGAACAGGACGACCGCGCAGGCCCCGAGGGCGACGGCGGTCGGCGGGAGCACCGCGAGCCGCATGAGGTGCGGCCGTATGTGGGTCTCGGTCGCCGCGGTGCGGGCGACCGGTCGTCCGTGCCGTCCGCCCTCACGGCGGTCTGCGCGCGCGGCGGGTGCGCGGAGGTGCGACATCCGTGTCCTCGTCCTGGTCCGTCGGGGCTGTCCGGCGACTCACAGTAGTTGCCAACGCGGCATGCCCGGTGGGCAGTTGGCGAACTCCTGCGGCTATCGTCCCGCTCTGGTATGAGCCCTCGCACGTCTGACCGATACTCCGCCCCACGCGGGTACCCCGAAACGAAAACAACCGATCAGGAACGATCGTCGACGAAAGCCGCATACCCCTCCGGGCGGACCGTCACTCTCCGTGCCTGCTCTGGCCAAGCAAAACGCCGGGGCGGGGTCCTCCGACCCCGCCCCGGCGTACGTGCCCGCTCGCTCAGCTCTCGCCGACGAGATCCAGATCCCCCCGCGACACGGCGGAGTCCACGGAGCCCGAGGGCGCCGCCGGTACCGGCCACTCCCGCTCCAGCGGCTGCGACACCGCCCGCCACCAGGCCCGCGAGGGCACCGCCCCGGCCGGCTCGAAGGGCTGGCCCGGTACGGGGACGGCGACGGTCTGCCCGACCGCCTCGCCCGCCGCCAGCGTCCACTCCCCCGGCTCGGCCCAGGCGTGCGTCGAGAGGTTGAAGGTGGCCCAGTGGATCGGCAGCAGCACGCCGCGCGCCGCGCCGCCCTGGAGGTCGAGGTGGGAGCGCATGCCCTCCTCGGGCGTCATGTGGATGTCGGGCCAGTACTCGGAGTACGCGCCGATCTGGATCATCGTCACGTCGAACGGGCCGTGGGCCGCGCCGATGTCCTTGAAGCCCTCGAAGTAGCCGGTGTCGCCGCTGTGGAAGACACGGTGCTCGGGACCGGCGACGGACCAGGACGCCCACAGGGTGTGCTGCGTGTTGCGCAGGCCCCGGCCGCAGAAGTGGCGGGCCGGGGTGGCGGTGAGGGTGAGGCCGCCGACCTTCGTCTCCTCGTGCCAGTCCAGCTCGCGCAGGCGGTCCGCCGGGACGCCCCAGTGCTCCAGGTGGGCGCCGACGCCGAGCGGGACGGCGAACAGCGTGTCCGTACCGGCGAGGGCCTTGATCGTGGGGAGGTCCAAGTGGTCGTAGTGGTCGTGCGAGATGACGACGACGTCCACCGGGCCGAGGGCGGCCAGCGGGAGCGGGGCGGGGTGCAGGCGCTTGGGGCCGGCGAAGGGGACCGGGGAGCAGCGCTCGCCCCAGACCGGGTCGAACAGGACCCGCTGCCCGTCGATCTCCACGAGCACGCTGGAGTGGCCCATCCAGGTCACGCGCAGGCCGGTGGCCGGGGGTTTGGCGAGGTCGGCGAGGGTCGTCGCGTGTACGGGGATCGTGCCCGACGGGGCCCGGCGGGCGCGGGCCTCCTTGTCGAAATACGTCTTCACGAAATTCCCGGCCGCTTCGCCGATGCGGTCCCGGGGCGCGCCGCCGGGGTTCTGGAAGACACCGTCCCGGAAATGGGGCGATCTGCGGATGCGGGCCATGCGCTCACCGCTCGGGTCCACGCCGAACGCCTCGGGCGTCAGCGCGCGGAGCCCGGAGCTCAGGGAACGGGAACCGGCCACGGTACCTCCTGGTGGAATTGCCGAGGATTCCACTATAGGTCGGCCCGCCGACAACCGGAACGGGGGTCCCGGTTCGGTGCGGGGACCCCCGTTCCGGTTCGGTACGAGGACCTCGTTCCGGTTCGGCGCAAGGACCCCGTCCCGGTTCGGCGCGGCACCGCCGGGGAACGCCGAAGGCCGCCCGGAACGCCCTCCGGACGGCCTTCCCGGACACGCGGGACGCTCAGTCCAGTTCGTACACCGCCGTCACCGACGACGTCGCCTTGATCTCGCCCGGCGCGATCGGCACGCCCCCGAGGCCCCCGGCCGGCATGTCGGCGGCCATCGGCGGAGCCGGGGTGAGGTACCCGGTGCCGCCCTCGTTCAGCGTGACCAGGCGCCCGAGGCGACGGCCGCTCAGCGTGGCGTACTGCTGCGCCTTGCCGCGCGCGTCCGCGAACGCGGCCTTGCGGGCGGCGCGCTGGAGGGGCTCCCGGTCGGCGAGGTCGAAGACGACCGAGTTGACGCGTCCGGCGTCCCCGGTGGCGTCGGTGACGGCCTGGAGGACGGCGCCGGTGCGGTCGATGACACGGACCTTCACCACGAACGACTGGGCGGCCCGGTAGCCGGTGAGCACGGCGGTGCCGCTCTGGTAGTCGTAGACGGGGCCGAGGGACACGCCGTCGGTGCGGACGTCCTTGTCGGCGATCTCCTGCTTGCGCACCGCCGCCAGCAGCGCGTCGGCCGCCTTGTTCTGCGCGGCCATCGCCGCCTTCGCGGTCTTCGCGGTCGCCTCGACGCCGACGCCGAGGACGGCGAGGTCGGGCTCGGCGGTGGCGCTGCCGTCGCCGGTCACGGTGACGGTCGTCGGCGCGTGCTCGGCGCGCGCGTGCGTGGGCGCGTGCCCGCCGTCCAGCGCGGCGGCGCCGGGCGCGGCGAGCGCGGGCAGGCCCAGGGCGAGCAGGGTCACGGCGAGCGCGGCGGTGGCGCGGGACGTACGGGTGCGGGGCATGCGGGCCGGTCCTTACGCAGGTCGGGGACGGGATGACGCCGGCCCGGTCGACCCCCGGCCGGCGTACGGCCATCCCAGCACCCGGGCCCGATCACCCACCCGCACCACACCCGTACGCCCACCTCGCTCACCTCACTGGCCGAGCACCCGTGACACGCACCGAATCGTTTCTCCCGCACCACCCGCGCGCGGGCGCACTCACCGCCCCGCCCCTCAGGCCACCGCCGAGATCCGCATCTTGATGTCGTCCGGCGACAGCGCGCCCTTCGCGGTCACGTGGTCCCCGGAGGACTCCCCGCGCAGCCGGCGCCCGATCCACGGCACCAGGTACTCGCGCGCCCAGTGGACGTCGTCGCGGCGTACGTCGAGGGTGCCGCGCGGCGGGAGGGCCGGCCAGGGCTGCTCGGGGTCGGCGGGGACGTCGACGCCGAGGGCCTGTCCGGCGCGCAGGGCGACCCGGGTGTGCCCCTCGGGCGAGAGGTGGAGCCGGTCGTCGTCCCACGCCCTGCGGTCCTGGACGGAGCGCAGGGACCAGAGGTCGAGGACGGGACAGCCGTACCGGTCGGCGATGGCCCGGACATGTCCGTTGTACGTCGCGATCTTGCCGCGGAGGTGTTTGAGGACCGGCATCTGCCGGGTGTCGAAGCCGGTCGTCACCATCACCGTGCCCGCCGCGGAGGAGAGCTGGGCGACGGCCAGTTCGAACCGCTCCGCGACCTCGTCGGGGTCGGTGCCGGGCCGCAGGATGTCGTTGCCGCCCGCGCACAGGGAGACGAGGTCGGGGGCCATCGCCGCGGCCTGGGGAAGCTGGTCGGAGACGACCTGGTCGAGCAGCTTCCCGCGCACCGCCAGATTCGTGTAGGAGAAGTCGCCCTCGGGCCTGCGGTCCGCGAGGAGCACCGCGAACCGGTCGGCCCAGCCGACGAACGCCCCGTCGGGGCCGGGGTCGCCGACGCCTTCGGTGAAGCTGTCCCCCACCGCCACGTACGACCCGATCATCACTGTCTTGTCACTCTTCGAATCGTCTGCCACGACAGACCATGATTCACCTTCGAATGTGACCTACGCGACCGTAAGAAAGGGTTGACGGGCGGTGAGATAAGCCACTCCTAAAGAGTTCCCCAATCCGGGAATAAGCCGGTCCCTCAAGGGCGTCGGTGGTGCAGTGACCACACCCGGAATCCCTCGATCCGGAAATGGCTCCAGGTGGTCCGGAACGCGAAGTGCCCGGCGGTGTACGGCTCGGGGTCGGTGTAGTCGAAGACGAGCCGCCCATTGTCCCACCACTGCACCCGGGACCCGTCGGAGACGATCCGCACCCGGTTCGGCTCGTTCGCGACGAGCAGCGGCTCGGTGTAGTCGTAGATCAGCGGACGCACGCCCGCCTCGCCGACGTATCTCCGCAGCCGGGTGGTCGTGTTGTAGTTCGCGCCGTACCCGGAGTAGTAGGTCTTGAGGTAGTCGTACTCGGCGAGGGCTCCCCCGCGCGCGGTCGCGAAGAGGTCGTCCGGGGAGCGGACGTCGACGGCGTTCCAGAAGTTGTTGAGGTCGGACACCCGGTCGTTGACCACGCCCGCCGAGACGGGCGTCGCCGTGTACTCGATGACGTACGGCCCTCGCAGGGGCTGCCGGAACCAGATCGTCGCCCCGGCGGGCACGTCCACTTCCAAAGTGCCGCGCTCGGCGGTGACTTGACCGCCCTTCTCCAGTTCGACGGCCCATTTCCGCAGGCCGTGCCGGAAGTCGTCGTGGGCCAGGAGCCGGCTGCGGCGGGGCGTGGCGGCGGCCTGGCCGGCGGGGGCGAGGGCGGCCAGCGCGGCACCGGCCGCGAGCGCTCCGAACGCTCTGCGGGTGGTCGTCATGGTGCGGGTACTCCTTCGCTCAGCAGGGTGATCAGCCGGTCGGCCACCTTACGGTGACCGGCGGTGCTGGGGTGGACCGTGTCGTTGAGGTCCTCGGCGGTGACCCACCCCGTCGTGTCCACGAACTCGGTGCGGGGATCGGCGAGTTCGGCGACCACCGCCGAGACGTCCGTGCCGTGCGTGCCGTTGAGAGGCCGCAGCGCCAAGATCCGCGCGTGCGGGGCCGCCGCACGGATCTGCGTCAGGTAGGCGCGGTAGGCGGCCCGGAACTCCTCGGCCCCGTACGCCGCGTCGTTGGACCCCTGGTTGACGACGATCACGTCGGCCTTTCGGTCCGAACTCGCCGCCGATCCGGCGTGGTTCCAGCCGTACGCGTCCCGCGCGTTCGGCACTCCCCCGTTCCCGGTGAGGATGACGCCCTGCCGTCCGAAGCCGACCTGGGTGAGCCGTGCGTGGAGCGCGTCGGCGACCAGGGTCGGGTAGGCGGCGGTGCCGTCGGCGCAGTCGGAGTCGCTGTTGTCGCCGCACAGGGCGTTGACGCCCTGGGTGACGGAGTCGCCGTAGAACGCGAACTCCCGTCGGGGCAGCGGCTTCTGGGGGACGATCCGGCCCTTGAGGCCGGTCAGGGTGGCGCCCGTCTGCAAGGGCGGCACCCAGCGGTTCACCCGGGAGAACACGTCCTTCACGGAGAGCACGGCGGTGTGCGGGCCGGGTCCCTTCGCGGTGATCGGCAGGTCCGCCCGGTCGACGTCGTACCGCTGCTTCGGGCCGCCGTCCACGGAGACGTACACCTGCGCGGGGAGGGTGACGGAGGTGACGTCGAAGAGGGCGTGGACGGTGTCGCCGGTGAAGCGGAACCGCAGCCGGGAACCGGAGTTGACGGTCACGGCGGCCTCCGCGCTCCGGCTCCAGTGCCCTTCGTAGGCGAGCCGCCGGTCGTCGGGGCGGACGGTGTCCGGGGCCGCGTGGGCGGGCTGGGCCGCGAGGAGGAGCAGGGTGCCGGCAGCGGCCGGCAGGAGACGTTTCATGTCGGAATCCGATCGCCGATGAGGGCCAGGTTCTGGATCGCCGCCAGCGCCCACTGCGCCGAGGAGTTGGTGGAGATCCACGGGATCTCCCGTGTCGTGCGCAGGACTTGGGGGGTGGGGACGGTGACGCGGGACCAGTCGTTGGACGGGAAGTAGGTGTCGCTCCCGGTGAAGAACTCCTTCCAGGCGCGGCTCGCGAGGGTCGGGTCGTCCTGGTGGCGGGCGGCGTACGCGGTGATGCGGGAGTGGGCGGCGGGCAGGGCCGACTTCCAGGTGGAGCCGGTGAGTTGACGCTTCTGGGCGTCGGTCGCGTTGTAGTACCGGGCATAGTCCAGCCAGGCGGCGCGGAACTCCGGTTCCTGCTCCCCCAGGAGAGAGACGATCTCGCTGTTGGTCTCCACGAGCCCGAACACGGCGCTGAGGTGGGAGACGTTCACCGCCGTGCTCGTCGTGGGCGCGAACCGGCCGGTGTCCGCGTCGAGCAGTCCCGTCCCGGTGAAGAACCCGTTGGGCTGGGAGGCGATCGTACGCAGAGAGTTGACCAGTTTCGTGCGGGCCTTCTCCGCCTTCGGGCCGTGCCGTTCCCACTCGGTGAGCCAGGCCGCCGAGATGCCGCCCCAGTCGGTGCCGAAGCCGACGGAGAGGGCGTGGCGGTCGCCGGGGGTGTAGCCGTCGGTGCGGACCTTGCGCAGGGGGTCGACGGCGAGGAACGTCAGCTCCACGTCGGCGAGTTCGCTCAGCAGGTCGCCGGTGCGCTCGTCGCCGGTGAGGTAGTAGAAGAAGCGCCGGTTGGCGGCCGTCGAGATGCGGACCTGTTTCGCGCTGTCCGCGTAGTGCTGGACGCCGTGCCGGGTGCCGAGCCCGGCCCACTTGCCGAGGTGGTAGACGTCGACCTCGCCGGTGTGCCGGGTCATGGCCTCCGCGAACCGGAAGACCTCGGCGGAGCCGGTGCGCAGGAAGTGGTACCAGAGCCAGAGGTCGGTGCCCAGCTCCGAGTTGTCCCAGGCGAATCCGCCGACGTCGTAGCGCCAGACGTGCCGGTCGTTGTCGTAGGTGTGCTGGACGTCGCCGTGGTCGAGGAACCCGTACCAGCGCCGTTCCTCGCGCTGGTCGCGGTAGTAGGCGAACAGGTCGTCGAGGCGGTCCTCGATCGCCGCGCGGGCCTTCGTGGACCGGTCGACGGGCGCCCAGTCGCCGAACACCCCGGCGGAGTGCAGGCGTTCGGGGGTGGCGGCGAGCTGGGGCGGGGCCGCGACGGCCTCGGCGAACGCGGCGAGCCGAGCGGCGTCCGGCGTCTTCTCCACGGCCCAGAAGGTGAGTTCACCGGTGCGGGCGATGCCGTAGGGGGTGCCGAAGCCGGGCTCGTAGTCCTCGTAGGTGATCTCCAGGCCGCCGTCCGACTGCTCGTCGTAGGTGTCCTGGCCCAACCCGTCGTGGTAGAAGCGGAGATCGAGGGGCTGGGCCTCCGGGGAGTAGAGCCAGAGGGTGATCTCGGCGGCGGTCGTGGCGGCGCCGCGTACGTCTAGCTGGGTGGGGTGGCGCTGCCAGAAGTCCCGCAGCCCGAAGGCGAGTCCGCCGCTCGCGCCGCCGACGTACCCGAATCCCCCCGCCCGTCCACCGGCGGCGGCCGGAATCCAGCCGTACCCGGCCTTGGTGCGCTTGCGGATCTGGTAGCCGTCGGCGGTGGGCTGGGTCAGCGTGTAGTCGCCCCATCGGGGGATGTAGGCGAGGCGGCTCGATACGCGGGTGTCCCAGGTCGCGAGGTCCGGGAGCTTCTCGCCGGCGATCTGCGCGGCCCGCACGGCGGCGCCGGGGTCTCGGCGCAGGCCGGTGATGCCCTGGACGGCCTCGGCGAAGAGGCCGCCGCCCGAGTCGGCGAACCGGACGTGCCGGTCGTAGGCGGCGTCGCGCAGCGGGACCGTGAAGCGCACCCCGAGACCGCGCAGGAAGTCGCCCTCGTCCCGGCCGGGTTCCTGCTCGCCGTCCCAGACGAAGGTGTGCACCAGCCGGAACGACTCCGCGCCCGCCGAGAACGCGAACCGCAGCGTGAACGGCAGCCAGCCCCGCCGGCCGTGCCGATGCCGCCCCTCGACCCGTACGACGGCCCGCACCGGCCCGTCCTGCTCCACCTCCACCTTCTCCACCCGCCCGGCGAACGCCTCCACATCGGCCCCGTCCCGCACACTCCCCTGCCGCAGCGCGACGAGCCGCCCGTCCCGCGCGACCTCGACCCCGCCCCGCCGCAGACTCCGTACGACCGTGTCGGCGCCCTTCTCCGCGAAGCGGGCCGTCAGGACGCCGGTCGAGACCTCGACGCCGCCCTTCGCCCGCCGGACCGTCACCCGGTGCCCGGGGGCGGCCGGGTTGCCGGCGGCGAGGAGGTAGCGGTCGGACCGGGGGGCGTCGGGGGCGATCGCGTGGGCCGTCCACTTGACCGAGCCGTCGGGCCAGTAGGCGGTGGGCCAGGACTGGACGGGGACGTCGGTGCCGTCGGCGGCCGTCAGCTTGAGGGGCTGTCCGGTTCTGTGCGTTCCGCGTGCCCAGGGGACGCCCCAGGTGGTGCCGGCGTGGGCGTCGGGGGTGCCCTCCAGCCAGTGGAGTTCGGTGGCGCTGTCGCCAGCCGCCGCGGCGGGGCGGGACAGGGCCCAGGAGAACGAGGTGGCGGCAGCCGCGACGGCGGCGCCCTTGATGACGGTACGTCGGCCGACGCCGGACACTGGACCTCCTGGAAAGCGCTTTCACGGGGACGGTGATCACTGTGTCCCCGGGTCTCCCCAGCTGTCGACGGATGCCACACGACCGCAACAGAACGATCATGATCGCGCAAGAACCCACAGCCGGCGCCCGACCAGGAACGCCCCGGAACGCTCCCGAACGCCCCGAAGGCCGGACCCGGGGATCGGGGGTCCGGCCTTCGGAGGCGTGTCAGGAAGTGCTCGGTGGCGTCAGACGGAGACTCCGTGCGAGCGGAGGTAGGCGAGCGGGTCGACGTCCGAGCCGTAGTCCGGCGTCGTGCGTATCTCGAAGTGCAGGTGCGGTCCGGTCACGTTGCCCGTGGAGCCGGAGTAGCCGATCTGCTGGCCCGCGCTGACGCTCTGGCCGGCCGAGACGTTGAGCGCCGACAGGTGCGCGTACTGCGCGTAGTAGCCGTCCGCGAGCTTGATGACGACCTGGTTGCCGTACGCGTTGGCCCAGCCCGCCGAGACGACCGTGCCCGCGCCGACGGACCGCAGGGTCGTGCCGCTCGGGACGACGAAGTCGACGCCCGTGTGGTAGCCGCTGGACCACATGCTGCCCGAGACCCGGTAGCCGGTGCCGACGACCGCGCCCCGGACGGGGAGGGTGAAGCCGGAGGAGGACGAGGCGCTCTCGGTGGTGGCCTTCGAGGAGGACGAACTCTTCGAGGAGGCCGAGGAGTCGGAGGATTCCTGCGCCTTCTGCGACGACCGCTGCGAGGACTGCGTGCCCGAGGACGACGAGCCGGACGACGAAGCCGAAGACGAACCGGCCGAGCTGGAGGAGGACGAACCGCTCTCCGCCCGCGCCGCCTTCGCGCCCAGCGACAGCCGCAGACCGGGGTGGATCAGCGACGGGTCGGAGCCGACGGCGTCCCGGTTGTCCTCGTAGAGCCGCTGCCAGCCCCCGGTGACGTTCTGCTCCTCGGCGATCTTCGAGAGGTAGTCGCCGGAGCGGACGGTGTAGGTGGTCGTCTTGCGGCTCGTGGACGCCGACGTGCGGGTCACCGGGGCGGCCTGGACGGCCTGTTCGGGGACGGACGTGGCGGCGGCGGCCGTGGCGGCCGACGTACCGGCGGAGGATGCCGTCTGGGCGTGCGCCCCGGTGGCCCCGATGAGCGGGAGCGCGAGCGCCGCGCCACCTGTTCCGGCGACGGCGAGCGACCGCGAGAAACGGGGCGGCTTCGGGCGGCGGTGCTTACCCCTGGCGGGCATGGAATTCCTCTCCTGCGCCTGCGAGGTGAGCTGTCGGGTGCGAGCAGGAGATGCCCGGCCGCACGGATGCGGCTTTACCCCTAGCCTCTTCCGGAAGACCGGAACAGGCGGTGATTCCTGTGGGTCCCCCGCTCCTGCCGTTTCACTGGTGGGTGGGTGCGGCTCCGGGCGGTGGCAGGATTCGGCGTCCGTCCGGATTGCTGGTGAACGTAGGCGACGCGGACACACGATCACAAGCAGAAGTTGCCTGTGAATTGCGTGCCTGTCGATTCGCCATGGGTTTTTCCGGTGACCGTACGTACGCGAACGACCCGCCCGTATGCCCGATCCCCCTTGAAAACCGCCCCTATTACGTGAACATGACGCGCGACGCAGGGTCAGGAATATGACCCTGCTCACACGACCGATTCACAGCTTTCCTTATTCCAGAGCGAGTTGGAATGAAGCCTGCGAATTCGGACAGAAACCTCAGATGCGACGCAGCCGGAATACCGCCGCATCCAGGTCACCCCGGAGCCCGGTCCGCAGCCCGTGGTGCAGCAGCACCGCACCTCGATGGATTTCACCCGTTTCACGGCATTCGTACGACGCCGTCGCGTCAAGTCCCCGCAGCCGTACCGCCGGTACGGGCTCCCCGTAGTGCTGGGACTGGAGCCAGGCGAGCACGACCGTCTCGTCCCCCCGGACGTACTGCACGGCGCTGAGGCCGCCCTCCGGGGCGCGCAGCCGGTAGAGGTCGCCGTGCTGGACGACGGGCCGGATCTCCTTGTAGAGCTCCACCCACTCGCGCGCCTCGGCGAGCTCCGCGTCGGTCCACTCGGAGAGGTCGCCGCCGACCCCGAGGACCCCGGCGAAGGAGCTGACGAACCGGAACTTCAGCGAGCTGACCCGGTGGTTGAGCTGGACGTTGGGGCTGTCGGTGACCCAGGCGGCCATCACGCGCGCGGGGTGGATCTGGCTGAAGCCGTGCTGGATGGCGAGCCGGTCCAGCGGGTCGGTGTTGTCGGAGGTCCACACCTGGTCGGTACGGCCGAGGATGCCGAGGTCGATCCGGCCGCCGCCGCCCGAGCAGGACTCGAAGGCGACACCGGGGTGCTTGGCGCGCAGCCGGTCCAGGAGCGCGTACAGCGCGCGCACGTGGTCGACCCACAGGCGCTGCGGGTAGGGGTCGCCGGGCCAGCCGGCGTCGGTGAAGCAGCGGTTGAAGTCCCACTTCACGTAGTCGATGGGGGCGCTGGACAGGAGGGTGTCGAGCCGCTCCCACAGGTACTCCTGGACGTCCTCGCGCGCGAGGTTGAGCATCAGCTGGTTGCGGAACTCGGTGCGCGTGCGGCCCTCCTGGAACTGCACCCAGTCGGGGTGGGCGCGGTAGAGGTCGCTGTCCGGGTTGACCATCTCGGGCTCGACCCAGATGCCGAACTGCATGCCGAGGCCGTGCACCCGGTCCGCGAGGGGCTTGAGGCCCTCCGGGAAGCGGTCGGGGTTGGGCGTCCAGTCGCCGAGGCCCGCGCGGTCGCTGGTGCGCGCCCCGAACCAGCCGTCGTCGACGACGAACAGCTCGACGCCGATGTCCGCCGCCCGGCGCGCGAGGACGAGCTGCTGCTCCTCGGAGATGTCGAAGGTGGTCGCCTCCCAGGAGTTGAACAGCACCGGGCGGTCCTGCTCGGCGTCCGGGATGACGTGCTCGCGCTGGTAGGCGTGCCAGGTGCGGCTGGCGCCGCCGAAGCCGCCGTCCGTCCACAGGGCGGCGAAGACGGGGGTCGTGAAGGAGTCGCCGTCGCCGAGGAGCAGGAGGCCGGAGTCGTCGTGTCCGGCGCCGCCGGTGATCTGCACGCGCGCGTCGGGGAGCTGGGCGACGGCGATCCGCCAGGAGCCGGACCAGCCGAGGGCGGCGGTGAAGACCTCGCCGCGCTCCTCGGTGGCGTCGGTGTCGAGGGCGACCCAGGGCAGGTGGGGGTGGCCGGTGTGGCCCCGGCGGCTGCCGATGATCTTCTCGCCGTAGGTGAGCTGTGCCCGCGTGAGGCGGGACTCGGCGGCCCAGCGGCCGTGCAGCTGGGACAGGCGCCAGCCCTCGCGGTGCGGGAGGGTCCAGGTCGCGGAGTCGGCGCGCAGCAGCTCCAGCGGCTCGGCCCCGTCGTTCCCGAGGACCGCCCAGCGCTCGACGACGTCCCCGCGCATCCGGTAGTGCAGGGCGACGGTCAGTCCGCCGTCCCGGAACGTGAGCCGGAGTTCGCCACCCTGCGCGTCGTACGCCTCGAAGGCCCACTCCGTGCCCCGGCGCCCGGGGGTGCGCACGGAGAGCGCCGGGCGCGTGAAGCGGGGGCCGCCCTCCACCGGGTACTCCTCGCGGCCGTCCAGCGCGGACTCGAAGGACGAGCCGTGCGGCAGCGGGACGGCGGCCAGCGCCTCGGCGTCGGCCAGGGCGATCGCCGGTCCCCAGTGGAGGTGCAGCAGTTCACCGCTCTCCGTGAGGTGGAGGGCGTAACTGCTCGTGGGGCCCGAAAGGAGCCACGTACGCCCGTTCTCAGCGGTTTCCAGCATCAGACCCTCACACGATCGAAAATCAGATAAAACACATACGAACACGTACGACCAGACGGCAACATCATCGGGGGTCGCCGGGCCCGCCTGCAACGCCTGTGGACAACTGCTTGGGTGTCACACCCATGTCGTATCGTCGACAGCGTGTCCCACCGGCCATTTCTGAGCCGCGCCGGCCCGGGACCGACTGGGAGGGAGACCCCGTGACGCAGCAGATCCCCTCGACCGAACCCGAGCTGGCAGGCGTCCGCAATTTCCGTGACGTGGGCGGCCTGCCGACGGCTGACGGGCGCCGGGTGCGCCACGGCGTGCTGTTCCGCAGCGGCCATCTGGCGCACGCGACCGAGGAGGACACCGCGTTCCTGGCCTCCCTGGGCCTGCACACGGTCTTCGACTTCCGCAACGCGGCGGACCAGAAGCTGGAGGGCCCGGACGTCGAACTGCCGGGCACGCGCAACGTCAACCTGCCGCTGTCGGACCCGGCGGACGGCGCGGAGTTCTGGAAGATGGTCCGCGACGGCGAGACCGAGCAGCTCCGCGAGATCCTCGGCGACGGCAGGGCGGCCGAGCGCATGATCACGTCGTACCGCACGATGATCGGGGCCCGCACCGCCGAGCACTCCCAGGTGCTGGCCGCCCTCGCCGACGACAGCGTGCCCGCCCTCATGCACTGCGCGGCGGGCAAGGACCGCGCGGGCCTGTCCATAGCCGTGACGCTCCTCGCGCTGGGCGTGGAGCGCGAGGCGATCGTCGCGGACTACCTGGAGTCGAACGCGACGCACCGCCGCTACCGGCTGCGCCGCTCGGACGGCTCCGCCCCGCCCGAGCGCTCCCCCGAGATCACCGAACTGCTCAGCCCCCTGTTCGAGGCCCGCGCGGAGTACCTCCAGGCGGCGTTCGACGCGATCGACGAGCGGTGGGGCTCGGTGGACGCGTATCTGGAGCAGGGCCTCGGGGTGACGCCGGAGCTGCGGGCGCGCCTGGAGGACCGCTTCCTGGAGTGAGCGCGCGGGCTACTGCTGCCGCGCCCCCATCTCGAAGAGGAACCAGAGGAACAGGCCGAGGACGTGCCCGCCGACGACGTAGACGAGCAGCCTGATCCACAGGGCGCGCGGGAAGCGTTCCTCACGGTTGTCGGTCATGGGGTCTCTCCAGGGGTGGGGCCCAGGCACAGGGCGGCCGTGGGGCTCTGCAACAGGGTGTGGACGAAGAGGAGGTCGACGCCGGGCTCGTCCCGGGCGGCGATGCGGTGCGGGGTCAGCGAGTCGAAGTGCGCGCTGTCCCCGGGGTCGAGGAGGTGCGTGGAGTCGCCGAGGGTCAGGCGCAGCCGCCCCTTGAGGACGTACAGCCACTCCTCCCCGGGGTGCACGCGCACGATGTCGCCCTGCGCGCCGTGCGGGACGCGCACCCGCAGCGCCTGCATCCCGCGTCCGGCGGCCCCGGCCTGGACGTACGTCCAGCCGCCGGCCTCGGTGGGCTCCATGTCCCCGGCGCGCACGACCGCGTCCCGGAGCACGGCGCTCTCGCCGAGGAGTTCGGAGACCGTCGTACCGTAGACCCGGGCGAGCGCGAGCAGCATCGGCAGCGAGGGCTGGCGCTGGCCCGTCTCCAGCCGGGAGAGGTAGGCGGGCGAGAGTCCGGCGGAGCGGGCGGCGGCCTCCAGCGTGAGGGAGGCGCGGCGGCGCAGGGCGCGCAGTTGCGGGGCCATCGCCGGGAGGGCGGCGGTCGGCTCGGCGTCCGGAGTGCTCATGCCTCCATTCAGCCCGGATCTTGCCTCCGAGGCAAATTTCTTGCCCCAGAGGCAAAAAATGGCGCTACCGGTTGGCCACCGCCTGCTTGATCAGCGTCTTCCCGAAGTCCCACATCAGCCCGCCCCCGCTGTGGGCGTCGTCCATGACCTCGGTGAACGCGTCCACGAACCGCTCCACGTCCGCCTCGTCGACGACGAGCGGCGGGATCAGCTTGATGACCTCCAGGTGGTCCCCGGAGACCTGCGTGAGGATGCGGTGGCGCTGGAGCAGCGGGACGACGACCATCTGCGCGAAGAGCCCCTTGCGGGCGGTCTGGAGCATCGCCCAGCGGCTGCGCAGCTTCAGCGAGGACGGCTTCCCGAACTCGATGCCGATCATCAGCCCCCGCCCGCGCACGTCGGCGAGCAGCTCGTACTTGCCGGTCAGCGCGGCGAGCCGGGACTTGAGGAGATCGCCGACGCGGCGGACGTGGGCGACGGTCTGCTCGTTCTCCATGACGTCCAGCACGGCGAGCCCGACGGCCATCGCCTGCGCGTTGGACCCGAAGCTCGCGGAGTGCACGAGGACGCGGTCCATGGACGAGTAGACCTTCTTGAAGATCCAGTCCTTGCCGAGCGTCGCCCCGACCGGGACATATCCGCCGGAGAGCGCCTTGGCGACGCACACCAGGTCCGGCTCGACGCCGTCCTCGTGCTGGTAGGCGTAGAAGTCCCCGGTCCGCCCGAGGCCCGTCTGCACCTCGTCGGCGATGAGCAGCGCCTTGTGCTTGCGCAGCAGTTCCTGCGCGGCCCGCAGATACCCGGGCGGCGCCTCGTGGACGCCCTTGCCCTGGATCGGCTCGACGATCAGCGCGGCGACGTCGCCCTTCCTCAACTCGCGTGCCAGCGCGTCGAGATCGCCGAGCGGGACGGCCGTGTCGGGCAGCAGCGGGGCGAAGCCGTCCCGGAAGCCGTCCTCGCCGTTGACGGAGAGGGCGCCGGTGGTGAGGCCGTGGAAGGCGTGCTCGCAGTACAGGACCCGGGGCCTGCCGGTCGCGTACCGGGCGAACTTCAGGGCCGTCTCGACCGCTTCGGTGCCGCTGTTGCCGAAGAAGACGCGGTCCAGGTGCGGGCTGTGCGCGAGGAGCCGTTCGGCGAGCAGGCCGGGCAGGGGCTGGCAGTCGAAACGGGTGAGGTCGGCGAGGCTCAGGTCCAGGACGTCGTGCAGCGTCTTCCTGATCACGGGGTGGTGGCGGCCGAGGGCCATCACCCCGAACCCGGCGAGCATGTCGAGGTGGTCGTTGCCGTCGGCGTCCCAGAAGTGGGCGCCCTCGGCCCGCTCGTACACCTTGTCGAACCCGATCGTCCGCAGCATGCGCGGCAGTTGGGGGTTGAGGTACTTGTCGTGCAGCTCGTAGCGCTCGGCGCCGCGGGCGGCGAGGAGGGCGCCGAGGTCGAACTCCGTGCTCATTCCTTCTCCTTGGCTGCGACGTCCTTGACCGCCAGGCTCGCCCCGATCCGGCCGGCGATCTCGACCGGGGTGAGCCCGATGTCCGCGAGCACCTCGCCGCGCTTGGCGTGCGGGAGGAACTGCTCCGGGATGCCGAACCGCCGTACGGGCACGTCGACCTCGGCGTCCCCGAGGGCCAGGGCGACGGCCGAACCGACCCCGGCGGAGCGGGAGTTGTCCTCGACGACGGCGACAAGCCGGTGCCGGGCGGCGAGGCCGGGCAGCTCGGGGTCGACGGGCTTGACCCAGCGGGGGTCGACGACCGAGCACTCGATCCCCCGCGCCGCCAGCAGTTCGGCCGCCTGGAGGCAGACCGGCGCCATCACCCCCACGGCGACGAGCAGGACGTCCGCCCCCGTCCGCAGCACGTCCATGCCGCCGACCTGTCCGAGGGCCGGGATCACCGGCCCCACCGACTCCTTCGGGAACCGGATCAGGGTCGGCGCGTCGTCCACGGCGACCGACTCCCGCAGCTGGAGCCGGAGTTGGTCGGCGTCACGCGGCGCGGCGATCCTGAGCCCCGGCACCACCTGGAGGATCGACATGTCCCACATCCCGTTGTGGGACGCCCCGTCGACCCCGGTCACCCCGGCCCGGTCGAGGACGAACGTCACCCCGCAGCGGTGCAGCGCGACGTCCATGAGGAGCTGGTCGAAGGCCCGGTTGAGGAAGGTCGCGTAGACGGCGACGACGGGGTGCAGGCCGCCCGTCGCGAGGCCGGCCGCGCTGACCGCCGCGTGCTGCTCGGCGATGCCGACGTCCCAGACACGGTCGGGGAAGCGGGCCGCGAACCCGCCCAGCCCGACGGGGTGCAGCATGGCCGCCGTGATGGCCACGACGTCGTCGCGCTCCTCCCCGATCCTGACCATCTCCTCGCCGAACACCGATGTCCAGGACGGGCCGCCGGCGGGCGCGAGGGGCGCGCAGGTCGCCGGGTCCATCACGCCGACGGTGTGGAAGTGGTCCTCCTCGTGCGCGAGGGCCGGTTCGTAGCCGCGGCCCTTCTCGGTGAGGCAGTGCACGAGGACGGGGCCGTGGAAGCGCTTCGCGCGGCGCAGCGCGGACTCCACGGCCTTGATGTCGTGGCCGTCGATGGGGCCGACGTACTTCAGGCCGAGGTCCTCGAAGAGGCCCTGCGGAGCGAACGCGTCCTTGAAGCCCTTCTTCGCGCCGTGCAGCGCCTCGTAGACGGTGCGGCCGACGACGGGCGTGTGCTGGAGGACGTCCTTGCCCCAGGCGAGGACCCGCTCGTAGGAGTCGGTGGTGCGCAGGGTCGCGAGGTGGTTGGCGAGGCCGCCGATGGTCGGCGCGTACGAGCGCTCGTTGTCGTTGACGACGATGATCAGCGGCCGGTTCTTCGCGGCTGCGATGTTGTTGAGCGCCTCCCAGGCCATCCCGCCGGTCAGCGCGCCGTCCCCGGTCACGGCGACGACGTGGCCCTTCTCGCCCTGGACGTCCCGCGCCTTGGCGAGTCCGTCGGCCCAGCCGAGGACGGTGGAGGCGTGGCTGTTCTCGATGACGTCGTGCTCGGACTCCTCGCGGGAGGGGTAGCCGGAGAGGCCGCCCTTGCCGCGCAGCTTGGAGAAGTCCTGACGGCCGGTCAGGAGTTTGTGGACGTACGCCTGGTGGCCCGTGTCCCACAGGATGCGGTCGACCGGCGACTCGAAGACCCGGTGCAGGGCGATCGTCAGTTCGACGACGCCGAGGTTCGGCCCCAGATGGCCGCCGGTCCGGGCGACCGCGGTCACCAGGAACTCCCTGATCTCCTCGGACAGCCGCCGCAGTTGCGGCTCGTTCAGCGCCCTCAGGTCGCGCGGTTGTCGGACATTCTCCAGAATCGTCACGCTCGGTTCCCCCTTCGGTTCCTGCGGTTCAACTCACGGTGACGGCGGGCTCCCCTGCCTCGACGCCGTCCTTCTCCAGCTGCGCGGCGATCTTCATCGCCTCCTCGATCAGGGTCTCGACGATCTTCGACTCGGGGACGGTCTTGATGACCTCGCCCTTGACGAAGATCTGCCCCTTGCCGTTGCCGGAGGCGACCCCGAGGTCGGCCTCGCGCGCCTCGCCGGGCCCGTTCACCACGCACCCCATGACGGCGACCCGCAGCGGCACCTCCATGCCGTCGAGGCCCGCCGTGACCTCGTCGGCGAGCTTGTAGACGTCGACCTGGGCCCGCCCGCAGGACGGGCAGGAGACGATCTCCAGCCGCCGCTGCCTGAGGTTCAGCGACTCCAGGATCTGGATGCCGACCTTGACCTCCTCGGCGGGCGGCGCGGACAGCGAGACCCGGATCGTGTCCCCGATGCCCTGCGCGAGCAACGCCCCGAACGCGACGGCCGACTTGATGGTGCCCTGGAACGCCGGGCCCGCCTCCGTCACCCCCAGGTGCAAGGGGTAGTCGCACTGTTCGGCGAGCTGCCGGTACGCCTCGACCATGACGACGGGGTCGTTGTGCTTCACGGAGATCTTGATGTCCCGGAAGCCGTGCTCCTCGAACAGCGACGCCTCCCACAACGCCGACTCGACCAGCGCCTCCGGCGTCGCCTTCCCGTACTTCTGGAGCAGCCGGCGGTCCAGGGACCCGGCGTTGACGCCGATCCGGATCGGCGTGCCGTGGTCCCGGGCGGCCCGCGCGATCTCGCGGACCTTGTCGTCGAACTGCTTGATGTTGCCCGGGTTGACGCGCACGGCCGCGCACCCGGCCTCGATCGCGGCGAACACGTACTTCGGCTGGAAGTGGATGTCCGCGATCACCGGGATCTGTGACTTCCGCGCGATGGTCGCGAGGGCGTCCGCGTCGTCCTGGGTGGGACAGGCGACGCGGACGATCTGGCAGCCGGACGCGGTGAGTTCGGCGATCTGCTGGAGGGTCGCGCCGATGTCCGACGTACGCGTCGTCGTCATCGACTGCACCGACACCGGGGCCCCGCCCCCGACCGGTACCGGCCCGACGTCGATCCGCCGCGAGACGCGTCGCGCGGCGATCGGACGGGCCGGTACCTCGGGGACGCCCAGGGGGACGGTGGTCACTCGCGGTTCCCGGCGACGGTCTCGCGCATGGCCCGCAGCGACTCCTTGAGCGAGCCCATGGTGGCGAGGACGGCGGTGGGTTCGTAGCCGCAGTGGGCCATGCAGTTGTCGCAGCGGGGGTCCTTGCCCCGGCCGTACTTGTCCCAGTCGGTCTTCTCGATGAGCTCGCGGTACGTCGGGACGTAGCCGTCGGCCATCAGGTAGCAGGGGCGCTGCCAGCCGAACAGGGAGTAGTTGGGGATCGCCCACGCCGTGCACGGGAAGTCGACCTTGCCCTCCAGGAAGTCCAGGAAGAGCGGGGAGTGGTTGAGCCGCCAGCGGCGCCGGCTGCCGCCGGAGAACGCCTTGCGGAACAGCTCGTGCGTCTGCTCGACGCCGAGGAAGTGCTCCTGGTCGGGGGCCTTCTCGTAGGCGTAGGCGGGCGAGATCATCATCTCGTCGACCTTGAGGTCGTCGTTGAGGTAGTTGAGGACCTCGATGATGGTCTGCGGGGTGTCGGTGTTGAAGAACGTCGAGTTGGTGGTGACGCGGAAACCGCGCCGCTTGGCCTCCTTGATCGCCTCGACGGCCTCGTCGAAGACGCCCTCCTTCGCCACCGACTCGTCGTGCCGCTCACGCAGCCCGTCGATGTGGACGGTGAACGCGAAGTACGGCGACGGCGTGAACTTCTCGATCTTCTTGCGCAGCAGCAGCGCGTTGGTGCAGAGGAAGACGTACTTCCTGCGGGCCACCAACTGGCGCACGATCTCGTCGATCTGAGGGTGCATCAGGGGCTCGCCGCCCGCGATGGACACCATCGGGGCGCCGGACTCCAGGACCGCGCCGACCGCCTGGGCGACGGGCATGCGCTGCTTGAGGACACCGGCCGGATGCTGGATCTTTCCGCAGCCCTCGCACTTCAGGTTGCAGGCGAACAGGGGTTCCAGCTCCACGATCAGCGGGAACTTGTCCCGCTTGCGGAGCTTCTGTTCGACCAGGTATGTGGCGACTTTGATGGACTGACGCAGCGGCATGGCCATCTGGCTCACCTCCGAGGGAGCAGCACATTACGGTGCCATTCGAAGAAAGAAGGCAGGACGGAACGAAGGACGCGGAAAGCCGATATTCCACCGCGCAGCGTGCCGATCCGGACGAGTTCATGTTCTGGAGCGTCCACGACCACCCGGACGGCCGCAACAGGGCGGGTCCCCGCGCGCACGGCGCTCAGGAGCGTCGCGGCCGACTCCATGTCGACGGCAATCGCGCCGGTCGCCCTGAGCGCCGAGCGCTCCGGACCCCGGACGACGTGGTCGGACCCCACGAGGGGCCCGGTGTGGACGGTGCACCCGGGGAGGGTGCGGGCGAGTTCCTTGACGAGCAGTTCGGTGTCGACGCACGGGACGCTCCCGCGCGGGTCCCGGGTCTCCTCGGCGACCACCAGGTCACCGGGGTGCATCCCGGGGGCGAGCCCGGCGCAGAACCCGGTGGCGAGCACCGCGGCCCCTTCGAGCACCGGGTCCCTCAGCACCCGTCCGACCGACCGCTCCGCGGCCCGCGGGCCCATCCCGGTGCGCAGGACGGTCACGGGCCCGGCGGCCCCGGCCCGGTCGCCCAGGCGCAGGGCGACGTGCTCGATGCCGAGCGCGCAGGCGATCAGCAGCGGCGCCGGGCCGGCCGGGGCTCCCATCAGCTCGCCCGGGCTTCGGGGGAACCGGCGGAAGGGGCGGTCCGCGCGGCGGCGCTGTCGGCGGGGACCGCCGCGCCCGACAGCGCACCGACCCCGGCGGCCCCGGAAGGCCGGCCGCCTGAACCGGCCCCCCTTCCCTTGACCTCCTTCACCGTGTCCGGCGTCCTCGCGAACACCGGCTCCCCGTTGACGTAGCGGCCCAGCGCGGTCAGCGGGAACACCTGGCGGTACAGGTGGTAGTTGATGGAGAAGTCCCAGGGGAAGCCCGTGCCGGTGAAGTAGGGCTCGTCCCAGGTGCCGTCCTCGCGCTGGGTCTCGGCGAGCCAGGCGATGCCGCGGGCGACGGCCGGGGAGCCGCGCTCGCCCGCCGCCAGCAGCGCCATGAGGGCCCAGCCGGTCTGGGAGGCGGTGGAGGCGCCGCTGCCGGCCCACTTCGTGGACTCCTGGTAGGAGCGCAGGTCCTCGCCCCAGCCGCCGTCCTCGTTCTGGACGTGCTCCAGCCAGGACACGGCCCGCCGGATCGCGGGGTGCTGGGCGGGCAGTCCGGCGGCCACGAGGGCGGGGACGACCGACCCGGTGCCGTACACGTAGTTGACGCCCCAGCGCCCGAACCACGAGCCGTCCGGCTCCTGTTCGGCCAGCAGCCAGGCGATGCCCCGCCGGGTGCGCGGGTCGTGGGAGAGCCCCTCGACGGCGAGCATCTCCACGACGTGCGCCGTGACGTCGGCGGACGGCGGGTCGATGACCTCCCCGAAGTCGCAGAACGGCATCCGGTTGGGGAACGGGCTCGTGTTGTCGACGTCGAACGCGCCCCACGCGCCGTTCCTCGACTGCATCCCGAGGTTCCAGCGCACCCCCCGCGCGATCGCCTTCTCCACCCGCTCCGGGTCGTGATGGCGCACCCGGCGCAGCGCGAGCACCACCTCGGCGGTGTCGTCGATGTCGGGGTAGTTGTCGTTGTGGAACTCGAACGCCCAGCCGCCCGGCGGGAGTTGGGGCCGCGACACGGACCAGTCGCCGGGCCGGACGATCTGCTCGCCGAGCATCCAGTCGGCGGCCTTCACCAACTGCGGGTGATCGGCGGGGACTCCGGCGTCGGCGAGGGCGATCGTCGCCAGGCAGGTGTCCCACACGGGCGACTGGCACGCCTCGATCATCCGGGCGCCGTCCTCGCGCCACACGGCGTAACGATCCAGCGATTCGAGTCCCGCGCGCATGACGGGGTGTTCGAGGTCGTAGCCGAGGAGGTACAGGGCGATCACCGAGTACACGGCCGGCGGCTGGATGCCGCCCCAGCAGCCGTCGTTCTCCTGCCGCTCGACGATCCAGCGCGCCGCGGAGTTCAGCGCGGCCTTGCGCAGCCTGCGCACCGCGAACGGCCGGTAGCCCCGGACGACCTTGTCGAGCCGCTGGAAGAGGCCGTCCCAACTGACCAGCGGGGCGAGCGGCTTGGGCGGGTTGGGCCGCGCCGGGTCGGTGTGCAGCTCGTCCAGCGGGAAGGGCGCCGGGCGCACCGGGCGCTTCGCGGAGACGACCGTGAGCGGGACGATCGTCTGCCGGGCCCAGCAGCCGAAGTTGTAGATCGACAGCGGGAACCAGCGCGGGAAGTAGATGAGTTCCGGCGGGAGTTCGGGCAGGTCCTCCCACTTCCACCAGCCGAACAGGGCCAGCCAGATCCGGGTGAAGACCCGGGCGGAGGCGATCCCGCCGCGGGCCCGGACCCACTCGGCGGCCCGCCGCATGTGCGGGGCGTCGGGGTCGTCCCCGGCGAGCCGGAGGGCGACGTACGCCTCGATGGTCGCGGAGAGGTCGGGGGGGCCGCCGTAGAACGTGGCCCAGGTGCCGTCCTCGCGCTGCTCGCCCCGGACGAACAGGGCGGACGCCTGGGTGGTCCGCTCGTCGCGGATGCCGAGGAACTGACGGAGCAGCAGATCCTCGGCGTCCATGGTGACGTTGGTCTCCAGGTCGCCCTTCCACCAGCCCTGCGCGTCCTGGTGGGCGAGCAGGTGGTCGGTGGCGCGGCGCATGGCACGCTCGGCGGCTTCTTGTACCCCGGCCGCCGCGAGGGTCGTGATGTCGGTGTCGCTGGCCGAGGCAGCGCGGGGCGGCAGGGCCCCGGTGCTTCCGTCGGTCGTCGCTGTCATGGCTTCCCCTATCAGTGCAGTCGTGCGAAGTCGTGCTGCTGTGGGTCCGCCGTCGGCCGGTGCTGTCCGCTCTCCTCGCGGCACCGGCCGGCGACTACGCGAGGGCTATTCGACCGATAGTGATCATCTCTTTCGTACGACGACGAAGTCCGCGAGCGCCGTGAACCTCTCCCGCACCTGCTCGGGCATGTCCACGTCGCCGAGGGCCTCGATGGCGATGGTGTGCTGGCGGCGGGCCTCCGCCGCGGTCCACTCCCGGCCGCCCGCCTCCTCGATGAGGGCGGCGCGGGCCGCGAACTCCTCCTCGGAGAAGTTCGCGAAGTCGGTGCTCTTCGCGTCGGCGGCGAGCAGTTCGCCGAGCCGCTCGGAGGCGCTGCCGCCGGCCGCGAGGGCGGCCACCACGGGCAGGGACTTCTTGCGCTGGCGCAGGTCGGACCAGGTCTGCTTGCCGGTGGAGACGGGGTCGCCCCAGATGCCGAGGAGGTCGTCGACGGCCTGGAAGGCGAGGCCCAGGTGGTAGCCGTACTTCTCCAGGGTGTCGGCGTCCTTCTCGTCCGCCCCGCCGAGGACGGCGCCGACGGAGGAGGCGCAGGCGAGCAGGGCGCCGGTCTTGTTGCCCTCCATCTCCAGGCACTCCTCGACGCTGACGCGGTCGCGGTGCTCGTAGGAGATGTCCTGGGCCTGGCCGTCGATGAGGGCGCGGGTCGCGGCGGTGAGCCGGCGGGCGGCGCGGCCGGCGCCGGCGGTGCCGGACTCCAGGAGGACCTCGTAGGCGAGCGCGAAGAGGGCGTCGCCGACGAGGATCGCCTGCGCGGGGCCGTGCACCTTCCAGACGGTGTCGCGGTGGCGGCGCTGCTCGTCGCCGTCCATCAGGTCGTCGTGCAGGAGGGAGAAGTTGTGGACGAGTTCCACGGCGACCGCGCCGGGCACGCCGACCGCCGGGTCGGCGCCGGTGACCTCGGCGGAGAGCACGGCGAGCGCGGGACGCACGGCCTTGCCGCCGTCGCCCTCGGTGGGGTTGCCCTGGGCGTCGATCCAGCCGAAGTGATAGGCGGCGACCGTGTCCATGGGGGGCGCGAGCCGGCCCGCGGCGGCCCTCAGCACCGGGGTGGCCAGGGTGCGACCGCGCTCCAGGAGCGCGGCGACGTCCACCGCGGTCCTTCGAGCGGCCGGCGAGGCCGGGGGCACAGTGGGCACAGTTTCTCCTCTTGTCGCGGTGTTCGCGGCGTGCTGGGTGGTCGCGGTACCGGAGGTGCGGGAACCTGCCGTGCTGTGCTGATGGAGCATCAGGCGGCCTCCTCTGATGCGAAGAGCCGGGAGGGGCGTGGGCGGCCGAGCGCGCCGAGCGCGGCGTCCACCGCGTTCGTACCGCTGCGGACCGCGCTCTCCATGGTCGCGGGCCACCCGGTGGCGGTCCACGCACCGGCCAGGTACAGGCCGGGGGCTTTCGTGACGGCGCCGGGGCGCAGCCGCCCGACGCCGGGGGCGGGGGCGAAGGTCGCGGTCTTCTCGCGGGTGACGAAGAAGTCGCGGACGGCGGCGCCGCGCGTCCTCGGCAGGAGCTTCTCCAGCTCGGGCAGGTAGCGCTCGCGCAGGTCGGCCACGGGCGCGTCGATGTCGTCGCGCGCGGCGGACTGGGACAGGGCGAGGTACTGCGCGCCGTCGCCCTTCGCCGCGAGGCCGGAGGAGGCGGTGCGGTCGAAGACCCACTGCACGGGGGTGCCGAGGGCTGCCAGGAAGGGGACGTTCATGACCGGGCGGTCGTAGATCACGTGCACGTTCAGGATGGGGGCGGTGCCGATCTCCAGGAGCCGCTCCGGGGCGTCGAGCGCGCCGGGCGGGAGGAGGTCGTACGCCTCGCGCTGGGGGACGGCGAGGACGACGGCGTCGGCCTCCAGGGTGCGGCCGGGAACTTCCACGGTCCAACGGCCGTTGTCCTGGCGGGAGACGGAGGTGACGCGTGTTCGGACCTCGATGCTCACGCCCGCGGAGTCGAGCGCCTTGCGGGCCAGCCGGTCGTGCAGTTCACCGAGCGGCACATGCGCCCAGCCGATGTCGGCCGCGCCCGGGTCGGACAGCAGACCGGTCTTGAACACCATCGCGGCGAGCGCCAGCGAGGCGTCGCCCGCGACGGCGTTGAGGGTGGCGACCCCGACCAGGTCCCACAGGGCCTCGACGGTCCGCGCCGACTGGCCGTGCGCGGCCAGCCAGCCGCCGAAGTCCTGGGCGTCCAGGGCGGGATCGGTGAGGTCGAGCCCCTTCAGCGCGAGCGCGGCGCGGCCCACGCTGGCGCGCTCGGCGAGCGAGAGATGCGGGTACGTCGCGAGGCTGCGCCCGAGATGCAGCGGGACCGGCAGGGCGTCGCGCCGGAGTCTGCCGAGGCGCCGGCCCTCGGGCTTCGCGACGTCGACGACCGGGACGTCCAGCCGGGGCTGGAGCGGGGCCAGTTCGGCGGCGCCGACGCGGTCGAGGAACCAGCGGTAGGCCGTGCAGCAGCGGAGGTAGACGTGCTGGCCGTTGTCGACGTCGAGTTCGCCGCGGCGGAAGGAGAAGGCGAGGCCGCCGAGCCGGGGCCGGCCTTCGAGGAGGGTGACCCGCACACCGGCGTCCGCGAGCCCGAGAGCGGCGGTGACCCCGGCGAGGCCACCCCCGACGACCACGGCACGGCGGCCGGTGCTCTCGTCCCTCATCGTGCGCCCTTTCCGGTCTGCCCGCGGTGGTGGATGAACTGTGCACCGAGGGCCGTCGCACACAGGGACGCCGCGCCGGGGCGCGGGGTTGCCCGGGGGACGGGGGTGACAAGCGGGGCCCAAGAGTCCGTCAAGAGGGCCTCCTGACGGTCTGCCGGGAGACGTGCCGGGCGTCGAGCCCGGACAGGCCGCGCGCGGCGACGTACGCCTTCTCGTGGCCGGGCAGGGAGACCCGGCCGCGCAGGACGGCCTCGGGGTCGCGTTCGATGCGGTCGAGCAGGCGCCGGTAGATCCCGGCCATCGCGGCGACGCAGGCCCCGCTGCGCCGGTCCAGCATCGGCAGCAGCCGGTACCCCTCGGCGAACAGGGCGCGGGCCCGGCGCACCTCGAAGTGGACGAGGCCCGCGAAGTCGGAGCCCGCCGGGGGCCGCGGGGCGGCGAACCCGGCCGAGCAGCCGAACTTGGCCAGGTCGTCGGCGGGCAGATAGGTCCGGCCGTCCTCGGCGTCCTCGCGGACGTCGCGCAGGATGTTGGTGAGCTGGAGGGCGAGGCCGAGGGTGTCGGCGTACTCGGGGGCGCGCTCGGCGCCGCGCGCGCCGGGGCGGGTGCCGAAGACGCCGAGGGAGAGCCGGCCGATGGCACCGGCGACGCACTTGCAGTACGTCTTGAGGTCGTCCCAGGTCTCGTAGGTCTCGCCGCGCAGGTCCATCTCGACGCCGTCGATCAGTTCGTCGAGGCCGCCGAGCGGGACCGGGTAGACCTGGGCGGTGTGGGCGAGGGCGACGGCGACGGGGTCGGTGTCGTCCTCGGCGACGTCGCCGGCCTGGACCCGGGCGAGCAGCGCGCGGGTGTCCGCGAGGCGCGCGCGTTTCACCTCGGGTTCGAGGTCGCCGTCGCCGATGTCGTCGACGCGGCGCGAGAACGCGTACAGCGCGGACATCGCGCGTCTCTTGGACATGGGCAGCAGCCGGATGCCGTAAGCGAAGTTGCGGGCCTGTGTGCCGGTGACGGCCTCGCAGTAGCCGTAGGCGGCGAGTACCGGCGCGGACACGTTCGGTGACGGCTCCACGGACCGGATCACCCCTCTCCTCGCAGGGTCGTGCCCGCTTCGCGCAGCAGCCGGAGCGTGCCGGGCTTGGGCGGGCCGGGAAGTACGTCGTACCGCACGGCGGAGATCGCGTGGAGTGCCGCTCGTCCCCCCGCCACGAAGCCGGCGAGCAGCAGCCTGAGCCTGCCGGTGACGCTACCCACAAGGGGGGCGCCTTCATTCAGGAGTCGGCGGGCGCGTTCCGCCTCGAACGCGACCAGCGCGCGCAGCGACGCGCCGGCGTGCTCCGCCGCGAGGTCCGCCTCGGTGACGTGGAAACGCCTCATGTCCTCGGCGGGCAGGTAGACACGGTCACGGCCGAGGTCCTCGGCCACGTCCTGGAGGTGTTCGACGATCTGGAGGGCGGTGCAGATCGCGTCGGAGCGGCGGACGCGCTCGGGGGTCTCGGTGCCGGTGACGGCGAGGACCAGGCGGCCCACCGGGTTGGCGGACAGCTCGCAGTAGGCGAGGAGGTCGTCGTACGTCTCGTAGCGGGTGACCAGCTGGTCCTGGCGGTTGGCGGCGATCAGGCCGAGGAAGGGCTCGGGGGTGAGGGCGCGGCGGCGGACCACGGGCTGGAGGGCCAGCAGGAGGGGGTGGTGCGGGGTGGCGTCGAAGACGCGGCGCAGGTCGGTCTCGAAGGCGTCGAGCATGGCCACGCGGTCGTCGGCGGCGGTCTCGGGGACGCCGAGGAGGCGGGCGTCGGCGCCGCCGGGGGCGAGGTCGCCGTCACCGATGTCGTCGACGAGGCGGGCGAAGCCGTAGATCGCCATGAGGTCGTCGCGCCAGGCGCGGGGGAGGAAGAAGGGGGCGACGGGGAAGTTCTCGTCGGCCGCCTTGTCGAGGGTGGCGCGGGTGGTGTGCGCGAGCGCGGTGTCCGTCATCGGCCGCCGCCCAAGACGCCACGCTGTGCGTCGGTCCTGGGAGTATCCGTAGCCATTGCCGTCACATCTCCCGTTCTACACTGCCGACCCAATACACACTATTTCGGACACGCCGCCCGGACCCCCGCGCGGCGGTGTACCCACTGAAGTCGTCCGCGCACGTTATCGCCCCACTTGCCGCGATTCGAGACCGCTACAGCTTACGTTGTACAGCGGACCGCGGTTCGTCGGGGTCTCCCGCAGATCACAACAACACACCGATTGCCGTCAAGATTCCTGCGCCACCGCGGAGTTGACGTTTCTTTTGCAGACGACGGGGCCCCGCCGGAAGGTTCCGGCGGGGCCCGCTGTCGTACCGGCTATTTGCCGGTGAACTTCTCGTACTCCTTGATCACCGCGTCGGTCGGCCCGTCCATCCGCAGCTCGCCGCGCTCCAGCCAGAGCACCCGGTCGCAGGTGTCCCGGATCGACTTGTTGCTGTGGCTGACGAGGAACACCGTGCCCGCGTGCTTGCGCAGCTCCCGGATGCGTTCCTCGGAGCGGACCTGGAACTTGCGGTCACCGGTCGCGAGGGCCTCGTCGATCATCAGGACGTCGTGGTCCTTGGCGGCGGCGATGGAGAACCTGAGCCGCGCCGCCATCCCCGAGGAATACGTGCGCATCGGCAGCGAGATGAAGTCGCCCTTCTCGTTGATCCCCGAGAAGTCGACGATCTCCTGGTAGCGCTCCTTGATCTGCTCCCGGGACATGCCCATGGCCAGCCCGCCCAGGACGACGTTGCGCTCGCCGGTGAGGTCGTTCATCAGGGCCGCGTTCACGCCGAGCAGCGACGGCTGGCCGTCGGTGTAGACCTTGCCGCTCTCCGGCGGCAGCAGCCCCGCGATCGCCCGCAGCAGCGTCGACTTGCCCGAGCCGTTGGTGCCGATCAGCCCGATCGCCTCACCCCGGTACGCGGTGAACGACACCCCCCGCACGGCGTGGACCTTGCGGACGCCGCGCTCCTCGCCGCTCTTCCTCCGCTTGACGATCCGGCTCAGCGCGGCCGTCGCGCTGCCCTTGCCGCCCTTGGCCCCGTTGACGCGGTAGACGATGTGCACGTCCTGCGCGATGACGGTGGGGACCTTCGTACCCTGCTCAGCCACGGCCGTACCTCTCCTCCGCCTGCCAGAAGTACACGAACCCGCCGACGGCGAACAGGACGGCCCAGCCGCCCGCGACCATCCAGACGTGGTCGGGGAGGTTGGACGAGCCGTAGTCCTCGATGAGGGCGAAACGCATCAGGTCCATGTAGACGGCCGTCGGGTTCCACTGGAGGACGGTGGCCACCCAGCCCGGACGCTCGGCGAGGTAGACGGGGATGGAGAACATCACGCCGGACGCGTACATCCACGTCCGCAGCACGAACGGCATCAGCTGCGCGAGGTCGGGGGTCTTGGCGCCCGCGCGCGCGAAGACCAGCGCGAGACCGGTGTTGAAGAGGAACTGGAGGGCCAGCACCGGCACGATCAGCGCCCAGGACAGGTCGGGGTAGCTGCCGAACGCCATCACGACCAGGAACAGCACCAGCATCGACCACAGCAGCTGCTGGAGCTGCTGGAGCGCGAAGGAGATCGGCAGGGAGGCCCGCGGGAAGTGCAGGGCGCGCACCAGGCCCAGGTTCCCGGAGATCGCGCGCACACCCGACATGACCGAGCTCTGCGTGAACGTGAAGACGAAGATGCCCGTGACGAGGAACGGGATGTAGACGTCCTTCGGCATGCCCTTCCCGGCGTTCAGGATGAGCCCGAAGATCAGGAAGTACACGACCGCGTTCAGCAGCGGGGTGGCCACCTGCCAGAGCTGGCCGAGCTTCGCCTGGCTGTACTGCGCGGACAGCTTCGCCGAGGAGAAGGCCAGGATGAAGTGGCGCCGGCCCCACAACTGGCGGACGTACGCGCGCAGGGACGGCCGGGCACCGCTGACGGCGAGACCGTACTTCTCGGCGAGCTGGGCGGCCGTGAGCCCGTCGTCCGGTGACGGGGGCTCACTCGTCATGACGCCGCCTTCGGGGGTTCTCTCACTCACAAGCGGAAACTTTCGTCTCGGGATGCGCGGCCTGGGCGGGCCTGGCACGAACCGGGGGCCGGGAAGCCGGCCCGGGGTGACCTCGGGGACGAGCTTTTCAGATGATCGGCGGGCGGCCCAGTCGGGTCAGCCGCCACACCGTACGCCACCGCATCGGCCTGCGCGGGCCGCAGTCGGTGGTCCAGCCCTCCCGGAACCCGCCGAACCACGCCCTGAGCGCGGGTATGGAGGGCCGGCGGAGCAGGGTCAGCGCCAGCCACACCCCGAGATAGACCGGGACGAGCACGGCGGGCAGGTTGCGGCGGGCCAGCCAGACCCGGTTGCGGGCCACCATCCGGTGGTAGACCGCGTGCCGCGAGGGGGCCGTCGTCGGATGGTGCAGCACCATGTCCGACCGGTAGTCGATCGCCCACCCCGCGTCCAGCGCCCGCCACGCGAGGTCGGTCTCCTCATGGGCGTAGAAGAACGCGTCCGGCAACCCCCCGACCTCGGCGAAGACCTGGGTGCGGACGGCGTTGGCGCCGCCGAGGAAGGTGGTGACCCGCGAGGAGCGCATCGGGTCGGAGGCCCGCAGCCGCGGCACGTGCCGGCGCTGGGTGACCCCCGTCCCCGGGTCGGCGATGCGGAAGCTGACGATGCCGAGGCGGGCGTCGTCGGTGAACGCCCCCCGGCACAGCTCGGCGGTGTCGTGCTCGGGGAGCAGGCCGTCGTCGTCGAGGAACATCAGTATGTCGACGTCCCGGCCGCTCGGACCGAACGCCTCGATGCCGGCGTTGCGCCCGCCCGGGATGCCGAGGTTCTCCGGCAGCTCGACCGTGCGCACGCCGCCCGGGACGTCCGGGACGGGCGAGCCGTTGCCGACCACGACCACCTCGACCGGGTCGCCGTCCTGCTTGGCGACCGAGTCGAGCAGCGCCCGCAGTTCCTCGGGGCGGTTGCCCATCGTGATGACGACCGCGCCGACTTTCAGCGCGGTCACTTGAGCCTGCTGGAGACCAGTACCGACACCAGGTGCAGGAGGGTCTGGAGCAGCGCGATCCCGGCCAGGACGGCGGTGCCGAGGCGGGTCCAGAAGAGGTCGCCGTGGTAGTGGTCGGCGATCGCGAGGACCAGGATCAGCAGGGACGCCTCGATGCCGAGGATCAGCCGGTGGAACTTGAGCGCGGCGGCGGCCTTGCGGGCCAGCGCCATCCCCGAGGAGCGCGGCTCGGACGCCGACTCCTTGACGGGCGCCATCCCGTTCTGGTGCCGGGCGACCCCGACGAGGTCCGTCTCCGCCTTGATCAGGATCGCGCCGAGCGCGGCGAGCGTCCCGAGGAACGCCCACAGCCAGTCGATGCGGCCGGTGCCGAACACGTCGGCGGCGCGCAGGCCGAGCCCGACGAGGACGGCCGCGTCGGTCAGGTAGGCGCCGACGCGGTCCAGGTAGACCCCGGCCAGCGAGTACTGCTTGCGCCAGCGCGCGATCTCGCCGTCCACGCAGTCCAGCAGCAGGTAGAGCTGCACCGCGACGACGCCGAGGACCGCGCCCCAGATGCCGGGGACCAGCAGCGCGGGGGCGGCCAGGACGCCGCACACCGTCATCAGGTACGTCAACTGGTTCGGTGTGACGCGGGTGTTGACCAGGTAGCGGTCGACCCTGAGGGACACCTCACGCATGTAGAGGCGGCCCATCCAGTGCTCGCCGCTGCGGCGGTCCTTGACCCCGGCGGGGTGGACGACCGGCCGGAGTTCAGCTACCGATGGCCTTGACATAGTCGGCGTAGACGTCCTTGATCTGGTCGGTCGTGAGGGCGAGGTGTTCGAGGATCGTGTAGCGGCCGGGGCGGGTCTGCGGGGCGTACTCGACGGCCTGGACGAACTCGCCCACGCTGAAGCCGATCTCCTCCGGCAGCACCGGCAGCCCGTGGCGGCGCAGCACCTCCGCCATGAACGCGGACTCCTCGTGCGCGCCCCGCAGGTACATGGCGAACGCGGCACCGAGTCCGCACTGCTCGCCGTGGGCCGCGGCACGCTTGGGGAACAGCAGGTCGAACGCGTGGTTGATCTCGTGGCAGGCGCCGGACGCGGGCCGGGAGTCCCCGGACACCGACATCGCGATCCCGGTCAGCACCAGCGACTCGGCCAGCACCTGAAGAAAGCCGTCGTCGCCGATGCCGCCCGGGTGGCGGAGGACCGCCTCGCCGGCCTGCCGGGCCATGGCCGCGGCGAGACCGTCGATCTTCTCGTTCTTCTCGCGGTGGGCGAGTTCCCAGTCCGCGATGGCCGAGATGTTGGAGATGGCGTCGCCGATCCCGGACCGCACGAACCGGACGGGCGCCTCACGGATCACGTCCAGGTCGATGACGACCGCTATCGGGTTCGGTACGCCGTAGGAGCCGCGCCCCGCGTCGTTGTCGAGGGTCGCGACCGGCGAGCACAGGCCGTCGTGCGCGAGGTTCGTCGGCACGGCGACCAGGGGCAGGCCGACGCGCGCCGAGGCGAACTTGGCGCAGTCGATGATCTTGCCGCCGCCGAGGCCGACGACGGCGTCGTAGTGGCCGGCCTTTATGTCGCCGGCCAGCCGGATCGCGTCGTCGAGGGTGCCGCCGCACACCTCGTACCAGCTCGCGCCGGGCAGGACGGGCGCGAGGCGTTCCCGCAGGAGCGCGCCGGACCCGGCGCTGACGGCGACCGCCAGCTTCCCCGAGTGCGAGATGCGCTCGTCGGCGAGCACCGACGCCAGGTCGTCGAGGGCACCCGGGCGGATGTCCACGACGACCGGCGACGGGATCAGCCGGGTCAGTACAGGCATGCGATCTCCCGCCCCTTGGCCAGGTCGTCGTGGTTGTCGATCTCGACCCACTTGACGTCGCCGATGGGCGCCACGTCGATCTGGAAGCCGCGGTTGACCAGCTCCTGGTAGCCGTGCTCGTAGAACTGCTGGGGGTCGGTCTCCCAGACGGTCTTGAGCGCGTCGGCGAGGTCGTCGGTGGCGGCGCCCTCGATGAGGGTCACGCCGATGTACTCGCCGGTCGCCTCGGCCGGGTCCATCAGCTTCGTGATCTTGCTGACGCCCTTCTCGGGGTCGGAGACGACCTTCATCTCCTCGTCCGCCAGGGACTTGACGGTGTCCAGCGCGAGGATGATCCGCTTGCCGTCGCCGCGCGCGGCGAGGAGCGTCCGCTCGACGGAGACCGGGTGGACGGTGTCGCCGTTGGCGAGGATCACGCCGTCCTTGAGGGCGTCACGGCCGCACCACAGGGAGTAGGCGTTGTTCCACTCCTCGGCCTTGTCGTTGTCGATGAGGGTCAGCTTGAGGCCGTACTTGGCCTCCAGGGCCGCCTGGCGCTCGTACACGGCCTCCTTGCGGTACCCGACGATGATCGCGACCTCGGTGAGGCCGATCTCGGCGAAGTTGCCGAGGGTCAGGTCGAGGATGGTCGTCTCGCCGTCGACCGGCACCAGCGCCTTGGGCAGGGTGTCGGTGTAGGGGCGCAGTCTCCGGCCGGCGCCGGCCGCCAGCACGAGGCCGATCATGCGGATTCTCCTTCGTCGTGTACGGCTGGGGCACCGGCCTTGTGCGCGGTGACCCAGAAGCGGATGCTCTCGACGAGCACCAGCAGGGCGACGGCCACGGCGAGGGCCGTGAGCGCGAGCGTGAATGCCTCTGCGGCGAGCAGGGCGGCGAGGACGCAGACGAGCAGCGTCCGTCCCTCCTGCCCCCCGACGGCGCGCACCAGCCAGGCCGGCGGCGCTCCGGCGCCACCGCGGATGCGGTACACCGTGTCGTAGTGATGGTAGGCGACGGCGGCCACCAGCCCGAAAGTCGCCGGAAGCGCTCCGTTCACGTCCGCGTGGGCCGCGAGGAGGAGGACGGTGGTGTATTCGGCGGTGCGGAAGAGGGGGACGACGAGCCAGTCGAGGGAGCCGGTGAGGGGCAGGGCCGTCACGGTCGCCGAGCCGAGGACGTAGAGCGCGGCGAAGATCAGCGGCACGCTGCTGCCGTATCCCGCGAGGCCGACGGCGAACAGCAGGGGCACCACGACGCCGACGGCCGAGCCGATCCGGGAGACGGTGCCGTGGTCGCGTACGCCGATGCGGCGGGCCAGGGGGTACAGGACGGCGACGAGGCCGCCGTTGTCCGCCATGTCCGCCAGCGCCTTCGCGGAGCGGTCCGTGTTCGGGGTGCGGCGGCGCAGGGAGCGCAGGACGCGGCCGGCGGTCGTGTAGAGGGCGGCGAGGCCGCAGCCGACGAGGAGGGCGTAGAAGGTGATCCGGGGGGTGGCCACGGCCGTGAGGACCGCGATCATCGCCCAGCGCTCGCCGATCGGCAGGATGATCATGCGGCGGACCCACACCGACAGGCCGACCTTCTTGACGGCGCCGGTCGCGGGCGGGGCGACGTCGTCCTCGGCCTCGTGGTAGGCGAAGTCGACCATGTGGCGGACGGTCTGCACGATCATCGCGGCCAGCGCGAGATGCCACACGTCGTCGCCGCCGCGCGCCGCTCCGAGGGCGAGGCCCGCGTAGTACGCGTACTCCTTGGCCCGGTCGAAGGTCGCGTCCAGCCAGGCGCCGAGCGTCGAGTACTTGAGGGCGTAGCGGGCGAGCTGGCCGTCCGTGCAGTCCAGGACGAACGACACGATGAGCAGGACGCCCGCCGCGACGAACCCCCCGCGCGTGCCGGTCGCCGCGCAGCCGGCCGCGATCAGGGCCGTCAGCAGGGAGGCGGTGGTGACCTGGTTGGGGGTCAGCCCGCGCCGCGCGCACCAGCGGGCGAGGTGGCGGGAGTAGGGGCTGATGAAGAACGTGGTGAAGAACCCGTCGCCCGACTTCACGGCGGACCTGAGGCGGACGGCCTCGTCGTCGACGGCGGTGACGGCCTGCCGGGCCTCGTTGCGAGCCTGCGGGTCCCGCGGGACGACGGCGACGAGGCTGCCGAGCGCGGGCCGGTGCACGGCCGTGCCCTCCGTGTCGAGGGCCCCCGCGACCCGGTCGGCGAGGCCCTCGACGGCTATGGCGGTACGGCCGCCCGCCGAGGTCTCCCGGGCGAGCGCCCTGGTCAGCGCGGCGCGGCCGTCGGGGCGCGCGGCGACGACGCCGGGGGCGGCGGACAGCGGGAACCGGGGGTCGGTGAGCGCGAGGCGCAGCGCGTGGACGTGGCCGACGAAGCGGGCGTCGACCAGTGCGACGCGTTCGTCACAGGGGGCCTCGGCGATCGACCGCTCCGCCTCGGTGGCGTCCCGTGCCGTCCCCACCTCGAACCCCAGTGACCTCAGATCGGCCTCGATCGACGATCCGGGGACCGGAGAGCCCGTGAGGATGGCGGTCGGCAACCGAACTCACTCCCTGAGAGCCGGTGCGTCCCGGCCGTGTACGACGAAATGGTGTGCGCCTCGGCACCGGACTCCGGGCGGGCGATATGACGGCAGAGGCTATCGGATACCGGAAGGCTCCCGTTCACTGCCCGTTCAACCTCGCTCAAGACCGTCCACACCGGGCGTGGGCGAGATCATCATCCGTGATCAGGGGGACTTCGGACAAACCGTGGGCGCGGGGGCGGCCGAGGTGCTCGGCGCGGGCCCGCCGAGCGGCCGTCCGCCTTCCTGACCTGCGGTTCGTTTACGCAGGTCAGAGCACATGACAACGGTGTTCAGTGCCGCGTTGCCGGATACCCCCCACCCGTAGTTCACTGTGGGTCGGACGAGCATTGGGAGGGCATTTCTCATGGGGGCTGGACACGATCACGGGCACAGCCACGCGCCGCCCTCGGGCACGGCCGCCGCCGCGTACGCGGGGCGGCTGCGGATCGCGCTCGGCATCACCCTGAGCGTGATGGTGGTGGAGATCGCCGGCGGGATCGCGGCGGACTCGCTGGCGCTGGTCGCGGACGCGGCCCACATGGCGACCGACGCCGTGGGGCTCGGGATGGCGCTGCTGGCGATCCGCTTCGCGGGCCGCCCGGCGAGCACGCACCGCACCTTCGGGCTGGCCCGCGCGGAGATCCTCGCGGCGCTCGCGAACTGCCTGCTGCTGCTCGGGGTCGGCGGGTACGTCCTGTACGAGGCGGTGCAGCGGTTCTTCACGCCGGCGCCGACCGAGGGCGGTCTGATGCTCGTGTTCGGGGCGATCGGCCTGGTCGCGAACATGATCTCGCTCACGCTCCTGATGCGCGGCCAGAAGGAGAGCCTCAACGTCCGGGGCGCGTTCCTCGAAGTCGCGGCGGACGCGCTGGGTTCGGTGGCGGTGCTGGTGTCGGCGGCGGTGATCCTGACGACGGGCTGGCAGACGGCCGACCCGATCGCCTCGCTGGTGATCGGCCTGATGATCGTCCCGAGGACGGTCAAGCTGCTGCGCGAGACGCTGGACGTGCTCCTGGAGTCCGCGCCGAAGGACGTCGACATGGCGCAGGTCCGCAGCCACATCCTCGGGCTCGACGGGGTGGAGGACGTCCACGACCTGCACGCGTGGACGATCACCTCCGGACTGCCGGTGCTCTCGGCGCACGTCGTGGTCCGCTCCGAGACCCTCGACGCGGTCGGCCACGAGAAGCTCCTGCACGACCTCCAGGGCTGCCTGGGCGACCACTTCGACGTCGAGCACTGCACGTTCCAGCTGGAGCCGAGCGGCCACGCGGAGCACGAGGCGCGGCTCTGCCACTGAGCCCGGTGGGACGATCGGATTGTCGGCCGCGTTTGCGAGCGTCCACTCGTCCGGGTTGCTTGTCGCCCCGTACCCCGGCGCGGACGGTTCCGGGGCGGCCGGGGCGGGCAAGATCACCCCTCGGGCCCCGTTCCCGGCACGGCCGAGCGCCGGGAGAGCCGGACGTGTACGGCAGACTGGGGGCGCGAGGACCGATGCTAAGGATGGGTATGCCGATCACACCTGCCACCACGACGCACAGCTCACCGAACGGCACCGCGGACCCGATTCTGCTGGAACTGGTCGACGAGGACGGCGTCACGATCGGCACGGCCGAGAAGCTGACCGCCCATCAGGCGCCGGGCCAACTGCACCGGGCGTTCTCGGTGTTCCTCTTCGACGAACAGGGCCGTCTCCTGCTCCAGCGGCGCGCCCTGGGCAAGTACCACTCCCCCGGCGTGTGGTCCAACACCTGCTGCGGACACCCCTACCCCGGCGAGGCCCCGTTCGCGGCGGCGGCCCGGCGGACGTACGAGGAGCTGGGGGTCTCGCCGTCGCTGATGGCGGAGGCCGGGACGGTCCGCTACAACCACCCGGACCCGGCGTCCGGGCTGGTGGAGCAGGAGTTCAACCACCTGTTCGTGGGCCTCGTGCAGTCCCCGCTCGCGCCGGACCCGGAGGAGGTCGACGGCACGGCCTTCGTGACGCCCGGCGAACTCGCCGAGCGGCACGCGAAGGACACGTTCTCCGCCTGGTTCATGACGGTCCTGGACGCCGCGCGGCCGGCCGTGCGGGAGCTGACGGGCGACACCGCGGGCTGGTGAGGGTCCGGCCCTGAAAAGGGCCGGTCAGACCGCGCGCAAAGGTTTCAGCGGGAGCGCCGCCCAGATGACCTTGCCGCCCGTCGTCGTGTGCTCGACGTCGCACACCCCGCCCGCCTCCCGGGTGACCTCCCGCACGAGCAGCAGGCCCCGGCCGCCGGTCGGGCTGTGGGGGTTCTCCAGGGCGGTCGGGCGGTAGGGGTGGTTGTCCTCGACGGACACCCGCACCCACTCCGCGCCGACGGCCACCTCCACCGCGAGGGTCGGCGACAGCAGCGCCGCGTGCTTCACCGCGTTCGTCACCAGCTCCGACACGATGAGCAGCAGTCCGTCGACGACGCCGTCCGCGACGGGCACCCCCTGCCGGTGCAGCAGGTCCCGTACGGCGCGGCGCGCCTGCGGGACCGAGGCGTCCACGGCGGGCGCGGTGAACCGCCAGACCCCCTCGTACGGCAGCGGGTCCCGCGCTTCCTCGGTCGTGCTCTCGCCCTCCGGGCGTGGGTCGGGCCCGCGCCCGTGGTCGTCCATTGTCCGGTCGCCGCCTTGGTACTCGGTTGTCACCACACGTCGAGTGTTGGTAACGGCACCGTCCACTCCGATCGACTGGTCACAAAGAGATCGATATTGATCGTTTCGCATACCCCTAGGGGTGACGGCTTCCGCTTGTGACCGGTTCGTTGACCATTAGCATCGCCTTCCATGGAGCCCCGTCTGTCCCACCGGGTGGCCGATTCGGTCGCCACGGTCGTCATCTCCCATCCCGCGCGGCGCGGCGCCATGACGACGGCCATGTGGCGCGCGCTGCCGCCGCTGCTCACCGGGCTGGCGGCCGACCCGCGCGTGGGCGCGCTGGTGCTGACCGGTGAGGGCGGCACGTTCTGCGCGGGCGCCGACATCTCCGAGATGCGCGGGTCGGCCGCCGAGGCGCGGGAGCTGGCGGTCCTCGCGGAGGAGGCCCTCGCCGCGTTCCCCCGGCCGACGCTGGCCGCCGTGCGGGGGCACTGCGTGGGCGGCGGGGCGCAGTTGGCGGCGGCCTGCGATCTGCGGTTCGCCGAGGAGGGGGCGCTGTTCGGGGTGACGCCCGCGAAGCTCGGGATCGTCTACCCGGCGTCCAGCACCCGGCGGCTGGTGTCCCTGGTGGGGCCGTCGACCGCGAAGTGGCTGCTGTTCTCCGGGGAGCTGATCGGTACGGAGCGCGCGCTGCGCACCGGGTTCGTCGACGAGGTGCTGCCGGAGGGGGAACTCGGCAAGCGGGTCGAGGAGTTCACCCGGGTCCTGGTCTCCCGCTCCCGGCTCACCCAGTGCGCCGCGAAGGAGTTCGCGGACGGCCGCACCGACCGGGACGCGCACTGGGCGCGGGAGGAGCGCGACAGCGGGGACACGGCGGAGGGGGTCGCCGCGTTCCTGGAGCGCAGGGAGCCCCGGTTCAGCCGGCAGGCGTGAAGCGGGAGCGTGTCCTGAGCCTCTCGACGAGGTGGGCCGGGGCGGTGTGCGGGGAGCCGGCGTCGTACGGGGGCTCGGGGGCGTACTCCAGGATCAGCTGGGCGAGCTGGGCCTGTTCGTCGCCGGCGATGCGGCCGAGCAGGGCGAGGCCCATGTCGATGCCGGAGGAGACGCCCGCGGCGGTGACGTACTTGCCGTCGAACACGACGCGCTCGCCGGCCGGTTCGGCGCCGAACGCGGCGAGCGTGTCCAGGCCCAGCCAGTGGGTGGTCGCCCGGCGGCCCGCCAGCAGTCCGGCGGCGGCCAGCAGCAGGGAGCCGGTGCACACGGACGTCGTCCACGTGCTGGCCGTGTCGGCCTCGCGCAGCCACTCCAGGAGGCGTCCGTTGCCCATCTGCGGGGTCTGGCCGGGGCCTCCCGGGACCACCACGACGTCGGGGCGGGTGACCTCCGCGAGCGTGCGGTCCGCGGTGAGGGCGAGGTGTCCGGTGTGCGCGCGGACCGGCCCCGCCTCCTCGGCGACGAAGACGATCTCCGCGCCCGGGAGGTGCTCCAGGGGCTCGTAGGGGCCCACCGCGTCGAGGGCGGTGAAACCGTCGAACAGGACGATGGCGATCTGCATGGCAGCGGGTTCCTCTCGGTGGTGGTCAGCCCGCCGGGGCGGGGCGGAAGCGGCGGCGGTACTCGGCCGGGGACGTGCCCAGGGCTTTCACGAAGGCGCGGCGCATGGCCTCGGGGGTGCCGTAGCCGCTCGCGCGGGAGATCTGGGCTATTCCGTCGGGGGTGTCCTCCAGGAGGCGGCGGGCGTGTTCCAGGCGGACGTGGTCGACGTAGCGGCCGGGGGTGGTGCCGGTCTCGGCGCGGAAGGCGCGGGCGAAATGGCGGGGAGACAGAGCCGCGCGAGCGGCCAGCGAACCGACGTCGAGGTCTTCCGCCGGGTGCTCCGAGATCCAGTGCTGGAGGTCCCTGAGCGGTGCGCGCCGGGCGGTCTGAGCGGTGAGCTGGGCGCTGAACTGGGCCTGGTTGCCGGGGCGGCGCAGGAAGACGACCAGGTGACGGGCGACACCGAGGGCGATGTCACGGCCGAGGTCCTCCTCGACGAGGGCGAGCGCGAGGTCGATGCCGGAGGTCACGCCCGCCGAGGTGGAGACGGCGCCGTCCCGGACGTAGATCGGCTCGGGGTCGACGTCGATCGCCGGGTGGTCGCGGGCGAGGCGTTCGCAGTACGCCCAGTGGGTGGTGGCGCGGCGGCCGTCCAGCAGTCCGGCCTCCGCGAGCCGGATCGCGCCGGTGCACACCGAGACGAGACGCCGGGCCCGGGGGCCGTACTCCCGCAGCCAGCCGACCAGTCCGGGGTCCTCGCCGCGCGTCCCCCGCCCGCCGGGCACGATCAGCGTGTCGGGGACGGGTACGGCGGACAGGGGCGCGTCCGGGACGAGGGTGAGGCCGCTGGAGGTCCGTACGGGGGCGCCGTCCAGGGAGGCCGTGCGGACGCGGTAGCTGCCGGGGGCGTGCGCGTCGGCGCCCGCGAAGACCTCCGCCGGGCCGGTCACGTCGAGGCTCTGGACGCCGTCGAAGAGGACGACGAGGACGGTGCGCTCTGCCATGTCACCGATTCTTCGCGGCCGTCTCCGTGGCCGCAATGACGGGCTTCCCACCTTTTCCGCCATGCCTTTTCCGGTGCCTTTCCTGCGCCCAGGTCACCCGCTGTCAGTGGCACCTGCCACAATTGCGACGCAAGCCGACGTGGAGAAGGCGGTACGGGTCGTGACCGAAGCAGGGTCCATCGAAGGCAGGATCGCCGAGGAGCTCGGCGTACGGGAGCGGCAGGTCAGAGCGGCCGTGGAGCTGCTCGACGGCGGCTCGACGGTGCCGTTCATCGCCCGCTACCGCAAGGAGGCGACGGAGATGCTCGACGACGCGCAGCTGCGCACGCTCGAAGAGCGCCTGCGCTACCTGCGCGAGCTGGAGGAGCGGCGGACGGCCGTCCTGGAGTCGGTCCGCGAACAGGGCAAGCTCACCGGCGAGCTGGAGGCGCGCATCCGGGGCGCCGAGACGAAGGCGCGGCTGGAGGACATCTACCTCCCGTTCAAGCCGAAGCGGCGTACGAAGGCGCAGATCGCGCGCGAGGCCGGTCTCGAACCGCTCGCCGAGGGGCTGCTCGGCGACCCGTCCGTGGACCCGCTGGCCGCGGCGACCGCCTTCGTGGACGCCGACAAGGGCGTCGCCGACCCGCAGGCCGCCCTGGACGGCGCGCGGGCGATCCTCACCGAGCGCTTCTCGGAGGACGCCGACCTGATCGGCGAGGTCCGCGAGCGGATGTGGACGCGCGGGCGGCTGGCCGCGAAGGTCCGCTCCGGCAAGGAGGAGGCGGGCGCCAAGTTCGCCGACTACTTCGACTTCGCCGAGCCGTTCACGGCCCTGCCCTCGCACCGCATCCTGGCGATGCTGCGCGGCGAGAAGGAGGACGTCCTCGACCTCGTCCTGGAGCCGGAGGAAGCCCAGGAAGGGGCCACCTCCTCGTACGAACCGATCATCGCCTCGCGGTTCGGGATCGCCGAGCGGGGCCGCCCCGCCGACAAGTGGCTGCTGGACACGGTCCGCTGGGCCTGGCGCACCCGCATCCTCGTCCACCTCGGCATCGACATCCGGCTGCGCCTGCGCACGGCCGCCGAGGACGAGGCGGTGAACGTGTTCGCCGCCAACCTCCGCGACCTCCTGCTCGCCGCCCCGGCCGGCACCCGCGCGACGCTGGGCCTCGACCCCGGTTTCCGCACCGGCGTGAAGGTCGCCGTGGTCGACGCGACGGGCAAGGTCGTCGCCACGGACGTCATCTACCCGCACGTCCCGGCGAACAAGTGGGACGAGGCGATCGCCAAGCTGTCGCGCCTCGCGAAGGAGCACGCGGTCGAGCTGATCGCCATCGGCAACGGCACGGCGTCCCGCGAGACCGACAAGCTCGCCGGGGAGCTCGTCGCGAAGCACCCCGAACTGAAGCTCACCAAGGTCATGGTCTCCGAGGCCGGCGCCTCCGTGTACTCCGCGTCCGCGTTCGCCTCGCAGGAACTCCCCGACATGGACGTCTCGTTGCGCGGCGCCGTCTCCATCGCCCGCCGCCTCCAGGACCCGCTCGCCGAGCTGGTGAAGATCGACCCCAAGTCGATCGGCGTCGGCCAGTACCAGCACGACCTCTCCGAGGTGAAGCTCTCCCGCTCCCTCGACGCGGTCGTGGAGGACTGTGTGAACGGCGTCGGTGTCGACGTCAACACGGCGTCCGCCCCGCTGCTCGCCCGGGTCTCCGGGGTGACGTCCACGCTCGCCGAGAACATCGTCTCCCACCGTGACTCGAACGGGCCGTTCCGGTCGCGGACCGAGCTGAAGAAGGTGGCCCGGCTCGGGCCCAAGGCGTACGAGCAGTGCGCCGGGTTCCTGCGTATCCGGGGCGGGGACGACCCGCTGGACTCCTCCAGCGTCCACCCCGAGGCGTATCCCGTCGTCCGGCGCATGGTGAAGACGTCCGGGCAGGAGGTGGCGGCGCTCATCGGCAACACGGGGGCGCTGCGCTCGCTGCGGGCGGGGGACTTCGTCGACGAGACGTTCGGGCTGCCCACCGTTTCCGACATTCTCCGGGAGCTGGAGAAGCCCGGGCGTGATCCTCGGCCCGCCTTCAAGACGGCCACGTTCAAGGAGGGCGTCGAGAAGATCGGGGATCTGGTGTCCGGGATGGTGCTGGAGGGGGTCGTCACGAACGTCGCCGCGTTCGGGGCGTTCGTCGATGTCGGTGTGCATCAGGACGGGCTCGTGCATGTGTCGGCGATGTCGCGGACGTTCGTCAAGGACCCCCGGGACGTGGTGAAGCCGGGGGACATCGTCAAGGTGAAGGTGCTTGACGTGGACATTCCTCGGAAGAGGATCGCGTTGACGTTGCGGCTGGAGGACGAGGCGGCGGCTTCGGAGCCCAAGGGGCGCCAGCAGCGGGGTGGTGGGCGTCCGCCTCAGCAGCGGCAGCAGCGGCCTGCGGCGGCTGCGCCGGCCAACAGTGCGATGGCGGATGCGTTGCGGAAGGCTGGCCTGGTGGACCCCAAGAAGGGCAGGCGCTAAGGGTTTGTGGGGAACTGCGGGTCCGTCGTGGCTGGTCGCGCAGTTCCCCGCGCCCCTAAAGAACCTTCACTTGGCCTGCGTCCACCACCAGGCGGCGCGTCACCTGGACCGCGTCCAGCATCCTCCGGTCGTGCGTGACCAGGAGCAGCGTGCCCTCGTAGGCGTCCAGCGCTGATTCCAGTTGTTCGATCGCCGGTAGGTCGAGGTGGTTCGTCGGCTCGTCCAGGACCAGGAGGTTCACGCCTCTGCCCTGGAGGAGGGCCAGGCCCGCTCTCGTTCGTTCGCCCGGGGAGAGGGTCGCCGCCGGGCGCAGGACGTGGTCCGCCTTGAGGCCGAACTTGGCGAGGAGGGTGCGGACTTCGGCCGGTTCCGTGTCCGGGACCGCCGCGCAGAACGCGTCCAGCAACGACTCCGGGCCGTAGAAGAGCCTGCGGGCCTGGTCGACCTCGCCGACCAGGACGCCCGAGCCGAGGGTCGCGGTGCCGGAGTCGAGGGGGAGGCGGCCGAGGAGGGCCGCCAGCAGGGTCGACTTGCCCGCCCCGTTCGCGCCGGTGACCGCGACGCGGTCCGCCCAGTCGATCTGGAGGGTCACCGGGCCGAACTCGAAGTCGCCCAGGCGTACTCGCGCGTCGCGCAGGGACGCCACCACCGAGCCCGAGCGCGGGGCGGCGGCGATCTCCATCCGCAGCTCCCACTCCTTGCGGGGCTCCTCGACGACGTCGAGGCGTTCGATCATCCGCTGGGTCTGGCGGGCCTTCGCGGCCTGCTTCTCGCTGGCCTCGCTGCGGAACTTGCGGCCGATCTTGTCGTTGTCGTTGTTCGCTTTGCGCCGGGCGTTCTTGACGCCCTTGTCCATCCACCCGCGCTGCATCTGGGCGCGGTCCTGGAGGGCGGCGCGTTTGTCGGCGTACTCCTCGTAGTCGTCGCGGGCGTGCCGGCGGGCGGTGGCGCGCTCTTCGAGGTAGGCGTCGTAGCCGCCGCCGTACAGGTTGATCTGCCCCTGCGCGAGGTCGAGTTCGAGGACCTTGGTGACCGTGCGGGTGAGGAACTCGCGGTCGTGGCTGACGACGACCGTGCCGGCCCGCAGGCCCTTCACGAACCGCTCCAGGCGTTCGAGGCCGTCGAGGTCGAGGTCGTTGGTGGGCTCGTCGAGGAGGAAGACGTCGTAGCGGGAGAGGAGGAGGGAGGCGAGGCCCGCGCGGGCGGCCTGGCCGCCGGAGAGGGACGTCATCGGCTGGTCGAGGCCGATGGTGAGGCCGAGGGAGGCGGCGGTCTCCTCGGCGCGTTCGTCGAGGTCGGCGCCGCCGAGGTCGAGCCAGCGCTCCAGGTGGAGGGAGTAGGCGTCGTCGGCGCCGGGGACGCCGTCGGCGAGGCCCTGGGCGGAGTCGTCCATCAGGCGCTGGGCCTCGGCGACGCCGGTCCTGCGGGCCAGGAACTCCCTGATCGTCTCGTCGGGGCGGCGTTCGGGTTCCTGCGGGAGGTGGCCGACGGTCGCGGTCGGCGGGGAGAGCTTGAGGTCGCCCTCCTCCGGGGCGGTCAGCCCGGCGAGCAGTCTCAGCAGCGTGGACTTGCCCGCGCCGTTGGCCCCGACCAGGCCGATCACGTCCCCGGGGGCCACGACGAGGTCGAGTCCGGAGAAGAGGGAGCGGTCGCCGTGGCCGGCGGCGAGGTTCTTGGCGACGAGGGTGGCGGTCACAGAGGGTAGATCCTAGCGGGGTTCGGGGGCGGGGTGTCGTGGGGAGGTTCGGGGGATGGAGCGCGATGTCGTGATCGTCGGGGGTGGGGTCGTCGGGCTGACGACCGGGGTGGTGCTGGCCGAGCGGGGGTGGCGGGTGCGGGTGTGGACGCGGGACGACGTGGCGGGGACGACGTCGGCGGTCGCGGGCGCGTTGTGGTGGCCGTACCACATCGAGCCCCAAGTATCCGCGCGCGCCTGGGCGCTGGAGTCGCTCGACGTGTTCCGGGAGCTGGCGGCGCGCGGGGAGGGCGGGGTGCGGATGGCCGAGGGGGTGCTCGGGGAGCGGTCCCTCGCGGAGGTGGGGTGGCTGGCCGGGGCGGTGCCGGGGCTGCGGGAGGCCACGCCGGAGGAGTATCCGGTGGGGGCGGGGTTGTGGGCGCGGCTGCCGCTGGTCGACATGGCGGTGTATCTGCCGTGGCTGCGGGGGCGGTTGGAGCGGGCGGGCGGGAGCGTCGAGCCGCGGACGGTGGGCGGGCTCGCGGAGGCGGACGCGGCCGTGGTGGTGAACTGCGCGGGGCTGGGGGCGCGGGAGCTGGCGGGTGATCGCGAAGTGCGGCCGGTGCGGGGGCAGTTGGTGATCGTCGAGAACCCCGGGGTCAAGCACTGGGTGGTGTCCGGTGCCGTGGAGGACGGCGAGGGCGGTGACTCGGACGGCGGCGAGGGCGGTGGCGAGGGTGGTTCGCTCACCTACTTCTTCCCCCAGCCCGGCCGGCTCCTGCTGGGCGGTACGGCCGAGGAGGACGCCTGGTCGCTCACGCCCGATCCGGCGGTGGCGGAGGCGATCGTCCGGAGGTGTGCGGTGCTGCGGCCGGAGATCGCGGGGGCGCGGGTGCTGGGGCACCGGGTGGGGTTGCGGCCGGCTCGGGGGGTGGTGCGGCTGGAGCGGGGGGTGCTGGAGGACGGGCGGACGGTGGTGCATCACTACGGGCACGGGGGCGCCGGGGTGACGGTCGCGTGGGGGTGTGCCCGGGAGGCGGCGGGGTTGGTGGAGGGGGCGTGAAAGGGGGGCGGTGGACATGACGGGCGGCGCCGCAGGTGGGTTCCGCGGCGCCGCCCGCCGTGGTCGTCCCCGTCCGGCTACGGCACGCGCCGGGCCTCCGGGACCGGGCCCACGCCGTCGAGCGGGGCGATCGTCCTCGGCGGGGTGGCAGCCGTGCCGGAGGTGGCGCGGGCGAAGGCCGGGGCGCCGCCGACGAGCGGGACGTTCGCCGAGGTGCGGGACAGGTCGAGGGCCAGCGTCGGGGTGTCCGCCGGGGGTTCGATGAGGTTCTTGTCCGTGCCCGCGACGATCAGGGCGAGGCGGTGGCCCGCCGGGATCACGTGGTCGGTGGCGGCCAGGGTGATCGTCAGGGTGTAGCGCTTGCCCGGGGTGAGCGGGACGCCGTGGCCCGGGTTCGCGTACGTGCCGAGATCGGCCCAGCCGCGGCTGACGACGTTGTAGTCGACGGCCGTCGTACGGGCCGCCGTCTCCTTGAAGCAGGCGCTGTCGCCGGCCGTGCTCGCGCCCCAGCAGGTGCGGTTCGTGAGCGTGCTGATGCCCTCGCCGGAGGCCGCGTAGTCGCGGATCGTGTCGGGGCCGAGGTCGACGAGGACGGCGGAGAGGTGGGCCGTCGGCGTCGTGGGCGTCGCGGTGACGGTGACCGTCGGGGAGCCGGCGAGGCGCAGGTCACGGGTGAGGGGGCCGGTGGTGAACCCGGCCTTCTCCGGGGTGGCCGTGTCGATCTTCGCGGACCAGTCGGTCTCGTCCAGCGCGGGGTTGTCGGTGAACGTCTCGGTGCCGGTGCCCTTGCGCAGGCCGAGGACGCCCACGCCGGGCTGCGTGCCGACCGCGGGGCGCAGGGTCGCCGCCCGGGTGCCGGACGGGGGCCAGGCGCGGGACGTCTCCCACTGGTCGGGGTGGCGTTCGACGTCGGCCGTCGGCTCGCGGTCGATGCCGTTGTCGTAGCCGAGGAGTTCGTGGTCGAACCAGCGGTGCAGGGTGTCGACCCAGGCGCCGCGCCGGAAGTCGAAGGGGTCGACGTGGCCCGTCTGGGAGAGCCAGATCTTGCGCTTGACGCCGTGCTGCGCGAGGGCGTTCCACCACTGGCCGAGGTGGTTCGTACGGACGTTGAGGTCCTGCATGCCGTGCACGGCGAAGACGCTGGCCCTCACCTTGCCGGCGTCCTTGACGTAGTCCCGGCCGCTCCACAGGGGCGTCCAGTCACCGGTGCGCGGCGCGCCGTTCTTGAGCTGCTGCTGCACGGCGGCGCACTTGGTGCGGGCGTCCGGGCTGTCGACGTAGTCGGAGAGGTCGTCGGGGCCGCCGTCGTAGAGGGGGGCGCCCTGCTGGAAGTAGTAGTCGTACCAGGAGGAGATCGCGCTGATCGGGACGATCGTCTTGAGGCCCTTGACGCCGGTCGCGGCGACGCCGTTGGCTATCGTGCCGTCCCAGCTCTTGCCGATCATGCCGGTGCGGCCGTTCGTCCAGTCGGCCTTCGCGGTCGTCGTGCCCGTACGCGTCGTGTACGCGGTCGCGCGGCCGTTCAGCCAGTCCACGACCGCCTTCGCGGAGCCGATGTCCGAGGGGCCGCCGATGTCGACGCAGCCGTCGGAGCGGTTCGTGCCGGCGAGGTCGACACCGACGAACGCGTAGCCGCGCGGCACGAAGTAGTTGTCGTAGAAGAGCGGCATCTGTACGACGTTCCCGTTCGCGTCGTACGTCTTCAGCTGGCTCTCGTTGCCCCGGCCGCAGCAGGAGTAGTAGGGACTGGCGTCCATGATGACCGGGACCTTGCGGCCCTGCTGGGCGAGTTCCCTGGGCCGGACGATGTCGACGGCGACCCGGTCCTTCTTCCCGTCGCCGTCCCCGTCGAGGCCCGTGTCGACCCAGACGGACTGGCGTATCGCCTGGTCGTACGAGTAGATCGGCAGACTCTCCCGGGAGCCCGCCTGCGCCGCGGTGGGGGTCAGGAGAGAGGCCGCCACCAGGGTGAGCGTGGCAGCCGCGAGGGGTCTCCAGGTCGTGAAGCGCTTGCGTAGAGGCATGCGCGGGACGCTACATCGGCCAACTCGCCCGTAGAAGAGGGCGTTTGCAAAGGGGGTGCAAGGGCCGTCGCACCCCGCTCAGTCCTCCCCGTGGTCGTACACCGTCACCGCGATCCCTCCGCGCACCAGCCGTTCCTCTATCAGCGGCTCCACCCGGGACCACTTGCCGCCCGCCAGTCCGCAGCCGATGCGCGGCATGTGGACGGACGCGCCCAGTTCGCGGACCCGGGGCTCCAGGCGCTCCAGCGCCGCCTCTATCGCCTCGTACCGGACCGGCACCCCCTTGCTGCCCGTTCTCGTCCCCCGTTGGCCGATCATGTTCGCGACCCAGATGTACCGCTCCACCTGGACGAGTTGGAGCGCCCCCAGCGCGAAGTCGTTCCCCGCGCGCCCCCGGTGCCAGGCCCTGTACTGCGCCTCCGGCTCCGGCCAGCGGCGGGACAGGGCGAGGACGAAGCCCTTGCCCCAGCCGCCGCTGTCGTTGCAGACGTGGGCGATCACCTTGACGCCCTTCACCGACGGTGTGGTGGCGTCCCCCCTCGTGTACCTGATCCCCGACATGGCCCCACCGTAGGGGACGCCACTGACAATCCGGCCTGACCTGCTGTTTCGTCAGTTCCGAGGGCGGAGACCGATCACAGGTAGGCCGATCCCCCCGAGACGTTCAGCGTCTGCCCCGTCAGGAACCCGCTGCCCTCGTCGACGACGTACAGCAGCGTCGACACCAGGTCCCCCGCCTCCTGCGTCCGCCGGACCGCCTGCCGGTCCCGGACCGCCTCGAACCCGCCCGCCCCGCCGACCGTCCGTTCGGCGGTCGCCGTGCGCACCATGCTCGGGGCGATCGCGTTGACGGTGACGCCGTACGGCGCGAGGGCGGCGGCGAGGGAGCGGGTGAGGCCGATGAGGCCCATCTTGGAGGCGACGTAGGGGACCATCGTCGGGGGCGCCGTGAGGACGGCCGCCGAGGCGATGTTGACGATCCGTCCCCAGCCGGCCGCCTTGAGGTACGGCAGTGCGGCGCGCGCGACCAGGAACGGCGCCTCCAGGTTGATCCGCATGACCCGCCGCCACTCCTCGGCGGTCGTCTCCTCGAACGGCCCGGCGGGGTAGACGCCCGCGTTGTTGACGACGACGTGCAGCCCCCCGAACCGCCCGGCGACCCGCTCCACCGCCTCCTCCACCACCCGTTCGTCGCCGACGTCCCCGGTCAGCTCCAGGTACTCCGGGACGCGCGCGGCCGTCTCCGGCTGCGGCAGCAGATCGAGGCCCGCGACCCGGTACCCGTGCCCGCCGAGCGCGACGGCGAACTCCCGCCCGAGCCCCTGCGCCGCTCCGGTCACCAGCGCGGTCCGTGTCTCCATGCGCCGAGTGTGGGGAGCCGGGGTCCGGGCGGCAAGGGCGCATTCCACTCGCCGGAACGCGGCGGTTGCCGGGCGGCGCCGGCGGCCCGACGCTGCGGGACGGACCGAGTCGGCCGTACGGGAGCCGTGCCTGATGACAGAGACCGAGGGTGCCGTGGGCGGTGCCGAGCGCGGCCCCGAGCAGGGCGGCGGGCTTCGACGGAGGAGCCCGCCGACCCGTCGGCCCCATCGTCCACGCGCCCGTCCGGCCGTCCGTCTCCCCCTCCGGCTGCCGGCCCGCCTCCCCGCCCGGGACGAGCTGGGCGTGCTGCTGGTGCTGGGGCTGCTGGTCGCCGGGATCGGTATCCCGTACCCGGACTTCCTCGGTACGGACAACCTGCTGTCGACGGCCCACAACTCGGTCTACATCTCGCTGATGGCGTGCGGGATGGTGTTCGCGCTGGCGATGCGCGAGGTGGACCTGTCGGTGGGCGGCAGCTACGCGATGTGCCTGGTCGTGGGGGCGCTGCTGATCCGGGAGGGGACGCCGCCGTGGCTCGCGGTGCCGGTGGTGCTGCTCACCGGGGCCGCCGCCGGGGTGTTCAACGCGCTGGTGACGACGGTCCTCGCGCTGCCGTCGTTCATCGTGACGCTGGGCACGCTGCTGCTGTACCGGGGCGTCGGCCTCGCGCTCGCGGACGGCAGGCAGATCACCGATCTGCCGCTGGACGACTCGTTCTTCACCGTCGCGGGCGGCGATCCGGGCGGCGTGCCGTTCGCGCTGTGGGTGCTGCTCGCGGTGGTCGCCGCGCTGGCCGTCGTCCTGGCCCGCACCCGGTTCGGGGCCCGCGTGCGGGCCATCGGCTCCAACCCGGACGCCGCCGTCTTCACCGGCATCCCGGTGGTCCGCACCCGCGTCCAGGCCCTCGCCCTGTCCGGCCTCACCACGGCCTGCGCGGCGGCCCTGGCCCTGGCCTTCTACGGCGCCGGCGACCCGACCCTCGGCCAGGGGTACGAGCTCCAGGCGATCGCCGCCTGCATCATCGGCGGCACCCCGCTGGCCGGGGGCCGGGGTTCGGTGGTCGGCGCGGTGGCGGGGGCGATGATCCTGTCGGTCGTCGCCGCCGGGCTCGTCTTCTTCGACGTCCCCATCAACTGGACGTCGTTCGCGACCGGCGGGGTCATCCTCGTCGCCGTCGCGGCCGACAGCATCCTGCGGCGCACCGGGCGCCGCCGTCAGTGAGCCGAGCCCTGGAGGCCGTGATGCAACCGAGAATCCGTACGGTGTCCATGGCGCTCGGCGCGCTGCTGCTGATCGGCGCGGCCGGCTGCGGCAGCGGCTCCGGGTCCGGCGAGGGCGGGAAGCTGGACATGGGGATCGCCGTCGCCAACATCTCGCTGAACTTCGCCCACGAGATGGTGCTGGGCGCCGAGAGCGCCGCGAGCCACGCGGGGGACGTGAACTTCAAGGCCGTCGGGCCGCCCAACACGGACGGGCCGGCCGAGGTGCAGCTCTTCCAGAACCTCACGACCCGGGCGAAGGACGGCATCGTCCTGGAGAACCTCGACCCGCCGATCTTCACCCGGCCCGCCGCGCAGGCCGTCGACAAGGGCATCCCGATCGTCGCGCTGGACACCTCCCCCACCGACGGCTCGAAGATCGGCTTCTACGTCGGCAACGACAACTACGCGCTGGGCGAGCTGATGGCGACGGAGGCGCTGAAGCGGCTCGGCGCGAACCCGAGGGGCGAGGTCGCGATCGGTGTGCCGAACCCGGGGACACCGGTCCTCGACAGCCGGGCCAAGGGCATCGCCGACACGTTCGCGAAGCGGGCGCCCGGCGTGAAGATCGTCGGCCCCTTCCAGACGTACAGCGATCCCGGGCAGAACTACAGCGCCTGGTCCGCGCAGGTCAACGCGCATCCGGACGCCCTCGCCTTCCTCGGGGTCGGGGACGCCGACAGCTACAACCTCGCGAAGATCAAGAAGTCCGGGAAGGGGACGTGGCTGTCCGCCGGGTTCGACGTCGACCCGAAGACCCTGGACGCGGTGAAGGACGGCTCCAACTTCGTCACCGTCGACCCGCAGCACTTCCTCAAGGGCTACCTCTCCACCGCCATGCTGATCGAGGCGGTCCGCGAGAAGGACGGCAAGCTGCCCGAGGGGTGGTTCCTCTCCCCCGGCGCGGTCGTCGACTCCTCGAACGTCGACGAGATCATCGCCCGGCAGAAGTCCGCCGAGGCGGCCTACCAGTGGTACGAGCCGGCCATCGACTCCCTCCTCGGCGACCAGGCCGCCCAGTTGAAGCCGCTCAAGGACGCGCGCTGACATGACCGACGTGCTGGTGGCGCAGGGTCTCGTCAAGTCGTACGGCGGGGTACGGGCGTTGGACGGGGTGGACATCCGGCTGCGGGCCGGGGAGGTGCACGCGCTGGTCGGGGAGAACGGGGCGGGGAAGTCGACGCTGGTGCGGATTCTGGCGGGGGTGGTGGGGGCGGAGGGAGGGGTGGTGCGGTGGGGTGCGAGGCACGGTGCCGCCCGTGTTCAAGTCGCCACCGTCTCCCAGGAGTTGAGCCTGTTCCCCGATCTCTCCGTGCGCGAGAACCTCTTCCCGTACGACCCTCCGCGCCGCCTCGGTCTCCTCGACCGGGCCGCCATGGACCGGGCGGCCCGGCCGGTGCTCGCGGAGCTGGGGCTGGACGTCGACCCGGACGCCGGACTCGGTGGACTCCCGCTGGCCGACCAGCAGTTGACGGAGATCGCGCGGGCGCTGCTGCGGGAGCCGGAGCTGCTGATCCTCGACGAGCCGACCTCCGCGCTGCCCGCCGACGCGGTCGCCCGGCTGGAGCGGGTGCTGCGCACGCTCACCGCGCGGGGCATCGCCGTGCTGTACGTCTCGCACTTCCTGGAGGAGGTGACGCGGATCGCCCGGCGGGTGACGGTGCTTCGGGACGGCCGGGTCGCCCTCGCCGGGGTGCCGCGCGCGTCGGTGGACGTGCCCGAACTGGTGACGGCGATGCTGGGCGGACGTCCCGAACCGGCCGTACGCCGACCGCAGGCCGTGCGGGAGGGGGTGCCGCCCGTGACGCTGGCCGGGGTGTGCGTGCCGGGGCGGCTCAGCGACGTGACGTTCGGCGTCCGCGCGGGCGAGGTCGTCGGGGTCGCCGGGCTCCAAGGGGCGGGCCATCTCGACGCGTTGGAGGTGGTGTGCGGGCGGGCGGCGGTCTCGGCGGGCCGGGTGGACGTCGCGGGGCGGGGCCGGCCGCGCTCGCTGCGGGACGCGGTGCGGGCGGGGGTCGCCTTCGTGCCGAGCGACCGGAAACGGTACGGGCTGATGACGGACCGCACGGTGTGGGAGAACGCGACCGCCGTGAGCTGGCTGGCACTGGGGCGGGGCGGGGCCGTACCGCGCCGCGCCGAACTGGTGCGGGAGACAGGGGAACTGACGGACCGTCTGCGGCTGCGGGGTGGGCCGTACGACGTGGTGGGGCGGTTGTCGGGCGGGAATCAGCAGAAGGTGGTGTTCGCGAAGTGGCTGGCCGCCGGGCCGAAGGTCGTCGTGCTGGACGATCCGACGCGGGGTGTCGACATCGGCGTACGCGGTGAGATGCACCGGATCGTGGGCGAGTTGGCGGAGCGGGGGGCGGCCGTGCTGCTCGCGTCCACGGATCTCGCGGAGTTGACGGAGATGTGCGACCGGGTGGTGGTGTTCGTGCGGGGGCGGGTGGCGGGAGAGGTGAGCGGGGCGGGGCTGACGGAGCACGGGTTGGCGGTGGCGATGCAGCGGGGAGTGGGCAATTCGGTTTGAACGGTGAGATGTTGACGGTCCGTCAGCCCGACAGCGCTCGCGTCAGCGCCCTCGCCGCCGCGCACACCCTCGCCCCCACCCGGTCCATGTCGAGTCTGCGGGTGCCGCCGGTGACGGAGATCGCGGCGACGGGGCGGGAGCCGTGGCCGAGGGCGTAGACGGGGGCGGCGACGGCGGAGACGCCGATCTCGGCCTCCTCGCGGTTGACGCCGTAGCCGCGGGCGCGGGTGAGGGCGAGGTCGCGGGCGAGCTGGCCGGGCAGGACGAGGGTGCGGGGCGTGAGGCGGGGCAGGGCGCGGCGCGGCGGGCGGGCACCGAGGGCGAGGAACACCTTGCCGGTGGCGGTGCAGTGGGCGGGGAGCCGGCCGCCGGTACGGGAGACGATCGGGGTGGCGCGGCGGCCGGTGACCTTCTCCAGGAACAGTGTGTCGGCGCCGTCCGGGACCGCCAGGTGGACGTTCTCGTGGGTCGCCTCGTGCAGGTCGCCGAGGAACGGCAGGGCGGCGTCGCGCAGTTCGCGCACGGACGGCGCCGACTGGCCTAGCACGAACAGCGCGAGGCCGACGCGGTAAGCGCCTTCGGGGGTGCGCTCGACGAAGCCGAGGCGGACCAGTTCACCGAGGAGCCGGTGCGCGGTGGGCTTCGGGAGGCCGGTGCGCAGGGCGAGTTCGGCGAGGGAGAGGGCCGTGTCGCTGCCCCCGCACGCGTGCAGCAGCAGCGCCCCGCGGGCGAGCACCGACTTCGGCAGCGGACCGTCCGTCATGTGCCGATGATCGGGCCCGGCGGGCGGGGTGACAAGACGCCGGTCCCTGTGAGTGCCGTGCGAGTGTCGCCCTACCCTCGCAGCGGTACGTCCACCAGCAGCGGCCCCGTCAACTCCCCCGCCCCCGCGACCAGTTCACGCACCTGCCCGGCGCTCCGCGCGCGCACCGCGTCGACCCCGAAGAACCCCGCCGCCCGCGTGAAGTCCAGCTCCCCCAGCTCCGTACCCGGACAGTCGCCGACTCCCCCCAGCGTCTTGTACGTGTCCTGGAGCGTGCGGTACACCCCGTTGTTCATCACCACGAACAGCACCGGCGTGCCCGACCGGGCCGCGTTCCACAGCCCTTGCAGGCCGAACAGCGTGCAGCCGTCGCCCAGGACGGCGACGACGGGCCGTCCCGGCTCGGCGAGGGCGCGGCCCACGGCGGCGCCGACCCCCCAGCCGAGGCCGCCGCCGACGGTGTGCGTGTAGCTGCCGGGCCGCTCCAGGCGCAGCAGGCGGCGCAGCAGGAGTCCGGTGGTGATGGCCTCCTCGACGACGACCGCGCCGGGCGGGAGTCCGTCGGCGACGGCGTGCGCGGCGGCCCACGGGTCGAGCGGGGCCGGCGAGTAGGCGGCTCGGGCCGCGGCCTCGGTGCGTTCCCGCTCGGCGCGGTGCCGGGCGCCCGCCGCCCGCAGCCGGGAGGCCGCGGTGTCCTCGGGCACGCGCTCGCGCAGCAGGTCCGCGAGCCGGTCGAGGGAGGGGGCCAGGGCGCCGACGAGCCCGGCGTCGGCGGGGAAGTTGCGGCCGATCTCGTCGGCGTCGGAGTCGAGCTGGACGACCGTGAGGCCGGGCGGCAGGGCGGGGCCGGGGGTGTAGTGGTGCGGGGTGAAGGCGTGCGCGCCGGCGATGAGGACGGCGTCGTAGGGGGCGAGGGCGGTGCGGACGGCGTCGTGGCGGGGCGGGAGCGTGCCCGCGTGCAGGGGGTGGGTGGTCGGGAAGTCGAGGCCGTCGCTCATCGGCTGGTGGTGGACGGTCGCGCCGAGCGCCTCGGCGGTGCGGACCAGCGCGGCGAGGGCGTTCTCGCGGGCCACGCCGTCGCCGGCGACGATCGCGGGGTGCCGGGCGGCGGCGAGGAGGGCGGCGGCGCGGTCGAGCCCGGGGGCCGGGCCGAGCGGGGGCGTGGGGGTGCGGGGCGGGACCTCGACCTCGGTGTCCTCCAGGAGGACGTCCATCGGGACCGACAGGAACACCGGTCCGGCGGGCGGCCGGCGGGCCAGCGCGAAGGCGCGGCGCAGTGCGAGGGGCAGGTCGTGGGCGTGCTGGACGTCGTACGCCGCCTTCACCGCCGGGGTCGCGAGGCCGACGAGGTCGCCGGTGAGCATCGGGTCCTGCTGGAGGTGGCGGCGGTCCTGCTGGCCGGCCGTCACGACCAGGGGGGTGCGGGAGCGGCGGGCGTTGAGGAGGCCGAGCAGGCCGTTGGCGAGTCCGGCGGCGATGTGCAGGCTCACGAACGCCGGGCGGCCGGTGCCCCGGGCGTACCCGTCGGCCATCGCGACCACCGCGCCCTCGTGGACGCCGAGGACGTACTCCGGCGCGTCCGGGGACGCCGACAGGGCTGCCAGGAACGGGAGTTCGGTGGTGCCGGGGTTCCCGAAGACGCGGTCCACGCCTTCGCTCCGCAGGATGTCCAGGACGGCGCGGGCTGGCCTGTGACCCATGGGGGCTCCTCCGGGAGGGCGGTGGGGGGTTCCGCGGGTCAGGGTCCGGGGGCGGGGGTGCGGGGGCAAGGGGGACGTGTCGGTGAGCGGTACGGGCGCCCGCCCGGTGCCGGGAGGTGCGAGGGCCACCCCCCGGCGGGGGCGGGTCAGCGGTCGGTGAAGGTCTCCCCCTTGGCGGCCTTCTCGACGAGGAGGGCGGGCGGGGTGAAGCGCTCGCCGTAGGCGGCGGCGAGTTCGCGGGCGCGGGCGACGAAGCCGGGTACGCCGCCGTCGTAGCCGTTGACGTACTGGAGGACGCCGCCGGTCCAGCCGGGGAAGCCGATCCCGAAGAGGGAGCCGATGTTGGCGTCGGCGACGGACGTGAGGACGCCCTCCTCGACCAGGCGGACCGTGTCGAGGGCCTCCGCGAACAGCATGCGTTCCTGCATGTCCCGGAAGGGGATCTCGGTGCCCGCGCGCGTGAAGTGCTCGCGCAGTCCGGGCCACAGGGCCGTACGCCTGCCGGTGTCGTCGTAGTCGTAGAAGCCGGCGCCGGCGCCGCGCCCCTCGCGGCCGAACTCGTCGACCATGCGGTCGATGACGGCCTCGGCGGGGTGCGCGGTCCAGGTGCCGCCCGCCTCCTCGACGGCCCGCTTCGACTCGGCGCGGATCTTGCGCGGGAGGGTGAGGGTCAGCTCGTCCATCAGGGAGAGCACCTTCGCCGGGTAGCCCGCCTGGGCCGCGGCCTGTTCGACGGAGGCGGGTTCGATGCCCTCGCCGACCATGGCGACACCCTCGTTGAGGAACTGGCCGATGACCCGGGAGGTGAAGAAGCCGCGCGAGTCGCCGACGACGATCGGGGTCTTCCTGATCTGCCGGACCAGGTCGAAGGCGCGCGCGAGGGCCTCCTCGCCGGTCCGCTCGCCCTTGATGATCTCGACGAGGGGCATCTTGTCGACGGGCGAGAAGAAGTGCAGGCCGATGAAGTCGCCCTGGCGCTCGACGCCTTCGGCGAGGGCGGTGATGGGGAGCGTCGAGGTGTTGGAGCACAGCAGCGCGTCCGGGGCGACGACGTGCTGGATCTCCTGGAACACCTTGTGCTTGAGGGAGGCGTCCTCGAAGACGGCCTCGATGACCGCGTCACAGCCCGCGAGGTCGGCGGGGTCGGCGGTCGGGGTGATGCGGGCGAGCAGCGCGTCCGCCTTCTCCTGCGGCATCCGGCCCTTGGCGACGGCCTTGGCGCACAGCTTCTCGGAGTACGCCCTGCCCCTGGCGGCGGCCTCGGGGGTGACGTCCTTGAGGACGACGTCGATCCCGGCGCGCGCGCACGCGTAGGCGATGCCGGCGCCCATCATCCCGGCGCCCAGGACGGCGGCCCGGCGGACCTGGCGGGGGGCGGTCCCCTGGGGGCGGCTGGCGCCGGAGTTGACGGCCTGGAGGTCGAAGAAGAACGCCTGGATCATGTTCTTCGAGATCTGCCCGGCGGCCAGTTCGACGAAGTAGCGGGCCTCGATGACCTGCGCGGTCTCGAAGTCGACCTGGGCGCCCTCGACGGCGGCGGCGAGGATGCGGCGCGGCGCCGGGTAGGGGGCGTTGTTCGTCTGCTTGCGCAGGGTCGCCGGGAACGCGGGCAGGTTCGCGGCGAACTTCGGGTGGGCCGGGGTGCCGCCGGGGATGCGGTAACCGGGCCTGTCCCAGGGCTGGCGGGACTCGGGGTTCGCGTCGATGAACGCGCGTGCCTTCGCGAGGAGTTCGTCGCGGGTGGCGGCGACGTCGTCGACCAGACCGTTCCGGAGCGCTCTGGCCGGGTTGTACTGGGTGCCCTGGAGGAGGACCTTCAGGAGGGCGTCGGCGATGCCGAGGAGGCGGACCGTGCGGACGACGCCGCCGCCCCCGGGGAGCAGGCCGAGGGTGACCTCGGGGCAGCCGACCTTCGTGCCGGGGGCGTCGAGGGCGATGCGGTGGTGGCAGGCGAGGGCGAGTTCGTAGCCGCCGCCCAGGGCCGCGCCGTTGATCGCGGCGACGACCGGCTTGCCGAGGGTCTCGATGCGGCGCAGGTTCCGCTTGATCTCCAGGCCGCCCTCGAACAGCTCCTGGGCGGTGTCGGGGGTGACGCGGATGAGGTCGCGCAGGTCGCCGCCGGCGAAGAAGGTCTTCTTCGCCGAGGTGACGATGATCCCCTTGATGGTGTCCTTCTCGGCCTCCAGGCGGTCGGTGACCGTGGCGAGGGAGGCGCGGAAGGCGGCGTTCATGGTGTTGGCGGACTGGTCCGGGTCGTCGAGGACGAGGGTGACGACGCCTTCGCGGTCCTGTTCCCAGCGGATGGTCGTGGAGTTCATGGGGTGCCTTCTCGGTGATCCGTCGGGAGGGGGTCAGACGCGCTCGACGACGGTGGCGATGCCCATCCCGCCGCCCACGCACAGGGTCGCGAGGCCGTAGCGCTTGTCCTGGCGCTCCAGTTCGTCGACGAGGGTGCCGAGGATCATCGCGCCGGTCGCGCCCAGCGGGTGGCCCAGCGCGATCGCGCCGCCGTTGACGTTGATCTTGTCCAGGGGCAGGCCCATGTCCCTGGCGAAGCGCAGGACGACGGCCGCGAACGCCTCGTTGATCTCGACGAGGTCGATGTCGTCGATCGTCAGGCCCGCCCTGGCGAGGGCCTTGCGGGTGGCGGGCGCGGGGCCGGTGAGCATGATGGTCGGCTCGGAGCCGGAGACGGCGGCGGAGACGATCCGCGCGCGCGGGGTGAGGCCGTGGCGCTCGCCGACCTCGCGGGAGCCGATCGCGACGAGGGAGGCGCCGTCGACGATGCCGGAGGAGTTGCCCGCGTGGTGGACGTGGTCGATCTTCTCGACCCAGTGGTACTTCTGGAGGGCGACCGCGTCGAAGCCGCCGAGTTCGCCGATGTCCGCGAAGGACGGCTTGAGGCGGGCGAGGGAGTCGGCGGTGGTGCCGGGGCGGGGGTGCTCGTCGTGGTCGAGGACGGTGAGGCCCGCGCGGTCGACGACCGGGACGACGGCCCGCTCGAAACGGCCCTCCTTGAGGGCGGTCGCGGCGCGCTCCTGGGAGAGCGCCGCGTACTCGTCGACGTCGCGGCGGGTGAAGCCCTCGATGGTCGCGATGAGGTCGGCGCCGATGCCCTGGGGCACGAAGTTCACGGCGAGGTTCGTCATCGGGTCGTTGAACCAGGCGCCGCCGTCGGAGCCCATCGGGACCCGCGACATCGACTCCACGCCGCCCGCGAGGACGAGGTCCTCCCAGCCGGAACGGACCTTCGCGGCGGCCGAGTTGACGGCTTCGAGGCCCGAGGCACAGAAGCGGTTCTCCTGGACCCCGGCGACCGTGTCCGGCAGGCCCGCCGCGAGCGCCGCGATCCGCGCGATGTCCGAGCCCTGGTCGCCGTGCGGGCCGACGACGCCGAGCACGATGTCGTCGATCGCCGCCGGGTCCAGGCTCGGCAGCCGCTCCTGGAGCGCCCGCAGGAGGCCGGTGACCAGGTCGATCGGTTTCGTGCCGTGCAGGGCGCCGTCGGCCTTGCCGCGTCCGCGCGGGGTGCGGATCGCGTCGTACACGTACGCTTCGGTGCTCAAGGGGTGGGCCTTTCGGGGGGCCGGGTGGGTTTCGGGTGGGCCGGGGTTTCGGGCTGGGGCGGCGTGAGTCGGGGTGGATCTGGGTGGATCTGGGTGGGTCGGTTTCAGGAGCTGGGATTGGCCGGTCGTTCGGGGGCCGGGGTCGGCCTGGGGCTGTGAGTGGGCCGGGTTCCGAGTGGTCGCGGGGTGTGCGGGTCAGTCGGTCGCGGGGCCCCGGCCCGTCGCGAGTCCCGGTATCCCCCAGTCCCTGGCCACGGCCGCCGTGTCGGCGCCCGGCCGGGCGGGGGGTGTGCGGATCGTGGCCGGGGTGGCGGAGAAGCGGGGGGCGGGGGCGGGCTGGGTGAGGCCGGCGTGGTCGGTGAAGGTGCCGCGCGCGGCGAGGTGCGGGTGGTGCGGGGCCTCGCTCAGGGACAGCACCGGCGCCACGCACGCGTCGGAGCCCTCGAAGACGGCCGTCCACTCGTCCCGGGTACGGGACCTGAAGCGGGCGGCGGTCGCCTCGCGCAGGGCGGGCCAGCGGGCCGGGTCCTTGCGGGCGTCCGCGAAGCCGTCGAGGCCGAGGAGGGCCGTGAACTCGGCGTAGAACTGCGGCTCCAGTGCGCCGACGGCCATGTGCCCGCCGTCGGCCGTCTCGTACGTGCCGTAGTACGGGCAGCCGCCGTCCAGGAGGTTCGCCGCGCGCCGGTCCTGCCAGCCGCCGGCCGCGAGCATGCCGTGGAGCATCGCCGTGAGATGCGCGGTGCCGTCCACGATCGCCGCGTCCACGACCTGTCCGGTGCCCGTCGCGCGCGCGTGGTGGAGCGCGGCGAGGACGCCCACGACGAGGTAGAGCGAGCCGCCCGCGTAGTCCCCCAGGAGGTTCGCCGGGGCGGGCGGGGGCCGGTCGGGGCTGCCGGTGATGCCGAGGGCGCCGGTGACGGCGATGTACGCGATGTCGTGCCCGGCGCGCTGGGCGAGGGGACCGTCCTGGCCCCAGCCGGTCATCCGGCCGTACACCAGGCGGGCGTTGCGCGCGTGGCACTCCCGCGGGCCGACACCGAGGCGCTCGGCGACCCCGGGGCGCAGGCCCTCGATCAGGACGTCCGCGCGGGCGGCCAGGTCGAGCACCTGTGCCGGGCCCTCGGGGGACTTGAGGTCGACGACCACCGAGCGCTTCCCCCGGTTCGTGACGTCGTGGGCCGGGTCGATCGCGAGGACCGGGCGGCCGGGGCGGTCCACCCGGACGACGTCGGCGCCGAGGTCGGCCAGGAGCATCGCGGCGAACGGGCCGGGGCCGATGCCGGCCAGCTCGACCACCCGCACCCCGGCGAGCGGTCCCTGCGCTGCCGTCGTCATCCAGCCCCCTCGCCGTCGTCACCGCCGATGCTAGGAACGCGCTCCCGCCGAGCACAAGAGCAAGCGCTTGGAAACTAGCCTGTCCGGGTGCCGGATGCTTGATCGTGCCCGGCACCCTCCACGCTAGCCTCAGGCACTGACAACGGCGCACCGTACGACCCGAGGGGTGTCATGAGCAGGCTGAAAAAGACGGACCGTCCGTACGACGTCGTGCTGTTCGGGGCCACCGGCTTCGTCGGCACGCTCACCGCGGAGTACCTCGCCGAGCACGCCCCCGGGGAGCTGCGGTGGGCGATCGCCGGGCGCAGCACGGAGAAGCTGGAGCGGCTGCGGGAACGGCTGCCCGGCGGCGAGGACGTCGGGGTGCTGCACGCGGACGTGGCCGACACGGCGTCCCTGCGGGCGCTCGCGGAGCAGGCGCGTGTCGTCGCCACGACCGTCGGGCCGTACGTCACCTACGGGGACGACCTCGTGGCCGCCTGCGCCGATCACGGCACGGACTATCTGGACCTCTCCGGGGAGCCGGAGTTCGTCGACCTGACCTATGTGCGGCACGACGCCCGCGCGCGGGAGACCGGGGCGCGGCTGCTGCACGCGTGCGGGTTCGACTCCGTCCCGCACGACCTGGGCGCGTACTTCACGGTGCGTCAGCTGCCCGAGGGGGTGCCGCTGACCGTCGACGGGTTCGTGAGCGCCGACGCGATGATCTCCGGCGGGACGCTCTCCTCCGCGCTGAACCAGTTCTCGCGCGGGCGCCAGGTGTTCGCCGCGGCGCGGGACCGGGCCCGGTACGAGCCGCGGCTCGTGGGCCGCCGGGCGGGGGCGCCCGCGGGCGCGCCCCGGTTCGCGTCCGAGGTGGGGGCGTGGGCGCTGCCGCTGCCCACCCTCGACCCTCAGGTCGTCGTGCGTTCCGCGCGTGCTGTGGCCCGGTACGGGCCCGACTTCCGTTACCGGCACTACGCAGCCGTCCGGCGTCTTCCGGTCGCCCTCGGGGGTGTCGCCGGGGTGGGCGCGCTCGTCGCCGCCGCGCAGGTGCCGCCGGTGCGGCGCTGGCTGTCCTCGCGGCTGGAGCCCGGGGAGGGGCCCGGCGAGGAGAAGCGGGCGCGCAGTTGGTTCTCCGTGCGGTTCGTCGGGGAGGGCGGTGGGCGGCGGGTGTTCACCGAGGTGTCCGGCGGGGACCCCGGGTACGGGGAGACGGCGAAGATGTTCGCGGAGGGGGCGATGGCGCTCGCGCTGGACGAACTGCCGCCGGTGGCGGGGCAGGTGACGACCGTGGTGGCGATGGGGGACGCGTTGACCGAGCGGTTGCAGAAGGCGGGGATCAGGTTCCGGGTGGCGGCCCGGGTGTGAGGGACGTGGCCTCTCGGGAGGGGCGATCCGGTCGAGGTCGGTCGGGTTCCGTCAGATCTGCCACTCCACGAGGGTGTAGATCATGCCGCCGATCCAGCCGAGACCTGCCAGCGCGGCCAGGATGAGGGCGGCGTTGACCGCGCGCTCGACGGGGCGGGCGGGGTCGGTGAGGGGCTTGGGGGCGCGGTGGCTCGTCATGGGGGTCAGCCTGCCGGGGCGGGCGGGGCGCCACATCCGTACAGGTACTCAGATCGACGGATGATCAGATCGGCGACGTCCGGGTGCCTGTGGCCTCCTGCCGGGTGTCCGTGGCCTCCTGGAGGGCCCGGCGGCACAGCGCGTCCGCGCGGCGGGTCGTCTCCGGGAGGCGGAAGCGGGGGGTGAGGGCGAGGGTGTGGGCGCACGCGTCGTCCAGGGTGACGCGGTGGCCCACGGAGACGAAGACGGGCTTCACGTCCGCGCGGGTGCGCAGGGCTCGGCCGACCTCCTCGTCGCCCGCCCGCAGCGGTGTCGACGATCCGCGCGGGGGGCTCGGTTCGGCGTACGTGAACGTGAACGGGTTCTTCGCGACGCCGATCGTGCGGAGGCCGGTGAGGACGCCCAGGTGGCTCGCCAGGCCGAAGCGGCGGGGGTGCGCGAGGCCGTAGCCGTCGCACACGACCGGCCCGGGGTCGCAGGGGAGCGCGGCGAGGGCCGCCATGACCGTCGGCAGCTCCCGGAACGCCAGCAGCCCCGGAACGTACGGGAACGAGATCCGCCCCACCGCCGTCGCCTCCGCGACGACCTCCAGCGTCCCCGCGTCCAGCACGACCGCCGCCGCCGCGACGACGTCCCGCTCGTCGTCGTAGGCGACGTCCACCCCGGTCACGTGCCCCGTGCCGGGCGGGGGTCCCGGTTCGTCGGTCACCACCCGCGCGCGGAGGGCGTCCTGGACGGCGCGGGCGGCTTCTTCGGTGGCGGGCCAGCCGGCGGGGATCTGTACGGTCGTCATGGTGGGTCGAGGGTACGGGGTGGGGTGCGGGGTCAGCGTTCCAGGCGGGCCGCTCTGCCCTGTTCGCCCGACGCCCAGCAGGTGCGGTCGGGGGTGCAGGTGACGGTGTCGAAGGAGCCGGGGGTGAGGGGGTGCCAGGTGCGGCCGGCGTCGGTGGTGAGGTCGGTGCCGGTGGGGCCGACGGCCAGGGCGGTGGTGCGGGAGTGGGGGAGCCAGGTGACGCCGGAGCGGTAGGCGGGCGGGGGGACCGGGGCGGGGTGCCAGGTCCGGCCGCCGTCCGTCGTCACCGCTGCGGGGGTCGGGGAGGGCTGGTCGGGGCGGTAGTCGCCGCCCACCGCGATGCCGTGGCGGGGGTCGCGGAAGGCGAGGGCGAAGACGCCGCGGGCCGGGTCGGCGGCCGGGACCGGGGTGTCGGCGGCGGTCCAGGTGCGGCCCCGGTCGCGGGAGTGCAGCACGCGCGCGTGGGCGGCGCCTCCGGTGGCGAGCCAGACGTCGCGGGGCCCGGAGGTGACGAGGCACTGGCCGCTCGCCGCGAACCCCGCCTCGCCGTCCAGCGCGGGCGGCATGCCGGTGCCGGGCAGGACGCTCCAGGTGCGTCCGCCGTCGGAGGTCGACAGGATGCGGAACTTCCCGTCCACCGGGTCGCTCATCGCGAGGCCGTGGCGGCGGTCGAAGAAGGCGAGGCAGTCGTAGAAGGCGCGCGCGTCGGTGTTGCGGAAGGACTCCGTCCAGCTCGCCCCGCCGTCGTCCGTGCGGTAGATCCGCGACGCCTCGCCCTCCCCGATCGCCAGCACCACCGCCCGGCGCGCGTCGAACGCCTCGACGTCCCGGAACTGGAGGTCCTGCGCGCCGGGCGGCGACACGTTCCGCCAGCTCGCCCCGCCGTCCGTCGTCCGCAGCACGGTCCCCTGCGTCCCCGCGATCCACGCCGTGTCCCGGTCGACGGCCGCGAGCCCCCGGAAACGCACGGTCGGCGCCCCGGTGTCCTTCAGCGCCCACCGCGCCCCGCTCAGCCCGTCCCGTGCCCCGTCGACAGCACCCGGCACGCCCCGCACCCCTCCCGGCCCGGCCCACTCCCCCGTCCCCGCCCGCGCGGGAGCGGCGCTCAGCAGCGCCAGCACCACCCCGCAGACCGCCCCCAGGGCAGCCCCCTTGCGTCCCCTGGCCGCCGTACCGCCCACACGTCGCGTGATCCCCGAGCGCCTCATGGCGGGCGAAGCTAGCGGACGTCCCGGAGCGCGTCCAGAGGCCCTCCCGGCATGTTCTCCCCGTGCGCGGGTACTCCCCGGTTCCCGCCTCTTCCGTCACTGTTGAGCCGGAAGTCCCCACAAGCCCCTCCGGTCCCCCGCGTACGGTGACCGACGTCACGTGAAATCAAGGTGCACGGATCGGGCCGTTCCGGCGTCTCTTCAAGTGTCGAGTGTCCTCCGACCGGAAGTTCGCCCAGCAGTCACAAGGGAGCAAGACGATGTCCACCGTCATCGATCAGCCCGTAGAGGCCCGTCTTGTCGCCGCCGCGCCCCGGATGCAGAGCATCCCCGCCACGCTGCACTACGACCGGACCGATCCCTTCGCCGTCCGGATGACGTTCCCCGCGCCGGCCACCCTGGAGGGCGTCGAGGTGTGCTGGACGTTCGCGAGGGACCTGCTCGCGGCGGGCCTGGTGGACGCGGAGGGCGACGGCGACGTCCGGGTCCGCCCCTACGGCTTCGACCGCACGGTCCTGGAGTTCCACGCCCCGGAGGGCACGGCCGTCGTCCACGTCCACTCGGCGGACGTCCGCCGCTTCCTGGCGTCGACGAGCGAACTGGTCCCGGTCGGCCTGGAACACCTCCAGCTGGACCTGGACCACGACCTCGCGGAGCTCATGCGCGACGCGTACTGACCGATTCCGACCGGAACGACCGCCCTGTAAGAGGGCGCGTCAATTCCTTTGACAGCCCCGAACCGCCCTCCTTACGGTTGACCCGCATCTGTTGCCGCCGATTGGAGAAGGACGTTGCTCGTCTGAGGTCCCGAGACACCGCGTCGCACAGCGAACCGTCTTCGCGTGCTGTGTGCGCAGCGTCCGACCTCGGCGTACGAGCCGTCCCGCAGTGGAACGGTGCCCCGAGCCGACCTCCGGTGTCTCGACACGCGTCTGCCCCTGACCGCATGCGCACACCGCGAGGCTTTCTTGAGTCATTCCATCACCGCTTCCGCCCTCTCCTTCGCCTGGCCCGACGGCACCCCCGTCTTCGAGGAGCTGGACCTCGCCTTCGGCCCCGGCCGGACCGGACTCGTCGGGGTCAACGGGTCCGGCAAGTCCACCCTGTTGAAGCTGATCGCCGGGGAACTGCCCCCGGCCGACGGCACCGTGCGGGTGGCGGGCGAGATCGGCTACCTCCCGCAGAACGTCACCCTGGGCACCGCCCTCAGGGTCGACGAGGCCCTCGGGATCGACGCCCGCCGCGCCGCCCTGCACGCCATCGAGGCCGGCGACTCCTCCGAGGAGCACTTCGAGGCCCTCGGGGACGACTGGGACGTCGAGGAGCGCGCCCTGGCCACCCTGGGCGAGCTGGGTCTCGGGCACATCGGCCTGGACCGCACGATCGGCGAGGTGTCCGGCGGCGAGTCGGTGCTCCTGCGGCTGGCGGCGCTGCTGCTGCGCCGTCCCGACGTCCTCCTGCTGGACGAGCCGACCAACAACCTCGACCTCCACGCGCGCGCCCGCCTGTACGCCGCCGTCTCCGCCTGGTCGGGCGTCCTGGTCGTCGTCAGCCACGACCGTGAACTCCTGGACCTGGTCGACCAGATCGCCGACCTGCGCGCCGGGGAGGTCACCTGGTACGGCGGCGGCTTCAGCGCCTACGAGGAGGCGCTCGCCGTCGAGCAGGACGCGGCCGAGCGGATGGTGCGCGTCGCGGAGGCGGACGTCCGCCGGCAGAAGCGCGAACTGAGCGACGCGCAGGTCAAGCTGGCCAAGCGCAAGAAGTACGGGCAGAAGATGCAGGACAACAAGCGCGAGCCGAAGATCGTGATGGGCCTGCGCAAACGGTCCGCGCAGGAGTCCGCCGGCAAGCACCGCATCCTGCACGAGGAGCGCCTCGCGGAGGCGAGGGAGCGGCTGGACGAGGCGGCGGAGGCCGTCCGGGACGACGACGAGATCCGCGTCGACCTGCCGTACACAGCCGTACCCCCGGGCCGGGGCGTGCTGTCGCTGCTGGACCTGGAGACGGCGTACGGCACGCGCGTGGGGAGCCTCGATCTGCGCGGGCCGGAGCGGGTCGCGCTGATCGGACGCAACGGCGCGGGCAAGACGACGCTCCTGCGGACGATCGCCGGGGAGCTGGCGCCGGTCGCGGGCGAGGCCGTCGTCCACGTCCCGACGCGGTTCCTGCCGCAGCGGCTCGACGTCCTGGACGACGGGCTGACGGTGGCCGAGAACGCGGCCAGGTTCGCGCCCGGGGCGACGAACAACCGGGTCCGGGCCCGGCTGGCCCGGTTCCTGTTCCGGGGCGGCAGAGCGGACCAGAGGGCCGGGACGCTCTCCGGGGGCGAGCGGTTCCGGGCGGCGCTGGCGTCCCTGATGCTCGCCGAGCCCGCCCCGCAGCTCCTGCTGCTGGACGAGCCGACGAACAACCTCGACCTGGCGAGCGTGCGCCAGCTGACGACGGCCCTGGAGTCGTACGAGGGCGCCCTGGTCGTGGCCAGTCACGATCTGCCGTTCCTCCGGTCGATCGGGGTGACGCGCTGGCTGGAGCTGGACGGCGGGCTGCGGGAGGGCGCCCCGGAGTGACCCACCGGTATCTCAGCTGAGCCACAGCCTTCCGGCAGGGCTTCTGCGGACCCCGCGCGGGGTTGCATGATGGCGGACCGGCGACCCGCACCAGGGCGCCGGACCGCCGTCGCCGATTCGGAGAACTGGACGTGCCCAGCAAGAAGGCCCTCATCCGCCGCCCCGGCCCGCGTCTCGCGGAAGGGCTGGTCACGCACATCGAACGCACGAAGATCGACCCGGACCTCGCCCTGGAGCAGTGGGAGGCGTACGCCGGGACGCTGGCCGCGCACGGCTGGGAGACGGTCGAGGTGGAGCCCGCCGACGACTGCCCGGACGCGGTGTTCGTCGAGGACTCGGTCGTCGTGTTCCGCAACGTCGCCCTGATCACCCGCCCGGGGGCGCGCTCCCGGCGGGGCGAGACGGCCGGCGTGGAGGAGGCGGTGGCCCGGCTGGGCTGCTCGGTGAACTGGATCTGGGAGCCGGGCACCCTGGAGGGCGGCGACGTCCTCAAGGTCGGCGACACGGTGTACGTGGGGCGCGGCAGCCGGACGAACGCGGCGGGCATCCAGCAGCTGCGGGCCGCGTTCGAGCCGCTCGGCGCGCGCGTGGTGGCCGTTCCGGTGAGCCGGGTGCTGCATCTGAAGTCGGCGGTCACCGCGCTGCCCGACGGGACGGTGCTGGGGCACGTCCCGCACGTCGACCGGCCGTCCCTGTTCCCGCGGTTCCTGTCGGTCCCGGAGGAGTCCGGCGCGCACGTGGTGCTGCTCGGCGGGCACAAGCTGCTGATCGCGGCGAGCGCGCCGAAGACGGCGGAGCTGCTCACCGACCTCGGGCACGAGGTGGTGACGGTCGACATCAGCGAGTTCGAGAAGCTGGAGGGCTGTGTGACGTGCCTCTCGGTGCGGCTGCGCGACCTGTACGACTGACCGACTGACCGGCTGACCGGCTGACGGCGTCACTCCGACGGCCCCGGGACCTGGGCGTTCCAGGGCACCCGGTAGGTTCGGGTGATCGTCCGCGACCCCGCTGATCAGCACCCTTTACAACGGGCTTAACCTACGGTCTCGTAACCTACGGTTTCGTAGCCTACGATCCCGTAGGTTCCGGCACCGCTCGCCGGAGTGTTCCGCCCCGCTTCACGTCCCTGGAGTTCTTGTGACGATCACCTCTCCGCACCTGGGCAGCCCCGCCGGCTGGACCGACGCCCGGCTGCTGTACGCGTTGGAGGAAGTGGTCGAGAAGGAACTGAACCGGCACCTGAAGGTCACCAAGGACTGGATGCCGCACGAGTACGTGCCGTGGGGCGACGCCCGGAACTTCCCCGGTTTCTTCGAGGACGGCGAGGCCTGGGACAAGGAGCAGTCGAAGGTCACCGAGATCGGCCGGATCGCGCTCGTCGTGAACCTGCTGACCGAGGACAACCTGCCGAGCTACCACCACGAGATCGCCTCCCTCTTCGGGCGCGACGGCGCCTGGGGCACCTGGGTGCACCGCTGGACGGCGGAGGAGGGGCGGCACGGCATCGTCATGCGCGACTACCTGCTCGCCTCCCGCGCGGTCGACCCGGACAAGCTGGAGCAGTTCCGGATGGCCCACATGAGCGAGGGCTTCGAGTCGGACAACAGCCACTCCATGCTGCACTCCGTGGCCTACGTGTCCTTCCAGGAGCTCGCCACCCGGATCTCGCACCGCAACACCGGGCACCAGTCCGGCGACCCGGTCTGCGACCGGATGCTGGCACGCATCGCGGCCGACGAGAACCTCCACATGATCTTCTACCGCAACCTCCTGAAGGCCGCGTTCGAGATCGCCCCCGACCTGACCATGCAGGCCGTCCGGGACGTCGTCGTCGGCTTCCGGATGCCCGGGCACGGCATGCCGGGCTTCGAGCGGGCCGCCGCGCAGATGGCGATCGGCGAGGTCTACAACATGCGTATCCACCACGACGACGTGCTCTCGCCCGTGCTGCGCTACCTCAAGGTCATGGACATCGACGGGCTCGGCCCGGAGGGTCTGCGGGCGCAGGAGGAGCTGGGCCTGTTCATGAACGGGCTCGACGCGGAGGCGCGGAAGTTCGACGAGAAGCTCGCGGCGCGCAAGGCGCGGATGGCGGCGCGCGCGAGCGCGTGAGCGTGTAGAGCGGTGAGTGGGGCGGGCCGGGTCGACCGGGCCGCCCTTTCCGCGTTCCCGGAGTGTGCCGGCGTTCCCGGAGTGTGTCAGCGGCGCTTGAGGTGGTGGCGTTCCTTCTCGGAGAGGCCGCCCCAGACGCCGAACTGCTCGTCGTGCGTGAGGGCGTGGTCGAGGCAGGCCGGGCGGATCGGGCAGAGGCCGCAGATCTGCTTGGCCTCACGGACCGAGCTGCCCGGTTCCGGGAAGAAGAACCCGGAGCCGGTCTGTGCGCACAGGGCCTCCTGCTGCCAGGAGAGGTCGGGGGCGAGCGTCGTGTCGGTGGACATGACGGGATCGTGCCGGGTGGACGAAAACGTTTGATCAACGGGCGATCAACGGGCCGGTGCGGGGGCGGTCGAGGGGTGCGCGAGCGGGCGAGCGGGGCGCGGGTGGGGGGCGATTGTCAGTGGGCGGTGCAAGACTCGGCGGTCAAGGGATTCCTGCCGAGGAGGGTGGCCATGCTCACCACACGTTTCGTCGAGGGCGCTCCGAACTGGATCGACCTGGGGACGCCCGACATCAAGGGTGCGAGCGAGTTCTACGGCGCGCTGTTCGGCTGGCGGTTCGAGTCGGCGGGGCCGGACGCGGGCGGGTACGGCTTCTTCCGGTCGGACGGCAGGACGGTGGCGGCCGGGATGGAGACGACCGGGGAGCAGGGGCCGCCGTCCTGGACGCTGTACTTCCAGACGCTGGACGCGCGGGCCACCGCCGAGGCCGCCTCGCGGGCGCGCGGCAAGGTGCTGGTGGCGCCGATGGACGTGATGGGGCAGGGCACGATGGCGATCCTCGCGGACGAGGCGGACGTACCGTTCGGTCTCTGGCAGCCCGCCCTGCTCCCCGGCCTCGATCTCGTCAACGCGCCGGGCTCGCTGTGCTGGACCGAGCTGTACACCGCCGACATCGCCGCTGCCGCCGCCTTCTACCGCGCCGCCCTCGGTCTGGAGACGTCCGGCATGCCGTTCCCCGGCGGTACGTACACCTGCGTCAACCCCAAGGACATGGGCGAGGACGCGATGTTCGCCGGCCTCGTCCCCCTCGCCGACGCGCCCGACGAGGACCGCGCGTACTGGCTCCCGTACTTCGAGGTCACCGACACGGACGCGGCGGTCGCCACGGCGGTGGAGCACGGCGGCAGCGTCCGGACTCCGGCCGTGGACATGGAGGGCGTGGGCCGTTTCGCCAAACTGACGGACCCGTACGGGGCCCGGTTCGCGGTGATCAAGAGCGCGGTGCCGGAGGAGGGGTGAGGGCGCAGGAGTTCGGAGAACCGGGTCCTGGGGCCCGAGCCCCCGCGGCTCACGCCGACGCCCTCCGGATCAGTCTCGTCGGGAGTACCACGCTGTTCAGGGGGGTGCCGGGGGCGGACGGGGAGGTGCGGGAGAGGCGTGCGAGGAGGAGGCGGGTCATCAGGCGGCCCATCTCCTCGATGTCCTGACGGACCGTCGTGAGGGGCGGGTCGGTCTGTTCGGGGATGGGGAGCATGTCGTCGAAGCCGATCACGGCGACGTCCTCCGGCACCCGCCGCCCCTGTTCGCGCAGGACGCGCAGCGCCCCCGAGGCGGACAGGTCGTTCGCGGCGAAGACCGCGTCGAGGCCGGGGCGCCGGTCGAGGAGTTCCCGCATCGCCCGCTCCCCGCCGCCCGGCGTGAAGTCCCCCTCCGCGAGCAGGGCGGGATCGGTGTCGCCCACGACATCGAGGTACCCGTCGAGCCGGTCGACCGCCGAGGTCTGGTCCAGCGGCCCGGTGATGTGCGCGACCCGGGTCCGCCCGAGGCCGACAAGACACCGCACGGCGTCCTGCGCACCGCCCCTGTTGTCGCTGTCGACGTAGAGGGTGGCCGCCTCCCCGGAATCCGCCCCGCCCTCACGCCCCGCCTCGACGCCGTACCCCGTCCCGCCCGCACGGCCCGCCACCCCGTACGCCCCCTCACCCGCACGGCCCGCCCCCGCCCCGTACCACCGCTCCCCCTCACCGCGCGCCCCGGCGCCGTGGCTTTCGCCGCCCTCGGAACCCGCCGCCACGCCGTACTCTCTCCCACCCTCGAAACCCGCCCGCAAGCCGTCCCCCTCCGCCCCCCGCGCCCCCAGAGCCCGGCCACCCGCCCGCCGCTCTCCGCCCCAAGCCCCACGCCACTCCCCCACCCCCACGTCCCCCCACACCCCGACCCGGCCCCCGCCCCTCCCCGGCCCTCCGGCCCCGCCACCCGCCCCCGCGGCCCGAGCCCCGGCACCCCCCTCGCCCGGCCGCACCCCCCGAGCCCCTCCCCCGGCCCGCTCCCCGCGCCCCTCCGCGTCCCACCCCGGCCGGCCGCCGATCACCATCGGTACGCCCGCGCCCCGGATCAGCCCCGGGAGCGGATCGTCGAGGTGGAGGGAGAACACGAGCGCCCCGTCGACGTGCCCGCCGGCGAGATAGCGGGCGACCCGCGCATGGTCGTCCCGCCCCTCCGTGAGCAGCAGGACGAGTTGGTTGTCGCGGGCGGTCAACTCCTTGCTGATCCCACGGAGTTGATGCCCGAAGAAGGGGTCGGCGAAGACCCGCGTCTCGGGTTCGGCGATGACGACGGCCACGGCGTCGTGGCGCCGGGTGACGAGGCTGCGGGCGGCCTGGTTGGGGACGTACCCCAGCTCCTCGACGGCTCGCCGCACCCGCTCGACGAGCGGTTCCCGCACCCCGTCGCCGCCGTTGACGACGCGTGACACGGTCGCCCGCGACACCCCGGCCCGCGCGGCGACGGCCTCCAGAGTGGGACGCGGGGCGATGTCGGTCACGTCGTCTCCTCCAGGGCCGGTCTGCGGATCAGGATAGTCACCGCGCGCCCGCCGGGAGATCGACACCCCCCCTCGGTCAAGGCCGTTGCGAGGCACCCGCGGCGCCCGCCGGCCGGACTCTCAGTGCTCGTGGGGCGGTTCGTACCCGGGGATCGTCCCGTCGGGCTTCTTCACCAGGAACAGCCCCACCATCCCCATGTCGGAGTGGCTCTGGACGTGGCAGTGGTACATCCAGGCGCCCGCCCCGACCCCTTCCCCGGCGATCACCTGGAAGCCGAAGGAGTCGGCGGGCCCGACGATCTTGTTGTCGACGACCCGGGTCGGGTCGTCGGGTCCGGTGAGCATGCCGGTGCGGTTGTCGGCCCAGCGGTGACCGTGCATGTGGAAGGTGTGGTAGTACTCGCCGTGGGTGATCATGACGAACTCGACGCGATCCCCCACCGTGGCCTCGAAGTTCGGCCCGGAGTGCGCCGGCTTGTTGTTGATGAGCATGTCGTTGAAGACGATGGTGTGCGTCGCGTCCGGCAGGACGTCGCCCTTACGGCGCACGATCACCGGCCCGAACAAGCCCTTCCTGATGCCCACGGTGCCGTGCTCGGTGCCGACGACGTGGTCGTGGTAGTGCCAGTAACCGGCGCTGCCCGACCGCCAGGTGCCGTCCGCGCGGCGCCCGGGGAGGTGGGTGCGCCAGGTGTAGGTGCGGGTGGCGCCGGGGGCGACGTCGCTGTGGTTCATCTTCGTGCCGTCGCTGGTGATCTCGTAGTCGAGGCCGTGGACATGGAGGCTGACGGGGACGTCGAGGGTGTTCTCGAAGGCGATGTGCGCGGTGTCGCCCTCGTACAGCTCGATGAGCGGGCCGGGGACGGACGCCTTGCCCTTCTCGAAGCCGTAGCCCAACTGCCCGTCGGGGAGCCGCTCGGCGTAGAGGGTGAGGTGGCGGACCGTGCCGCCGGGGGGTGCCGCGACGGCGTTGCGGGAGTTCGGCGCGAGGCTCAGCGAGGCGGCTGCGGCGGCGCCTCCGAGCAGGGTCCGTCGGTCGAATCCGGGTCCGTCCATGCCCCAACTCCCCGTCCTGAGAAGGTGTGTGCGCAGGCGTGCCTGTGATGAACCTGTGAGACGGTACCGGCCCCGGGACTGTTTCTCCACACTCAGGACAAAGTTGGTGGGATTCCGGCCTTAGGTGTTGGCGTACGGCACAAAGCCGTCTAGCTTCCTTGGCGCTGTCCGCTGTGACCGAGGAGGTGCCCGTGCACTTACGAGGATCGAGCACGAGAAGACGGATCTGGCTGGCCACCGGGGTGGTCGTCGCGGGGCTGATGTCCGCGCCGGCCGCGGCCCAGGCGCTGCCACCCCCGACAACGATATCGATCAAGTCGCCGCCGGGCGGCGCGGATGTGAGGGTGCTGGTCTTCTACGGTTCCGCGGCGGCCGGTGACGAGTCGCCGGTCGTGAACGCGGGGATCGCGGCGATCGAGCGGATCGGCCTGTCGGGCCCGGCGGACCAGCGGTTCGCGGTGGACGCGACGGACGACGCCCGGATCTTCACCGACGGTACGGCGCTGGGGAGTTACAACGCGGTCGCCTTCCTGACCGGGGGCGGTGACGTCCTCGATCCTGACCAGGAGGCGGGACTCGAGGCGTACATGGAGGCGGGCGGCGGTTTCCTCGGCGTCCACGACGCGGCCCGCGCCGAGCCGTACTCGGACTGGTTCACCGGTCTGATCGGCGCCCGCCCGGCCGCGACGAGCCCAACGGCCGTGCAGCGCGCGGTCGTCGAGGTGGGCGACCGGCAGCATCCGGCGACGAAGGACGTGCCGGTGCAGTGGAAGCGAGCCGACCAGTGGTTCAACTGGGCCAGGAATCCGTCCGGCGAGGTCCACACCGTCGCCCGGGTCCGCGAGCGGTCGTACCAGCCCGGCACGGGTGCCAACGGCGCCGATCACCCGGTGAGTTGGTGCCGGGACTACGACGGCGGCCGGTCCTTCTACACCGGGATGGGCGGGACGGTGTCGTCGTACGACGAGACCGAGTTCCGCGCCCATCTGCGCGGCGCCCTGCTGTGGACGACGCGGCTGGTCCAGGCCGACTGCAAGGCCACGATCACCGCCAACTACCAGGCGGAGCGCCTGACTCAGCCCAACCAGCCCGGCCAGAACGACCAGATCGGCGAGCCGCACGGGCTGGTGACCGCGCCCGACGGACGGGTGCTGTACATCGGCCGGGGCGGCGCCGACTCCTCGCAGCCGGTGATCACCGACTGGAACAACCCGGACATCGGCAAGGGCAAGGGCGAGGTCCACGTCTACGACCCGAAGACCAAGAAGGTGACTCTGGCAGGGGCGTTGACCGTCTTCGGCAACAAGGGCGGCGGCGACGAGCTGGTCAAGGTCGAGGAGGGCCTGCTCGGCATCGAACTGGACCCGCGCTTCGCGGACAACGGCTGGGTGTACCTGCACTACACACCGCACTCGCAACTGAACCGGGACACACGGATCGCCGAACGCCGCGTCTCCCGCTTCACGTTGGACCTCGCGACGAACAGGCTGGACCTGGGCAGCGAGAAGGTCCTCCTCAAGTGGCCGGTCCAGGTGCACAGTTGCTGCCACGCGGGCGGCGGGATGTCCTGGGACTCGAAGGGCAACCTGTACATCGCGACCGGTGACAACAACTCCAGTCAGTTCAGCGAGGGTTACTCGGGCAACAACCCGGTGCCGAACTACAAGGGCGTCTCCTTCGCGGACGCGCGCCGCACCGCCGGCAACACCAACAACCTCAACGGCAAGATCCTGCGCATCCACCCGGAGCCCGACGGCACGTACACCCTCCCGGCGGGCAATCTGTTCACCGGCAAGGAGACCGCAGAGGGCGGCGGCAAGACGCGCGGCGAGATCTACGTGATGGGTGTCCGCAACCCGGCGCGCATCTTCGTCGACAGGAAGACGGACGTCCTGTACGCCGGCTGGGTCGGCCCCGACGCGGGCGCCCCCTCGACGACGTGGGGTCCGGCGAAGTACGACACGTTCGCCGCCATCACCCGTGCGGGCAACCGGGGTTGGCCGTACTGCATGGGCAACAAGCAGCCGTACCGGGACCGGAATCTGCCGGACCCGTCGAAGCCGCTCGGCTGGTACGACTGCGACCACCCGAAGAACGAGTCGCCGAACAACGACGGTCTCGTCAACCTGCCGCCGGTCACCGGGAACAACATCTGGTACTCGCCGCAGGGCGGCGCCCCCGACTACCCGCGCGACGCGAACGGCATCCCGTCCTACAAGCAGGCGGAGGCCACCTACCTGCTGCCGTGGCTCAAGGGCGGCGGGCAGGCGACGATGAACGGGCCCGTGTACCGCTACGACGCGACGAGCTCCGGCACGGCGAAATGGCCGTCGTACTGGGACGGCAAGTGGTTCGTCGGCGACTTCTACGACGGCGACCAGCCGCGCAACGCGGTCGTGATGGACCCGGCGAACCAGGGCGACGGCGGACTCCCCGTCCACTCCGAGTCGCTCAAGAAGATCGTCCCGGTCGGCAACGACCGCATCAAGAACCTCATGGACTGGAAGTTCGGCCCCGACGGCACGCTCTACGTCCTCGACTACGGGCGGGGCTTCTTCACCTCGGACGCCAGGTCGGCGCTCTGGCGGATCACTTACACGGGCGGCGGACCGACCCCGGCCGCCGGACAGCTCGCGCGGGGAGGCCAGTGATGCGCCGACGGAGAGTTCTCACCGCCCTGCTGGCGGCCGTCCTCATGCTGCTGGGGCTCCAGGCCGTCCCCAGCAGCGCCCAGCAGCCTCGGCAGGACACCGTCCAGGACCAGGTCCTCACCTGGACCGCCGGCAACGACATCACCCAGTACGTCTCCGCCCCGAGGACCGCCGTGGCCGGGAAGGCGACGATCGTCTTCGAGAACAGCGCCGCCACCGGCAACACGACCGGCATGCCGCACACGCTGACGTTCGTGACGAGCGACCCCGAGTTCAACAACGACGTCCAGCTCAACATCCTGGCCAACCCGTTCGACGACACGGGCGGCCGGCACACCGCCGAGGTGACCCTCACCCCGGGCCGCTACTTCTACCACTGCACGATCCCGGGCCACGGCCAGATGCAGGGCATCCTCGTCGTCACCGAGGGCACCGGCGAGGACACGACGGCCCCTGAGACGAACGCGGTCGTGTCCGGCACCCAGAACGCCCAGGGCCAGTACGTCGGTTCGGCGAGCGTCGCCGTCACCGCCACCGACGCGGGCTCGGGCGTCGACCGGATCGAGTACCGGCTCAGCGGCGACGGCGGCGAGAGTATCTGGCAGCCGTACACGGCGCCGGTCGTCGTGGACCAGATCGGCCAAAGCACCCTCTACCACCGGGCGTTCGACAAGGCCGGGAACGTGTCGGAGGAGAAGAGCGTCCGCTTCACGGTCGTCGCCCCGCAGAGCGACGACACGACCGCCCCGGACACCTCGGCGACGGTCAGCGGTCAACAGCGGCCCGACGGCTCGTACATCGACATGGCGACCGTCACCGTCACCGCGTCCGACACCGGTTCGGGCGTCGACACCATCGAGTACGCGGTGAACGACGGGAGTTGGCAGACCTACACCGCGCCCGTGATGGTGCATCAGCTCGGCACGCACACGGTCCGCTACCGGGCCACCGACAAGGCGGGCAACGTGTCCGCCGCGAAGTCCGCGCAGTTCACGGTGGTCGCCGCGCCCGCGCCCGACACCGTCCCGCCGGTGACCGGCGTGACCGTCACCGGGACGCGCAACTCCGACGGCGCGTACGTCGGTTCGGCGCGCGTCACCGTCAGCGCGACCGACGGGGGCGGTTCGGGGGTCGACCGGATCGAGTACTCGATCGACGCCGGACCCTATCTGGCGTACGGGGCACCCGTGGTCGTCGACCGGGCGGGCACGCACACGCTGGCCTACCGGGCGACGGACCGGGCCGGGAACACGTCGGCCGCGCTGACCGTCACCTTCACCGTCGTGGGCAGCTCGGTCCCGGCGCCCAACTGCCCCGAGTTCGACGAGCGGTTGACGGTGATCGTCGGGACGGTCGACTCGGGTGTGCCGAACCGGCTCACCGACAGCCGGTGCCGGATCAACGAGTTGATCGAGGACGAGAAGGAGTGGACGTCCCACGCGCTGTTCCTCAAGCACGTGAAGACCGTCCTCGACGGCCTGTTCCGGGCCGGTGTCGTCGACGACCGCGAGTACGACGCGATCGACGCGGCGGCCCGCGCGTCCGGGATCGGCACGCCCGGCCAGACCGAGGGCTACCGCACGATCATGGACGGGACGGCGGCGTCGCTCGCCAAGTGGCAGCAGGTGGGCGGCGGTTCGTTCGCGCCGAACCCGGACGGCTCGATCACCAGCGGCACCACCCGGCCGGGCCTCGGCATGCTGTGGTTCCCGCAGCGCACGTACGGCGACTTCTCGCTGCGTCTCCAGTGGCGGGACGACGCGCCGGGCACCGGGAACGCCAACTCCGGTGTGTTCGTGCGGTTCCCGTGGGTCCACGACCACCCGGAGGAGTCGCGGCCGGAGTGGGTGGCCATCAAGTACGGGCACGAGGTGCAGGTGTTCGACTCGCCCACCGGCGACATGTACAAGACCGGTTCGGTGTACGGCTTCGACCGGGTCGGGCTCGCCGGGGCGCAGGTCACGCAGAAGGGCACCTGGAACGACTACGAGATCCGGGTGGTCGACCAGCACTACTCGGTGTTCCGCAACGGCGTGCTGATCAACGAGTTCGACAACACCGGCGGGCAGGTCTTCGAGCCGCCGCGCGGTGACGATCCGGGGACCGACGGGCGGCGGTACGCGGCCGGGTACGTCGGGCTCCAGGTCCACGGGACGACGGACGTCGTGTCGTACCGGGACATCAGGATCAAGGAGCTGTAACCCAACGGCAGTCGCGGCCCACCGGCCTCGACTTCCGCACACAGAAACGCTGTCACTCGGTACGGGCTCGGCTCGGCTGGACCCGCTTGGGTTCCCCCGGCATCTTGGGGTACTCGGGCGGGTACGGCAGATCGCCGAGCCCGTGCTCGTGCTCGTCCCGGCGGGCCAGCTCCAGCAGCGCGTCCAGCGAGAACGCGTGCCCGTCCATGTCCGCGTGCACGTCGCCGAGTTCGGCGAAGCGCGCGGGCATGGTCGCGAGGTCGAAGTCCCGGGGGTGCGCGTCGTCCAGCTCGTCCCAGCGCAGAGGGGCGGAGACGGGGGCGTGCGGGTGGGGGCGGACGGAGTAGGCGGAGGCGATCGTACGGTCGCGGGCGGTCTGGTTGTAGTCGATGAAGATCCGCTCCCCCCTCTCCTCCTTCCACCACTTGATCGTCACCTCGTCCGGCATCCGGCGTTCCATCTCCCGGCCGACCGCGATCGCCGCGCGGCGGACCTCGGTGAACGTCCACCGGGGTTCGATGGGCACGAACACGTGCAGTCCGCGTCCGCCGGAGGTCTTCGGCCAGCCGCGCAGGCCGCCGAACTCGTCGAGGACGGCGCGGAGTTCGTGGGCGGCGCGGACGGCGTCGGCGTAGTCGGTGCCCGGCTGGGGGTCGAGGTCGACGCGGAGTTCGTCGGGGTGGTCGACGTCGGCGCGGCGGACCGGCCAGGGGTGGAAGGTGAGGGTGCCGTACTGGGCGGCCCACAGGATCGCGGCCTCCTCGGTGGGGCACATCTCGTCGGCGCTGCGTCCGCTGGGGAAGGTGATGTGGGCGGTGGGAATCCAGTCGGGCATGGTCTTCGGGGCGCGTTTCTGGAAGAAGTGCTCGCCGTCGACGCCGTCGGGGTAGCGCTCCAGCGTGGTGGGGCGTTCGCGCAGGGCGCGCAGGATGCCGGGGGCGACCGCCTGGTAGTAGCGGGCGAGGTCCAGCTTGGTGAAGCCGCGCTCCGGGAAGAACACCTTGCCGGGGCTGGACAGCCGTACCGTCCGCCCGCCGACCTCCAGCTCGACCGCATCACCCTTGGAGCCCATGGAGCCACCGTAGGCGAACGGCACATATCAGGCATTTCCTACCGTGACGGGTGAGACTTCAGCCATGGATCTGCCGGTGATGCCCCCTGTGAAGCCCATGCTCGCCAAGTCGGCGGCGAAGATCCCGCCGGGCATGCAGTACGAGGCGAAGTGGGACGGTTTCCGGGCGATCGTGTTCCGCGACGGGGACCAGGTGGAGCTGGGCAGCCGGACCACCAAGCCGCTGACCAGGTATTTTCCCGAGCTGGTGGCGGCGCTGAAGGAGCGGCTGCCGCAGCGGTGCGTCCTGGACGGGGAGATCGTGATCGCGCGGGACGGCCGGCTGGACTTCGACGCGCTGACCGAGCGCATCCACCCGGCGGACTCCCGGGTGCGCACCCTCGCCGAGCGCACCCCGGCGTCGTTCGTCGCGTTCGACCTGCTGGCCCTCGCCGACACCGCCCTCCTGGACGTCCCCCTGAGCGACCGCCGCGCCCTCCTGGAACGCGCGCTCGCGGAGGTCTCCGCACCGGTCCACCTGGCCCCGGCGACGACCGACACGGCGGTGGCCGCGCGCTGGTTCGAGCAGTACGAGGGGGCCGGCCTCGACGGCGTGATCGCCAAGCCGCTCACCCTGCCCTACCTCCAGGACGAGCGGGCGATGTTCAAGGTCAAGCACGAGCGGACGGCCGACGCGGTCGTCGCCGGCTACCGCTTCCACAAGAGCGGCCCGGTGGTCGGCTCCCTGCTGCTGGGCCTGTACGACGACGGGGGCACCCTCCAGCACGTGGGCGTGTCGGCGTCGTTCACGATGGCCCGGCGCGCGGAGCTGGTCGAGGAGCTGGAGCCGCTGCGGCTCGCCGACGCCTCCGCCCACCCCTGGGCGGCCTGGGGCGACGCGGCGGCACACGAGGCGGCACGCCTGCCGGGGGCGCCGAGCCGCTGGTCCGGCAAGAAGGACCTCTCCTGGGTGCCGGTGCGGCCCGAGCGGGTCGCCGAGGTGGCGTACGACCACATGGAGAACGGCGTCCGCTTCCGCCACACGGCCCGCTTCCGCCGCTGGCGCCCCGACCGCACCCCGGAGAGCTGCACGTACGCGCAACTGGACGAGCCGGCGCGCTACGACCTCGGGGAGATCCTGGGCACGCCCCGGACGGAGTAACCGAACGAGCGCGATCGCTTTTGACCGGGTATGGCCACCTTCGACCGATTCAGCGCACCCTCAAGGGACACGGACTGGTGGCACTCATGGACATCGGACGATCACACCCGGAACGAACGCCCCGGACGGCACCGGCGAGCCGCCCGGCACGGCCGACCCGCCCCGCCCGGACGACCCCGGCCCGCACCGCCGCGGCCCTGCTCGCCGCGACCCTCACGGCCGCCCTCCTCGCCGGCTGCGCGACCACCCCGCGCGCGGGCGCCGACGACGCCGTGAACGGCTCGGTGAAGCCCCGGACGCACACCGGCCCCGTCCTCGCCGTGAAGATCGACAACGCTCCGGCGGCCCGCCCCCACACCGGCCTGGACGCGGCGGACGTCGTGTACGTCGAGCCGGTCGAGGGCGGGCTGAGCCGCCTGATGGCGGTGTACGCGACGAGGCTCCCCCCGGTGATCGGCCCGGTGCGCAGCGCACGCCAGTCGGACCTGGAGCTGCTGCGCCAGTTCGACCGCCCGGTGCTCGCGTTCTCCGGCGCCCAGCGCAAACTGCACCCCCTGATCGACAAGGCGCCCCTGCGGGCGATCGAGCCCGGCGAGGTGTCCGGCGCCTACTACCGGGGCCGGTCGAAACCGGCGCCGCACAACCTCTACCTGCGCCCCGGCCGGCTGGTGCGCTCGGCGCCGGGGGCCGCCGCGCTCGACGCGACCGGGTTCCGCTTCGGCCCGGCACCCTCGGGAGGCCGGGCGGCGGGCTCCCGGACGGTGCGCTATCCGGCGGCGCGGTTCACGTTCACCTGGTCGGCGGGGCGGGGGCGCTGGCTGGTCGCGATGGACGGCAGGGCGGCGCGGAAGGCGGCCCCGGCGACGGTCGTCGTGCAGTACGTGAAGGTCCGCAAGAGCCGGTTCCACGACAGGCTGGGCAACCACACGCCGTACACGCGGACCGTCGGGTCGGGGCGGGCGACGGTGCTGCGGGGCGGGCGGGCGTACGACGTCGTGTGGCAGCGGCCGAGGGCGGGCGAGGGGACGCGGTTCACCACGCGGGACGGGCGGCCGGTGAACTTCGCCCGGGGGCAGGTGTGGGTGGTGTTCGCCAGGGCGTCCTGAGGGTCAGTGGACCTCCGGCGCGTAGGCCGGTTCGCCGGGGTGGCGCAGTTCCTCCGCCGCGTCGGCGACCCGCTGTATCAGCGCGAAGAACACGGCCTGCTCGGCGACGGAGAGGGGCGCGAGGAAGACCTGGTTCATCCGCGCGGTGCGGACGGTCAGCTTGCGGTGGACGCGTACGCCGTCCTCGGTCGGCCGCAGCAGGGAGCGGCGGCCGTCCTGCGGGTCGCGGACCTTGTCGAGGAGCCCGCGCCTGCCGAGGCGGCTGATCACCTCGGCGATCGTCGACCGGTCGAGGCCCACCCGCTCCCCCACCGTCCGCTGGTCGAGGCCCGGTTCGGCGACGAGGGTGTTGAGGACGGCGAACTGCGGGGAGGTGATCTCCTCCGAGACCATCGTGTTCCACAGCAGGTAGTGGGCCTGCTGGAGCCGCCGGGCCAGATGCCCGGGGTGGGTGGTGAGGTCCACCGCGCCCATGGGCGCTCCCCTCGTCGAATTCGTTGGTGCACTGAACGATACCCGCACTCTCCGACCGTTGTCTTTACTCTCCGCACACAACTGAACTGCTTCAATGCAAGGGTCTTGACGGTCTCCCGTCGCGATGGGAGCGTGAGGATCTCCTCGCTGAAATGCTCAGTGCGCTGAGTAATAGAGAGATGGGGCTGGACGGATGGACAAGGTGGTCGCCACCGCCCGCGAGGCGGTGGCCGATGTGCCGGACGGCGCGTCGCTGGCGGTGGGCGGGTTCGGGCTCAGCGGTGTGCCGACCGTGCTGATCGAGGCGCTGTTCGAGCACGGTCCGGGCGGGCTGTCGGTGGTCTCCAACAACTGCGGGGCGATGGAGTCCGGACTCGCGGTCCTCCTCGCGGCCGGGCGGATCGCCCGCGTCACCGGCTCCTACATCGGGGCGAACAAGGAGTTCGCCCGCCAGTACCTCGCCGGGGAGCTGGAGGTCGAGCTGATCCCACAGGGCACCCTCGCCGAGCGGCTGCGCGCGGGCGGCGCCGGCATCCCCGCCTTCTACACCCCGGCCGGCGTGGGCACGCAGGTCGCGGAGGGCGGCCTGCCCTGGCGCTACGACGGCGAGGGCGGGGTCGCGCTGGCCTCGCCGCCCAAGGAGGTGCGCGAGTTCGACGGCACCGACTACGTTCTGGAGCGCGGCATCCGCACCGACTTCGCCCTGGTCCGCGCCGCGAAGGGCGACCGGCACGGCAACCTGGTGTTCAACAAGTCCGCCCGCAACTTCAACCCCCTCGCCGCCATGGCCGGCCGGATCACGGTCGCCGAGGTGGAGGAGCTGGTGGAGCCCGGGGAGATCGACCCGGACGCGGTGCACCTGCCGGGGATCTTCGTCCAGCGCGTGATCGCGCTCACCCCCGGGCAGGCCGCCGACAAGAAGATCGAGCAGCGGACGGTGAGCAGCTGATGGCCTGGACACGTGAGCAGATGGCCGCCCGCGCGGCCCGTGAGCTGCCCGACGGCAGCTACGTCAACCTCGGCATCGGACTGCCGACGCTGATCCCGAACCACCTCCCGGCGGGCGTCGAGGTGGTCCTGGAGTCGGAGAACGGCATCCTGGGCACCGGCCCCTACCCCACCGAGGACGCGGTCGACCCGGATCTGATCAACGCCGGCAAGGAGACCGTCACCGTCCTGCCGGGCGCCTCCTTCTTCGACTCCGCGCTGTCCTTCGGGATGATCCGGGGCGGCCACATCGACGTCGCGGTCCTCGGCGCGATGCAGGTCTCCGAGACGGGTGACCTCGCGAACTGGGCGATCCCCGGCAAGCTGATCACCGGCATCGGCGGCGCGATGGACCTCGTCCACGGCGCGCGCACCGTCATCGTCGTCATGGCCCACACCGCCAAGGACGGCAGCCCGAAGATCCTCGAACAGTGTGCCCTCCCGCTCACCGGGAAGGGCTGTGTGGACCGGATCATCACCGACCTCGGCGTCCTCGACGTCACCCCCGAGGGCCTCGTGCTCGTCGAGACGGCCCCCGGGGTCAGGGCCGGGGAGATCATCGAGAAGACCGCCGCCAAGGTGCATGTGCCGGAGGAGATCAAGGCATGAAGGACGTCTACATCGTCGACGCGGTCCGCACCCCGATCGGCCGCTACAACGGCACCCTCGCCCCCGTGCGCCCCGACGACCTCGCCGCGCACGCGATCCGCGAGCTGATCGCCCGGACCCCGGACCTGGACCCGGCGCGCGTCGAGGACGTGTACTTCGGCAACGCCAACGGCGCGGGCGAGGACAACCGCAACGTCGCCCGGATGGCCGCCCTCCTCGCCGGACTGCCCACGACCGTCCCCGGGGTGAGCGTCAACCGCCTGTGCGCCTCCGGCCTCGAAGCCGTCGTCCAGGCCGCCCGCGCGATCGCCGTCGGGGACGCCTCCGTCGCCGTCGCCGGCGGCGTCGAGTCCATGACCCGCGCCCCCTACGTCCTCCCCAAGAACGACCAGCCGTTCCCCGCCGCCCACACCCAGCTCTACTCCACCACCCTCGGCTGGCGCATGACCAACCCGAAGATGGACCCGCAGTGGACCGTCCCCCTCGGTGAGTCCGCCGAGCTCATCGCCGACAAGCACAAGATCACCCGCGAACAGCAGGACGAGTTCGCGCTGGCCTCGCACCGCAAGGCCGCCGCCGCGCAGGAACAGGGCCTGTTCGCCCCCGAGCTCGCACCGGTGACGATCCCCCGCCGCAAGGGCGACCCGGTCGTCCTCGACGCCGACGAATGCGTCCGCCCCGACGCCTCCCTCGCCGCCATGGCCAAGCTGAAGCCGTCGTTCCGCGCGGAGGGCGGGACCGTCACCGCCGGGAACGCCTCCCCCCTCAACGACGGCGCGGCAGCGCTCCTCCTCACCGACGAGGAGGGCCTGCGCGCCACCGGCCGGGAACCCCTCGCGCGCGTCTCGGCGACCGGGGTGTCCGGGATCGACCCCCACTACTTCGGGCTGGCGCCCGTCGAAGCCGTCAACCGGGCGCTCACCAAAGCCGGCCGCGCCTTCGACGACCTCTCCGTCCTCGAACTCAACGAGGCGTTCGCCGCGCAGGTGCTGGGGTGCGTGGCGGAGTGGCCCGAGTTCGATCCGGCGGTGCTGAACCCGCAGGGCGGGGCCATCGCGCTGGGGCATCCGCTGGGGGCGTCCGGGGCGCGGCTGGCGGGGACGGTCGCGCATCAACTGGCCCGCAAGGGTTCGGGAGTCGGGGTCGCGACGCTGTGCATCGGGGTCGGCCAGGGGCTGGCACTGGTGCTTGAGCGATGAGCCCTCTCCGTCAACACACTCAGGAGCCGTCCCCGTGACCCTCACCCAGCACGACATCGACCTCGAGATAGCCGCCGAGCACGCCGCCTACGAGAAACGCCTGGCCGACGGCCACCCCGTCGAGCACCACCCCCGCCGCGACTACGCCCCCTACCGCTCCTCGGTCCTGCGCCACCCCAGGCAGCCGCTCGTCGCCATCGACACGGCCAAGGACCCGGAACTCGTCGAGCTCCACTCCCCCGCCTTCGGCGAACGCGACATCACGGAGATCGACAACGACCTCACCCGCCAGCACCACGGCGAACCGGTCGGCGAGCGGATCACCGTGTCCGGGCGGGTCCTGGACCGGGACGGCAAGCCGCTGCGGGGCCAGCTCGTGGAGATCTGGCAGGCCAACTCCGCCGGCCGCTACGCGCACCAGCGCGAACAGCACGACGCGCCGCTGGACCCCCACTTCACCGGCGTGGGCCGCACGCTGACCGACGGGGACGGCTTCTACCGGTTCACGACGATCCAGCCCGGCCCCTACCCCTGGCGGCAGCACGTCAACGCGTGGCGCCCCGCGCACATCCACTTCTCCCTGTTCGGCACGGCGTTCACGCAGCGGCTCGTGACCCAGATGTACTTCCCGGCGGACCCCCTGTTCCCGTACGACCCGATCATCCAGTCCGTGACGGACGACGCGGCCCGCCAGCGCCTGGTGGCGACGTACGACCACGCCCTGTCGGTCCCGGAGTTCTCGATGGGCTACCACTGGGACATCGTGCTGGACGGCCCCCGCGCCACCTGGATGGAAGAAGGACGCTGACCGACATGACCAGGATCGACACCACCCGCCCGGAGTCGGTGCTGCCGACGCCGTCCCACACGGTCGGCCCGTTCTACGGACACGCGCTGCCGTTCCCGGGCGGCGGCGACATCGCGCCGACGGGCCACCCGCAGACGATCACCCTCCAGGGGTACGTGTACGACGGCGAGGGCACCCCCCTGCCGGACGCGCTGCTGGAGCTGTGGGGCCCCGGCCCCGACGGCGAGGTCCCGCGGGTCGACGGCTCGATGCGGCGGGACCCGGCGAGCGGCGGGTTCCTCGGGCGCAACGGCGTGGAGTTCACCGGCTGGGGCCGCGTCCAGACCGACAGCAACGGCCACTGGTCGGCGCGTACGCTCCGCCCGGCGGCGCGCGGGGCGAGCGCCCCCTACGTCAGCGTGTGCGTGTTCGCGCGCGGACTGCTCGTGCACCTGTACACGCGGATCTACCTCCCGGGCGACGAGGCGGCCCATGCCGTGGACCCGCTGCTGGCCGGCCTGCCGCCCGAGCGGCGCGGCACGCTGCTGGCCGCCGAGAACGGTCCGGGCTCGTACCGGTTCGACGTCCGGCTCCAGGGCGCGGGCGAGACGGTCTTCCTGGAGTTCCGGTGACCGACGACGGCCTGCTCGCCCCCGGCTGGTCGGGTTCCCCGGCCGCCGCCGCGACGAGCGACGCCGCCTATCTGCGGGCCCTCCTCGACGCGGAGGCGGCGCTGACGCGCGCGCAGGCCGCGCTGGGCCTCGCCCCGGCGGAGGCCGCCGCAGCGGTCACCGAGGCCGCCGACCCGGCCCGCTTCGACGTCGGCTCGCTCGCCGGGCGGGCCCGCTCCGGCGGGAACCCGGTGATCCCCCTGGTCGCCGACCTCACCGAGGCCGTCGGCCCGGCGCACGGCCCGTACGTCCACCGGGGCGCCACCAGCCAGGACATCCTGGACACCGCCGCGATGCTGGTCGCGTCCCGCACCCTCGTCGTGATCCTGGCCGACCTCGACCGCGTCCAGCACGCGCTCGCCGAACTCGCCGCCGCCCACCGCGACTCCCCGATGCCGGGCCGCACGCTCACCCAGCACGCCGTCCCGACGACCTTCGGCCTGAAGGCCGCCGGCTGGCGCTCCCTCGTCCTGGACGCCCGCGACCGCCTGACCACCGTCCACCGCTCGCTCCCCGCCCAACTGGGCGGCGCGGCCGGCACCCTGGCCGCGTTCACGGTGTACGGCGCCGGCGACGCGAGCGGGCTGCCGGGGGCCTTCGCCGCCGAACTGGGGCTCCGGGAGCCGGAGTTGCCGTGGCATGTGCTGCGCACGCCGGTCGCGGACCTGGCCGGGGCGCTGGCGTTCACGGCGGGGGCGCTGGGGAAGGTCGCCGCCGATGTGCTGGCGCTGGCCCGGACGGAGGTCGGGGAGGTGGCCGAGGGCGGTGGGGGCGGGTCGTCCGCGATGCCGCACAAGGCGAACCCGGTGCGCTCCACGCTGGTCCTGGCCGCCGCCCGGCGCGCCCCGCAGCTCGCGGCGACGCTGTACGGGGCGCTGGTCTCGGAGGACGAGCGGCCGGCCGGGGCGTGGCACGCCGAGTGGGAGCCGCTGCGGGACCTGCTGCGGCTGACCGGCGGGGCCGCGCGGGACGCCGTCGAACTCGCCGACGGGCTACGGGTGTCGCCCGAGGTGATGCGGGAACACCTGGGAATCACCCACGGGTTGATCGTGTCCGAGCGGCTGGCCGCCGAGCTGGCACCGGTCCTCGGGCGGGCCCGCGCCAGGGAGCTGTTGACCTCGCTCGCCCGGCGGACGTACACCGAGGGCCGTCCGCTCGCCGAACTGCTCGGCGAGGAGCCCGAGTTGAAGGGCCTCGATCTGACGGACCTCGCCGATCCCGCCCGCTACACCGGTCTCGCCGGTGCCCTCACCGACCGTGCTCTGGAGCGACGTTGACCGAGAAGCTGCTCAACCACCGGGTCGAGGGCTCGCCTTCGGCTCCTCCGCTGCTGCTGGGGCCGTCGGTGGGGACGTCGTGGGCGCTGTGGGACAAGGTGGCGCCCGAGCTGTCGGTGACGCACCGGGTGGTGCGGTGGGATCTGCCGGGGCACGGCGGTTCACCGGCGGAGCTGATCCGGGCCGGCGCGACGATGTCCGAACTCGCCGGGCTGGTCGTGCGGTTGGCGGACGCGCTGGGCATCGACCGGTTCGGGTACGCCGGGGTGTCGATCGGCGGGGCCGTCGGGATGCAGCTCGCGCTGGAGCATCCGGACCGGGTGGAGTCGCTGGCCGTCCTCTGCTCCTCCGCGCACTTCGGCGGGGCCGCGCCCTGGCAGGAGCGGGCCGCGCGGGTGCGGGCGGAGGGCATGGAGTGGCTGTCGGAGGCCACCGCCGGGCGCTGGTTCGCCGGGGAGTTCCGGGAGCCGGGCCTGCTGCGGGACCTCGTCGCCACGGACCCCGGCGCGTACGCGGCCTGCTGTGACGCGCTCGCCTCCTTCGACGTGCGGGAGCGGCTCGGCGAGATCCGGGCGCGGACGCTGGTGATCGCCGGCCGCGAGGACCCGGCGACGCCTCCGGCCCATCTGCGGGAGATCGCCGACGGGGTGCCCGGGTCGACGCTGGTGGAGCTGGCCGGGGCCGCGCATCTGGCGCCCGCACAGTGCCCGGAGGCGGTGCTGACCACCCTGCGCGCGCATCTCGGGGGCGGCGGCGCCGAGTTGGGGATGGCGGTGCGGCGGGAGGTCCTCGGGGACGCGCACGTCGACCGGGCGCAGGAGCGGCAGTCCGCGTTCACCGCGCGGTTCCAGGACTTCATCTCCCGCTACGCGTGGGGCGAGATCTGGACCGACCCGACGCTGTCGCGCCGCGAGCGCAGCCTCGTCACCCTGACCGCGCTCGTCGCGCACGGGCACTACGACGAACTCGCCATGCACGTCCGGGCGGCCCGGCGCAACGGGCTGACGCCGGAGGAGATCGGGGCGGTGCTGTTGCAGTCGGCCGTGTACTGCGGGGTGCCGGCCGCGAACTCGGCGTTCGCCGTCGCCCAGCGGGTGCTGGCGGAGGAGGAGTGAGGGTGCCACCGGTGGTCGTACGGTGAGAAGGGGTGGTCCGGTGGCGGCCCGCTGCGCCTACCGTTGAACCATGTCGACCATTCTGATCACCGGTGCGACGTCCGGGCTCGGCCGGTACGTCGCGTTCGAACTCGTCCGGGACGGGCATCTCGTGCTGGCGCACGGGCGGGACGCGAGGCGCACGGAGCGGCTCGTCTCCGAGTTGCGGACCGAGGGGGAGGCGGAGGGGTTCGTCGCGGACCTCGCCTCGCTGGCGGCGGTGCGGGAGCTGGCGGGGAAGGTGTCGCTGGCCCACCCCGATCTCGATGTCCTCGTCAACAACGCCGGCGTCGGGGCGGGCGCGCCGGGCGCCGGGCGGGAGTTGAGCCTCGACGGGCACGAACTGCGGCTCGCCGTCAACTACTTGGCGCCGGTCGTGCTGACCCGGGAGCTGCTGCCGGTGCTGCGGAGGAACACGCCCGCCCGGATCGTGAACGTCGGGTCCGTGGGCCAGGAGCCGGTCGCCTTCGACGATCCCGAGTTCGCCCGGGGGTACGACGGGTTCGCCGCCTACCGCCGGTCCAAGTTCGCCCTCGCCGCGTTCACGTTCACGCTGGCCGAGGAGACGGCGGGCAGCGGGGTCGCCGTGAACGTCGTCCATCCGGCGACGTTCATGGACACCGCGATGGTGCGGGAGGGCGGGGTGGCGCCGTGGAGCTCGGTGGCGGACGGGGCGCCCGGGGTGCTGGCGCTGGTCGAGGAGGGGGTGGGGAGCGGGGGGTACTTCGACGGGACGGCCGCCGCGCGGGCGCACGAGGGGGCGTACGAGGTGGGGACGCGGGAGCGGTTGGCGCGGGTGACGGGGCAGTTGCTGGCGGTGTGAGAGGGACAAGCCTCAGACCCCTCCCTCTTCTACCGCCCACCGCCTCACTCCATCGCCCTCAACGCCTCCTCCGCCTGCCCCACCAGCCCGTCCGCCCCGCACGACCGCGCCAGATCAAGCCCCTTCCGCAGCTCCGACACCGAGCGCGACAGCGTCCCGTACTCGATCCTCGCCGCCGCGTGCTCGTACTGGCAGGGGGAGGACTCCAGGTAGGTCACCGCCTGGGCCGCCAACCGCACCGCCCGCTGCCCCGTCTCCAGCGCCGCCGCGCAGCGCAGCGCCTCGCCGATCGCCGTGTCCGTGCCGAGGCGTTCCGCGCGGGCGCGGGTCTCCGTGGCGAGGCGGGCGGCGCGGGCGGGGTCCTCGACGGCGAGGGCGCGGGCGAGGTCGACGGCCCAGGGCACCATGACGGGGTTGAGGTGACCGCGCGCGGCGGCGGCCTTCTCCGCCTCCTCCAGTTCGTTGATCCCCTCGGTCGTCCGGCCCACCGCGAGCAGCAGCCGCCCCCGCACGGAACGGGGGTCGGGCAGGACGATCGTCGAGGGGTAGGGCGGCACGAACTCGTAGCTCTCGGCCACCCGCCACGCCTCGTCGACGTGCCCCCGCGCCAGCAGGACGTCGACGAGGTTGCAGATCGCCGACCAGTACAACGGCAGCCCCCGGCCCACGCGTTCGGCGAGCCGCACCGCGTCCCGCAGGGACTCCTCCGCCTCCCGCAGCCGGCCGCGCCGGCGCAGCCCGAGGCCGAGGTAGGAGTGGGCGAGGGAGAGGTGGCCGCCGCTCCAGCCGGCGGAGGTGTAGGCGCGCAGGGCCTCGTTGAAGAGGGCGGTGGCCCGGTCGAGGCGGTCGGTGTAGGCGTAGGCAGACGCCAGCATCATCGGGAGTTCGAGGCCCCACGTGGTGTCGGTCCAGCCGAGCCCCGGCGCGAGTCCGCCGTTGACGAGGGCCCGGTCGCACAGTTCGGCGATCTCCTCGGCGTTCTCGCCCCGGCACGTCGCGTCGAAGCCGCGCAGGATGAGCAGCGCGCGTTCGCTGTTGTCGCGGCCCGTGCAGGTCGCGGCGAGCGCGGCGAGCCGCTCGGAGCTGCCGGGCGCGGACGCCTCGCCGAGCAGCAGCCGCTCCCACATGAACCGGACGGCCGTCAGCCGCATCCGGGCCGGCCCCGGTTCGTGCAGGGCGGCCTCCGTCTGGACGGTGCGGACGGCCTCGTCCAGCTGGTTGTTGTGCAGCAGCGCCTGGGAGAGCCGGCACACCGCGTCGACGCGGTCGTCGCCGTCGAGGCCGGGGAGTTCGAGGGCGCGGCGGAGGTGGGCGATCGTCTGGGACGGGGAGGTGAGGAGGCTGGCGCAGCCGAGTTCGTACAGGACCTGGGCGTGGACGCCGGCGACCGGGGGTTCCGCGAGGGCGCGTTCCAGGCAGCGGCGGGCCGCGTCGGGGGCGCCGACCGCGAGGTGCGCGCGGGCGGCCTCGCGGAGCTGTTCGACGAGGTCGGCGTCGCCCTCGGGGCGTACTTCGAGGAGGTGCCGGGAAGCGGCGGCGATGCCCCGGCCCGCGTCGAGGACGACCTTGGCGGCGATGCCGTGCATGGCGCCGCGCAGGTACTCCGGGATGTTGCTGTAGACGGCGGTCGCTATCAGCGGGTGTACGAAGACGAGGTCGCCGTCGTCCGCCGGGCCCGGCGCGGTGAGGATGCGGGCGGAGCGCAGGACCTCGACGCAGTGCAGGGCCTTGTCGCGGCCGAGGCCGGCCATGCCGGCGGCGTGGTCGACGAAGATGTCGGTGCCGAGGATCGCCGCGGCCCACGCGAAGCGGGTCGCCTCGATGCCGAGCCCTTCGAGGTGGGCGACGAAACCGCCGTCGTGGGCGGCCTTGTTGATGGCGCGCAGTTCCTCGGCGGCCGATTCCGTCGGCTCCAGCCTCCGGTCGTGGACCTTCGCGAGGAGTTCGACGGTGTAGTAGGGGTTGCCTCCGGTGACCGCCCACACCTCGCGGCAGAACGGGTCGTCCGCCTGCCGGCCGAGGGTCGCGCGGGTCAGTTCGGCGACGGCGGCCGGGGAGAGGGCGGTGAGGCCGCGGACCGCGTCGCCCGCGAGGTCGTCGACGGCCTTCAGGTACTCGGCGCCCGCCTCGTCGGCCTCGCCGGGGCGGTGCGCAACGACGACCAGGACGGGCAGGTCGGCCAGGCGTTCCGCGAACGCGGCGAGCCAGCGCAGGGTCTCCTGGTCGGCCCAGTGCGCGTCGTCGACCAGCAGGGCGAGGGGGTAGTCGCGGGCCGCGAGGCGCCGGACGAGTTCCACGAGGCCGTCGTACACGCCCTGCGGGTCGGTGGGCGGCGGGCCGGGGCGGGTGATGCCGAGGGCGGGGCCCGCGATGTCGTACCAGTCGCCCAGGTAGGTGCGGGCCTCCTCCTCCAGCATCGTCATCAGGGCCGGCTGGAGCAACTGGCGGACCACGTGGAAGGGGACGGACCTCAGGGTCTCGCCGGCCCGCGCGGACCACACCGTGCCGCCGGCGCTCTCCACGAGGCGTCGGGTCTCGGCCAGCAGCGCGGTCTTGCCGAGGCCGGCCTCGCCGCGGAAGACCAGGAGCCGGCCCGTGGAGGACTCCCTGTCGAGAAGTCGTTCCACCGCGCGGGCGATGGTGCCGACCTCCGCGTCGCGCTCCCGCAGGGAGGCCGAGGTGGCCGGCATCGGCCCTACCTCCGTCATCCCGTTACCTCCCCAAGTCGCCCGAACGACGTACAAACCTTGAGCGTAGCCGTACCGGAGGGGTCTTAGGGGCCGGTCCGGGCAGGCGTTCCCCGGGCGGGTGACGCGGCGGCGGGGTGCGGGGGCCGTGCGGCCTGCGCGGGGCGGGGCCGTGGTCAACTCCGGGACGCGGGGCGTGGGGTTGACGATATGACGGGCGTCGAAAACACGCCATGCCCGGGGCATACCCGGGACCGCCGGGCGGAACTCGCGCGAGGGCGGGGGCCGCCCTCTCATACGGCTTTCACCGACGCCTCATACGGTGGGGGCATGACGCAGGCGATTCCATCCGGGTGGTACCCCGACCCGGGGCAGACGAGTGACGGTCCTCCCTCCGAGCGGTGGTGGGACGGCGGGGCGTGGACGGAACGGACCCGGGCCGTGGGAGCGGGCGCGGATTCCGCGGCGGCGCAGACCGGTGCCGCCGAGCCTGGGCCGGGGAGCCCCGAGGGGCCGAAGTCCGAGCAGGAACCGGTGAATTCGGGTGCGGGGCCGGTCGACCCGGCCGGTCCGGTCGATTCGCCGGGTCCGGCCGGTTCCGTGCGAGGGGAAGACGAAGGGGGTGTACCGGAGGAGGGCCGCGAGGACGACACGCGGCCCGTGGAGTTCGACAAGGGCGTGGGACCGGTGGAGGCCGTGAGCCCCACGGGTCCTACGGGTACTACGGGAGCCCCCGGGTACTACGGGTCCGCTCAGGGTGACGTGCTGTCGTCCGGGTACCCGACCACACCTCAGGGGTTCCCGGTGTATCCGGGGCAGGAGCCCTACCCGGGGCAGCCGCCGTACCCCGCGCAGCCGGCCGGCGGGTCCAGGACCGGGGTGCGGATGGGGATAGCGGTGGCCGCCGCCGTCGCGGTGCTCGCGAGCATCGGCGTCGGGGTGTACGCGCTGACGAAGGACGACGGGGGCGGCACCGCCCAGGGGCCCGGGGGCGGTCAGGGCGGCCAGGGCGGACCCGGCGGCGGACAGGGCGGACCGTTCGGGGGCAACGGCGGGTCCGGCGGGTCGGGTGGCTCGGGCGGGTCCGGAGGTTCCGGCGGCTCGGGTGGTTCCGGCGGTTCGGGCGGCACCCCCTCCCCCGGCCAGTCCGAGGCGCCCGAGATCAAGAGCGGTGCCGTCACCGATCCGATCAACGGCATCAGCATCCCGATCCCGAAGGGCTGGACCGGCCAGCAGATACAGGTCGGGGCACAGGTCAACTCCGACTCCACGTACCCCTGCCCCGGCGACACGACCCAGAGCTGCACGAAGGGCGGCGTCTACTCCGCGCCCGCGCTCGCGCTGGGCAGCAGCGGCTCCACCGCCGAGGAGGTCGCCAAGGCGGACATCGCCGACAACGCCGAGAAGTCCTACGGCGGCAAGACGTACGGCGCGATCACCTCGCACGAGGTCCTGACGTCGAAGGCGGTGACCGTCGCCGGGCAGAAGGGCTACCAGATCCGCTGGAAGGCGGTGACCAGCAAGGGCGCCGACGGCATCGTCGAGTCCGTCGCGTTCCCCTCCCCCGCCGACCCGACCCGCTTCGTCGTCCTGCGCTTCGGTGTGGACGCCGACCAGCAGGTCTCCGTGATCGACCAGATCACCACCGGCGTCAAGGTCTCCTCCGGCACGGGCAGCGGCCAGGACATCTGACCGCGCCGCACACGAAGCCGGCCGGGTGGGGCCCTTCTCCGCTCAAGAAGGGTCCCACCCGGCCGGGTGGTGCGCCGCCCCCGTCCCCACGGTGCGGCGCGGCGGGCCGCCGTCCAGTCATCCCACGGACGGCCGGCCCGCCGTTCTAGGGGAGGCCGAGGGCCGGGAGGACGGCGGCCTCGACGAAGCGCAGGAGGTAGTCGGGGTCGGCCTCCTTGCCCTCCAGGACGGGCCGCACCCGCAGCACGCCGTAGAGCTGGACCGGCACGAACTCCAGGGCGGGGTGGCCGGCCGGGATCTCGCCCCGGGCCACTCCCCGGCGGAGCATCTCGCGGACGGCCTCCACCTCCGGCTCCACCAGCGTCTCGCGCAGCGCCTGCCGGAGTTCGGGGTCCTGCATCGCGGCGTGCCCGAGGGCCTGCATGAGCGCGCTGTCCTTGCCGGCCGGGTCGGCCCCGGCGAGCGCCGCCGCGCGCAGGTCGCCCGCGAGGGAGCCGGTGTCGATCCCGGCGAACCTGACCTCGCGGCAGGAGCGCAGCGCGGCGGCCACGAACTGGGGTTTCGTCTTCCACTGCCGGTAGAGCGTGGACTTGCTGCACCGCGTGCTGGTGGCGACGCCGTCCATCGTGAAGGCGTCGTACCCGCAGGCGCGGATCTGTTCGAGGACGGCGTCGAAGAACTCCTGCTCGCGTTCGGGCGTGAGCTTGGAGCGGCGCGACGCGGCCGTCTCCGGCACCTCCGCGGCCTGCGACGTCATGGGGTCCCTCTCCGTTTCATTCCCTGTTCGGCGGCTTGATCGATGTGGCGAACATCAATCGATACTCCAGTGTACCGGTACTCGATCGTATCGGTACACTGGCGTATCGATACGCTTTAGTATCGACACTGCGGCCACCGTCGCAGCGCACCACCCTGAACGAAAAGGTCTGGGGATGAATGCCCGCACCGAGCCTGGAGAAGAGGCGGGGGCCACAGCGGCCCGGCCTCGGATAGTCCGCGAGCTGCTGCTTGTCGCAGGGCTCTTCCTCGTCTACAAGTTCGGCCGCCAGCTGGCGACGGGCCATACCGGGGAAGCGTTCCGCAACGCGCACCACGTGTGGGACTTCGAACGCTGGGCCCGTCTCCCCTCCGAGCTCGACGTGCAGGACGTCCTGCTGCACAGCGACACCCTCGTGAAGGCCGCGAACACCTACTACGCGACCGTCCACTTCCCCGCGACGCTGGCCTTCCTGGTCTGGCTCTACCTGCGCCGCCCCGCGCACTACGTGTGGGCCCGCCGGGTGCTCGCGGCGGTCACCGGCGCGGCCCTCGTCGGCCACCTCTTCTTCCCGCTGGCCCCGCCCCGGATGCTGTCCGGCACGGGCCTGATCGACACCGCGCGGGTCTACGGCCCCTCGGTGTACGGCCCGCCGCAGACGGACCACCTCTCCAACCAGTTCGCGGCGATGCCGTCGCTGCACTTCGGCTGGGCCCTGATGCTGGCGATCGGCATGATCGTCGCGACCCGCTCCCGCTGGCGCTGGCTGTGGCTGCTGCACCCGGCGCTGACGCTGCTGGTGATCGTCGGCACGGCCAACCACTACTGGCTGGACGCGATCGTCGCGGGCGCGCTGCTCGGCCTCGCGCTGACGTTCCTGCGGCCGCCCGCGGCCCGTACCCCCGACGTCGTACCCGTAGTACCGCAGAGGCAGGCCGAGGAGCCCGCCAAGGAGCTCGTGGGAGCGGCCCGATGAACGCCACCCTCGTCGCGATCGTCCTGTCCCTGTTCTCGGCGGTGGCCTACGCGTCGGCGGCCGTCGCGCAGGAGCGGCTCGCGTCCCGGTCGTCCGGGGCGGGGCTGATGCGGATGCTGCGGCGCGGCGCCTGGTGGGGGTCGGTGCTGCTGAACGGCGGCGGCGCGCTGCTGCACGTCGTCGCGCTGAACTACGGCCCGCTGACCGTGGTGCAGCCGCTGGGGGCGCTGACGCTCGTCGCGGCGGTGCCGCTGGGGGCGCGGGTCGCCGGGCGGAAGGTCAGCCGGGCCGAGTGGCGCGGCACCGCCTACACCCTCGCCGGGCTCGCCGCGATCCTGGTCGTGGCGTCGGGGCCCGCGCCGGAGACGGTGCTGGACGGCTCGCAGTCGGTGGCCGTCGCGGCGGCGACGATCGCGGTGATCGCGTTCCTGGCGAAGCCCGGCGCGAAGCCGGGTCTGCGGCACGCGTCCGCGTCCGGGATCGCCTCGGGTGTCGCCTCGGCGCTCACCCAGACGGTGACGGTCGCCCTCACCGACACCGGTTCGCTGCCGATGTACCAGGTCCTGGGGATCGCCCTGCTGGTCGCCGCGTTCGCGACGGCGGGCCTGCTGCTGTCCCAGACCGCCTACCAGGGCGGCCTGGGCGCCCCGCTCGCCATGGTCACCCTCGCCAACCCGGTCGCCGCCGCGGCCATCGGCCTCACCCTCCTCGGTGAACGCCTCCAGGGCGGCGCCGCCGGCATCCTCCTCGCCCTCGCGGGCGCCGGCCTCGCCGGGTACGGCGTGGTCCTCCTGTCCCGCGCGACCCCGCAGCCGGCCACGGCCGAGGCCCCGGAGAACGCCCCGGCCGTCCCCCGGAAGTCGTACGGGTACGACGCCGGCGCGGACGACGACATCGTCGTACCCGACCACATCGTGCTCCCGGAGCCCGCCGGTGTCGCGCACGACGACGAGGAGCACCCCGTCGCGGCGGTCCTCGCGCTGCGGCCGGAGTCGGCGTCGCAGGAGCCGGCGCTGCTGCCCCGGCCGACGGCGGGCCCGGGGCAGCTCACGGCGTTGTAGACGCCGGGGCCGCCGGCCCTGCCTCGGGACTGCCCCTTCGGACCTTCACCACCGCCGGGCACCCTTGTTATCAAGGGGACGATCGGACGGTGGCGGGGAATCGAGGCAGGGGTCGTCATGCGGGCGAAGAAGGAGCAACCCGAGGAGTCGGCCGGTGCCCGTCACGCGCCGGGCACGTCCCGGCGGGCCGGCGCGGCGGCCCCGCTCGGGGCCGGTTCCCTCCCGCCCCGCTCGCTCGCGCCCCTGCAACGGGCCGTCGGGAACGCTGCGGTGGCGCGGATGGTCCAGCGGCGGCGGGACGACGCCGACGCGGACGAACGGCCCGGCGGCCCGCCCGTGCAGCGCTCGACCGTGCCCGACGTGCTGCGCTCCGCCGGCCGGCCGCTCGCGGGACCCGTGCGGGCCGAGATGGAACAGCGGCTCGGCACGGACTTCTCCGACGTCCGGGTGCACGAGGGCGTGGCCGCCCAGCGGTCGGCGGCGGAGGTCGGCGCCCGCGCCTACACCTCCGGGCACCATGTGGTGATCGGGGACGGCGGCGGTGACCGGCACACGCTGGCGCACGAGCTGGTGCACGTGGTGCAGCAGCGCTCGGGGCCGGTGCCGGGCACGGACGACGGCTCGGGGCTGAGCGTGTCGGACCCCTCGGACCGCTTCGAACGGGAGGCGGAGGCGACGGCACGCCGGGTGATGTCCGGACCCGTCGCGACGGCGGCGGCACCGGACGGCGCGGTGCGACGGGCTCGGGGGACGGCCGTCCAGCGCATGACGAACGAGGAGGCGGACGGCGCGCCCGCGCCCGCCCCCGTCGACCCGCTGACGGCCTTCGCCGCGGCCACGTACACCCCCGGCCCCGGCGGGACCGTCGGAGAGGTCGCGGACGGTCCCCGCGCGGCGACGCTCCGGCAGATCGCGTGGGCGGAGCACTGGGCCCCCATCGCGGCGGTGTGCCAGAAGTACCACTACACGATCGCCGTGCGGGAGACCGGCGAGTACTCGATCAAGCGGATCGCGGAGGGCGCCAAGCCGAAACCGCACACCATCCTGGAGAAGTCCATCAAGCCGGGCTCGGTGAAGAAGGAGTACGGCGCCGGCAGCAAACGGCCGGACACGAACCTCGACGAGGTGCTGGCCTGGCTCGCCCAGGAGGATCTGGACGGTTTCGTCGGGCACTGGGGGGACGCGGGGCTGGAGGGGCTCCGGATCGACGACCCGCCGCAGAGCGTCCTGGACCTCGGGATCGTGCAGACCGGCCCCGACGACGAGCAGTACGTGCCGATCACGCTGCTGGAGGACGGCGGGGGCGGCGCGTTGGCCACCCTCAAGACGGCCGTCCCGAACTGGAAGACGCTCCTGTACACCGGGGACTACGACCTGCACGAGGCGTACTCCTGGATGGGTGCCGGAGCGGGCGGCGGGCAGATCGCCGAGGCGTCGGACGCGAAGGTCCACCTGCTGAACCGGCTCAACGCCGGGGTCGCGAACAGCTCCGACACCCCGGTCAAGCGCGAGGGGAAGTCCGTCAAGGGCGCGCACGGACTGCACATGGAGGACTCGCCGTACGCCATGTTCCAGCACGGCGACCAGGCCACCTACCGGATGAACCAGGTCCTGGAGGCGGAGGCCACGGGGATGAAGCCGGTGGTGGCGAAGCTGGTGAAGGCGGTGGCGACGGAGAGCGACGAGCCCATGGGGTGGTGCCGCTGGGGGCAGTGGTACGTGACCATGGACAAGACCGAACACGCGGCGCTGCGCAAGAAGTGGGGGCTGGTCACCCCCAACACGTGGAGCGACGAGGACGTGCGGCGCACCGAGGAGAACGGGTACAAGACGGCCAAGTACCGCTGACCCGGCCGTCCCGTACCCGTAATACCCGTACTACTCGGTGATGATCGCCGGGTCGCTGACCCCCGGGCGGCCGTTCTCCACGTGGCCGACGAAGCGGCGCAGGAACGTCGAGGAGGCGTGCGAGGTGACCGTCAGGTCGTACCAGCGGTGGCCCTTGCTCGTCTCGACCGTGCGCTTGACGACCGCCTTGGGGCGGAGCTTCACCGTGGTGGTGCGGGAGCGGTAGGCGTCGGTGACGCGGAGTTCGACCGTCTCCTTCGACTTGTTGGTGAAGGTCAGCTCGACGTGGTCGCCGACGTGCCGGGCGACCACCTCGGGGCCCGCGTGCGCGGTCTCGCCCTGGAAGGCGCGCAGGAAGCCCGCCGGACCGTGCACCGTGAGGTCGTAGGAGGCGCCCGTGAAGGTGTCGGAGATCTTCTTGCCGGCGCCCGTCGTGTAGCTCCGCGGAGTGACGCCGGCCGTGGTGACGAGGAACGCGCCCCCGGCGTGCGCCCCGGAGGCGAACGTCAGGGTCAGCGCGCCGCCCTCGGCCTTCGCGTCGACGCTGGGCGCGTACCTCAGGGGCCGGGTCGGGCGGTGGCCGCGCTCCTGGCGGGGCAGCGCGGGGTGGGCCGGCGGGGTCGGCACGTAGTCGGGGTGCCGCTTGTCGTCCAGCGGCCTGTAGCCGGCCGTCGACGGCAGGGGCACCGCGCGGTCGTCCCGGCGGGAGAAGTCGAACGCCGACGTCAGGTCGCCGCAGACCGCGCGCCGCCACGGCGAGATGTTCGGCTCGTGGACCCCGAAGCGGCGCTCCATGAAGCGGATCACCGAGGTGTGGTCGAGGGTCTCGGAGCAGACGTAACCGCCCTTGCTCCAGGGCGAGACGACGATCATCGGGACACGCTGGCCGAGCCCGTAGGGGCCGGGGACATGGCCCGCGGAGTCGCCGGTGAAGAGGTCGGGGCCGGGGTCGACCGTGGAGCGGCCCGCCTCGGGGAAGGGCGGGACGACGTGGTCGAAGAAGCCGTCGTTCTCGTCGTACGTGATGAACAGGGCCGTCTTCGACCACACCTCGGGGTTCGAGGTGAGCGCGTCGATGACCTGCGAGACGTACCAGGCGCCGTAGTTCGCGGGCCAGTTGGGGTGCTCGGTGAACGCCTCGGGGGCGGCGATCCAGGAGATCTGGGGCAGTTTGCCCGCCTTGACGTCGGCCTTGAGCCGGGCGAAGTAGCTCTCGCCGGCCTTCGCGTCCGTGCCGGTGCGGGCCTTGTCGTAGAGGGCGTCGCCGGGCTTCGCGTTCTGGTACTGGGTGAAGTACAGCAGCGAGTTGTCGCCGTAGTTGCCCCGGTAGGCGTCCTCGATCCAGCCCCAGCCGCCCGCCTTGTCGAGGCCGTCGCCCGCGTCCTGGTAGATCTTCCAGGAGACGCCCGCCTTCTCCAGCCGCTCCGGGTACGTCGTCCAGGAGTAGCCCGCCTCGTCGTTGCCGAGGACCGGGCCGCCGCCCTTGCCGTCGTTGCCGGTGTAACCCGTCCACAGGTAGTACCGGTTGGGGTCCGTGGAGCCGATGAACGAGCAGTGGTAGGCGTCGCAGATCGTGAAGGAGTCGGCGAGCGCGTAGTGGAACGGGATGTCGCCGCGCTCCAGGTGCGCCATCGTCGTGGAGCCCTTCGAGGGGACCCACTTGTCGTACTTCCCGCCGTCGAACGCGGCGTGGCCGTCGTTCCAGCCGTGCGGGAGGTCCTGGACGAAGGCGAGGCCCAGGTCGTCGTGGTCGGGGCGGAACGGCAGGATGTCCTTCGTGCCGTCCGACTGGTACCAGACCGGCTTGCCGTCCGCGCGGGTGACGACCGGGCGCGGGTCGCCGAAGCCGCGCACCCCGCGCAGCCGGCCGAAGTAGTGGTCGAAGGAGCGGTTCTCCTGCATCAGGACGACGATGTGCTCGACGTCCTCGATCGACCCCGTCCGATGGTTCGCGGGCAGCGCCGCCGCCCGTTCGATGCTCCCGGACAGCGCGGTGAACGCCGTGGTGGCGCCCGCGAGTTGGAGGAAGCGGCGCCGGTTGACCTCTGACATGGGGGACCTCTCGACCTGGGCGGTTTCGTTCCGGCCGGTTCGCGTCGGAATGCGTGCGCCAGGAGTCTCGCGAGAGGGGCCGAACGAGGGGGGTGGGGCGGGTGGCGGTGGTGTGAAGGGGGCGGGTACGGGCGGGTACGGCGGGGTCGGAGAGAGGTAAGAGGCTCAGGGGTCGAGGGGCTTGGGGGTTGAGGGGCTTGGGGGCTTACCGGCGCAGGAGGAGGATCAGCAGGACGAAGAGTACGAGCAGGACCAGGCCGATGACGACGGCCTTGAGCGTGTCGTCGGGGGGTTCGGGGGTGCGGTGTCCCGCGGGGGTGGGGGCCGGTCCGGTGGGGGGCCGCAGCGCTCCGGGGTGTCCGGACCCGGTACCGGAGGCGTGTCCCTCGGGTGTGCCGGGCGGCTCCGCCGGCCGCTCCTCCCACGGGCGGGTCCGGGTCAGCTCCCGCCACAGCGGGGGCGGCAGGTCCGGGGCGGGGTCCTGGTCGAACAGGGTGCGCCGCCAGAACTCGCCCACCAGCGGCCGGTACTGACCGCCGAGCGACTCCACGAGCCTGCCCACCTGGCCCTCCAGCTCCGGTCGCCGCAGGTACGGCTGCACCGCCCAGCGGAACATCCGCGCGGCGCCCGCCGCTCCCCCGTGGCAGGAGTTCTCCTTCGCCAGTTCCGCACGCCAGCCGTTCTTCAGGAACATGCCGTGCCGGACGACCGTCCCCGCGAGGCTCACCGCCTCGCCGTGCGTCCGCCACCTCGTCCGGCGCTCCAGCGCCCGCAGGATCGCCCGCGCCGCCTCGGGGGTGAGGTCGGGGCGGTCGAGTTCCTTGCACAGGGCGTGGTCGGGGAGGCGGTCGAGGCCCGTCAGCCGGGCCAGCACCGGCGCCGGGTCCTGCCGGGTGGGGCGCCGGCTCCACCACTCCGGGGAGAGGTACTTGGTGGCACGGCCCAGTTTGCGGGTGCGGTGGGGGAGTTGGCGGTCGGCTCGCGGGGTGGGCGCGGGGGCGGAGACGGGGGTGGGTGTGGGGGTGGGGGCGTAGGACCTGGGGAGAGGTGGGAGGAGGGGGAGGGGGTCGGCCGGGACGTAGGCGGCGACGGGGGGCAGGGGGTCGGGGACGGGGGGCGGGAAGTCGGTCGGAGGTGCGGGTACTACGGGTATTACGGGTATTACGGGTACTACGGGTTCTGCGGGCGCCACAGGTACTACGGGAGCCAGGGGTACTACGGGTACTACGGGTGCCGGCTCCGGGGACGGCCCGGGCACCGGAAGTACTACGGGGTCCACAGGTACTACGGGTACTACGGGCACGGGCACGGGCACGGGCACGGGCTCCGGCACAGGTTCCGGCACCGGACCCGCCGCAGGCGCACCCCCCGGCGACACCCCCACCCCCGCCCCCGCCGACACCGCCCCCGCACGCCGCCCCCCGCCCCCCAGCCCGGAGATCAGCGCGTCGAGCCGCTCCTCCGTCCCCATCCCCGTCGGCCCCGGACACCCGCGCAGCACACTCAGGAGCGCCTCGGGGCGGCCGGGTTCCGTGAGGAAGAGGTCGACCAGGCGGGCGGCGATCTCGCGGGCCTCGTCACGGGGCGCCTCCGCGAAGGAGATCCGTTCGGCACCGGCCCCGCCCACCGCGGAGCGCGGCCACTCGGGCACGCAGACGAGCCGCAGCCGCGCGTCGGCCTGGGTGTCGAAACTGGCGTAGGTCAGGGAGGAGTCCCCGAGCCACTCCCCCAGCATCGCGCACACCCCCCAGATCAGCAGCGGCGCGTAGTTGACCTTCTCCAGGTCCTGCACCTCGTGCCGCAGGAACGTCAGCCGGCGTTCGGGCGTGCGGACGAGCTGGGCGACCGCGATCTCCAGCGGCGTACGGATGTAGGAGACGCCCCCCAGGTACGTCGGCAGGAGGCCGGCCATCCGCCCGCGGACGGTGTCGGCGGGCACCCGGGCCAGTTGCCCGGACGCCTCGTCGGGCACCCCGAGCCACTCCCAGGCGGGCATCGCGAGGGTGACGGAGTCGCGGGCGGTGAGCAGTTCGGGGCCGCCGACGAGGGCGCGGGAGACGGTGGACTCCCGGCCGCGCGCGTCCAGCGAGGGCCTGCGGTGCACGACGACGGCGTCCCCGGTCGCCGGGTCGAAGCAGCGCACGACGCTGGGCCGCCGGCTCTGCTCCCCCTCGACCCGCAGCAACGGCGCGAGCAGCGCCCGGAGTTCCTCGGCGCGGGCCGCCCCGCAGGAGTGGGCGCTGGCGGCGATCCCGGTGGTGTGCCGGTCGCGGTTGCCCTCCCAGCGGAAGAGCAGGAGGTCGACCTCAGCGGAGTCCGCCACCGGCGACACCCCCCGCGACGGCGGCCTCCTTGGTGAACATCCCGCACATCGCGAGGATCGAGACGAGCGGCCCCAGCACCCGCCGGGAGCGCACCCCTTGGGGGAAGTGGCTGTCACGGGCGCTGCCCCCGGTCGCGGACGCGAAGTGCAGGGTGCAGCGCAGGGCGCTGTCGAAGGGGCGCAGCCAGCCGGGGTCGGCGTGCCGGCGCAGGAACGCGTACGCGTCGCGGCTCTCCTCGCGCAGCAGCCGGGGGTCGTAGCCGGTGTCCTGGCCGAGCCAGCGGTCGACGGGCGGTTCGAAGCGCAGCAGGTCGGCCTTGCCGACGACGAGCGCGCAGGGGATGTCGAGGTAGCCGTCGCGCAGCGGGAGCCGGTCGAGGACGGTCTCGAACGCCGGGTCGCTGCCGGTGAGTTCGAGCCCGGCGTCCTTGCGGGGCTCGTCGAGGTGGGGCAGCTTGAGGGCGAGCAGCGGGTCGACGACGAAGACGAGCGCGTCGACGCCGAGGAGGAAGCGCAGCAGGCTGTCGGTGCGGACCAGGTCCTCGCCGCCGAGGTCGAAGAAGGCGACGGGCCGCACCTGCCGGTCGGCGCCGGTCAGCAGCAGCGCCTCGACGAACTCGGCGAACGACGTCTGCCCGGTCCCCTCCAACTGCCGTCCCTGGCGCAGCCGCACCACTCGTTCGCGGACGAACGCGGCGTGGTCGGCGGGGTTCACGGACTGCCAGCGCACCCCGTAGGGGTCGAGGCCGCCGCCGATGACCTCGGCGACCATCTGGGTCAGGAGGTGGCTCTTGCCGCTGCCGGAGGCGCCGATCATGGCGACGGTGAGGGGACGGCCGTTGGTGAGGTAGGGGACGGGGATGAAGTGCGGTTCGCCCTTCCCGTCGCCGGCGCACGCCTGGAACGCGGAGCGCAGGATGTCGGCCCGGCGCAGGGGGCTGACGAGGTCGGCGGTGTCGAGGCGTTCGTAGCTGAAGGTCTCGGTGCGGCGGTGCAGGCGGGTCTCGTCGTACTGGACGTGTTCGAGGCAGTACGGGCACAGGACGTGGTCGTGGCCGGTCATCAGTAGGCCCTCCCGCCGAACCAGGCGCGGCGCCGGGCGGGTCCGGGGTCCGCGGCGGCGGGGGCGGGGCCCGGGTCCTGGGGGACGACGCCGGCCGCCCTGCGTTTGCGTTCCATGGCGCGGTCGTACTCCTGGCGGTGGGGTTCGAGGGGGTCGGGCCGGGCCTCGGCGAGCGCGGCCGGGTCGGGTCCCGGCATCAGCCGGTCGAGGACGCGGGCGGGTTCGGGGCGGGCGTCGGCGGTGGGCGCGAAGGCGTCGCCGAGTTCGAGGGAGCGGTAGGAGGCGAGGTCGGCGGGCGGGCCGTCCGGGTCGCCGGGGTGGCCGGCGGCGAGCTGGTAGACGATCTGCGCGGCGCTCCACAGCGCGTCCCGGGCGTCGCTGCGGCCCACCCCGCGCCGTTGTTCGGGGGAGGCGTACGGCGGCGAGCCGGCGGGGGTGCGGGGTGCGCCGAGGGGGGTGGCGGAGGCGAGGTCCCAGAGCTGGACCTGCTTGCCGTCCCAGCGCACGGCGGCCGGGACGAGTCCCTGGTGGACGAGGCCGACGCTCTCCAGCAGGCGGACCGCGAGGACCAGGTCGCGTTCCACGGTGCGCTGTTCGGTGGTCGAGATGCCGTAGGCGAGGCGGGCGGCGGGTTCGCCGCGCGGGGTCTCGTAGAGGAGGAACGGCTCGTCGGCGTCCAGGTCGTGGCCGACGAGGACGGGGAAGAGCCGCCGGTAGGGGGTGGTGGCGAAGGCGCGGTGGACGGTGAGGGCGGCGCGGGCCTCGGCTTCGAGGCGGGGCGGTCCGGTCTCGGGGTCGGCGGCGGTGAGCCGGACGGCGGCCCGGCCGGCGAGGGTCACGTCGCGGGCGGTGAGCGGGGGCGGGACGGTGCGCCGGCGGGGTTCGCCAGCGGTGGCGGCCTCGGTGCGCCGTACGCCCTGCGGGGTGAGGAAGGACAGGCGGCCCTTCGCGGTGTCGTTCACCAGATGTCCTCATGGTCGGCGGGGTCGACGTCGGTCGCCGGGCGGCGGACGGTGCGGATGACGCCGTGGCGCAGGGGCGTCAGGCGCAGGGTGCCGCTGTAGCGGCCGGGGAACAGGACGGGCTGGTCGGTGGCCCAGGCGGGGCGGCGGGCGGTGTGCGGGGCGAAGCGGATGCGGCGGGTCTGCCCGGGGTCCTTGCTGAGGAGCGCGGACTGCCGGGGGGTAACGAGTTCGACGAGGTCGGTGGTGTCGTCGTCGGGGTCGCGGGCGGCGACGCCGAGGAGGGCCTCGGTGTCGGGGCGGGGTGCGCCGGGGCGGTGCGGGCAGGGGGCGACGACGCCGTGCCGGTCGAGGTGGCGGCGGGCGGCGGCGAAGAGGGCGCGCAGGTCGCTCTCGCCGCGCCCCCGGCCGGTGTGCCGGCGCAGGGCGGTGCGGACGGCGGCGTCGAGGTCGTCGCGCAGGGTGGCGACCAGCGCGGGCCCGCCCTCGCCGGCCTCCCGGCCCAGCCAGCGGGGCACGTCGGAGGCGGTCTCCTCGGAAGAGTCGAAAGGGGTGCCGAAGGCGGTGTCGGAGGAGGTGCCGAAAGAGGTGTCGGACAGTTCGGGCGGGACGAGCCGGAGTCCCTCGCCGATGCTGTCGTAGGCGCCCTGCCGGGGCCGGGGGACGCCCGCGCACTCCTGCGCGGTGTCGGCGGCGGCCCGCAGGAGCCCGGCGCTCGCGCGGGCCAGGTCGGCGAGGTCGCGGCGGTGCGCGGCGGCCCACCAGCGGCGGGCGGCGCCCTGGGCGAGGAGGGTGTCGAGGTCGGTGAGGACACGCCGGGCGCCGTCGGCCCCGGAGGTGCGCCACCAGTCGTCGGCGGCGGCCCGGCGGCTGACCCGGACGAGGAGCAGCGCGGCGAGGAGCCCGCAGGCCAGGGTGGGCGCGGGGGTCCAGGCGGGCAGGGGCAGGGCCCGGCCCGCGAGGAACCCGGCGGCGGCGCCCGGCAGGAACGCGGCGGCGGTGAGGAGGGCCGCCCTGAGGGTGCGCACTCCGGCGGCGCCCACCGCGAGGACGGCGAGCGCGCCGAGGGCCGCGGGCCAGGCGGCGAGGCCGCAGGCGGCGCCGGCGAGGAACGCGAGGGGCAGGTGCGGGCGGACGGTGAACGGCTGCTGCGGGGTGATGCGGCCGATGCGCGCGGGCGGGCAGCGCCGCTCGGCCTCGGCGGCGACCTCGCCGGCGGAACCGGGCAGCACCTCCTCCGCGAGGGCCACGAGCCGGGCGGCGACGCCGCGCAACGGGGCGCCCCGGTCGAGGAGTTGCTCGGTGGTGACGCGCAGGGCGACGGCGAGTTCCTCCCGGGTGAGGGCGCTCGGCGCGACCGACACCTCCCCCTCGGGCGGCTCCTCGTGGCTCAGCACCTCGACGATCAGGGCCCGGTGGCGTTCCAGGGCCTCGACGGCGTCGCCCAGCGCGTCGGCGGGGGCGCCGACCCGGCAGGCCAGGTCAAGGGTGTCGAGGGCGTCGAGGGTGTGGACGCAGTGCGCGCGGGAGCGGCCGAGCCGTCCGCCGGGGACGGTCCGGACCTGCGGGGCCTGCCCGGTCAGCAGGTCGACGAGGTCCGATCCGCCGTCCGGCGGCGGCTGTTCGGTGTCCCCGGCGAGCCGGTGGAGGGCGTCCGTCCAGGCCCGGTCGCGGGCCGCCGGGGACAGGTCGTGCTCCAGGAGGCGGACGGCGGGGACGGCGGCGGAGTCGGCGAGTTCGGCGAGCCGGGCGAGGACGTCGTCGAAGAGGCCGCACAGGACGTCCACGAGGACGGCCAGCGCGCGCGGGTCGTCGGGGGCGACGTCCGGGTCGCCCGCGACACGGGCCGCCCTGAGGTCCCCGGCCCACAGCAGCCCGCACCCCTCGCCCCGGAGGGCGGCGGGGCGGGTCAGCCGGGGTCCGTGGTGGTCGGCGCGGGCCGCGCCGGGGGCCGGACCGGCGAACGGGTCCCAGGCGTCGTGGGTGTCGTACGGGGCCGGTCCGGCGGGCGTCGCGAGAGGGTCCCAGGCGTCGGTGGCGGTGGGCCGGGCCGGTTCCGGGGGCCGCGTCAGCTCGCCGACGGCCAGGACGAGTACGGAGGCCCGCTTGCCGTAGGCGACGACCCGCTCGTACACGCCGTGCCGCAGGGCGAGGCCCGCCGGGGTGTCGACGACGAGGAACCGGTAGTGCTCGTCGGCCGGTTCGCTGCGGTCGGCCTCGCGCAGCCGCTCGGCGACGGCGGCCCGCAGCCCGGCCGTCCCGGCGAGGGCGTCCGCGCCCTGCCGCAGGTCGAGGACGATCACGGGGCCGGGGCTCGTCATTCGACGTCCTTCCACGGGTCGCCGGGCTCACCCGCGCCGGGGCGTCCGGCCGGCGCCTGCGGGCTCGCCGCGGTCCGGGCGCGCACCGGGGTGTCGGGTTCCTCGCCGGGCCAGCCGTCCGCTCCGGCGCCGTGGCCGGCGAAGGGCGGCAGGGGCTGTTCGCGGCGGGGCCGCTCCTCGGCGGCGGGGCGGTCGTCCCAGGGGAACGTGCCCTTCGGACGCGGGACCCGACGGTCCGTCACGTCGATCTCCAGGAGGGCGTGGCGCAGGGCGCGCAGGGTCGGCGCGACGGCGTTCTTGTCGGTGAACGGGGTGTCGAGGGCGGCGGGCAGCAGCTCGGTCCAGAACTCCAGGAGCGAGTCGGCCCATTCGCCGGAGGTGTGCACGGAGCGCGCCAGCCGGTCCCGGATCAGGGCGATCTGACGGGGCGCCAGTTCCTCGACGACGTGCGTGTACAGCCGGTGCGGTCCCTCGGCACCGTCGGCGATGCCGTTCGCGCTGCGCTCCATGAGGGCCTGGCAGTACGTCTCGACGACCGCGTCCTCGTTGAGCAGGGCGATCTGCTCGTAGGCGTGCAGGAGCCGCGCCCAGCCGGAGACGCCGTGCCGGGGCCGCTCCCCGAGGCGCAGCTCGATGCCGGGGACGTCGGTGGTGACGTCGTCGGGGAGGCTGCTGTGCAGCCGGACCAGGACCTTCACCGGTTCGTCGGCGGTGCCCTCGACGACCTCGACCTGCCCCTTCCACAGGGCGCACAGCAGCCGGTGCAGGATCTCCCGCCGGTCCTCGGCGGTCGCCGCGAGCCACTCCCCGCCCCGGCCGAGGCGCTGGCGCCAGTCGAGGTAGTCGGCGGCGACCTCCGTCTCCCGGGCCTTCGCCCAGCGCCGCAGCACCTTGCGGACCTCGGGCACCTCGGTGAGGCTCATCTCGCGGCGGAACAGGACGACGGTGATCGAGTCGGTCTCGACGCCGTTGAACTCGGTGGAGCCGCGCGGCAGCGAGAGGTGCTTGCGCAGGTAGTCCTCGACGGTGTCCTTCGCCGACGAACGCGGGTACACCACGAGGACCTTGAGGGGGCCGCTCCCCTCGGGGACGAAGCCGTGCGGGATCAGCCCGGCGATCTTGAACCGGAACTGGTCGAGGGCCGCCTTCCCGACGGACTCGGCGGCGGCGGAGACCCCGGCCGCCGCCTCCAGGAGCATCGCCATGGACGGCAGGAGCGGCTTCTCGTCGTGCAGGGTGCCGCTCTGCGCGAAGAGCTGCTTGATGCGCTGCTCGATCGCCGCCTTGACGGGGGCGACCGCCGCGTCCGGGTTGCGGCGGGCGGTCGTACGGGCGGCCTGCCACTCCTCGGCGCCGACCAGGGCGTGCACGAGCGCCGCCTCGTCGTCGCTGTCGCGCAGGTTCTCCCGCTTGGTGAGGCGTTCGCGCAGGTCGTCGTAGAAATCGGTGAGGTTGTTCTGCGGCGGGAGGAGGTAGGAGACGCCGGTGCGGTCGTCGTACAGCTCCATGACCTGGCTCTTGTAGGCGCGGGGCTCCTCCTCGCGGTGTTTGTGGAACGCCTCGACGAGGGCGGTGACCTCGGCGGTGAGGGCGGCGGCCCGGGGGCGCCAGCGCTGTTCCTCCTTGCGCCACGCCTCGTGCCAGATCGCCTTGGTGCGGGCCGCGTACCAGGCGTCCTGCTCGGCCTCCGTGCGGGCTTTCAGCTCGTCGTGCCGGGCTCGGGAGAGGCGGGCGGCGATGCCGTCCTTGAACTTCGGCACGGCCGGCGGCAGCAGGGCCCGGTTCTCGCCGCCGCCGGGTTCGCGGCCCCGGTTCTCCAGCATGCCGACCACGCCCTGCCGGGTCACCGGGTCGGGGTCGCCGGGGACGCCCTTGACGACGCGTTCGACCTGGAAGGGGTCCATGGTGCGCAGGGCGCGCTCCAGGGCCGTCGCCGGGGAGAACTGCTCGGCGAGCACCGGCACCCGGCGCGCGACCCGGCGCCGCAGGTCCTCCAGGGTCGCCTGCATCTCCTTGAGGCGGGTCTGGAGGGACTCCTCGATGCCGGCGGCGCGCTGCGCGGGGCGCGTCTCGGGCGGCGGGAGGGGGTCGCGGTTCCACAGCTCCTCCAGGCCGGCGTCCGCGAACATGCGGCGCACCGTCCCGGCGTACTCGTGGCTGTGCTGCGCGGAGGCGTCGGCGAGGCGGCTCACGCCGTGCGCGAGGAGCCGGGCCGACACCAGGTCGGCGAGGGGTTCCAGGGGGACGGTCATCGCGGCGACCAGGCTCGTGGAGACGCCCCGGTAGCCGATGCCGGACTTGGCGCGGATACGGCGTTTGGCGTCGGAGTTGATGAAGCTGGACGCGAACGTCTGGTGCTCGTCGTCGCGCTGCGGGGCGTCCCCCAGCTCGGCGCCGATCAGCGACATGATCAGCGACACCATCGACCGCCGCAGGTCGTCCGGGCGGATGCCGGCGGTCCGGCTGAACAGGAACGCCGTCGGCATCACCCCGGAGCCGAGGCGTACGACGCGGTCGTGCGGGTAGCGGATCGCGGTCCCGGAGGCGTGCTCGACGTCGCCGATCACGTCGTCCGCGACGGGTACGTTCTGCTCGTCGACCAGCCGGAACAGGTCCACGACGGCCCGCGCGGCGTTCAGTTCGGCGTCCCGTCCGCCGCCCTTGGCGAGCGGGAACGCGGACGGCATGACGACGAGCGGGTAGATGCGGGCGCCGCTGAAGTTCTTCTCCTTGAACGCCTGCCCGATGAAGTGCAGGTAGTCCAGGAAGATCCCGGTGCCGGTGCCCCCGGCGACGGAGAACGCGACGAACACGTCGCAGCCGGAGATCGGGCCGCCGCCGAGCCGGCTCAGCTCGCCGCCGGAGCGCCCGATGATGTCGATGGCCTGCTGGAGCGGGCCCATCACCGGTGTCATGTCGTCGCGCAGGAGCGTCCCGAAGAGCGCGGCGCGGCCGACCGTGGGGAGCTGGCCCGCGCCGTTGCGCAGCGGGGTGATCCTCGGCTCGGTGGCCTGCGGGGGCAGCCAGTCGCGGATCTCGCGCGGGATCGCGGCGCGCAGCTCGCGCGTCACGCTCGGGGAGCTCTCGTACCCCGGGAGCAGGTCGTGGGTGGCGCGGGCGGTGCGGGCGTACGCCGCCTGGAGCGCGGGTTCCACGCTCAGGTGCGGCAGCCGGCCGAGTTCGGCCTCGCTGTAGTCGGCGTACACGAACTGGAGGCATTCGGGCAGCTGGTAGCGCTGGCTGATGCCGCGTGAGGCGAGGGCGGTGCCGTCGGGGCCGCACAGCGAGGCGCGCAGGCGGCGTTCCAGCTCCGCCCCGACGAGACCTCCCGTACCGCCCAGACCGACGTACAGCATCGGCTGGTTGATCTTCATGAGGTGCCTTCCACTGGGCGGTTCACAGATCGGGGTGACCGGCTTCGGAGGAGTAGGACGGCCAGCTCTCGGCGGGCGGCGGGGGTGTCCCGTCGACGACCTTCAGCACCAGGTCGTCGCCCGCGCTCACGCCCTCCCCGGGCCGTACGGTCACCGGCTCTCCGCTGCCGCGCCGCAGCACGACGTCCCCGCCGGGAGCGCGCCGCATCGCCCACTCCCCCTGCGCGGCGGGCCGCACCCGAGGGCTGTCGCCGTCGGCGCCGTCGTCGAGGATGTCGAACCGGTACCAGGCCCCCCGCACGTCCAGCACCGGGCGGCTGCCCAGCTCCCGCCCCCAGGGGTCCTCCAGGACGAGCGTCCCGCGCGGCCGGGCCGCCGCCCTGCGCCGCAGCAGCAGGACGACGCCCCAGGCGCCGGCGCCGAGGAGGAGCACCAGGACGCCCACGACGATCCACGGCCACCTGCTGACCTCGGTGCGCACGGAGACCGTGTCGAGGAGCTGGTCGTCGAGGACGGTGCCGGTGTCGTCGGTGACGACGATCTTGCCGCCGAGGGCGGTGGGGTCGGTGCGGACGGTGAAGCCGAGGTGGTCGCCGACGGTCAGTCTCACCGTGAACCGGCGGGCCTCGGCGCCGGGTTCGACCGTGACGTGGCGGGGGCTGAGGGTGAGCCCGGTGGCCTCGGTGTCGGCGAAGGCGAGGGTCAGCGTGCGGGGTTTCGTGTCGGTGCTGGTGACGGTGAGCTGCGCCTCGTGGGTGTCGCCGGGGCGCAGTTCGGCGCCGCCGAGGGCGAGGGCCGCCTCCAGGGAGCGGCCGGGGGTGAAGACGGCGGCGGGCTGGCTGCGGACGTCGGGCTGGAGGCCGACGGCGGAGACCTTCGACGTGAACGTGAGGGCGCCGGACGCCGTCCGGGGGACGGTGACGGCGCCCGTGAAGCGGCCGTGGCCGTCGTCGGTGAGCGCGAACGGCACCGGCCGCTCGACGCCCTTGCCGGTGAGGGTGCCGGTGACGGTGATGCCGCGCAGGTCGCGGGGGTCGAGGAGGGACTCCTCGCGGGTCAGGATCGGGACCCGCATCTCGACCTTCGTGCCGGGCGCGGGCGCGTACTCGCTGAGCGAGATCGTGGAGCGCACCGAGCCGTGCCACAGGACGCTGACGGTGGCCGCCCGGCCGCGGTGGCCCTCGGGGGCGTCCAGGCGGACCTTCCACTCGCCGGGCAGCGGGCGGGTGACGCGCAGCGACTCGGTGGCGCCGCCCTGCCCGGTGAACGTGTACGTGGAGTCCTGGTCGCGGGTGCCCGGTCCGACGCGCCTGCCTTGCGGGTCGTAGTAGGTGGCGGTGACCGCCGGGTCGCCCTTCTCGACGACGATGGTGCCCTCGGTGGCCAGGGGCGAGATCCGCACGGCGAGTTCGCCGGGGGGACGCTTCGAGCCCCCTTCGTCGCGGTAGTAGCAGCGGGCGGTGGCGAACGCGTCCTGGAGGGCGCCGCCGATCTTCGCCGGGTCGTCCGCCATGTGGGGCCGGGGGCGGGCGTCGGGCAGGTCGGCGCAGCCCGACTGGTAGCCAGCCGCCGCCATCGCCTTGAGGGCGTCCTCGTCGGCCTTGCCGAAGCCGAGCGGCCAGATCTGCACCTTCGCGGCGGCGGCCTCGGCGAGCGCGTCCGCGAGGTCCTTCCGGGCCGCCTCCTCGGCCGTACGGGGGTCCAGGTCCCGGTACTTGAGGGCGTCCTCGACCTCCAGGACGCCGTCCGTCATCAGGAACAGGACGCGCGGGTCGGCGTCGGGCGCGGTCCGCAGGTCGGCGACCGACTGCCGGATCACCTCGATGAAGTCGGTGCCCGCGCCCTCGGTCTGTGCGCGGCGGCGCAGGCGTTTCGCGCAGTCCGCCGTCTTCTCGCGGGCCAGCGCGTCCAGCGCGCGGGCCGGGCAGACCTTGTCGACGGCGGTCTGGCCCTCCTTCTCGGCGCTCGCGAAGCCGAGCACCTCCAGCGTGGACCGGTCGGACGGCTCGCTGACGGCGATCGTGCCGACGGCCTCGCGCTCACGGTCGACGTCGGCCGGGCCGAGGCTCGCGGACTGGTCGACGGCGACGACGTAGTGGACGGGACGGTCGGTGTTCTTGCCGGCCTCGGCCGGCGGGGCGGTGAGGACGGCCGTACTCGCTGCCGTCACGGCGAACAGGGCCCCCAGCCGGACGTACCGGCCCCTGGAACTGGTCAATCTGGATGCTCCCCTGAATTGCGGCGCGCCTCGGTGGCGCGTCACCTCAGGAGTCACCCCTCTCCCCAGGGGCAACTCCGTGTGGGCGATTACGCTAATCCCACAAGAGGGCCGCCGTGTCTGATTTCCATAAGAGCGTGGCGAATTAGTTGCGGGGAGTTCGATTCGAATTCGAGCAGCGATTCATTCTGTTCGGATCTCGATTTCCGGCGACTATTTCTGATCGGTTCGTACATCAAGAAGTCCGGCCAGCCGGTTCTCCTGGGCGCGCAGCGCCTCCTCGCCCCGGGGGCGGGCCGCCCGGTAGGCGTCCAGGCGGCGGCGCAGTTCGGCGCGGCGGGCCCGGGGGTCCTCGCACCACACCTGGAACCAGCCGCCGGAGCGCAGGACGACGACCGAGCCGAGCGGCGGGAGGTCCGCCGCCGCGCCGAAGTCCTCCTCGGCGAGGCGGACGCGGTGGACGCCGTCGGGGTCGCGGTGCGGCTGGTGGGCGGCGAGGCCCCGGCGGCTGAGCCAGCGGCCCGCCTCCTCCGCGAACCGCTTGCGGGCGTGCGCGCCCGCTTCGGCGAGGGCGCTGAGGCAGGCCGGTGAGCGGTCCAGCGCCTCGCTCAGGACCGGGTCGGGGGCGCCCCGGTGGGGGCGGGTGCAGACGAGGTGCCCGGTGGGGGTGCGTACGACGTGGGCGAGGAGGTACTCGACGTCCCAGGACAGGGCGCGGGGGTCGCGGACGCCGGTTTCCGTGAGGTCGGCCGCGCACCGCGGGCGGAAGGGGTCGGGGGCGAGGAGGGGCGGGGGCGACGTCCAGGTGTCGAGGGGGGCCGGGCCGGCCGGGCCGCGTTCGGCGCTGCCTGCGGGCAGGGGGGTGCCGGTCCAGGCGTCGAAGTGCACGATGCGGCGGTCGCCGATCTTCACCGTGTACATCTCGCCGTCCGCCAGGGAGCGGGTGCCGAGCGCGGTGAGCCTCAGGTCGCCCTGTTCGGCGGTGAGATGGCCGACCGCCGTGAGGTGGGCGAGGGCCTGCCGGGTCAGCGCCGGGTCCAGGGCGAGGAACGAGGCGAGGCCCTCGGGGGTGGTGACGCCGGCCTCGGCGACGGCCCGGGTCAGGTAGCGGTCGATGAGCTGGTAGGGCTCGGCGGCGGTGACCTTCGCCTCGACCTCCACCCGCCACACCGGTACGAGGAGCTGGTGGACCGACTCCGGCGCCGGGCCCGGCCCGAGCATCGCCTGTTCGACCGCGCGGGCGGGCGGGAAACCGAGCGGGGAGCCGCTGCGGGGGTGCGGGATCATGCGGTGCGGGCTCCCAGCCGTGCTTCGAGGTCGAGGGACGGCAGCAGCTCGCCCACCGTCGCGGTGTGGTCGCGCAGGGCGCGGGCCAGGTCGCGGAACCCCTCGTCGCCGGCCCGGGTGAGGGTGTCGAAGTCGCCGACCAGGATCAGCCGGCGCCGGGCCCTGGTGAACGCGACGTTCGCGCGCCGCAGTTCGTCCAGGAAGCCGACCGCGCCGGACGGGTTGGAGCGGGTGAACCCGTACAGCACGACGTCCCGTTCACCGCCCTGGAACGAGTCGACGGTCGCGATGTCGCCCCGGCCCGGCGGGAGGTCCCTCAGCAGGTTCCGGATCAGGGCCGCCTGGGCCCGGTACGGCACGATGACGGCCCACTCCTCGTCGTCCGCCGCGCAGCGCCGGGCGAGCGCGGCGAGCAGGTCGGCCTCGGCACGGTTGACCCGGCCCCGGGGGTCGCCGCCCTCGGCACGGTCGCCGACGGGGCGGTCGCAGGTGTCGATCAGGACGAGGGGGGTGCGGAACAAGGGCTGCGGAGTGGGCGGCGGGGAGGCGGGCGCGGTGCGCGGCCCCCGGGCGCCGGGCACGCCGGGGCCGTCCGGGGTGAGCAGCCCGCCGTCGTAGAAGGCCCGGGAGCAGAAGTCGGCGATCTCGCGGGGCATGCGCCGCTGGGTGCGCAGCCGGGCGACGGCCGTCTCCGGAAGGTGCTCCTGGAGGAGTTCCAGGACGCTGCGTACGGTCAGCTCGGCGGCCTGCTCGCCGTGTGCGGCACGGACCCGGGCGACGGTCTCCTCGTCGGCGTAGGGCGGGAGCTGGCGGTGGTCGCCGACCAGGACCGCGCGGCGGGCGCGGACCAGCGGGACGAGCGCGTCGGCGGTGGTGATCTGCCCGGCCTCGTCGACGACCACGAGGTCGAACTCGACGCCGGTCAGCAGCGCGGGTCCGGCGGCGCCGGAGCTGGTGGCGCCCACGACGTGGGCGTACCGCAGGAGTTCGGCGTGCAGCTGTCCGGTCGCCTCGCTCACGTCGTGCTGCCACTCCTTGAGCAGCGACCGGCGGGCGGCGAGGAGGGGGTGCGCGGTGCGGGTCCAGCGCGCGAAGTCGTACAGGTCGGCGGGCGCGTCCCCGACGGGCGCGAGGAGGGCGCGGCAGGGGGCCTCCGCCTCCTCCGCCCGCTTGCGGCACCGGGCCGCCTCCCGGCCGGCCCGCTCGACGTCGGCCCGCCGTTCGCGGACGGCCGGGTGGTCGCGCGTCGCCTCGTCGAGGGCGTCCTCGGCGCCGCGCCGGTCCCGGGCGGCCTGCTCGATCGCCTCGTCGTACGCGGTCAGCGCCCGCTCCGCCCGCCCGGTGCGGCGCCCCCGCCACCACCCCGGGCTCCCCTCGCGCAGCCGCTCCAGCCGCTCCGCCGTCCGCGCCCTGCGGTCGAGGGTGCGGCGCAGGCGCTCGGCGGCCCGGTCCAGCCGGAGCTGCGCCGGGCCCGCGACCCCGCGCCGCGCCTCGGCGAGCGCGGCCCGCGCCGCCTCCTCCTGGCGGCGGGCCGTCTCCAGGGCGCCGACGGCGTCGTGCAGGACCCTCGGCCAGTGGTCCCCGCTGCCGCCGCCCGCCAGGTGGGCGGTGAGGCGGGCGCCGACCCGGTCGAGGACGCCCTTGCGGAGGTCCGCCGCGCGGTGGTCGAGGAGGAGGTGGCGGGCGGCCGGGTCGACGCGGTGCTCGGGGCCGACGCGGAGGGTGACCAGGTCGGCGGGGAGGCGGGTGAGGACGTTGTCGACGGCCGTGTTGCTGTGGGCGGTCAGGAGGATGCGTTCGCCCGACTCGGCCGCCTCCCCGGCGAGTCGGGTGATGACGGTGGTCTTGCCGGTGCCGGGCGGGCCGATGATCGCGGCGAGGTCGGGGGCGGTGAGGGCGGTGGTGAGGGCGGCCTGCTGCCACTGGTCGAGGGCGGGGGACGCGGGGCGGGTGCGCGGCTTGCCGGCCGGTGGCGACGGACGGGGGGCGCGGGTGCCCGCGAGGATCGGCAGGAGGTGGGGGTTGCGGGTGTGGCCGTCGCGCAGGGCGGCGAGGGCGTCGGTGCGGCGGGCGTGCACGGTCGTGTTCTCGACGCGCTCCAGCTCGCCCTGCTTCGGGAGGTGTTCCCAGTCGACGGGACGGTCGAGGGCCAGCGTGACGCGGGCCCCCCGCTGGTCGACCGCCACCACCTGGCCGCGCAGGGCGGGTTCGCCGCCGACCCTGAGCACCTCGTCCTCGGCGGGGACGCGGCGGCCGTGCAGGACGAACGTGTACGTCGCCCCGCGCGCCGTCGCCTGCACGTCCCGGTAGGTGAACGGCCGCTGTGCCGCCGCCCGTTCGCGTTGCAGCTCGTGCTCGGTGTCGACCGCCTTGGCCAGCAGGCCGAGATGGCGGGCCTCCCGGTCGTCCGGGTCCCGGTGGCCCTTCGTCGCCGTCTCCTTGCGCAGCAGCTCCCACTCGGCGGTCAGGCGGTCCCAGTGGGTGTCCGCGTGGCCGGGGGCGGTGTCGTGCGTGTAGCGGACCGTCCACGCGGCGGGGCGCAGCAGGAGACAGCCCCGGGCCAGCCGGTGGTGGTCGTCGAAGCGCAGCGCGGTGACCGTACGGACCTGGTAGCTGCGGCCCTCCGGCGCCGGTACGAGCAGCGCCACCCAGCCCCTGCCGTACAGCGCCAGCGCCTGCTGCCGTCCGCCCGGCGGCGGGAACACGGCGGGCACCGCGTCCCGTGCCGCGAGGTCCGACTCCAGCTCCTCGACGCTGCTGGGGAGATGGGGGTGGTCGCGGCGCAGGCGGGTGAGGAGGCCGTCGAGGGAGCGGGCGGGGACGAGGACCAGAGGGGTGGGGAGGTCCAGGGTGCGGGTCAGCATGAGGTGGCGTTCTCGGTGAGGCCGGCGGCGGATCGGCGGAGCAGCACGGCGAGTTCGGGGGCGGTGGGGCGGGCGGCGGGGTCGGGGGCGAGGGCGGCGCGCAGGAGGTCGTCCAGGGCGGCGGGGGCCGTGGGCAGGAAGGTCCTGAGCGGGAACACGTGGGGCGGGGTCGGGGGGACGGCAGCCAGCAACCAGTAGGTGAGGGAGGCGAGCTGGTACACGTCGGCGGGCGGGCCGATCAGCCCGGGGCGGTACCCGGCGTACTCCTGCTCGGGGGCGCGGTGGGCCGGGGGCCCCTCGCCGGGGGCGGGGCGGCGGAAGGCCGCTCCGAGGTCGCGCGGGCGCATCCGCCCGGCCTCCGGCACGAGCACGGACTCCGGGGACAGGGCGCGGTGGGCGAGCCCCGCCGCGTGGAGGGCGGCGAGGGTCTCCGCCAGGCGGGCGCAGCCTTCGAGGGCGCGGTACCGGGCACCGCCGTGCAGGGGGGCCGCTCCGAAGGCTTCCGCGAGGGTCGGGACCGGGCGGCCTCTGCCGGGGCCCGTGGCGGGCCAGCGGAGGGCGAGGAGCGTGGTGTCGCCGCGCACCTCGTAGGCGTCGTGGCGGGGGAGGCCGGGGAGTGTGGGGGTGCCGGGAGGGGTGCCGGGAGCGCCGGAGACGCCGTGGGTGCCGGGAGCGCCGTGGGTGCCGGGGCCGCCGGGAGCACCGGGGCTGCCGGAGGCCCCCTGGGCGTGGCGTGTCAGGAACTCGCTCTCCCGGCGCAGCGCCTCCCGCCCCTCCCCCGGGCCGTCGGCCCGGCGCAGCCACACGGGCCGGGATCTCGGGCCGAGCCGGGACGCCCGGGCCCAGAACTCGCCGTCCCCCTCCCCGAGCAGCCCCGTCTCCAGCAGGAACTCGGCCTTCGCGAAGCGGACGGACGCGCCGGCCCGCCACCCTCGCGGGACCTCCACGGGAGCCGGAACCACCTGGGGCACGGCCGGCCGCTCCCGCCCGTGCTCCAGCTCCCGCACGACCCCCACGGCGAACTCCGCCGCGTTGCGCGCCGCCGTCCCCGCACCACCGCCGGGCGTCCCGTCGCCGATCCCCCACACGGTCAGCGAGCGCTCCCGGAGCAGCTGCGCCGCCTCCGCCACGCCCGCGCCCACCCGTTCCAGGGCGACCGCGTCCTCGTAGTGCCGGCGCAACCACGCGTGGAGCGCGGTCGCCTTCCCTTCGAGTTCGGCGGCTCCCGAGGCGATCGGCTTGAAGTGCACGGGCGCGGCGCCGGGTCCACCGCGCCAGTGGCGGTGCGCGGCGGTGGCCGTCTGCCGTACCTCGTGGGCAAGCTGCCAGGTCTCGGGCCGGGCGTGGAACCCGCCGCCGGTGGCCTTGCCGCCGTGGAAGGCGTACACCTTCGTCGCGACGACCACGTCCCCCGCGGCCACGGTCTCCTTGAGTCCCTCGGCGACGCCCACGAACATCACCAGCCGGGGCCGGAACCGCTGCACGGCCTGCGTGACGACGACCGCCGCTCTCCCGTTGCCCTCGCCGATCTCCGCGAGAGCGACCCGCCAGGGTGTCCCGTCGACCCAGCCGAGCCGGTAGCGGGTCTCCATTCCGTCGCGGGTCACGCTGTCCCGGTCCCCCGCCAACAGCCTTTCCACCGCGTCGAATTCGACGTCCGACGCAGTGAGAACGACGACCGTCGGGCCACCGTTCCCCTTTTTTCGCGCATCGCGCACGCGTACCCCCCTCGCCCCGACCTATTCGCGGCACGGCCACTTTAGCGACGGGAACACGGGGGCCAGGGAGGAATTCGGCAATCCCCGGGACGGCACGGAATACGAACACGCGATCCCTTTTCCGAGAAGCGCGGCGCCCGGACCGCCGCCCCACCCCACCCCGAAGACCCTTCCGCGAGGCGGAAGTTCCCTTGCCGCCCCGCACACCCCCTGAAGACGATGACGGCAGGACCGAGAGACGGGAAGCCACGATGCCGCACATCACCGCCTTCGCCAGGAACCAGTGGTATGTCATCGCCTACGGCGAGGAGGTCGGCCGCGACCTCCTCGGCCGGACCGTGCTGGGCGAGCCGATCGTGCTGTACCGCACGGAGGACGAGGGCACCCCGGTCGCGCTGCACGACCGCTGTGTGCACCGGCGCTACCCGCTCTCGGAGAGCGGCCTGGACGGCGACCGGATCGTCTGCGGCTACCACGGCTTCACCTACGACACGACCGGCGCCTGCGTGTACGTGCCGGGCCAGAAACGGGTCCCGCGCACCGCGCGCGTCGCCGCGTACCCGGTCGTCGAGCAGGACTCGCTGATCTGGGTGTGGATAGGGGACCCGGCGCTCGCCGACCCGGCGGTGATCCCGCGCGCCCGCCACCTCGACTCCCCCGGCTGGACGACCGTACGCGGCATGGAGCCGATCGACGCGGACTACGGGCTGCTGGTCGACAACCTGCTCGACCTCTCGCACGAGACGTATCTGCACGGCGGGTACATCGGCACCCCCGAGGTCGCGGAGACGCCGATCACCACGGAGGTCGACGAGGGCGCCGGGATCGTCCGGGTCAGCCGGCACATGGACGACGCCGAGTGCCCGCCGTTCTACGCCCGTTCGACCGGCATCACGGGCCGGATCACCCGCTGGCAGGACATCGAGTACCACGCGCCGTGCCTCTACCTCCTGCACAGCCGGATCGCCCCGGTGGGCGTCCTGCCGGAGGCCGACGGCAGCGACCCGAACGGCTTCCACACCGAGATCACGTACGCGATCACCCCGTCCGGCGACGGGAAGGTGTACGACTTCTGGATGGTCTCGCGGGACTGGGCGACGGACGACGAGGAGGTCACCGCGTTCCTGCGGGGCAACAACCACACGGTGGTCATGCAGGACGTCGACGCCCTCAACCTCCTTCAGCGCACGCTCGGTTCGGAGCGCTCCGGGTACCAGGAGCTGAGCATCAACATCGACACCGGCGGTCTCGCGGCCCGCCGCATCCTGGCCCGGCTGGTCGAGGAGGGCGACAAGCCGCTGGAGCGGGCGCTGTGACCGGCGAGGTCTACCGCGTCGACTGGCTCCCCGGCACGGACGTCCTGCACGGCACCTGCCACTGCGGGCGCGAACACACCGCGCAGGACCCGGTGGAGATGTGGGAGTGGATGCTGGCGCACCCGCGCGGGCACGAGACGGAGGGCGGCAAGTGACCACGTACGACGCCGAGCTGACGGTCCATCAGGTCAGGACGCCCGCCGAGGGGGTCCGGCTCCTGTCCCTGCGCCATCCCCTCGGCGAGCCGCTGCCCGCGTGGGAGCCCGGCGCGCACGTCGACCTGCTCCTCGCGCCCGGCCTGGAGCGGCAGTACTCGCTGTGCGGTGACCCGGCGGACCGGTACGAGTGGCGGGTCGCGGTGCTGCGGGAGCCGGCCGGGAGAGGCGGATCGGCCTTCGTGCACGAGGAGTTGGCGCAGGGCGCCAAGGTCCGGGTGCGCGGCCCCCGCAACAACTTCCCCCTGCTGCCCGCCGCCCGCTACCGCTTCGTCGCCGGCGGGATCGGGATCACCCCGCTGCTGCCGATGCTGGCCGCCGCCGAGGCGTCGGGCGCGCAGTGGACGCTGCTGTACGGCGGCCGGTCGCGGCGGTCGATGGCGTTCACCGGTGAACTCGGGCGGTACGGGGAGCGGGTGACCGTGGCCCCGCAGGACGAGACCGGGGCGCTGCTCGAACTCGGGCCGGTGCTCGACGAGTTGCCCGGGGACACACTCGTGTACTGCTGCGGGCCGGGGCCGTTGCTGGACGCGGTGGAGAGCCGGTGCCCGGCGGGGGTGCTGCACGTCGAGCGGTTCCAGCCCAGGGCTCAGGTCGCCGGACAGGAGCGGGCGTTCGAGGTCGTCCTGGAGCGCAGCGGCCGTACCGTCGCCGTCGGGGCGGACACGTCCGTGCTGGACGCGGTGCGGGCGGCCGGGGTCGAGGTGCTGTACTCGTGCACCGAGGGGACGTGCGGGACCTGCGAGACCGACGTCCTCGACGGGAAGGTCGACCACCGGGACTCCGTGCTGACGGAGCCGGAGCGGGAGGCCGGGGAGACGATGATGATCTGCGTGTCGCGGTGCCGGGGGCAGCGGCTGGTGCTGGACCTCTGAGGGGCGGGCGCGGCTGCGCCGCGAGCCCCTCGGCTCCCTCCCGTCACAGGTCCGTCGACGGCACCACCGTGAGATGTCCCGCCGTGCGCCGCCCCGTCCTCGCCCCGCGGCGCGTGGTGTGCGGCGGGCGCGGCCGGCGCGGCTCGCGCAGGACCAGGGTCAGCCGGACGCACCCCAGGTCCTGGAGGGTCGTGGTCGCCTCGGTGACGACACGGCACTCGGTGGCGCCCCAGCGCGGGTCGGGGTGCAGGAGGGGGCGGACGGCGCCGTCGAGGGCGGTGGCCCGCGGGCCGGCCTCGCGCATCCACAGCGGCAGGCCGTGCCGGTAGGCGGCCTCCATGATCGGGTCCTGGGCGATCTCCCGGCGTACGGCCTGGAGTTCACGGTCGTCGCCGCGCTGTTCCAGGGCCGCCGCGAACTGCGCGAGCATCGGCAGGCACCAGCGCGACTCGTGGTCGCCGAGGACCGTCGAGGCGTCCGGGTGGAAGAGGACGAAGCGCAGGAAGTTCTCGTCCGGCATGGCCGTCGGATGCGGGCCGATCTCGCGGAAAAGTGTCCGGAAAGCGGTGTTCGCGATGACCGTGTCCCAGCGCTGGTCGAGGACGACGGCCGGGAACGCGACCGCGTCCAGCAGCGCGGCGTAGTCCTGGAGGTACGCGTGGGCCTCGGAACCTTCGGGGAAGGGCCGCGGTACGGACCGCTGCCCACCTGCCCTGTACGCCATCGGGAGGTCACCCCTCTTGCCTGATGCGGCCATCTCGCGGCGCCCCGATCCTCCGGCCCCCGCACTCGTCATGTCAACTATCGTGGCATTCGGCGTTGGTTGACGGCTGAAATAGGCCACAGTTGTGGCGAGACCTGGATGTGAGTTCGAAAAACCCGCTACCCTCCGGTCAGTTGACCGTGACTGCCGGTATGGCCGAGGGTGACCGTCGGTGCGGAGGAGGCGGTTTCGGCCGGTCGGGCCGCGGGGCGTCCGCGAGAGATGTAGGAGACCTGTTCCGTGACGGATGGCTACGGGGTCGCGGGTGACCCGGCGACGGCTTCGCTGCCGGCTCTCGTCGCCCGTGTCACCGCGCTCGCCGACCGGCTCGGCGTGCCGTACGCGCAGGTCTTCGACGTCCCCCGGCTGTCGGCGGCGTCCGGGGTGCCCGAGTCCGTCGTCAAGGCGCTGCTGGGCGGCAGGCCGGCCGGGGAGCCCGATGTGCAGGCCCGGTTCCTCCAGCGGCTCGGGCTGCTGCGGCGCACGCGCCTCAAGCCGAACGGCCGCCGGTACACGCAGCAGGAGATCGCCGACGGCGCCGGGATGTCCCGGCAGCAGGCGGGCGCCCTGATCAACGGCGACCGGCGGCCCACGATGGAGCACTGCGACGCCATCCAGCGGTTCTTCCGCGTCCACGCGGGCTTCCTGACGGCGGACGACCCGGAGGCGCTGACCAGCGTCCTGCTCCACACCGAGCAGGAGCTCCTCCAGCAGCTCGCCGCGCGGGAGGCGGCGTCCGCGGCGGACCCCCTGGAGCGGCTCCTCCAGGACCACGGCGTGCGCGGGATCGCCTGGCGCGCGGCCCAACTCCCCACCGACCAGCACCGCGACAAGGTCGCCGAGTGGCTGGACATGCTCCTGGAGAGCGTCAAGCGACCCGAGTCGTGAACCACGTGAACCGGTGGAGGGCGGTGGGCATGAGCAGGCGGATGCGGCGGCTGTGCGGCGAACTCGTCGCCGGTCTCGCCCCCGGCGTGCCCGCCACGCCGCGGGACCTGTACGCGGGGCTGTGCGCCGGGATGAGCCGCCGGCGCGGACGGCCCGTGCACTTCCGCACGGCCGCGTTCCCGGTGGGCACGGCGAGCGGGCTGTGGCTTGACATGACCGATCAGGACCTCGTCGTCATCGAGGAACGGACGGCGCCCGACCATCAACTGGTCATCCTCGGGCACGAGCTGTGGCACATGACCGCCGGGCACCACGGCCACCACGTCGAGGGGGCGGTCGTCGCCGCGCGGCTGCTGTGCGACGGCGCCGACCTCCAGGAGACGGTGCGCAAGGTCGCCGCGCGCACCCGGTTCGACGAGGCGGACGAGCGGGAGGCGGAGAGCTTCGGGCTGCTGCTGGCCAGCCGCTGCCGGGGCCTGCTCGCGGGGGTCCCGGAGAAGGGGCAGCGGGACCGGCTCGCGGGGCGGATCGAGGCGTCGCTCGGTTATCTGCGGCAGGACGCGAAGTAGAGTCCCGCCAGGCACCCGCGGCACTGCCGCCGGTCCCCAAAAACGGGGTCCTGGGCCTCTTTTGGGGCGGCGCCCGGAACCTGCCGTGCGCTATGCAGGTGAACCGGAGCGCATCGCAACGGGGTTGAGGGCGATTGTCGGTGACGGGCGGCAAGCTGGAGGGCACGACGAGACCGACCAGCCGACGCCGACCAGGGGAGAGCCGTCCGATGCCCACCACCGCCGTACTGACCGACCGTGAACGCGCCGCCGTCCAGGCGTACTTGAGGCTCCTGAACACCGTCGCCGCCGCGTACGACGGCGAGGTGCGCGTCGTCCCCGCGTCGGTGCTGGCCGAGGCGGAGGAGGCGCTGGGCGCGGCGGGCCTCACGGGCAACGAGGCGGAGTTCTTCCGGCTCGTCCGGGGCTGGTGTCCCTGATACGCGCGGGGCCGGTGCCCCCGGTGGTCACGCGGTGCGCGGCACCGTGATCGCCGTGGCCAGGAGTCCGTCGGCGACGGTCCAGTGGCCCTCGAAGCGGGTGACCTCCCGGCCGTCGACCACCGGCCCGGGGACCAGGAGGGTCGCCGAGAGCGTGCCGAAGGCGTGGTCGACGGGGGTGAGGACGATGTCCGCCTCGGCGAAGTCGAGCCACTTCGCGGTGAGCGGGAACCACGCCTTGTAGACGGACTCCTTGGCGCTGAACAGCAGCCGGTCCCAGTGGACGCCGGGGTGCCCGGCGGCGAGCGCGGCGAGCCGCTCCTCCTCGGCGGGCAGGGCGATCGCGGACTGCACGCCCTCCGGGAGCCGGTCGTGGGGCTCCGCGTCGATCCCGAGCGACGCCAGCTCCGTACCGCGTACGAGGGCCGCCGCGCAGTACCCGGCGCAGTGGGTCATGCTGCCGCGCAGCCCCTCGGGCCAGCCGGGCGCGCCGCGCTCGCCCGGCAGGATCGGCCGGGGGGCGACGCCGAGCTTCTCCATGGCCTGCCGGGCGCAGGCGCGCACGGTGGCGAACTCGCGGCGCCGTTTGTCGACCGCGCGGGTGATCACCGCGCGCTCCTCGGGGAAGAGCCCCGCCTCTGCGGCCGGATCGGCGGCGGCCGGGCCGATCGCCTCCACCGCCGCCACCGACGCGGGCAGCAGCCGCTCGATCACCGGTTCTCCCCCTCCGTCAGTGCTCGTCCGCCCGCTCCGCCGGCCGCGGGCCCGTTCACGCGTCCTCGCCCTTCGCCGGCAGGATCAGCCGCGGACGCCCCGGAGGCTGCTGGCGCTTCTTCCACTCCCGGGGGTAGCCCACCGAGACCTCCTCGAAGCGGACCCCTTCGTGCCACGTCGTGCGCGGGATGTGGAGGTGGCCGTAGACCATGGCGGCCACCGGGAAGCGGCGGTGCCAGTCGGCGGTCAGCGTCGTCCCGCACCACATCGCGAACTCGGGGTACCACAGGACGTCGGTGGGGTGCCGGTCCAGGGGGTAGTGGTTGACGAACACGACGGGCAGGCCCGGCGGCAGCTCCCGCTCCAGACGGCGCAGCGTCAGCTCCACCCGCTCCCGGCACCACGCCTCGCGGGTCGGGTGCGGGTCGGGGTGCAGGAGGTACTCGTCGTTGCAGACGACGCCCGTGCCGTGCGCGTACTCCAGGCCCTCCTCCTTCGTCGCCGAGCCCGCCGGCAGGAACGAGTAGTCGTACAGGAGGAACAGCGGGACGATCACGGCCGGGCCGCCGGGGCCCTCCCAGACGGGGTAGGGGTCCTCGGGGGTGACGACGCCGAGGTCGCGGCAGACGGAGACGAGGTGGTCGTAGCGTTCGGCGCCGCGCAGGGTGACCGGGTCGGAGGGGTGCGTCCACAGCTCGTGGTTGCCGGGTGCCCAGACGACCTTGCGGAAGCGGCTCGCGAGGGTCTTCAGGGTCCAGTGGATGTCCGCGACGTTCTCGGAGACGTCGCCCGCGACGAGCAGCCAGTCGTCGTCCGTGTCGGGGTGGAGCTCCTCGACCAGGGCCCGGTTCTCGGGGTATCCGATGTGCAGGTCGCTGATGGCCACCAGTCGTCCGGCTCCCCCGGCCGTCGTCGTCACCGCGCGCCCCCGCTCCCTCTGGTCCGGCACTCTCCAAGGTCACCACGACAACACATTCGGCGCGCCGCGACAAGGGCGGACCCCCGCCGCGGGGCACCCGCCGGTCACCGCCGGGGAATCCGTAACACGCGTGTTGCACGCGGGACCCCTCTCAGGCCGTATGATCGCCCCAACACCACCGCCATGAACTTCCCTTCGCGCAGGGCGGTTTGGTGTCCCCCAAACTCCCTTGCCCCGGGTCGGGCCCGCTTTGCCCTGCCCGCGAACCTTGAAAGGCGGCCTCGCATGGTCTCTCGCGTACGCGTCTGGCTCAACCGCACGTACGCGGAGAACGTCTTCTTCATGGATCAGCTGCGGAGAAATCCCAGCGACCGCGCCGTGGAGATCCATGCGACGCACGGCGACGCCGACTCCCCCGTACTGGCCGCCGCCGACACCGCCGACCTGGAGCCCGAGGGCCTCTCCCCCGCGGCCTACGTCGAGTTCGCGCTCGACCAGTGCGCGCGCCGCTCCATCGACGTGTTCGTGCCGCGCCTGCACCAGTCCGCGATCGTCGAGCACCGCGCCGACTTCGAGGCCGCGGGCACCGCGCTCCTCGCCCCGACGCCGCAGGCCGTGGCGGTCTTCGAGGACAAGATCGTCGCGTACGAGGCCGTGCGTGCGATCGGCGTGGGTGTGCCGCCGTGGTTCCGGGTCCGCAACGCGGAACAACTCGTCGCCGCTGTCGACCGGTTGGAGGCCGACGGCTACAAGGCGTGCTTCAAGCCGGCGTCCGGTGCGGGCGGGGTGGGTTTCCGCGTCGTGACGCGCGCCCCCTTCTCGCTGAACCACCTCAGCGGGTTCCCCTCGCCCTACGTGCCGCTGGACATGGTGACGGCGGCGCTGGAGGAGGCCGACGAGGAGGTCGACTGGATCGTCATGCCCCGGCTGGAGCAGCCGGAGGTGTCGGTGGACTGCCTCACCGGCCCCGACAACCTGGTCCGGATGGCGATCGGGCGCACGAAGAACGGGCGCCGGCGCGGGTTCACGCTGGACGACCGGTGGCTGGAGCCGGCCCGGCGGATCGCCGAGGGCTTCGGGCTGCACTACCTGTCCAACATCCAGTTCCGGATGTTCGGTGACGAGCCGGTCCTCATGGACGTCAACAGCCGGCCCGCCGGCGGGCTGCACCAGCTGTCGCTGTGCGGGGTCAACGCCCCCTGGGCGGCCGTGCAGCTGGCGCTGGGCGAGGACCCGGGCGAGATCGCGCCGCCGTTCCTCGGGCAGGACTACACGGTGGTGTCCGGGCCGCGTCCGCTGCGTCCGGTGACGCTGCCCGCGCAGTGGTCCGAGGAGCCGGTGCTCGCGCCGGTGCAGTCGCCTGCCGCGCCGGTGGAGAGCGAGTCCGTGGCGACCACGCTGGCCTCCGAGGCGGGCGCGCCCGCGTAGTTCGCCGGTATCGGCCCAGGTCACGGGCGTGAGTGACCCCGTCTCCCTCAGTTTTCGCGGCAGCCGCGAAAACTGGGGGAGATTTTTTTGTCCGGGGGTGTATCAGGGGGTGGGGTGGGTGCTCTTACTGATGTGGGCGCAAGGGGCTCGACTGGGGGAAGAGCCGGCGTTTCCTGGGGGAAGCACCACAAGGGGGAAGCACCACCAGTTCCGCGGAACTCACGGGGGACCGAACGGGGTACGGGAGTCCGCGGAGCGATCGGGGGATCGGGTCGGTCGGCCGCTGTCACGGGGAGCGACCGACCGACCCGAATGACGTCCGGGGCTCAGAAGCGCCCCGCCCCCCGGTACAGCTCCAGTTCCCCGTCCAGCTCCAGGGCGAGGACAGTCGCGTACGGATCGAGATCCGCCTCCTGAGGCCGGTCGATCCACAGCACGCCCACCGCGTCGTGCAGCCCGCCGACCACGCGATGCCCCAGCTCCGTCCCGGAGCCGACGACCCGCACGCTGCGCACCCCCGTCGCGAGCCCTCGTACGCCGATCTCCGCGCGCGGCGCGTCGAAGAGGACGAGGTAGAGGGTGCGCCGGTCGGCGGAGAGGGTGCTCGGCCCGTAGTGGTGCCCGGCGGGCAGGCCGCGGCCGGTCCCGTACACCGCCTCCTCGTGGCGGCGAATCCACTCCCCCAGCCCTTCGAGGCGCTCGGCCTGCGGCTGGGGGATCGTGCCGTCCTCCATCGGGCCGACGTCCAGGAGGAGGTTGCCGCCCCCGCCGATCGTCTCCGTGAAGTAGCGGATCAGCTGGGCCAGTGACTTGTGGTTGTCGTCGTGGTGCTGGTAGCCCCACGAGTCGTTGATCGTCAGGCACAGCTCCCACGGCCCGTCCGGCGGGACGATCGGGGCGCCCTGCTCGGGCGTCGCGTAGTCGCCCTGACTGAGCATCCGGGCGTTGAAGACGACGTCGGGGACGTACGAGCGGATGAGCGCGGCGAGTTCGGGGATGCGCCACTGCTCCTCGCTGCGGTCCCACTCGCCGTCGAACCACATCAGGTCGGGCCGGTAGCGGGACGCCAGCTCCCGGATCTGGCCGTCGCGGTAGGCGATGAACCTCTCCCAGGCCGCCAGGTCCTCGTCCTCGGCGGAGCACTCGGAGTAGCGGTTGTCCTCCTGCTCCGGCGGGCGGCCCGGCTTGCGGGTGGAGGCGTAGTCGGGGTGGCTCCAGTCGGAGTGCGAGTAGTAGAAGCCGACCTTGAGGTCCTTCTCCCGCAGCGCGTCGGCGTATCCGGTGAGGAAGTCCCGGTCGAGGCCCAGGTGTTTGTGCTCGGTGTCCCACATCGCGACGCCGTCGTGGTGGCGGCTGGTCAGCACCGCGTACCGGGCGCCGGCGCGGGCGAACAGGTCGGCCCAGGCGCGGGGGTCGTACTTCGAGGCGGTGAAGCGGTCGAGCTGGGAGAGGTAGCGGTCGTAGGGGACGATGTCGTCGTAGAAGGACCAGGACTCCTGGACGCCGTCCACGGCGTAGATGCCCCAGTGGACGAAGATCCCCAACTTGGCGTCGGTGAACCAGGGTTGCATGGGCACGGCTGAACTCCTAGGCCACGTAGGGGTGTTGGGGGAGTCCCGTGGGACGGGCACCGCCGAGTGCCCGTCCCGCGGGGGTCATGCGCGCCGCAGGCGCAGGGTGAGGATCTGGAACGGCCGCAGCTCGACCGCCACCGACCCGTCGGCCGCCAACTCGGCCTCCTCCTGCGGCCGTTCGAGCAGGTCCGTGATCTGCGCGCCGGCGAGCGCCACCGACGTCCGCAGCACGCCCCGCGCCCGGCCGCCGCTCGACTCGTAGAGCCGGACGACGAGGTCGCCGGAGGAGTCGTCCGCGAGCTTGACCGCCTCGACGGTGACGCCCTCGCCGTCCACGGAGACGACCGGGTCGGCCGCGCCCGTCGACTCGGCGAGGCGCAGCGGCAGGTTGAGGGAGTAGCCCTCGGCGACCGCGTCGGCGATGCTCGCGCCGGGCAGCAGCGAGTAGGTGAAGCGGTGGCGGCCCTGGTCGGCGCCCGGGTCCGGGATGCGCGGGGCGCGGACCAGGCTGAGCCGGACGGTGGTCGTCGTGCCGCCGTCCTCACGGACCGTGCGGGAGACGTCGTGGCCGTACGTCGAGTCGTTCAGCACGGCGACGCCGTAACCGGGTTCGACGACGTGGACCCAGCGGTGGCCGGAGACCTCGAAGCGGGCCGACTCCCATGTGGTGTTGGTGTGGGTGGGGCGCTGGATGTGGCCGAAGGCGATCTCGGCGGAGGAGTGCGGGGCGCGGATGTCGATCGGGAACGCGGCCTTGAGGATCTTCTCGGCCTCGTGCCAGTCGATGTCCGTCTCGACGTCGATCCGGGAGCTGCCCGCGCGGACGGTGACCGTCTGGACGATCGTCGACCCCTTGCCGAAGGACCGCTCGATCCGCACGGCGCCGATCAGCGGGTCCGCCTCGACGACCGCCACCGAGTCCGCGTCGAGCAGGTCGGTGTAGCGGTTCTTGTAGTGCTTGTCGATGTCCCAGGCGTCCCAGTAGTTGGGCAGGTCCGTGTGCAGGCGCAGCAGGTTGCCGGGCTCGGCGAGGACCTCGCGGCCGGCGCCCAGGTCGTACACCGACTTCAGCGTGCCGTCCTCGGCGAACTCGACGCGGACCAGGCCGTTGTCGAGGGTCAGCCCGTCGACGGTCACCGGGTGCGGGGCGGCGGCGTCCGTCACCGGGGCACTGCCGTTCGCGGCGACCTCGACGTAGGCGCGGGTGCCGTCGGGGGTGCGGACGACCTCGGCGCGGTCGTAGGGGCTGGTGTTGAAGACGCGCAGGCCGCCGTGGCCGAGGGCGTCGATCGCCTCGGCGGTCAGCTCCTCCAGCTCCTCGGCGACGCGGGCGTACTCGGCCTCGGCCTCGCGGTGCACCCAGGCGATGGAGGAGCCGGGCAGGATGTCGTGGAACTGGTGGAGGAGGACCGTCTTCCAGAGGCGGTCGAGCTTCTCGGCCGGGTAGGTGTAGTCCGGGGCGTGCAGCGCGGCCGTCGTCGCCCACAGTTCGGCCTCGCGCAGCTTGTGCTCGCTGCGCCGGTTGCCCTGCTTGGTGCGGGCCTGCGAGGTGTAGGTGGCGCGGTGCAGCTCCAGGTAGAGCTCGCCGACCCAGACGGGGGCGTCGGGGTACTCGGCGCGGGCCTTGGCGAAGAACTCGTCGGGGTGCTCGATCTCGACCTTGGCGGAGCCCTCCAGGTCCTTCAGGCGCCGGGCGCGCTCCATGATCTCGCGGGTAGGGCCGCCACCGCCGTCGCCCCAGCCGAAGGGCGCCAGCGAGCGGTTGGCGTTGCCCTTCTCGCGGTACTGGCGGACCGCGCGGGACATCTCCTCGCCGCTGAAGCGGGCGTTGTAGGTGTCGACGGGCGGGAAGTGGGTGAAGATGCGGGTGCCGTCGATGCCCTCCCACCAGAAGGTGTGGTGGGGGAAGGTGTTGGTCTGGTTCCAGGAGATCTTCTGGGTGAGGAACCACTCGTTGCCGGCGAGCTTGGCGAGCTGCGGGTAGGCGGCGGTGTAGCCGAAGGAGTCGGGGAGCCAGACGCCCTTGGTCTCGATGCCGAAGTGCTCGATGAAGAACCGCTTGCCGTGGATGAGCTGGCGGGCGACGGCCTCGCCGCCGGGCAGGTTGCCGTCCGCCTCGACCCACATGCCGCCGACGGGCGCCCACTGGCCCTTCTTCACGGACTCCTGGATGCGCGCCCACACCTTGGGGTAGTTGTCGCGCACCCACTCGTACTGCTGGGCCTGCGAGCAGGCGAACACGAACTCCTCGTACTCGTCCGCGAGGGAGGTGACGTTGGAGAAGGTGCGGGACGTCTTGCGCTTCGTCTCGCGGATCGGCCACAGCCACGCGGAGTCGATGTGGGCGTGGCCGACGCCGGAGACGATGTGCGCGGAGGCGTTGGCGGGCTTGGCGAGGACCGGCTTGAGCACCTCGCGTACGGCCGCCGCCGACCCCGACACGTCGTCCAGGTCCAGCGCGTCCATCGCCCGGTCCAGCGCGTGCATGATCTCGTGCCGGCGCGGCTCGTGCTCGCTCAGCTCGACCATCAGCTCGCGCAGGACCTGGACGTCGAGGTCGAGGTGCCAGACCTCCTCGTCGAGGACGGCGAGGTTCGCGTGCCGGAAGGTGTAGAGCGGCTTGTCGCCGGCCGTGAGGATGTCGCCCATCGGCGTGATCTTGGAGAAGTTGTCGGCGAGGATGTCCGGGTTGGACGCGGCCTCGACGAGGTAGTCGATCTCCTCGCCGCCGACGGCGGGGTTGGCGACGGCGACGTACTGGTTGAGGGGGTTGACGGCCTTCAGGGGGGTGCCGTCGGTGAGGTGGACGAGGGCCTCGGCCTGGTTGCCGGGCCAGTCGCCGACGAAGCCGAGGTCGATGACCGACTCGACGCGCCGGCCCGCCCACTCGGCGGGGACGGTGCCGCGCATCCGGAACCAGGTGGTCCCCCACGGCGGGCCCCAGGGGGTGTCCATCTCGAACGGCTCGTAGGAGGCCGCGGCGGCCTCCTCGAAGGAGACCGGCTCCCCGGGGGCCTGCCATGCCTCGACGGCGAAGGGGACGGTCGCCGCGTAGATCGCGGGCTTGATGCGCTGGGTGTGGAGGCGCTCTACGCGCTCCTCGATCCGACGGCGTTCGTCGTGCATGAGAGGTCTCCAGAGAAGGATGCCGGGACAACCGTGGAAAGCGCTTTCTAGGCGCTTCCCGCCGGGGAGCTTACTTGAGGTAGTCGAGGCCCGGGTGGACGGACGTGTAGCCCTCCACCAGACGCCGGGCGACATTGACCGAGTCCACCAGCGGGTGCAGCGCGAACGCCTTCACCGCGGTCGTGCGGGACCCGGACTCGGCGGCGGCGAGGACCTCGCGCTCGACGGCCTTGACCGAGCTGACCAGGCCGACCGCGTGGCCGGGCAGCGGGGCGACCGAGACCGGGTGGGCGCCGTTGGCGTCGACCAGGCAGGGCACCTCGATCACCGCGTCCGTGTCGAGCACGGAGAGGGTGTGGCGGTTGCGGACGTTGAGGATGAGGGTCGTGCGCTCGTCGCGGGCGATGGCCCGCATCAGGGCGAGGGCGACCTTCTCGTAGCCGCCGGAGAGGTCGTCCTCGTCGCGCTCGCCCGCGCCGGCCGACTCGCGGTTCTCGGCCATGTACGTCGCCTCGCGCTCGGCGCGCGTGCGGTTCCAGGCGTCGAGGGCGTGCGCGCCGGGCGCCGCGACCTCGTCGTAGAACCGCGCCTGCTGGTCGCGCAGGAAGGCGCCGCGGGTCTTGTCGGCCTCCTGGTAGGAGCGGACGGCCTCGCGGTTGAAGTAGTAGTAGTGGAGGTACTCGTTGGGGATCGCGCCGAGCGAGGCGAGCCAGTCGGTGCCGAAGAGCTTGCCCTCCTCGAAGGAGCCCAGCAGATCGGGGTCGGCGAGGAGGCGGGGCAGCTCGTCGCGGCCGGCGACCTTGAGGCCGCGGACCCAGCCGAGGTGGTTGAGGCCGACGTAGTCGATGTACGCGTCGTTCGGGTTCGCGCCCAGCACCCGGGCGATGCGGCGGCCGAGGCCCACCGGGGAGTCGCAGATGCCGATGACGCGGTCGCCGAGGTGGCGGGACATCGCCTCGGTGACCAGGCCCGCCGGGTTGGTGAAGTTGATGACCCAGGCGTCGGGGGCGAGCCGGGCCACGCGGCGCGCGATGTCGACGGCGACCGGGACCGTGCGCAGCCCGTAGGCGATGCCGCCCGCGCCGACCGTCTCCTGGCCGAGGACGCCCTGGTCGAGGGCGACCCTCTCGTCGTTCGCCCGGCCTTCGAGACCGCCGACGCGGATCGCCGAGAACACGAAGTCGGCACCGCGCAGGGCGTCGTCCAGATCGGTGGTCGCGGTCACGGACGGCGCGTCCGGGACGCCCGCGGCCTGTTCGGTGAGGACGCGCGTCACCGCCCCGAGCCGTCCCGCGTCCAGGTCGTGCAGGACGACCTCGGTCACCCGGCCCTCGCCGCGGTCGCCGAGGAGCGCCCCGTACACGAGCGGCACCCGGAACCCGCCGCCGCCCAGAATCGTCAGCTTCACGCTTGCGCCTTTCCTGCCACGATCACCTCGACGCCCGCCTCTCCCAGGGAGGAGCGGGTCACCGGGTCGACCGGGGCGTTCGTCACCACCACGTCCAGATCTTCTGGACCGCAGACCTTCGCCATGCCCGTGCCGGGGAACTTGGCCCGGTCGGCGAGCAGGACGACCTTGTCGCTCGCCTGGATCATCGCGCGCTTGACCGGCACCTCGACGACGGTCGTGTCCATCACCTGTCCGCCGGGGCGCACTCCGCTCGTGCCGAGGAAGAGCCAGTCGGCGTGGAGCTGGCGGAGGTTGTCCTCGGTGAGGAAACCGACCAGGGAGCGGTAGTCGCGGCGGACCACGCCGCCGAGCAGGACCAGCTCGATGCCCTCGTCGTCGGCCAGCTCCTCGTAGACGACGAGGTTGCTGGTGATAACGGTGAGGCGGCGGCCGTGCAGCTGCCGGGCGAGCCGGTAGGCGGTGGTGCCGATGTCGAGCAGGACCGACTGGCCGTTGCCGATCATCGACGCCGCGCGGGCGGCTATCGCGTCCTTTTCCGTGACCCGGACCTCGGCGACCTCGGCGAAGGGCTGGTCGCCCTCCTCGGCGACCGCGCCGCCGTGGACCCGGGTCAGCAGGCCGTCCTCCTCCAGCTTGACCAGGTCGCGCCTGATCGTCGCGGGACTGACTCCGAGCTGCTCGGAGAGGTCGGTGACAGCTGCCGGGCCGCCGGAGCGCAGGGCCCGGAGGATGAGTTGATGTCGTCGTTCTGCCAGCACGACACGAACACTACTCGTCATCTTCAATCAAATCCATGCTCATTTCTGCTCGACTATTGACCAGATCTGGAAGAGAGCGCACGATTCCGTGCACCGAATGTGAACAGTTCTGAAGAACGTTCCGACGAGAGGCGCCACCCCGTGGACGACACCCCCCGGACTCCCGACGTCCTGCTGACCGGGCTGCTCTTCTACGACCTCGTCCTCACGGGCCTCGGCAAGCCGCCCACGCCCGGCGAGGAGGTCTGGACGGCCGGCATGGGCTGCGGCCCCGGCGGCATCGCGAACCTCGCGGTCGCCGCCTCCCGCTTCGGCCTGCGCACCTCGCTCGCGACGGTCTTCGGTGACGACTTCTACGGCGCGTACTGCCGGGAGGTGATCGCCGGGCAGGAGGGCGTCGACCTCTCGCTCTCCCGGACCGCGGAGAACTGGCCGACGCCGGTGACGGTGGCCCTCGCGCACGGCGACGACCGGGCGCTCGTCACCCACGGCCAGGAGCCGCCGTACTCGCAGGACGCGCTGATGGCCGACCCGCCCGCCGCGCGCACCGCGCTGGTCCATCTGGAGGCGGAGCCGCGCGAGTGGATCGCGAAGGCCGCGGCGAACGGCACCAAGGTGTACGCGGACGTCGGCTGGGACCCCACCCAGGAGTGGTCGAGCGATCTGCTGGACCAGCTCGCGCTGTGCCACGCGTTCCTGCCGAACGAGACCGAGGCGATGGCCTACACCCGCACGGACAGCGCGGTCGCGGCGCTCGGCACGCTCACCGAGCTGGTGCCGGTGGCGGTCGTGACGCGCGGCGGGGACGGCGCGGTCGCGGTGGACCAGACGACCGGCGAGTACGCGGAGGTCCCGGCGCTCCCGGTGGACGTGCTGGACGCGACGGGCGCGGGGGACGTGTTCGGCGCGAGCTTCGTCGCCGCCTCGCTCGGCGGGTGGCCGCTGGAGGAGCGGCTGAAGTTCGCGGTGCTGGCCGCCGGGCTCTCCGTACAGCATCACGGCGGTGCGCTCGCGGCCCCGGGCTGGTACGGCGTGGACCGCTGGTGGCGGTCGGTGACCGATCCCGGGCTGCGGCACGCGTACGGCTTCCTGACGGACCGGCTGCCCGCCGACCCGGGACGGCCGGTGCGGTACGCGCCGGTGACTCCTCCGGCGCGGCTGCCCTGAGGAACGCGGGGCCGCCCCGAGGGTGAGACGAAGCCCCCTGTGAAGTCCCCGTGGCCCCCCTGAGACCCCCCTCCCCCCACGCCCCAGTAATGCCCCCTGCTACTCCAGAACAGATCCGAAAGGCGGTGGGAGCTGTGCGGCTCTCACGAAGAGGTCTGCTGCGCGCGGGCCTGGCGACCGGTGCCGCCGGTGCGCTCGGCGGCCTGGCGTCCAGTTGCGCGGTACCGGCCGGTTCGACCGGGAACAACATGGTGCTGTGGTACTGGAACGGCGGTCTGAGCGACACCGTCGTGAAGAACGCCAAGAAGCGCTACGGCCCGGCGGTCGACCTCAAGGCGATCCAGATCGGCGGCTACTACCGCTCGAAGCTGATCACCACCATGGCCGGCAAGGCCCACATCCCCGACATCGCGGGGCTCAAGGGCGAGGACATGGCGTCCTACCTGCCGAACGCGGACCAGTTCGTGGACCTGCGCACGCTCGGCGCCGACAAGCTGAAGAGCCAGTACCTGTCCTGGAAGTGGGACCAGGGCGTCGCCGACGACGGCTCGATGATCGCCTTCCCGATCGACTGCGGCCCGGTCGGGCACTTCTACCAGCCGGCGGTCTTCGCGAAGGCGGGCCTGCCCTCCGAACCGGCTGACGTGTCGCGGGAGATCGCGACCTGGGAGCAGTTCTTCGCGGCCGGCGAGCAGCTGAGGAAGCGCCTCCCCGGCACCTACCTGCTGACCGACATCACCAGCGTCTTCACGATGTCGATGAACCAGGGCACCAAGCAGTACGTCGACAAGGACCGCCGTTTCATCGGCGACGAGGACCACGTCCGTACGGCGTGGGCGCGGGCGGTCGAGGCGAAGAAGCGCGGGATCGTCTCCAGCATCGTCAGCGGCACCCCGGACGCGCTCTCCGCGCAGGAGGACGGCAAGCTCCCGTCGAACCTGAACGCCTCCTGGGCGAGCAGCGACCTCAAGCAGGGGGTGCCGAAGACCGCCGGGAAGTGGCGGGTGGCCGCCTGCCCCGGCGGGCCCTCGAACATCGGCGGCTCGTTCCTCGCGATCACCAAGGAGTGCCGGGAGCCGGAGAAGGCGTTCGAGATCATCACCTGGCTGCTGAACGCCGAGAACCAGGCGCAGGGGTTCGTGGACGCGGGGCTGTTCCCGTCGACGCCGGCGTCGTACGCCATGAAGAAGCTCACCGAGCCCGACCCGTTCTTCGGGGGGCAGGTGACCATGGACGTCTTCGGGCCGGCCGCGCAGAAGATCCCGGTGGCCTACAACAGCCCGTTCGACATCGCGCTGGGCCAGCCCCTCAAGGACGAGATCAAGAACGTCGGCGTCCTCGGCAAGAACCCCGAGCAGGCATGGAAGGACGCCATGAGCAAGTGCCGCCGTATCGCGAAGCACCTGGGGGTGAGCTACTGATGGCCACCGCCCTGGACAAGCCGCCCGTGAGAGTCGCGGACGATCCGCGCAACCGGCCGAAGAAGGGCTGGCGCAAGTACTGGCACCTGTACGCCGCGATCTCGCCGTTCTACCTGCTGTTCCTCGGCTTCGGGCTGATCCCGGTCGGGTTCTCGCTGTACGTCTCGTTCCACCGCTGGGACGGCCTCGGAAAGATGGAGTGGGCCGGGCTCGCGCAGTACCGGTACCTCATCGGGGACACGGACTTCTGGCACTCCATCGGCACGACGATCATCATCTGGGCGCTCGCGACCTTCCCGATGATCTTCCTGGCGATGGTGACGGCCGTGATGCTGAACTCGGCCGTCCGGTTCAAGAACGTGTACCGGTTCGCGTACTTCCTGCCGAACGTGACCTCGGTGGTCGCCGTCGCGATCATCTTCGGGTCGGTGTTCTCCACCAACTTCGGCCTGATGAACGCCCTGTTGCAGGCGGTGGGGCTGGACCAGATCGCCTGGCTGAACACGCCGTGGGGCATCAAGGTCGCCATCGCGACGCTGATGACCTGGCAGTGGACCGGCTACAACGCGATCATCTTCCTCGCCGGGCTCCAGACGATCCCGAGTGAGCTGTACGAGGCGGCGAAGGTCGACGGGGCGAACCCGTTCCAGACGTTCTTCAAGATCACGCTGCCGATGATGCGGCCGGTGCTGCTGTTCGTGCTGGTCGTCTCGACGGTCACCGGGCTCCAGTCGTTCTCCGAGCCGCAGGTGCTGCTCCAGTCGGCGTCCAACGACTCGCAGTACGCGGGCGGCCCGGGGCACTCGGGCCAGACGATGGTCCTCTACTTCTTCCAGCAGACCTTCGACAACAACGACTTCGGCTACGGCGCCGCCGTGGCGTGGGGCATCTTCCTCGTCGTCATCATCTTCTCGATCGTCAACTGGCGCCTGGTGCAGCGCCGGGGCGAAGACTAGGAGCCGCGCGCCATGTCATCCATCAAGGGCTCCCGCAGGCGCGGGATCGCGCTGCACGCCGTGCTGGTCGTCGGGCTGCTGCTGTCGGCGTTCCCGTTCTACTGGGCCGTCATCATGTCGACCCACACCTCCTCGGAGATCTTCTCCTACCCGCCGAAGCTGCTGCCGGGCTCGCACTTCGGGGAGAACGTCCGCAATCTCCTCGACTCGATCGACTTCTTCGGGTCGATGTGGAACTCGCTGCTGGTCGCGACGAGCGTGACCGTGCTGGTGCTGTTCTTCGACTCGCTGGCCGCGTTCGTCTTCGCGAAGTTCCACTTCCCGGGCCGCAGGCTGATGTTCGCGCTGCTGATGGTCATCTTCATGGTGCCGGCGCAGCTCGCGGCGATCCCCCAGTTCGTGATCATGGCGAAGCTGGGCTGGATCGGCTCGATGACGTCGCTGATCGTGCCGGCCGCCGCGAACGCGTTCGGGATCTTCTGGATGCGCCAGTACATGCAGGGCGCGATCCACGACGAGCTCCTCGACGCCTCCCGCATCGACGGCGCGAACTTCATGCGCCAGTACTGGCACGTCGCGCTCCCGGTGGTCCGTCCGGGGCTCGCGTTCCTCGGGATCTTCACGTTCATGGGCCAGTGGAACGACTACGCCTGGCCGCTGATCGCGCTCACCAACCCCGACAACGTGACGCTCCAGGTCGCGCTGTCGCAGCTCAACGGCAGCCACGGCACGACGGACTACGGGATGGTCATGACCGGCGCGCTGCTGGCGCTCGTCCCGCTGCTGATCGTGTTCGCGATCGGCGCCCGCCAGATCATCGGAGACCTAGCGAAGGGGGCCATCAAGTAATGGACCCGCTGTCCGTCCTCCGCCCCTGGGAGTCACCCGAGGTGACCTCCTGGGGGCGGTCCCCCATGTCCGCCGTCGACCGCCGGGCGAACGCCCTCCCGCTGGACGGCGAGTGGCGCTTCCAGCTCCTGCCCGCCCCGGACGCGCCGCTCGGCGACACCTGGTCCACGCAGACCCTGCCGGGCGCCTGGACCATGCAGGACACCGGTGACCTGCCGGTCTACCTGAACGTCCGGATGCCGTTCCCGGACGTCCCGCCGGCCGTCCCCGCCGCGAACCCGACGGGCGTGTACGAGCGGGTCGTGGACGTCCCGGCGGACTGGTCCGGCAAGCGGATCACCCTCCAGGTGGGCGCGGCGGAGAGCGTCCTGCTGGTCCACGTCGACGGGCGTGCGGTGGGCCTGTCGAAGGACTCGCACCTCGCGGCCGACTTCGACGTCACGGACCACGCCCGGCCCGGCGAGCCGATGCTGGTCCGCCTCACGGTCGTCAAATGGTCGGACGCCACGCACATCGAGGACCAGGACCACTGGTGGCACGGCGGGATCACCCGCTCCGTCCTCCTCTACGCGACCGACCCCCTGCACCTCGCCGACGTCGGCGTGCGCGCCCGCGCCGACGGCACGCTGCGCGTCGACTGCCAGGTCCGGCACACCGCCGGGAACCTGCCGGACGGCTGGTACGTCACCGGCGAGCTGGACGGCGTGCCGCTCGACCGGGACACCGCGCTCGACCGGTTCAACGAGGAGGACGGCCGCGTCTCCGACTTCCTCGGCGAGGCCCGCCTGACCACCGAGGTGGCGCGGGTGCGGCCCTGGAGCGCCGAGACGCCGGTCCTGTACGGCCTGGTGGTACGCCTGCACCGCGCCGACGGCTCCGTCGCCGACGTCTCCCGGCACCGGGTGGGTTTCCGGGACGTCGAGATCGCCGGCCGGGATCTGCTGGTCAACGGCGCGCGGGTGTTCCTGCGGGGCGTGAACCGGCACGACTTCCACCCGCTGACGGGCCGGACGGTGTCGTACGAGGACATGCGGGCCGATCTCGCGCTGCTGAAGCGGTTCAACTTCAACGCCGTCCGCACCTCGCACTACCCGAACGACCCGGCGTTCTACGACCTCGCGGACGAGCTGGGGATCTACGTCGTCGACGAGGCGAACATCGAGTCGCACGACCACGCGCACGAGATCGCCGACGACCCGCGCTATCTGAACGCGTTCGTGGACCGGGTCTCGCGGATGGTGCTGCGGGACCGCAACCACCCCTCGGTGATCGTGTGGTCGCTGGGCAACGAGTCGGACTACGGGGCGAACCACGACGCGGCGGCGGGCTGGGTGCGCCGCAACGACCCGACTCGACCGGTTCAGTACGAGGGGGCCGCGAAGCTGGACTGGGCCGCTTCCTCGGACGCCTCGGACATCGCCTGCCCGATGTACGCCTCGCTGGACGAGGTCGTCGCGCACGCGCTGTCGGGGACGCAGACGAAGCCGCTGATCTGGTGCGAGTACTCCCATGCCATGGGCAACAGCAACGGCACGCTCGCGGACCACTGGGCCGCCATCGAGTCAACGCCGGGACTTCAGGGCGGGTTCATCTGGGAGTTCTGGGACCACGGAATCCTCCAGCGTGTGAACGACGGACGACCGGCCGGGCGTGGGGGCGCCGGGCTCTACGAGAGCGGCGTCGCCGGACCCGGCCACCGCTGGGCGTACGGCGGTGACTTCGGCGAACCCGATCACGACGGGGCGTTCATCGCGGACGGCGTCGTCCTCCCGGACCGGACCCCGAAGCCGGTGATGTTCGAGCACCGGGAGATCGCGGCGCCCGTACGGCTGGCTCCGGCGGGCCATGACAACGTCGTCATCTCCAACCACCAGCACTTCGTGGGCCTGGAGTGGCTCACCGGCGAGTGGCGGCTCGCGCTCGCCGACGGCACCGCCCTGACGGCACCGGCGAAGCTGCCGGAGCTGGCGCCGGGTGAGTCCGCTGCCGTGCCCGTGCCGTTCGAGGTGCCCTCGGACGGCGGGGAGGCGTGGCTGACCCTGCGGGTGACGACGGCGCAGGACCTGCCGTGGGCGCCGGAGGGGACGGAGATCTGCGTGCCGCAGGTGCGCCTCCGGGAGCCTGTGGCGGGCGGGGAACCGGTCGTCTCGGGGAGCGTGGAGGTCGACGGCGACGGGCTGCTCGTCCACCCGCTGCTCGCCTCGCCGCCGGTCCTGTCCCTGTGGCGGGCGCCCACCGACAACGACGAGCTGGGCGGCATCGCGGCGCGCTGGCGGAGCTGGGGGCTCGACCGGCTGGTGCGCCGGCTGGTGTCGGTGCAGCGGGACGGCGCGAAGGTCGTCGTGGACGCCGAGTACACGGGCACCGAGGGCGTCGTACGGCACCGGCAGATCCTCACGCCGGTCGCGGGCGGCGTCCACGTCGACGAGTCGGCGCAGGTGCCCGAGGCGTTCCACGACGTGGCGCGGGTCGGGACGGTCTTCGAGACGGTGCCGGGCCCGGAGCTGCTGGAGTGGTTCGGGCAGGGCCCCTGGGAGTCGTACCCGGACCGCGCGCACGGCGCCCCGGTCGGCCACCACGCGGCGTCCGTCGCCGCACTGTTCACGCCCTACCTGCGCCCGCAGGAGAGCGGCGGTCTGCACGGCGTACGGCGTTTCACCCTGTCCGCGCCGGACGCCACCGGGCTCGCCGTCACGCTCGACGAGCCGCGCCAGGTCTCCGTCACGCGTCACCGCGCGGACGATCTGACGGCCGCCGCGCACCACGACGAACTCGTGCCGCGCGCGGGCTGCGTGGTGCACGTCGACGCGGCGCACCGGGGGCTCGGCACGGCGTCGTGCGGGCCCGACACCTTCCCCTCCTATCTGGTCGCGACGGGCTGCCATCACTGGAGCTGGACCCTGCGCGCGCTGTAACCCCCCACTCCCCTGTCCTGGCACCACTCTTCCCGCACCACCCGGAGCACCTGTGTGTACTTCGCATGCCCATGACTCTGACGGCCGGGAGCCCTGCGAGGCTCCCCAGGCCGGTGCCGGACGGCGCGGTTTCCTGCGGGCGACGGCGCTGCTCGGCGCCGCCGCCACCGCGGGCGTAGCCCTGCCGGCCGGCACCGCCTCCGCCGCCACCGAGAAGGTTCAGGCTTCTTGGCGGCCCGACGCGAAGAGCCGTCGGTTCACGCTCGCCGTGATGCCCGACACGCAGTACCTCTTCGACGGGCCCAGCATCGACGCGAAGCCCGTCGAGGCGTCCCTCAAGTACCTGCTGGAGCACGGGAAGGACGAGAACATCGTCTTCCTGTCGCACCTCGGCGACCTCACCCAGAACGGGGCCGCCGCCGAGTTCTCCGCGATCGGCGACGCGTTCAGGCTGCTGGACCGCAAGGGGGTCGGCTACAGCGTCCTCGCCGGCAACCACGACGTGAAGTCCTCGACGACCGACCAGCGCGGGGCCTCGCCCTACCTGGACGCGTTCGGGCCGAAGCGGTTCGCGCCCAAGTCCACGTTCGGCGGGGCCTCTTCGGACGGGTACAACACGTACCACGTGTTCGGCGCGGGCGGCCGGGAGTGGCTCGTCCTCGCGCTGGACTGGCGGCTCTCCGACCAGGGGTACGCGTGGGCGAAGGACGTCCTCGCGAAGCACCCGAGGACGCCGGTGATCCTCACGACGCACGAACTCGTCGTGGACGACGACCAGTTGTCGGCGTACGGGCAGCAGTTGTGGGACCGGCTGGTCAAGGACCACGACCAGATCTTCCTCACGCTGAACGGGCACTACTGGCCGGCCGGGCGGGCGACGCGCAAGAACAGCGCGGGAAATGACGTCCACCTGCATCTGACGAACTATCAGAACCGGTACTTCGGCGGCGCGGCGATGATCCGGCTGTACCGCTTCGACCTCGACCGGAACGTCATCGACGTCGAGACGGTGTCGCCGTGGATTCTCGGGCGGGCGAAGAAGGGGCTCAACGAGTTCGAGCGGCAGGAGATCGAACTCAGCGGTGACGCCGACCGGTTCAGCGTCGACATCGACTTCGCGGCGCGTTTCGAGGGCTTCGACCCCGCGCCGGTCCGGGCGGCGCGGCCGGTGTCCGAGGTGCTGCTGCGGGGGACGGTCGCGTACTGGCGGTTCGACAAGGCGGTGTCCGGCGGCACGGTCCGCGACCTGTCGGGCAAGGGCAACGACCTGACGCTGGTGAGCGTCGCGGGCGGGGCGCTCGGCTGGTCCGCCGACCACCACCCCGACCAGCCGGGCCACGGCAGCCTGGAGTTCCAGGGGTTCAAGTCGCCTTTGAAGGGGGCCTACCTGAAGACCGTGGACTCGGCGCCGCTCAACAAGGCCGTGTTCAGGAACGGTTACACCATCGAGGCGTTCTACCGCCTCCCCGCCGACTGGGACCCCTCGCACCACGCGTGGTCGGGCATCGTCGGCCGGACCGGGACGGGCGGGGCCGCCGGGAAGACCGGGGACGACCCGGACGAGCCCCTCGCGACGCTCTCGCTGTCCAACGACCGTGAGCCGCAGTGGGCGATGCGCCCGCTGAACCAGGAGGGCATCGCCACCAACTGGGGCCAGCAGACACCGCTGGAGACCTGGTGGCACGTCGCCGTCGTGAACGACGGGAAGCACACCACGCTGTACGTCGACGGCTGCCCGGTCGTCCGCAACCCCAAGGCCGTCTCGACCGGGATCACCTCCGTCGGGCTGCCGTGGCTGCTCGGCGGCTACGAGTACGCCGGGAAGATCGACCAGATCCTGCACGCGCGCCTCGGCGACGTCCGGATCACCGAACGGGCGCTGCCCGTCACGTCGTTCATGAACCACTGAGCCTCCGGAGAGATCCGTCATGACCGAGCAGCAGCTCCCCACCTGGGCCGACCCCGACGTCGCGCCCGCCCACCTCGATCCGCAGGGCGTCTCCAGACGTGGACTCCTGCGCAGCGCGGGCCTGTTCGGGGCGGCGTTCGCGCTGTCCCCGGCGCTGGCCTCCCCGGCGTCCGCCACCAGCGGCAAGGGCCACGGCGGCTACGGCGGCGAGGACCCGCGCCTCGCCTACCTCGTCGGCGACCACCACATCCACTCCGTGTACAGCCACGACGCGAAGTACACGTTCTCCCAACTCGCCTCGAAGGCCGCCGAGTTCGGCCTCGACTGGATGGTGTTCACCGAGCACTCCAACTTCGGGCACGCCGACTTCGGCGCCGCCCTGGAGCACGGGGAGATCCTCAGGGCCCGCAAGGAGAACCCGCGTCAGCTGATCTTCCAGGGCCTGGAGTGGTACATCCCGGCCGCCGAGCACTGCACGGTGTTCACCCCGCCCGGCCCCCACGAGGTCGACGTCCTGACCCGGTTCGAGAGCGCCTACGACGGCAAGCTCCTCAACTACACGGACGGCGCCCCCGGCAACGCGAACACCGCCCGCAACGAGGCCCACGCCGTCAAGGCGGTCAAGTGGCTGGCGGAGCAGCGCCGTACGGGATACGTCGACGACGTCCTCGTCCTCGCCAACCACCCGCTGCGCCTCGGCATCGACTCCCCGCACGAGCTGCGGGCGTGGCGGGACGCGGCCCCCGAGATCATGATCGGCATGGAGGGGGCGCCCGGCGCGCAGGGCGCCGCGATCCCCGGCTGGCGGGGGACCACCTCGATCCGGGGCGAGTACGAGAACAAGCCGTCGGTGAACTCCTTCGCGGGGTATCCGGCGGACGCGTACCTCACGTACGGCGGTTTCGACTGGGCGACCGCGACGGTCGGCGGGCTCTGGGACTCGATGCTGGCAGAAGGCGGCCTGTTCTCGGTCACCAGCAACTCCGACGCGCACCGGATCGTCTTCGACACCTGGAAGAACGGGGACTGGCCGGCCGGCCGGAACTTCGACAACACCGGCAAGCTGCCGGACCCGGTGAACACGACGACCCCGCAGCCGGGCAGCGACTTCTGGCCGGGGCAGTTCAGCCGGACGCACGTCGGTGTCACCCGGTACGGCTACCGCGCGGTGATGACCGGTCTGCGCGAGGGGCGGGTCTGGGCCGACCACGGCCACCTGATCGACGGCCTGGAGGTGCGCCTGAAGCGGCAGCACAGCACCGGGCGGGGCGTCACCCTCGGCGGGCGCCTGCGGGTGCGCAGGGGCGAGAAGCTGACCCTGGAGGTCACGGTCACGACCGCGTCCCGCGTCAACCCCCACGGCGTCCTGCCCAAGCTGGCCCACGTCGACGTCATCCGGGGCACGGTCACCGGCCCGGTCGCCGACGCGGACTCCTGGAAGGCCCCCGACACGAAGGTCGTCCGCACGAAGGACGTCTCCGGGCTCAAGGGCACGTACACCCTCCGTATCCCGGTGGCGGTCGAGGACGACTCCTTCTACCTCCGCCTGCGCGGCAGCGACGGCAACCGGCACGGCACCGGTTACCTGGGCGCCTCGACCGACCCCCACGGCCCGATCCCGCACGCCCCGGGGGACGGGGACCCGTGGACGGACACCTGGTTCTACGCGAACCCGATCTTCGTGGACGTGGTGGGCTGACCTCTGCCGTCGGCGTACGGTTGGCCGTGTGACCACGGAAGAGTCGGTGCGGCCCCAGTCCCTGATGCTGACGTTCCTCGGGGATCAGGTGCTGGGGCGCTCCGTCTGCGTGTACTCCGGCAGCGTCATCGACGTGTTCGCGCGGGCCGGGGTCGGGGAGCAGGCGACGCGGTCGACGCTGACGCGGATGGTGAACCGGGGACTGCTGCGCCGGCAGCGGGAGGGCCGGCGGATGTACTTCGGGCTGACCGCGCACTCGGAGGCGGTGCTGCGGGACGGCGAACGGCGGGTGTGGCACACCGGAGCGGTGAACCGGCGCTGGGACGGCTCGTGGACGCTGCTCGGCTTCTCGCTGCCGGAGTCGTGGCAGCGCCAGCGGCACGACCTGCGCTCGAAGCTGGCGTGGCACGGCTTCGGCCCCCTGTTCAGCGGGCTGTGGATCGCGCCGGGTGAGGTGGACGTCTCCGGCCTGGTCGAGGAGCTGGGCCTCAGCGCGCACGTGAAGGTGTTCCGGGCGCAGGCCGACGACGGCACGGACATCGGGACGATGATCGAGGAGACCTGGGAACTGGGCGAACTGGCCGCCCGCTACCGCGCGTTCAGCTCCCGCTGGCAGCGCTGGGAGTCCGACCTCCCCGCCCCCGACGACGCCCTCGCCCACCGCCTCCTCCTCCAGACCGACTGGCTCCGCATCATCCGCCGCGACCCCCGCCTCCCCGTCCTCCACCTCCCCTCCGACTGGCCCGCCGACGCCGCGGAGAAGACGTTCCGCCGCGTACACGAACGCCTGACGCCGCCGGCGGAGGAGGCGGCGGAACGGCTCATCGAACTGGTGGCCGTACGCAGTTGAGCCCGGCCGGACACCGCCGCACGGGCTCCCGCCCCCGGACACGGCCGAGCCGCACCGCCGACCGGAAGCGTGGGCTCCCCCGCCGGGAGACAACACGAGGCCGCCCACCGGAGAAGGCCGCGGCACCGGCCGCCCACCAGGACCATGCGGTGCCGTCGGGAAGGGCCGTGAGGTCCACCGCCCACCGAAGCCGCTCCCGCCCGCCGGCCCGCGCAGGCTTCTCGATGCGGCCCGCCCGAAGACGCCCGCCCACACGCCGAGTTGACGCCCCCGCCCGCCCCACCCCGCCCAACACACCTGTTCCCGGCCGGAGTCGGTGCGCTAAAGCGCCAACAACCGTGCCAGGCAGGATGATCTGGGCCACCATGGGACATGACCGCAGCGTGTACCGCAGTTGACGGGGGCTCGGAGAAAGGCCGCGGAATGCGTACCGAGGTGTTGACGGGGGACGGCAGACGGCTGGCGGTGGAGATCGCGGGGGACCCGCGCGGCTTCCCCGTGTTCCTCCTGCACGGCACGCCCGGCAGCCGGATCGGCCCGGCGCCCCGCCCGATGCTGCTCTACCACCAGCGGGTCCGTCTGATCACCTACGACCGTCCGGGGTACGGGAGTTCGGACCGCCTCCCGGGCCGCGCGGTCGCGCACGTCGCGCAGGACGTCGCGGCGATCACGCAGGCCCTCGGCGTGGAGCGCTTCGCCGTGGTGGGCCGCTCCGGCGGCGGCCCGCACGCGCTGGCCTGCGCCGCCCTGCTGCCGGGCAGGGTGACCCGGGTCGCCGTCCTCGTGAGCCTCGCCCCGCGCGACGCGGACGGCCTCGACTGGTTCGCCGGGATGGCCGCCTCCAACGTCCACGAGTACGTCCAGGCCCTGGCCGGCCCCGACCAGCTCGCCGCGAGCCTGCGCAGGCGTTCCGTCGAGATCCGCGAGGACCCGCGCCGGCTGCTGGCCCAGCTCCGCTGGGAGCTCACCGAGTCGGACCTCCGGGTGATCGCGGACGCCGGTATCCGCGACATGCTGGTGCGCAGCTACGCCGAGGCCCTCAGCGTCTCCGCGGACGGCTGGGTCGACGACGCCCTGTCCTTCTGCGCGCCGTGGGGCTTCTCCCTGGACGACATCTCCGTACCCGTCCTGCTGTGGCACGGCGAGCAGGACGTGTTCGCCCCGGCCAGCCACACCCGCTGGCTGGCGCAGCACATCCGGGGGCGGACGGTCGTCCTGCACCCGCGGGCCGCGCACTTCGCGGCGCTGCGGGTGCTGCCGGAGATCGTGACGTGGCTGTCGGGCGGGCACAGCCGGCTGGAACCGGACCCGGCCTGACCCTCACACCGCCGGCGGCTCCAGGTCCCGGTGGATGCGCTTGCCCTCGCGCACGCTCACCGTGTGCGGGTGCGCCTCCCCGAGGAGCCGCTCCAGGTCGGCCTGCGCGCTCTCCTGCAACTGGTCGGCCTCCGGTATCCGGCGCAGCGCGCGCAACGTCACGGCCAGGTTGGCGCGCGAGACGATCGTGTCGGGATGCTTGTACCCGAGGGCCTTCTGGAACCCGGTGACCGCGATCCGCTCCAGCTCCTCCGACCGGTGCAGCTCCCCCAGTTCGGCGAGGGTGTTGGCGAGGTTGACCGCGCAGCCCAGCGTGTAGGGGTGGGCATCGCCGAGGACGGCGCGCAGGACGCCGTGGTTGCCCTCCAGCAGGGTCCGCGCCTGGTCGGCCCGCCCGCCGCCCCGCAGGAAGATCCCGCAGTTGTTGAGGGCGGCGAGGGTCGCCGGATGCCGTTCGCCGGGGGCCACCCGGTACTGGCGGACGACGTCCTGCGCGAGGGCGAGGGCCTCGTCGCGGGCGCCGGTGGCGTACAGGTCGGTCGCGTAGTTGAGGGTGCAGTCGAGGACGTCGGGGGTGGTGACCGGGGTCTCGCGCTGCCGGTAGTTCTCGCGGGTGCGGAAGGTCAGCGCCCGCGCCTCCTCGACCAGTCCGGCCTTGCGCAGCGACACCGCGAGGCTCTTGGCGCTGCGCAGGGTCTCCGGGTACAGCTCGCCGAAGAGCTCGGTGTACGAGGCGTGGCTGCCGCGCAGCAGGGAGATCGAGGCGTCGTACTCGCCGGTCTCGCGCAGGTCGCGGCCGAGGTTGGTGACGCTGATCAGGGTGTGGGGGTGCATGGCGCCGAGGTCGTTGCGGCGGCGGTCGTAGATCTCCTGGTCGACGTCGCGGGCCTCGTTGTAGCGGCCGAGCAGCCGCAGGCACACCGCGCGGTTGTTGTTGGCGCTGAGCGTGCGCGGGTGGTCCTCGCCGAAGCTCTCCTTGAAGCCGAGGTAAGCCTCGGCGGCCATCTTCAGGGCGTCGGAGAAGCGGCCGATGGAGCCGAGGTCCGTGGCGAGGCCGCTGGTGGTCATGAGGATGTGCGGGTGGTCCGGGGCGAGCAGGGAGCGCTGCTGGACGAGGGTGTCGGAGCCGAGCTGCTCGGCCTCGACGTACTTGCCGAAGGAGCGCAGGATGTTGGCGATGTGGAAGCGCAGGTGGAGGAGCTGGATACGGAGGTTGGTGAGGTAGAGGCGCTCCTCGGCGAGAGAGCGCGGGGGGCGTTCGCCGGGCGCCGGCGGCGGGGGCGCGTCGTCGGGTTCCCGGGAGAGTGCGTCGATGCGTGTCTGGGTGTCCTCCAGCTTCTCCTCCCACAGGGCGCGCAGGCTCTCCGCGAAGGTGACGGCGGCGGGGAGTTCGCCGCGCTTCCACAGGTAGCGGACGCGGTCGATGAGGAGCTGGCGGGTCTCCGGTTCGTCGCAGACGCTCGCCTCGGAGGCGTCGAGGTGCGGCCAGATCGCGGCGAACGTGGGCTGGTTCTCGGGGTCGTCGATGGGTTCCTCGCCCGAGGGGCGGGCCCCGGCGAGGATGCGGTGGACGACGTGCTGCGCCTCCAGCTGTTCGCGGGGGGTCAGCTGGGAGCGGATGACGGCCTGGACGAGGCGGTGCACCTGGATGGTGGACTGCTGGGAGCGGTCGACCTTGGCGAGGGCGAACCGGCCGATCTCGCGGATGACGCGGCCGAGGACCATCTTCTCCTGGAGCGTGGGGTCCTCGGCGGCCAGCACGCGGATCATCTCGTCGCCGTACAGGAGCTTCATGGAGATCGGCTCGGCGGCGAAGAACGCGCACAGTTGCAGCAGCCGTACGGCGGCCGGGGAGCGTTCCTTGAGGCGCTGGATGGAGACGTTCCAGGTCGCGGCGACGGGCTGCGGGTAGTTCGCGGGCTGGCTGAGGGACAGGACGTGTTCGGCCTGCCGGTCGAGTTCGACGAGGTAGTCGTCGACGGGGGTGGCGGTCTCGGCGAGCCAGGCGCCGGCCTGTTCGAGGGCGAGCGGCAGGTCGCCGACGGCGGCGGCGACCCGGTCGGCGTCCTCGGTGCTGAGGTCGGCGGCGCGGCGCAGGAGGTGCTCGACGCTCTCCTCGCGCAGGAACGGGTCGATCTCCAGGGCCTCGCCGTACTGGAGCCAGGTCTGGTTGCGGGAGGTGATCAGGACGTGTCCGCTGCCGCCGGGCAGCAGATGGCTGACCTCCTGGGGTTCGTCGGCGTTGTCGAAGACGAGCAGCCAGCGCAGCGAGGGGCCGGACTGGCGGAGGTGGTCGCGGACCTCCTGGGCGACCTGGGCGGCGTCCTCCCCGCCGCGCAGGCCGAGCCGGGGGGCGAGGTCGGCGAGCGCGGAGACGACGAACTCGCTGCGCTCGGAGGAGATCCACCACACGAGGTCGTAGTCGGCGGCGAAGCGGTGCACGTACTCCAGGGCGATCTGGGTCTTGCCGACGCCGCCGAGGCCGTACAGGGCGTAGGCGGCGCTGCGTCCGCCGGTGCCGCCGGCGCCGAGGTTGTCGCGCAGCCGCTCCAGGAGGGCGCTGCGGCCGGTGAAGGAGGCGTTGCGGGGGGAGACGTTCCAGAACCGGGGGACGGTGTCGGGGAAGCGGGCGGCGGCCGTGGTGACGGTGTCGTCGGTGAGTTCGGCGGGCAGCGGGGGTTTGCCGAGGGCGCGCAGGACGGCGGTGGCGGCGTTCTTCTCGTTGGTGCGGACGATGTCGACGCCGGGCCATTCGGTGAACGTGGGCGCGGGCCGGATGTCGCCGACGCGGACGGTGAGGACCTGGCGCCGTCCGGTGGGGTCGTTGCCGGTGGCGGTCTCCCAGACCTGGCGGGCGCGCGCGGAGCGCTGGTAGGCCGGGGAGAGGACGACGACGGTGCGGTCGGCGGGCTTGTCGGCGCCGTCGCCCTCGCAGCCCGCGTACTTGGGGATCACCCGGAACCCGGAGCGGGCCAGCAGGACGGCGATCCACTCCGCCCACATGCGGTCCTCGGAGACGTAGCTGAGGTGCAGGTCGGCGGGGAGGGCGGCCCGGGTGCGGACGAACTTCCGTTTGACGCCGAGGCGTTGCTCCTCGTCCATGCGGGGCAGCGCGGTGACGGCCTGTCCGGAGACGACGCCGGTGAGGCGTTCGAAGGCGGCGAGCAGGGAGATCGGGTTGCCCGCCTCGTCGGCGAAGGTCGCGAGGGTCTCCTCGTACGCGTAGTAGGGCCGGTAGGGGACCTCCACGGACAGCCAGTACGAGGTGAGCTGGTCGTCCGTGAGGCCGGCGGGCCAGCCGTCGAACTTGGCGCGGGCGAGCATGCGGCCGGCGTCGGCCTTCTCCTTCTCGCCCTCGTCGATGCGCATCGGAACGGGCAGGATGCGGATGTCGCGGGTGCGGAAGCGTTCGCCGATGTCGCGGGCGACGGCCGCCGCGCCGTCGATGGACTGGTCGCTGAGGGTGAAGCAGTCGACGAGGACGTCGGGCAGGTGGGCGGTGCAGATGTCGGCGATGTCGGAGAGGCCGGTGCGGCTGTCGATGAGGACGTAGTCGTAGTGGGCGCGCATGTCGTCGCGCAGGGCGTCGAAGAAGAGGCCGCCGCCGAGCCGGTCGTAGAAGTTGTCCCAGTCGAAGGTGGCGACGATCGCGGAGTAGTCGCGGTTCTGGCGGCCGGCGGTGACGAGGTCGAGGGTGCCGGGTTCGGGGAAGGGCCAGTCGACGGAGACGGCGTGCCGCTGGACGCGGGCGAACTCGCGGTGCCAGTCGGCGGGCCGGGACTCGCCGTCGTCGTCGGTGGCGGCCCAGGCGTACTCGGTGAGGAGGTCGATGACGCCGGTGGTGGCGCCGACGGTGGCCGGGTCGAGGAAGGGGTGGAAGAAGCGGTGCAGGCCGGGGGCCTCCAGGTCCCAGTCGACGGCGAGGACGCGTTTGCCGTTGGCGGCGAGTATCCAGGCGACGTTGGCGAGGGCCATGGTGCGGCCGGTGCCGCCCTTGTACGAGTAGAACGTCACGATGCGGCCTGCCCGGCCGCCCTGTTCGTCGAGGCTGTTCATCGCGGTCCCTCCTCCTCGGCACGGCGGCGGTCGGCCGGCGTTGGTCGGCTGCCCGGACGTCCCGGGCTCGTGCCCTGGCCCGCGCCGCCGAGCCGGAAGCGCTGCGGGCCGTCGCCGGACGGGGGGCGGGCGGGGGCCCGCCTGAGGTACTCGGTGGCCGCCCAGTGCACGAGGCGCGGCAGCTGGCGGCCGAAGGTGGCCGGGTCGGGGCCGAGGACGGGTGGCCGGCCGGCCTGTCGCTGGCGGCGGGTGCGCAGCGGGAGGACGGCCTCGACCTCGGCGGCGACGGTCCGGCCGTCCGCGTCGTCGTCGCGGTCGGCGCCGTTCCAGGGGACGACGACGCCGGTGGCGGGCCGGTCGTCGTCGGCGTCGAACACGCCGAGCCGGGCGCGGTGTCCGGGGTCGCGCAGCAGCCAGCGGTCCAGCAGGAGCACCTCGGGGCCGTCGGTGGGGCCGCCGAGGTGGTCGAACTCCCGTACGTCGGGCTGGAAGTCGAGGCGTTCGGCGATGTCGGAGGCCAGCTTGCCGAGCGGGTGCGGGGATTCGGGCTGGTAGGGGCGCCAGTCGAGGGGGGTGGGGCCGTAGTAGGCGGGGGCGCGGCCCTCGGGGAGGGTGGCGCGGGAGGCGGCGGCGACGCTGATGCGCAGCCGGCGGCGGGTGGTGGGGCGGGGCGGGGGCGCCGCGGGCCGCGGGGCGGGGGCGTGGGTGAACGCGTCGTGCGCGGCGTGCAGGGAGTCGAGGTCGTCCTCGCCGTGCGGGACGTCGACGCTCTCCCCGATGGTCACGATCCGCTGGGCGAGCCGCAGGACGTCCTTCTCGTAGTCGCTGCGGAAGGCCCGCAGCTTCGCCAACCCGTAGAAGCCGAACTCCCGGTAGCGGTCGGTGTGTTCGCGTCCCGGGTAGGGGAGCGCGCGGGCGCACGACGGGAGCCGTTCCTCGGGGACGGGCGCCCACAGCGCGGGGACGACCGCGCCGGGCAGCGAGCCGTGCCGGCGGCCGAACATGGTCCACTCCTTGCCGCACCAGGGGCTGATGAAGTAGCGGGGCGAGTACAGGGGGACGAAGACCCGGCAGCGGGCGAGGGAGCGGGCGAGTTCGTCGCTCATGGTCTCCCCGGCGCGCATCGACCGGTCCATGTAGCCGGCCGAACCGGCGGGCACGGTGGTCAGGTTGAGGACGACCTCGCACAGGTCGCGGAAGAGGCGGTGCACCCACAGGTCGGGGTCGGCGCGGTCGGAGCCGTCCCGGGGCACGTGGGCGTAGCTCAGAAAGAAGTACGGCCCGTCGGCCCGTTCCCCCACCGGTTCCGTAGGCTGCACACGCTCCCCCGATCCCCGTGCCCCCACCCGGACACTCAGTGTAGGGAGCCTGCCTCGTTTTGTGACGACTCTGTGAGAACCCCTCGGCCACGATTTCGGCCGAGCCACCGGGCGGCGTGGCCGACGGCGTCGGCGAGCGGGAACAGCGCGGCCTCCGCGCCGCCCACGGTCCCCCGTCGCACCACCCCGGACGTCCTCTCGAAGTCGGCCCCGAGCGCCCCGAAGTCCCGGTCGTCGAGGACGATGTCCTCGTACCGCCACCAGGTCCGCGCCCCGCCCCGGTCCACGACGCACGCGTACGTCCGCGAAGGCGCCCCGCCGGGCACCCGGTACTCCCCGAGGTGGAAGGCGCTGCACACCTCGAACCCGACGCCCAGCAGCAGGACCTGGGCGCCCGCCTCCTCCAGCCGGGCCAGCGGCGACCGCTCCCCCAGATGGCACGCCTCGTCGTGCCCGGCCATCAGCTCCCGCGCCCGCGCCCCGAGCGCCGCGAACGACGTCTGCGGATGGGCGCTGCGCTGCGCCCCCGCCGAGCACCGCACCGCCTCCGCGAGCCGCCCCATCCCCTGCGAGGGCGTCCGCTCCCGGTCGAACGCGGGCATCCGCGCCCGGAGTTCACGGATCTCCCCCTCGGTCATCCGGATGGTGCGCCAGGCGTACGACGGTGAGGTGTCGGAGTTGTCGGCGGTGAACGTCGGGACGACCACCGTCCCCCGGGGGCCGACGGCGGCGAGCAGCGCGCGCAGCACGGCGGCGGGGCCGGCGCCGACATGCCTGAGGGAGGCGTGGACCAGCAGCGTGGCCCCGGCCCGGACCCCGAGGCGGTCGAGCGCGGTGTTCACAGGGTCCGCCCGATGCCGTCGGCGAAGCGGCGCCCGAGCGGGGTGAGCGCCGGGGCCCCGGTCAACTCCCGCCACAGCGGGCCGGCTCGCCGGGTCCCGAGGAGGGCGTCGGTGGCGGCGCCCGCGTAGGTGCCGGCGAGCAGGGCCCCGGTCCGGGGGTCCTCCTCGTCGTACAGCTCGCATTCGTCGAGGAGGGCGTCGAGGACGCCGAGGCGGAAGCAGTGCGCCAACTGGGCGGCCACCTCCGCCGGTTCGTCGTCGAGGCGGGCGCCGAGGGCGGCCGGTCCGGCGCCGGCGGTGCGGGGCGGGGCGGTGAGGGGGGTGACGGTCGTCACGACGGCGGCCATCGCGGCGGCGGTCGCGGGGAGGGCGCGGTCGATCAACTCCCAGGACTTGCCGAGGACTTGCTCCCAGCGGGTGACCTCGTCCGGGGTGAGGCCGGGGTGGACGGGGGCGCCGAAGCAGTCGCGGTGGGGGTCGTGGTCGTCGAGGGCGATGTCGAGTCCGCCGCAGCGCAGCCGGCGGGCCGGGGGCCGGGGGGCGACGAGGGCCGCGAGGTGGTCCGGGGAGGCGGTGCCGTCGAGGCAGCCGAGAATCCAGGGGCGGGTGTAGGGGTGGGCGAGGACGCCGGCCAGCGTCCGCTCGTCCAGGGCCCGTTGCCAGGCCGTCTCCCACGACGGGCCGGTGGTGTCGGGGAGTTCGGCGAGGTTCTTCAGAAGGGCGAGGGTGACCGACTCCCGGCGGCGGGCCAGGGCGCGGACGGCGGTGCCGTCGTCGGTGCCGTCGGCGAGGGCGTCGAAGCCTTCGACGGGGCGGGTGGCGTCCGCGCCTGTGCGCAGGGCGAGTTGTTCGACGAGTTCCTTCAGGTCGGCGCAGTGCACGGACGGGTTGTCGAAGCCGGTGCCGTCGGCGCGGTAGCGGTGCGCGAAGAGGCCGCCGCCGCAGGAGCGGACGACCGGGCAGGCGCGGCACTCGGCGCAGAGCCCGGCGAGCCCCTGCTGCCGGGCGGCCATGCCGGGGTGGCGGGAGACGTCGTCGAAGGAGTGGTGGACGACGTCCTGGCCGGTGGCGGGGGCGCCGTCGTACGCGGTCTTCAGGGAGTCGGCCTGTTCGTAGCTGCCGTCCGTCTCGACCACGACGACGTCCGCCGCGTCGAGGCCCATCGCCTCGGTGTGGCTCGGGCCGCCGCCGAGGGTGCTGACGACGGAGTCGAAGAGGCGGACGGGCATGGGGGCGCCGCGTTCGCTCCAGCGGGCGTGCACCGCGAGCAGCCAGTCGGCGTAGGGGGTGGCGCTGCCGGGCGGGCGGTACGGCGGGGTGTGCCAGGTCGCGTGCGGGAGGAGGAAGTCGATGCGCGGGGGCGTCAGTTCGGCGAGCGCGTCGAAGACCTGGACGGGGTCGTTGCGGACGTCGACCGTGCACAGGAGGCCCGCGAACAGACGGCGGCGCTCGTTGAGCAGGGCGATCGCCGCGAGGACCTGGTCATGGCTGCTGCGGCCGTCGCGGTGGAGGCGGAAGCGGTCGTTGGCCACGCGGTCGCCGTCGAGGGAGACGCCGACGCGGACGTCGTACTCGTCGAAGAGGTCGAGGTGACGGGGCGTCAGCTGGAGGCCGTTGGTGTGGATTCGGAGGTCCGGTGCGGCGATTCCCCGTAAGGCGGCGGTGAGTTGCTCACAGATGTGGCGCAGCCGGGGGAGGCCCGCGAGCAGCGGCTCGCCTCCGTGCAGGATGACCTGGACGGAGGCGAGCCGGTGTGCCTCGGCGTGTTCCGCGAGTCTGCGCGCCGTGCGGGTGACGGTCTCCTCGGAGATCACCCTCGGCTTCGCCGACCAGCTCGCGTCCGCGTGCTCGTACACGTAGCAGTGACGGCAGGCGAGGTCGCACCGGCTGTGCACCTTGAGCACCAGCTGGCGCAACGGGACGACGGGATCGGTCATGGCGAGGCGGGAGGGTGGGGTCGGGGATGTCGGAGGCGGTCGGGCGGCGGGTCAGATCGAGGACTGGAAGGTGACGTGCGGTTCCCCGGCGGACCGGGTGGCGACGAGGGCCCGGCGCACTCCCCGGACGTCCCTCGGGTCGGCCTGGGCGTCACGGCGGGGTGCGTGGGCGACCATCGGCCTGTCGGCCGTTGATGCAGGGGTTCTTGCTGGAATGGTCACTTTGTTCCCTAGCGGCGGAGCGTCATGTGGGGCGAGATTACAGCTATCGGAACCCTGGCACAGTTCGAAGCCGCACGGATTGCATCCGATGGGCTAGTTCGGTGAATCTCAGGCAAGAAACCTGAGCACTCCCTGAATCACGGCGGCCGGTTTCGTTCCCCCTTCGACCTCGATCGTCCCGTCGACGGTGATCTGCACCCCTCCCGCCACATCCTCGACCTCCGCGAGCCGCGCGGCAAGGCGAATCCGCGAACCCACCTTCACCGGAGAGGGGAAACGCACCTTGTTCAGGCCGTAGTTGACCTTGGTGGAGACGCCCTCCACCTCCAACAGGCCGGAGAACAAAGGAATGAAGAGTGACAGCGTGAGATAGCCGTGCGCGATGGGCGCCCCGAACGGTCCCTCCTTCGCCTTCTCCACGTCCACGTGAATCCACTGGTGGTCGCCGGTGGCGTCGGCGAACGTGTCGATGGAGCGCTGGGTCACCTCGATCCACTCGCTCGTCCCGAGGTCGCCCCCGGCGAGTTTCTTGAGTTCGTCGAGGCCGTTGACGGTGATGGTCATGGAGCTGTTCCTTCGCTGTTGCCGAAGCGCTTGCGCACCCGGGACTTGAGGAGCTTTCCGGAGGCGGTGCGGGGCAGTTCGTCCGCGAGCACCACCGATTTGGGGATCTTGTACTTGGCGAGGCGCCCGGCGAGGGCCGCGAGGATGGCGTCCGGATCGGGGCGGGCCCCCTCCCGGGGGACGACGACGGCGCGCGGCACCTCGCCCCACCGCTCGTCGGCGACCCCGATGACCGCGCACTCGGCGACCCCTGGCTGGGCGAGGATCAGGTCCTCGATCTCGGCGGGGTAGATGTTCTCCCCACCCGAGATGATCATGTCCTTGATCCGGTCGACGATGTGGACGTACCCGTCCTCGTCGACCCGGGCCGCGTCCCCGCTGCGGAACCAGCCGTCGCTGAAGGAGGCCGCGCTCTCCTCGGGCAACCCCCAGTAGCCGGGCATGACATGGGGCCCGCGCACCACGACCTCCCCGGTCTCCCCCACCTCGACCGGCACCAGGTCCGGGCGGACGACGCGGACGTCGCTGAAGAAGTGCGGCACGCCCGCCGAACCGGCCTTGCTGACCGCGTGCTCGGCGTCGAGGAAGAGCGTCCCGGGGGACGCCTCGGTCATCCCGTACCCCTGGAGGAAGGTCAGCCCGCGCTCCTGGTAGGCGGCGATGAGCGGCGTCGGCACCGGGGAGCCGCCGCAGGTGAGCAGCCGCAGCGAGGTCAGGTCCGCCTCGGGCCAGCCGGGGTGACGGGCCATCAGGTCGAACATGGTCGGCACGCCGAACATGAACGTGATCCGGTGCCGGGCGATCAGCCCGAAGGTCGCGTCGGGGTCGAACGCCTCGACCAGGACGCAGGCGCCGCCCTTGAGGAGGACCGGCAGGGTCAGCATGTTGAGGCCGGCCGTGTGGAACAACGGGGCGCAGACCAGGGCGCGTTCGTCGGCGATCAGGTCGGTGTCGACGAGGACGTTCACGGCGTTCCAGATGAGGTTGCCGTGGGTGAGCATGGCGCCCTTGGGGCGTCCGGTGGTCCCCGAGGTGTACATGATGACGCAGGTGTCGTCCGGGGTGACCGGTTCGTCGACGGGGTCGAACGGCGCCTGTTCCAGGGCCTGTTCGTACTCCGCGCCGACTTCGAGGAAGGTCCGGACGTCCGTGCCGCCGGGCAGTCCGGCCACGAGACCGGCGTGCGCGGGGGCGTAGATCAGCGTCTTCGCGCCGGAGTCGGCGAGCTGGTAGGCGATCTCCGGTCCGGCGAGGCGGGTGTTGAGCGGGACGAAGACCGCGCCGAGCGTGCCGGCCGCGAACAGGGTCTCCAGGTAGGAGGGGTGGTTCGGGCCGAGGTAGGCGATCCGGTCGCCGCGCCTGAGGCCCCGGGCGCGCAGGGCGTGGGCGAGGCGGGTGGTGCGGTCGTGCAGGGCGGCGTACGTGTGCTCGGTGTCGCCGTGGACCAGGGCGGTGCGGTGCGGGGTCTTCCGGGCCCGGCGGGCGGGCCAGGAGCCCAGTCCCTCGTTGCGCATCTGCGGCCCCTCTAGATCGTCAGCAAACGGGCGGCGTTCTCTTTCAGGATCTTCGGCCTGACCTCGTCCTTGATCGGCAGCTTCGCGAAGTCGGCGAGCCAGCGGTCGGGGGTGAGGACGGGGAAGTCGGAGCCGAAGAGGACCTTGTCCTTCAGCAACGTATTGGCGTACTGCACCAGTTGGGGCGGGAAGTACTTCGGCGACCAGCCCGAGAGGTCGATGTGGACGCCGGGTTTGTGGGTGGCGACCGCGAGCGCCTCGTCCTGCCAGGGGAAGGAGGGGTGCGCGAGGATGATCTTCATCTCGGGGAAGTCGGCCGAGACGTCGTCCACATGGAGGGGGTTGGAGTACTTGAGGCGGATGCCGCCGCCGCCCGGGACGCCCGCGCCGATGCCGGTCTGGCCGGTGTGGAAGAGGGCGACGCAGCCGGTCTCCTCGATCACCTCGTACAACGCGTACGCCACGGCACGGTCGTTGGGGAAGAAGCCCTGGATGCTGGGGTGGAACTTGAAGCCCCGTACGCCGTACTCCTCCACCAGCCGCCGGGCCTGCCGCACCCCGGCCTTCCCGCGGAACGGGTCGACGGAGGCGAAGGGGATCAGGACGTCGGCGTTGGCGGCGGCGGCCTCCGCGATCTCCTCGTTCGGGACGGGCGGGGTGCCGGTCGCGGACTCGGCGTCCACCGTGAAGATCACGGCCGCCATGTTCCGCTCCCGGTAGTACGCCGCCGCCTCCTCGATCGTCGGCTTCCGCTTCCCCTCGACCTTGAAGTACGCCGAGGACGCGTCGTGCAGGTCGTCGGCGAGGGAGGAGTGGCCCCGGGAGGAGACCTCGGCGTGGGTGTGGACGTCGATGGCGGTGAGGGCGTCGACGTCCATGGCGGGACGGGAGGCGGGGACGTCTCCGCGAGAAGCCTGTTCCGCACTGTGAGAAGCCTGCTCCGCCATCACGCCTCCCCCACCTTCGGCGCCGGAATCCCCACCGTCTCCGGCTGGGCCCCGACCGACGTCCCCCACGCCTCCGCCAGCGTCTCCGGCGTCCATCCGCCGTCCGCGTACGCCGTGCGCAGCTCCTGCGGGTGGGACCAGAGGGAGACCTTGTCGCCGCCGATCCCGATCGCCTGACCGGTGATCCCCCGGGCCGCGTCGGAGGCGAGGAACGGCACGAGGGCCGCGCAGTCCTCGGGGGTCCCGAAGCCCTCGCCCTTGCGGAGGAAGCCCGGCAGCGGCTCCCCCCGCTTCAGCGCCTCGACGTACGGCGCGAACGCGGGGATCGTCTCGGTCATGGCGGTCGCGGCGACGGGGACGATCGCGTTGACGGTGATGCCCGCGCGGGCCAGCTCCATCGACCAGGTCCGGGCGAACGCGGCGATCCCGGCCTTGGCCGCCGCGTAGTTGGTCTGCCCGAAGTTGCCACGCTGCCCGGCCGGGGAGCCGACGAGGATCAGCGTGCCGCCCTCGCCCTGCTCCCGCATCCGGACGGCGGCGGCGCGGGCGCAGGTGAAGGTGCCGCGCAGGTGGGTGGAGATCACGGCGTCGAAGTCGTCGTCCGTCATCTTCCACAGAACCTTGTCGCGCAGGATGCCGGCGTTGGTGACGAGCACGTCGAGCCGGCCGAACGCCTCGACGGCCCGTCCCACGAGCCGGTCGGCGGCCTCGGCGGTCCCGACGGGCACGACCTCGGCGACGGCCGTGCCGCCGGCCTCGGTGATCGCCTTCACCGCCTGCCCGGCCGCCTCCTCGTCGACGTCGTTGACCACCACGGACGCGCCGCGGTCGGCCAGGGCGCGGGCATAGGCGAGGCCGAGGCCACGGCCGGCGCCGGTGACGACGGCGGCCTTGCCGGTGAGATCGATGCGCGGCACGGAGAGTCCCTTCGACAGGAGTCATGCGACAGGAGCGGTGTGGAAATCGAAGGTAGGAGCAATGATTGTTGACGTCAATAGTTGTTGCCGTCACATGAATGGTTCATGCTGGAATCGGTCACGCCACATCCCCCGCCAGATCCCCCCGCCCGGGGCCGACACCGAGGAGCCCGCCATCGCCAGCCGGCCGGACACAGCGAGCACGACCAGCGCAGCCAGCACCGCCCCGATCGACGCGAACGAGCCCTGGATGCGCGGCCTGCACGCGGACACGGGCTATCTGCTGTACCGACTCGGCCTGCGCTCGGGCCAGTTGTTCAACCAGTTCCTCCAGGAGTCCGGCCTGCGCCTGCGCCACTACGCGGTGCTGCGCTACCTCGCGGGCTGCGAGGGCGCCCTGCAACGGGAGTTGAGCGCCCGGCTCGGCTACGACCCGAGCGCGATCGTCGGCCTGGTCGACGACCTGGAGCGGATCGCGTTCGCCGAGCGCCGCCCCTCGCCGGACGACCGCCGCAGCCGTGTCGTCGTGCTCACCGAGGCGGGCCGCGCGTTCCTGCGGGACACGGACGAGGCGGGCCTGCGCGTCACCAACGAGCTGGCGGAGCCGCTCACCCCGGCCGAGCGCGAGGTGCTGCACGGCCTGCTGCTGCGGATGGCCGGGGAGGACCTCACCTGAGCGGCGATCACCGCCTCGGGGTGATGGGGTGACGACATGAACCCGCGTTCCGCGCCCGACCGGCTGCTGTCGGTCCTCGCCGCGTTCGACCAGGACCACACGGCGCTCAGTCTCACGGACATCAGCCGGCGGGCCGGTCTGACGCTCACCACCGCGCACCGGCTCGTCGGGGCCCTCACCGCGTGGGGCGCCCTGGAGCGCGACGCCTCCGGCACGTACCACGTGGGGCTGCGCCTGTGGGAGATCGCCGCGCTCTCCCCGCGCGGCCTCGCCCTGCGCCAGCTCGCCCTCCCCTATCTGGAGGACCTCTACGAGGCCACGCACGAAAACGTCCAGCTGGCGGTCCGCGACGGCCACGAGGTCGTCTACACGGAGTGGCTCAGCGGGCGTTCCTCGGTGGGCGTGCACATCCGGGTCGGCGCCCGCTGGCCCCTCCACGTCACGGGCGTGGGGCTGGTGCTGCTCGCGCACGGCACCCCGGAGCTCCAGGAGTCCTACTGCACCGGCCCGTTGACGTCCTTCACCCCCCACACCGTCACCGACCCGGCCCGGCTGCGCCGCCTGCTCGCCGACGTCCGCCGCGCCGGTTTCGCGGTCAGCGACCGCCAGGTCACCGACGACGCCCTGTCGGTGGCGTCCCCGGTGCGCGGGCCGGGCGGCGAGGTGGTCGCGGCGGTGTCGGTCGTCGTCCCCGAACAGGGCGCGCAGGTCGCGGTGCTGGCGCCCGCCGTGCGGGTGGCGGCGCGGGGGATCTCGCGGGCGCTGGGGTGGCGGCCCCCGGGGCGGGCCGCCTGCGGTCCGTGAACTCGGGCCGCGCTGCCGGGAGTCAGCCCTCCAGCTCCTCGAACAGCGTCAGCTGGAGCGAACCCGGGGCCTCCAGGCGGGAGTTGAGGGAGTTCCACGGGGTGCGGGTCGGTGCCGCGACGAGGTGCGCGCCCGCCTCGGTCAGCCGTGCGGTGGTCTCCGTGGAGTCGTCGACCTGGAGGGCGACCCGGAGGTGGCCCGCGACGCGCCGGCCCACCTCGACGTCGTCGATGAAGGCCGCGTGGCCGGGGTCGGTGAGCTCCAGGGTGGCGCGGCCCGCTTCGAGGATGGAGACGCGGCCGTCGGGGGAGGAGAAGGCGGCGCGCTCGGGCATGCCGAGGACGTCGCGGTAGAAGGCGAGGGCGGCGTCGTAGTCGTCGGCGGTGACGACGAGGCGGAGTTCACGGACGGACATGGGACCTCCAGGGTGCCGGTGATCGTTTCGTACGGCTGAACCGTGCGGCCGGTGCCGGATGTTCCCCCTCCGCTCCCCCGCCCTTACCGAAATCTCAGCCGCCGGACCGCCGTTTCAAAGGAACCCCCCAGAAACCGGGTGCACGATGCCCGAATAAAGTCGGACAACTCAGGAAGGCGTGCCGTGGACGACGAGCACATAGCGGGGCAGGCCGGGCGGGGGTGGACCCGGCGCGGGGTCCTGGCGGCGCTGGGGGCGGTCCCGGCGGGAGTGCTCGCGGGGTGCAGTTCCGGCAGTGCCAGCGCCTCGGAGAAGACGGGGAAGGCGGGGCCCACGCTCACCGTGACCCCCGCGAACGGGACGGCGCGGGCGGACTTCGCCACGCCGGTCACGGTCGCCGTCACGGACGGCACGCTCGCCTCGGTGCGGGTCAGCGCCGCCGACGGCACCACCCTCGCCGGCTCCCTCAACGCGGCACGGACCCTGTGGACGTCGTCCGCGCCCCCGTACTCCGGCACGACGTACACCGTCACCGCCCAGCCGGAGGGTGCGGCGGCCCGGCGGACGACGTTCACGACGAAGGCGCCCGGCGCGACGTTCGTCGGGCGTTTCACCCCCGAGGCAGGGTCGACCTCGGGCGTGGGCATGCCGGTGTCGATCGATTTCACGCACGCGGTGACGGACCGGGCCGCCGTCGAGAAGGCGATCACCGTGACGTCCGAGCCGGCCGTGGAGATCGTCGGCCACTGGTTCAGCGACACCCGCCTCGACTTCCGCCCGCAGACGTACTGGGCGAGCGGCACGACCGTCACGCTCGGCCTGCGCCTCAAGGACGTCCAGGGCGCTGACGGTGTCTACGGCACCCAGCACAAGGACGTCACCTTCCACATCGGACGCGAGCAGATCAGTACGGTCGACCTGGCGGCCAAGGAGATGACCGTCCGGCGCGACGGGGTGACGACCGCGACGTACCCGGTGACCGGCGGCGACGCCGAGCACACCACCTGGTCCGGGATCATGGTCATCAGCGAGCGGTTCCACCAGACGCGGATGGAGTCGTCGACGGTCGGGCTCGGCGACGAGTACGACATCCCGGACGTCCCGCACGCCCAGCGGCTCACCACGTCGGGGACGTTCGTGCACGGCAACTACTGGGCGTCCACAGGGGTGTTCGGGAGCGAGAACACCAGTCACGGGTGCGTCGGGCTGCACGACGCGAAGGGCGGCGACGACTCGTCGGTGCCGGGGTACGCGTTCTACGAGAGTTCGATGCTCGGGGACGTCGTGATCGTGACGAACTCCGGGGAGCGGACGGTGACGGCGAGCAACGGGCTCAACGGGTGGAACCTGTCGTGGGCGGAGTGGAGGGCGGGGAGCGCGCTGGGGTAGCCGCGCGGCGCGGGGGCGTCGGGGTGGAGGTGGCGGGCGAAGGTGGCGCTCGCGGGGTCGGGCGTGGCGCGCACATGTCACATAACCGACTTCATCGGGTGAACTCGCCTGCCCCGTACGGCAATTCCTTGCTTCAACTCTTGACGACCTTCGGGGCAGGGTGGACATTGTCGGCACCTTGAGAGCGCTCTCAAAGGCTCTCCGGGCACCCGCACTCCCCCCATCCCGTACCCGAGAGGTCCCCCATGACCGCAACCTCCGGTATCCCCCGACGGCGTCGCGCCCTGATCGCCGTCCTCTCCACGCTCGGCCTCGCGGCCGTCCTCGCGACGGCGGCGACGCTCCCGGCGGGCGCCTCCGCCCCGACGCCGCCGTCCGGCTGGACCCAGGTCTTCCTCGACGACTTCAACGGCGCCGCCGGGACCGGCGTCAACACCTCGAACTGGCAGTACAGCACCGGCACTTCGTACCCCGGCGGGCCCGCGAACTGGGGCACCGGCGAGGTCGAGACGATGACGAACAGCACCGCGAACGTGTCCCTCGACGGCAGCGGGAACCTCCGCATCACGCCGTTGCGGGACTCCGCCGGGAACTGGACGTCGGGCCGTATCGAGACCAACCGCACCGACTTCCAGCCCCCGGCCGGCGGCAAGCTGCGCGTCGAGGCGCGTCTCCAGATGCCGAACGTGACCGGGACCGCCGCCGAGGGCTACTGGCCCGCCTTCTGGATGCTGGGCGCGCCCTACCGGGGCAACTACCAGAACTGGCCCGCCGTGGGCGAGCTGGACATCATGGAGAACGTCCAGGGCCTCAACCGGGTCTGGGCGACGGTCCATTGCGGGACCAACCCGGGCGGTCCCTGCAACGAGACGACGGGCATCGGCAACAACACCACCTGTCCCACGACGACCTGCCAGTCCGGCTTCCACACCTACACGATGGAATGGGACCGCTCGGTCACCCCGGAGGCGATCCGCTTCTCCGTGGACGGCGTCAACTACCACACGGTCACGGCGAATCAGGTCGACGCCACGACCTGGGCCAACGCCACGAACCACGGCTTCTTCGTCATCCTGAACGTGGCGATGGGCGGCGCCTTCCCCGACGCGTTCGGCGGCGGCCTCGACAGCGCGACGGTACCGGGCCACCCCATGGTCGTCGACTACGTCCAGGTCCTCCAGGCGTCCGGCGGCGGCACGACAACTCCCCCGCCCACAGGGTCGCGTGACGCCTACTCCCCCATCCAGGCCGAGTCCTACGACACCCAGTCCGGCACCACCACGGAGACCACCTCCGACACCGGCGGCGGCCAGAACATCGGCTCCCTCGCCAACGGAGACTGGGCCCAGTACAAGAACGTCAACTTCGGCTCCACCCCAGCGACCCAGTTCTACGCCCGAGTGGCCAGCGGCGCGTCATCGGGCATCAGCGGCCTGGTCGAAGTCCGCCTCGACAGCCGCACCGCCACCCCCATCGGCAGCTTCTCCCTGGCGAGCACCGGCAGTTGGCAGACCTGGAAGACCGTCCCCGCCAACATCACCTCCGTCACCGGCACCCACGACGTCTACCTCACCTTCACCAGCGGCCAGCCGAACGACTTCGTGAACGTCAACTGGTTCGACTTCGGCCACTGACAGGCATGACTCGGGTGGGTGAGGCGGGATCGTTTCCTCCACGGCCATTCGGGTGACGGACGTCCTGCGGTCGTGTCCGGACGAACACACTGGCCCTCCGCAGGACGTCCCGAGAGAGCGAGTCCATGAAGCATCTCCGCAAGACGCTGGCCGTGGCCGTGGCCGCCACGGCTCTGTGCACCGCGTTCACGACACCCGCCCAGGCGGCGCGAGGCACCTTCGCCTACTACTTCGCGAACGGGGGGTGGCCGCCGGGTTCCGAGTTCCCCGACCCGCAGGACGGCCGCTGCTACAACACTCTGGCCGAAGCGAACCATTCGGCCAATCACACCGACCGCCTCGCCGTCCTGTACCGGGGCAGGGACTGCCGGGACGACGCGGTCGTGACCTTCATGGAGCCGGGCCAGAACGCTCCCGATCGCTTCGACTCGGTGAAGTTCCTGGTCAGGTGAGCCGGTAGGAGACCCCCGAGGGTCACCGACGGAGTCCACCCCTCCCCGCCGGCCTCCGCTAGCGCAGCTCCGTCCGGAACGCCGCCGGTGTCGTGTCCGTGTGCTGGTGGAAGAACTTGGAGAAGTTGCCGGGGTCGGGGAAGCCGACCGCCGCGCCCACGCGGCCGATCGGCAGGTCCGTGTGGGCCAGCAGGCGTTTCGCCTCCAGGACGACCCGTTTGTCGATGAAGCCCTTGGGGGTCTCGCCGGTCGCGGCGCGGACGGCGCGGACGAGGGTGCGGCGGGAGTAGCCGAGGGCGTCCGCGTACGCGCTGACGCTGTGGTTCGTCGCGAAGTCCCGTTCCACCGCGTCGCGGAAGAGGGTGAACGTCGTGTCCATACGGCGTTCCGCCTCGGCGGAACTGGTGGCGGCGAGGTGGGCGAGGCGCAGCAGGAAGGCCGTCAGGGAGTGGCGCAGGACGGCCGTGTGGAGGCTGAGGGGGAGGGTCACGGCGTCCTCGTACTCGCGGCGCAGGTGTGCGAGGGAGCCGCGCAGCGCGGCGAGCCGTTCGGGGTCGGGGTGCAGCAGCGGGGGCAGGTCGTAGCGGTACAGCCCGGTCGCCTCGACGGTGGCGCGCGGCAGGAACCCCGGCTGCATGGCGAGGACGGTCCCCCGGTACTCGGCGGGCCGGGAGAAACGGTGCACCTGTCCGGGGCGAATCCACAGGACGTCGCCCGCGTGCGCCTCGTACTCGGTGAAGTCGACCATGTGCCGCACGGGCCCGTCCTCGAACAGCAGGACGACGTGGAAGTCGATGCGGTGGACCCGGTCGAGGCGCGCCTCGGCGGCGTGCCAGGCGCGACCGCCGCCGAGGGGCCCCACCTGCATCCCCACCCCCGCGACGCTGAGATCGACGGGAAAGGGGAACGTTCGGATGCCGGTCACCGGCCCGTCACCCTCGCCACCTTGGATGGTTCTGTCCGCCATGTCCCGCTCGCGCCGCCTCGTTCGTGATCTCCGTGTCCCACTTTCACCACAGGCTGACACACGCAGCCCTTCCACAGGAAAAGTCCGACTTTTAACTTTGAACGCGTAACGGCCGTGTTACCGGTCGCACAAGTGACTTCTTGAAGAGGGACCCTTGACGATGAGCGCGCAGACACCGAACGCCCCGGAGTGGACCGACCTCGACCGCCGTGCCGTCGACACCGCCCGTGTGCTGGCGGCAGACGCCGTGCAGAAGGTCGGCAACGGACACCCGGGCACCGCGATGAGCCTCGCCCCGGTCGCGTACACGATCTTTCAGAAGGTGATGCGGCACGACCCGGCCGACCCCGAGTGGACGGGCCGCGACCGCTTCGTCCTCTCCCCCGGCCACACCTCGCTGACCCTCTACACGCAGCTCTTCCTCGCCGGGTACGAGGTCGAGCTGGACGACCTCAAGTCGTTCCGCACGCACGGCTCGAAGACCCCGGGCCACCCGGAGTACGGCCACACGGCCGGCGTCGAGACCACCACCGGCCCCCTCGGCCAGGGCGTCGCGAACGCGGTCGGCATGGCGATGGCGGCCCGCTACGAACGCGGCCTGTTCGACCCGGAGGCCCCCGAGGGCACCTCCCCCTTCGACCACACGATCTGGGCGATCGTCTCGGACGGCGACCTGGAGGAGGGCGTCTCCGCCGAAGCCTCCTCCCTCGCCGGCCACCAGAAGCTCGGCAACCTCGTCTTCGTCTACGACGACAACCACATCTCCATCGAGGGCGACACGGCGACGGCGTTCTCGGAGGACGTCCTGGGGCGGTACGAGGCGTACGGCTGGCACACCCAGCGCGTGGCCCCGGGAGCCGACGGCGACGTCGACACCGCCGCCCTGCACACGGCGCTCAAGGCGGCGCAGGCCGAGACCGGCCGCCCGTCGATCATCGCCCTGCGCACGATCATCGCCTGGCCCGCCCCCAACGCCCGGAACACGGAAGCCTCGCACGGCTCCGCCCTCGGCGCCGACGAGGTGGCCGCCACCAAGCGCCTGCTCGGCTTCGACCCCGAGCTGTCCTTCGAGGTCGCCCCCGAGGTCCTCGCCCACAGCCGCCGGGCCCTCGACCGGGGCGCCGAGGAACACGCCGCCTGGGACAAGCGGATCGCCGAGTGGCGCACCCGACTGCCGGAGCGCGCCGCCCTGTTCGACCGCGTGGTGGCGGGCCAGCTCCCCGAGGGCTGGCAGGACGCGCTGCCGGTCTTCGAGGCGGGCACGTCCGTCGCGACCCGCGCCGCCTCCGGCAAGGTCCTCCAGGCGCTCGGCCCGGTCGTCCCCGAACTCTGGGGCGGCTCCGCCGACCTGGCGGGCTCGAACAACACGACCATCGACAAGGCGAGTTCGTTCCTCCCGAAGGGCAACCCCCTCCCGGAGGCCGACCCTTACGGCCGCACGGTCCACTTCGGCATCCGCGAGTTCTCGATGGCCGCCGAGATGAACGGCATCGCCCTGCACGGCAACACCCGTATCTACGGCGGGACTTTCCTCGTCTTCTCCGACTACATGCGCAACGCGGTCCGCATGTCCGCGCTGATGCAGCTCCCGGTGACCTACGTCTGGACGCACGACTCGGTCGGCCTCGGCGAGGACGGCCCGACCCACCAGCCGGTCGAGCACCTGGCCTCGCTGCGCGCGATCCCGGGCCTCAACGTCGTGCGCCCGGCCGACGCGAACGAGACGGCGATCGCCTGGGCGGAGATCCTCAAGCGCCACTCCACGCACCCGGCGCCGCACGGACTGGCCCTGACCCGTCAGGGAGTTCCGGCATACGCGCCCAACCCCGAGGCGGCGAAGGGCGGTTACGTCCTGGAGGAGAGCTCGAAGGCCACCCCGGACGTCGTCCTGATCGCCACCGGCTCCGAGGTGCAACTCGCCGTGGGCGCCCGGGCGTTGCTGGAGGCGGAGGGCATCGGGGCGCGGGTCGTGTCGATGCCGTCGGTGGAGTGGTTCGAGGAGCAGTCCGCCGAGTACCGCGCGAGCGTCCTGCCCGCCTCGGTGAAGGCACGCGTCGCCGTCGAGGCCGGCATCGGTCTGACCTGGTACCGGTACGTCGGTGACGCCGGCCGCATCGTGTCGCTGGAGCACTTCGGCGCCTCCGCCGACGCCGGAACCCTGTTCGCCGAGTACGGCTTCACCGCCGAGAACGTCGCCGCAGCGGCCCGGGAATCCCTTGCCGCCGCGCGTGGTTGATCAGAACGCCAGAAAGAAGATGATCGAAGTGACCGCAACACCCGTGGAACGCCTGAGTGCCGAAGGCGTCTCCATCTGGCTGGACGACCTCTCCCGCGAGCGGATCTCGTCCGGCAACCTGGCCGAGCTGATCGCCGGCCGGCACGTCGTCGGCGTCACCACCAACCCCTCGATCTTCCAGGCCGCCATCGGCTCCGGCGAGGGTTACACCGAGCAGCTCACCGACCTCGCCGTACGCGGCGTCACGGTCGACGAGGCCGTCCGCATGATGACGACGGCCGACGTGCGCGACGCGGCCGACGTCCTGCGGCCGGTATATGACACATCACATGGCCGGGACGGCAGGGTCTCGATCGAGGTCGACCCGCGTCTCGCGCACGACACGGCGGCGACGGTCGCCGAGGCCAAGCAGCTGTCCTGGCTCGTGGACCGCCCCAACGTGATGATCAAGATCCCGGCGACGAAGGCCGGCCTCCCGGCGATCACCGAGGTCATCGGCCTCGGGATCAGCGTGAACGTGACGCTGATCTTCTCCCTGACCCGGTACGCCGAGGTCATGGACGCCTACCTCGCGGGCCTGGAGAAGGCGCGCGCGGCGGGCCGGGACCTGTCCGTGATCCACTCCGTGGCCTCCTTCTTCGTCTCCCGCGTCGACTCCGAGATCGACAAGCGCCTCACCGCCGTCGGCACCCCCGAGGCCCTCGCCCTCAAGGGCAGGGCCGCCCTGGCGAACGCGCGGCTCGCGTACGAGGCGTACGAGAAGGTCTTCACCTCCGAGCGCTTCGCGGCCCTGGAGAGCGCCGGCGCCCACCGGCAGCGTCCGCTGTGGGCTTCGACCGGAGTGAAGGATGCTGCTTACAAGGACACCCTGTACGTGGACGAGCTGGTCGCTCCCGGCACGGTCAACACCATGCCGCAGGCCACGCTGGACGCGGTCGCGGACCACGGCGTCATCACCGGTGACACCGTCACCGGCGGGTACGCCGAGGCCCGCGCCGACCTCGACGCGGTCGCGGCGCGGGGTGTGTCGTACGACGAGGTCGTCACCCGACTGGAGCAGGAGGGTGTCGAGAAGTTCGAGGTCGCGTGGGAGGACCTGCTGAGCGCGGTCAGGAAGTCGCTGGAGTCGCTGAAGAGCGAAGGAAGCAAGGGAGCGGTCTCGGAATGAACGCCGTAGACACTGTCAACGCCGTGGCCGTGGACCCGGCCGACTGGGAGAACCCGCTGCGGGACCCCCGGGACCGGCGGCTGCCCCGGATCGCCGGCCCGTCCGGTCTGGTGATCTTCGGTGTGACGGGTGACCTGTCGCGCAAGAAGCTGATGCCGGCCGTCTACGACCTCGCCAACCGGGGGATGCTGCCGCCGGGCTTCTCGCTCGTCGGGTTCGCCCGCCGGGACTGGGAGGACCAGGACTTCGCGCAGGTCGTGCACGACTCGGTGCGCGAGCACGCGCGCACGCCGTTCCGCGAGGAGGTGTGGCAGCAGCTCGCCGAGGGCATGCGGTTCATCCCGGGCGCCTTCGACGACGACACCGCGTTCAAGCAACTGCGCCAGACCGTCGACGAGTTGGACGCGGCGCGCGGCACGAGCGGCAACTACGCCTTCTACCTGTCCGTACCGCCGAAGTTCTTCCCCGAGGTCGTCCAGCAGCTGAAGAAGCACGGCCTCGCGACCCCGCCGGAGGGCTCCTGGCGCCGGGCGGTCATCGAGAAGCCGTTCGGGCACGACCTGAAGTCCGCCGAGGAGCTGAACGCCCTCGTGCACGACGTGTTCGACCCGGACCAGGTCTTCCGCATCGACCACTACCTCGGCAAGGAGACCGTCCAGAACATCCTGGCGCTCCGCTTCGCCAACACGATGTTCGAGCCGATCTGGAACCGGTCCTACGTCGACCACGTGCAGATCACGATGGCCGAGGACATCGGCATCGGCGGCCGGGCCGGCTACTACGACGGCATCGGCGCCGCCCGTGACGTCATCCAGAACCACCTGCTCCAGCTGATGGCGCTGACCGCCATGGAGGAGCCGGCCGCCTTCGACGCGGCGTCGCTGCTCACCGAGAAGCTCAAGGTCCTCAAGGCCGTGAAGCTCCCGGAGAACATCGGCGAGCACACCGTGCGCGGCCAGTACGCCGAGGGCTGGCAGGGCGGCGAGAAGGTCATCGGCTACCTCCAGGAGGACGGCATCGCCCCGTCGTCCACGACCGACACGTACGCCGCGATCAAGCTGAACGTCGACAACCGCCGCTGGGCCGGGGTGCCGTTCTACCTGCGCACCGGAAAACGTCTCGGCCGTCGGGTGACCGAGATCGCAGTGGTATTCCAGACAGCACCGCACTCGCCGTTCGACTCCACCGCGACGGAGGAGCTCGGCTCCAACGCGATCGTCATCCGCGTCCAGCCCGACGAGGGCATGACGGTACGGTTCGGTTCGAAGGTCCCGGGCACCTCGATGGAGATCCGGGACGTGACGATGGACTTCGCGTACGGCGAGTCCTTCACCGAGTCGAGCCCCGAGGCGTACGAACGCCTCATCCTGGACGTACTGCTCGGGGACGCCAACCTTTTCCCCCGCCACCAGGAAGTGGAAGAGTCCTGGAAGATCCTCGACCCGATCGAGGGGTACTGGGCGGACCACGGAAAGCCCGCCCAGTACGCGTCCGGCAGCTGGGGCCCCCAGGAAGCCGACGAGATGCTCGCACGAGACGGACGGAGCTGGCGCAGGCCATGAAGATCGACCTCACGGACACCACGGCAAGCAAGATCAACAAGGCGCTGGTGGACGGCCGCCGCGCCATCGGCACCCCCGCCGTGGGCATGGTCCTGACGATGGTCATCGTCACGGACGAGGAGAACGCGTACGACGCCATCAAGGCCGCCGAGGAAGCCTCGCACGAGCACCCCTCGCGGACCCTGGTCGTCATCAAGCGCCAGGCCCGCACCCCCCGCGAGCGCACCCGGTCCCGGCTCGACGCCGAGGTCCGGGTGGGCTCCGAGGCGGGCGCCGGCGAGACCGTCGTCCTGCGCACCTACGGCGAGGTCTCCGACCACGCCGACTCGGTGGTCCTGCCGCTGCTGCTGCCGGACGCGCCGGTCGTCGTCTGGTGGCCGGTGGACGCCCCCGAGAACCCCTCCAAGGACCCGCTGGGCGCGCTCGCGCAGCGCAGGATCACCGACCTGTACGCGGTCGAGAACCCCTTGCGGACCCTGTCCACACGAGTGAAGTCGTACGCCCCCGGCGACACCGACCTCGCCTGGACCCGGCTCACGCCGTGGCGCTCGATGCTCGCGGCGGCCCTCGACCAGGCCCGGGTGCCGATCGTGTCCGGCGCGGTCGAGGCCGAGGCCGACAACCCGGCGGCCGAGCTGCTCGCGCGCTGGCTGGAGGCCCGCCTCAAGGTCAGGATCGACCGCGTGGTCACGGCCGGCCCGGTCGTGACGGCGGTCCGGCTCGGCACGGCCGACGGCGACGTCGTCATCGACCGCCCCGACGGCCCCCTCGCGACACTGTCGCTGCCCGGCCAGCCCTCCCGCACCCTCGCGCTGAAGGTGCGCACCACCTCCGAACTGATCGCCGAGGAGCTGCGGCGCCTCGACGCGGACGAGATGTACGCCGTCGCCCTGCGGGGCGAGGGCACCAAGGAGATCCCCGCTCATGTCTGAGACACCTCTGCTGACCGAACGGCCCGAGTGGGAAGCGCTGTTGGCGCACTCGTCCGAACGGGCCGGGCTGCGCGAGCTGTTCGCCGCCGATCCCGAGCGCGCCGAGCGGTACGTCGTCCGGGTGGGCGATCTGCGGATCGACTACTCGAAGCACCTCGTCACCGACGAGACGCTGGCCCTGCTGCGTGAACTGGCCGCCGCGACCGACGTGTTCGGGCTGCGGGACGCGATGTTCCGGGGCGAGAAGATCAACATCACCGAGCGGCGGGCGGTGCTGCACACCGCGCTGCGGGCGCCGCGCGGTGCGGTGGTCGAGGTCGACGGGGAGAACGTCGTCCCGGCCGTGCACGCGGTCCTCGACAAGATGGCCGCGTTCGCTTCTCAGGTGCGGTCCGGCGATTGGGTCGGGCACACCGGCAAGCGCATCCGCAACGTCGTCAACATCGGCATCGGCGGCTCGGACCTCGGTCCGGCGATGGCGTACGAGGCGCTGCGGGCGTTCACGGCAAGGGAGTTGACCTTCCGCTTCGTCTCCAACGTGGACGGCTCCGACCTCCACGAGGCCGTGCGCGACCTCGACCCCGAGGAGACGCTGTTCATCGTCGCCTCGAAGACGTTCACCACGATCGAGACGATCACCAACGCGACCTCGGCGCGATCCTGGCTGCTCAGGGGCCTGGACGACGAGAAGGCCGTTGCCAAGCACTTTGTCGCGCTGTCGACGAACTCCGAGAAGGTCGCGGACTTCGGGATCGACACGGCGAACATGTTCGAGTTCTGGGACTGGGTCGGCGGGCGCTACTCGTACGACTCCGCGATCGGGCTCTCGCTGATGATCGCGATCGGTCCGGACGCGTTCCAGGAGATGCTCGACGGGTTCCACCTCGTCGACGAGCACTTCCGCACGGCGCCCGCCGAGGCCAACGCCCCGCTGATCCTGGGCCTGTTGGGGGTCTGGTACGGCAACGTGCTGGGCGCGCAGTCGCACGCGGTGCTGCCGTACTCGCACTATCTCTCCAAGTTCACCGCCTACTTGCAGCAGCTGGACATGGAGTCCAACGGCAAGTCCGTGGACCGCGAGGGCCGTTCGGTCTCCTGGCAGACCGGCCCCGTCGTGTGGGGCACGCCCGGCACCAACGGGCAGCACGCCTACTACCAGTTGATCCACCAGGGCACGAAGCTGATCCCGGCCGACCTGCTCGGGTTCGCCCGCCCGGTCGGCGAGCTGAGCGACGAACTCAAGGCGCAGCACGACCTGTTGATGGCCAACCTGTTCGCGCAGGGCCAGGCGCTGGCGTTCGGCAAGACCGCCGACGAGGTCCGCGCGGAGGGCGTCCCGGAGGAGCAGGTCGCGCACCGCACCTTCCAGGGGAACCACCCCACGACGACCATCCTCGCGGGCGAGCTGTCGCCGTCGGTCCTCGGCCAGCTGATCGCGCTGTACGAGCACAAGGTGTTCGTCCAGGGCGCCGTCTGGAACATCGACTCCTTCGACCAGTGGGGCGTGGAGCTGGGCAAGGTCCTCGCCAAGCGCGTGGAGCCCGCCCTCACCTCCGGCGCCGACGTGCCCGGTCTCGACGCCTCCACGGCCGCGCTCGTCGCCGCCTACCGTGACCTCAAGTTCAAGGAAGTGAAGTAGCCATGCAGCTCGGACTGATCGGTCTCGGCAAGATGGGCGGCAACATGCGCGAGCGCATCCGCCGCGCCGGCCACACCGTCGTCGGGTACGACCGCAACCCCGAACTCTCCGACGTGGCGAGCCTGTCGGAGCTGGTGGAGAAGCTCGAAGCGCCGCGCGTGGTCTGGGTGATGGTCCCGGCCGGCGGCCCCACCCAGTCCGTCGTGGACGAACTCGGTGACCTCCTGGCGGCCGGTGACACGGTCGTCGACGGCGGCAACTCCCGCTGGACCGAGGACGAGAAGCACGCCGAGGAGCTGGGCTCCAAGGGCATCGGCTTCGTCGACGCGGGCGTCTCCGGCGGCGTGTGGGGTCTCCAGAACGGCTACGCCCTGATGGTCGGCGGCGACGCCGAGCACATCGCGAAGGTCCAGCCGGTCTTCGACGCCCTCAAGCCCGAGGGGCCGTACGGGTACGTCCACGCGGGCAAGGTGGGCGCCGGGCACTTCTCCAAGATGGTCCACAACGGCATCGAGTACGCCATGATGCAGGCGTACGCGGAGGGCTGGGAGCTGCTGGAGAAGGTCGACTCCGTGGAGAACGTCCGCGAGGTCTTCCGGTCCTGGCAGGAAGGGACCGTCATCCGGTCCTGGCTGCTCGACCTCGCCGTCAACGCCCTCGACAGCGACGAGCACCTGGACAAGCTGCGCGGGTACGCGGAGGACTCCGGCGAGGGCCGCTGGACCGTCGAGGCCGCCATCGACCACGCCGTCCCGCTCCCCGCGATCACGGCGTCCCTCTTCGCCCGGTTCTCCTCCCGGCAGGACGACTCGCCGCAGATGAAGATGATCTCGGCGCTGCGCAACCAGTTCGGCGGGCACGCCGTCGAGAGCAAGTAGGTCCAGCCATGGGGGACTTGTTCCTGGTCCGCCATGGGGAGACGGAGTGGAGCGCGTCGGGCCGGCACACCAGCTGGACCGACCTGCCCCTCACCGACCAGGGTGAGCAGCAGGCCAAATCGCTCGCTCCGCTCCTCTCCGGCCGGACCTTCTCGCTCGCGCTCACCAGCCCGCTGGCCCGCGCGGTCCGCACCGCCGAACTCGCGGGCATCCCGGGGGCCTTGACCGATCCCGACCTCCACGAGTGGGACTACGGCGGCTACGAGGGCATCACCACCGTGGACATCCACAAGACCCGTCCCGACTGGTACCTCTGGACGGACGGCGTCCCGCCGGGCCCCTCGGGCCACCCCGGCGAGTCCCCTTCGGAGATCGGCGCCCGCGCGGACCGGGTCCTGGAGCGCGTCGCCCCCGCCCTCGCCGAAGGTGACGTCGTCCTCGTCGCCCACGCCCACTTCCTGCGCGTCCTCACCGCCCGCCGCCTCGGACTCCCGCCCTCCGAGGGCCGGTTGTTCCAACTGGCGACGGCGACGGTGAGCCGGCTGACGCTGGAGCACGGGTGGCCGGCGATCGCGGAGTGGAACAGCAGGGTGTGACACGGCGGGGTGCGAGACAGCACGGTGTGACGCAGGGTGTGTGACGCGTGGTGTGTGACGCGTGGTGTGTGACGCGTGGTGTGTGACACAGCACAGGGGATCTGTACGGGCCTGCCGTACGGGTCCCCTTGGCGCTGCCCGGCGGCACGTCACGCCTGGCGGTTCGGCGCGGGTCCGTGGGGACGGGGTCAGCCCTGGGCCTGTGGGGTCGGCCCCCTCAGTTCCGACAGCCGGCGCCGGTACAGCGGCCCCGCGGCGTGCGCTCCCCGTGCCCCGCTCGGCGTGGACTCCTCGATCAGGTGGTGTGCCGCGGCCTTGAGATGCGCGGCCCACGCGATGACGTGCTGCTGGGCGGGGCGTCCGCACTCCCTCGGCTCGCCCGGCAGGCACAACGGCAACTGCGGACCGACCTTGTTCGCCGCGTGCCGGACGTGCCGGGCGATCGCCGCCCACTCCTCCTCCGTCCGCCGCACGCCGGTGGTGACGCTCTCCCATCCCCACGGCCCGAAGTCGTCCCCGTGATCGTCCATGTCCGCTCCTGATCATCACCGCAGGCTGAACCGGTGCGGCGATGGTAGCGGCGTCGTTTCGCGCCCGCCCGTACCGTGACAGCACTTCGTTGACACCCGGGCACCGGGCCGTCAGAGTCGCGGTCGATGGAGATCAACGAGCTGACGCCGGCCGAGCGGCGTGTCTGGCGGGCCTTCGCCACGGGGGCGACCGTGGACTTCCGGAACCGGGACGGGGACGGGGACGACGGGGGTGAGTGGGGGGCCGAACGGACCGTGCGGGCCGCCGTGTTGCGGGCGTTGCTGCTCAACGGGCCCGCGGAACCCGAGGAGGTGGCCGCGCTGAAGGTGCTGGGGGCGCGGATCACCGGGGAGCTGGATCTGCGGTACGCGGTGGTGGAGCAGGTGATCCGGCTCAACTACTGCCGGTTCGAGGAGACTCCGCGGTTCGCGGGGGCGCAGCTGCCGTACCTGAACCTGCGGGACAGCGTGCTGCCGGGGCTCGCGGCGGCGCGGGCGCGGATCGACGGGAGCCTGCGGCTGACGCGGTGCCGGATCGGCGGACAGGTGCGGCTCGGGGGTACGCAGATCTCGGGCGCGCTCTTCCTCGATCACGCCGAAGTCACCGGGGACGGCGGCCCGTTGCCCGCGCTGGCGCTGAACCAGCTGTCGGTGGACGACGATCTGTGCGCGCGGGGTCTGAAGGTGCGCGGCATGATCCGGCTCGACGGTGCCCGGATCGCCGGGTCGGTCGATCTGGAGGAGGCGGAGCTGTCGCATCCGGGGGCGAACGTCGTCCAGGCCGAGGCGCTGGAGGTGGGGGCGAACCTCGTCGCACGCCGGTTGCGGGCCACGGGGCGGATCGATCTCCGGGGTGCCCGGGTCCCCGGGCGGATCGACCTCCTCGACTGCACGCTGGCCAACCCGGGCGGGACGGCGCTGCGGGCGAGCAGCTGTGTCATCGGGGAGTTGTGGCTGCGCAAGGGCGCGCCCGTCGAGGGGATGCTGAACCTGCGGGCCACCGAGATAGGCCAGTTGAACCTGGCCCCGGAGAAACTCCCGGACCAGGTGCGGCTGCTGGACCTGACGTACACCTTCCTCACCCCGCACGCACCGGCCGAGGCCCGCCTCCCGATGCTGGAGCGCGACGACTCCTTCACGCCGTTCGACCCCCACGCCTACGAGCAGCTCACCGCCGCCTACCGGCGCACCGGCGACGACACCTCCGCGCGCCGCGTCCAGCTCGCCAAACAGCGCCGGCACCGCCGCACCCTGCCCTGGTACGGCCGCCTCTGGGGCCACGTCCAGGACGTCACCGTCGGCTACGGCTTCCGCCCCCTGCGGGCCGGCGTCTGGCTCCTCTCCCTGCTCGCCGCCGGCTCCCTCGCCTTCGCCCACCACCACCCCGCCCCACTGAAGCCCGGCGAGTCCCCCCAGTTCGACCCCGTCTTCTACACCCTCGACCTCCTCCTGCCGGTCATCTCCTTCGGCCAGGAGGGCGCGTTCGCCCCGACGGGCGTCTACCGGACCCTCTCGTACATCCTGATCGTGACGGGCTGGATCTTGGCGACGACGGTGGTCACGGGTGTCACGCGGACGGTGAGCAGGCAGTGAGGTGTGGTGCGTGATGTATTACTGGGCGGGCGGCGAGGCGTGATGTGTGACGCATGATGCGTGATGTGTGACGCACCACCGAGCCAGGCGGCAAAGCGTGACGCACGATGCATCACCGCCGCACCTTCACCGCCCCCGCCAACTCCCCGATGTCCGCCAGCATCCGCCCGCTGTCCGGCTCTCGTCCCGTGAACAGCCGGAACGCGTCGGCGGCCTGGAAGACCGCCATGCCGCCCCCGTCGAGCGTCGCGCACCCGAGTGCCCGTGCGGTGCGCAGGAGTTCCGTCTCCAGTGGGCGGTACACCACCTCGGCGACCCACAGCTCCCCGCGCAGCAGTTCGGCGGCGAACGGCAGCCCGGGGTGCGCGGCCATCCCGGTGGGCGTCGCGTGGACCACCCCGTCGGCGTCCGCGAGGAGTCCGGGCAGCTCGTCGGCGGTGGTGTATGACGCACGGCCCGCCCCGAAGTGCCCGTTCAACGCCCCCGCGAGCGCGGCGGCCCGCTCCGGCATCGCGTCGACGACGGTCACCACCCCCGCCCCCAGCGTCAGCATCGCGTGCGCGACGGCGGCTCCCGCCCCGCCCGCGCCGAACTGCACGACCCGCTCCAGCGCCACGTCCGGCAGCCCCCGCGCGAAGGACGCGGCGAACCCGGTGACGTCGGTGTTGTGCCCGACGGCCCGCCCGTCCGCCCCGAAGACGACGGTGTTGACCGCGCCCAGCGCCTCGGCCTGCGGGGAGAGCGCGTCCAGGTGCTCCAGCACCACCTGCTTGCAGGGATGTGTGATGTTCAGCCCGTCGAACCCCAGGTCACGCGCCGCCCGCACCAGCGTCCCCACCGCCTCGGGCCCGACCCCGAGGACGTCGAGGTCGATGAGCCGGTACACGTACCGCAGCCCCTGCCGGTCCGCCTCGCGTTCGTGCAGCGCGGGGCTGAGCGACGGGCCGATCCCCGAGCCGATCAGTCCGACGAGATACGAGTCCTTGGCCACGCGGACCTCCTGAGCCGGTCGGCAGTCGAAAGCTAATGTACGAACCAGTACGTTAGCTATAGCAGTCCGCCCCCTCCACCGGGAACCCCCGAGCCCCCGCCTTCTACAATCTGCGCACCGGCCGCACTCCCGAAGGACACCGATGACCAGCGTCGACGAACCGGCACGACCGAACGGGCGCATCCGCGACGCGGCCCGCACCCAGGCCGAGATCCTCGACGTGGCGACCCAGGAGTTCGCGCGGGCCGGCTACGACGGCGCCCGCGTCGACGAGATCGCGGCCCGCACCCGCACCACGAAGCGGATGATCTACTACTACTTCGGCGGCAAGGAACAGCTCTTCACGGCGGTCCTGGAGCGGGCGTACGGCGTGATCCGCGAGGCCGAGCAGCGGCTCGACGTCGAGCATCTGGACCCGGTCGCGGCGATCCGCCGGCTCGCGGAGCTGACCTTCGACCACCACGAGGCCCACCCCGACTTCATCCGCCTGGTGACCATCGAGAACATCCACGGCGCCGAGCACATCGCGGCCTCCGAGAAGCTCGGCCGGATGGGCTCGCCCGCGCTCGACGTGATCCGCCGCATCCTGCGCGCCGGCCAGGAGTCGGGCCTGTTCACGGCGGACGTCGACGCCGTCGACCTGCACGCGATGATCAGCTCGTTCTGCTTCTTCCGGGTCGCCAACCGGCACACGTTCGGCGCCCTGTTCGGCCGCGACCTGGTCGACCCCGAGCGCCGCGAGCAGTACCGGGTGATGCTCGGCGACATGGTGATCGCCTACCTGACGGCGGAACGCGCGGCGGACTGACGGTCGTACCCGGCGCTCTCCGGGACGACTGTCGGCGCGACCTCTTGACACACGGGAAACGTCGGCGCAACATCCCTTCCCACCGAGACTAACTACCCAGTGGGTTAATTAGCGCGACCCGCCCTCCCCGACCCGCCCCTTCCCTCACCGCTCACTCCACGCGCCGTGGAGTCCCCCGAAGGAGCCGCCGTGTCCGTCCCCGCCTCCGCCCCGCCACCCGCAGCCTCCGGCGCCGCCTCGCCGCCCGGCCAGCCGAAGAAGGCCGCCGCCGCGGCCTGGATCGGCAGCGCACTGGAGTACTACGACTTCTTCATCTACGGCAGCGCCGCGGCGCTGATCTTCCCGCACGTGTTCTTCGACGAGTCCGATCCGGCGACGGCGACGCTGCTGTCGCTGGCGACGTTCGGGGTCGCGTACGCCGCGCGGCCGGTGGGCGCGCTGTTCCTCGGGCACTTCGGGGACCGGGTCGGCCGTAAGAAGATCATGGTCTTCACGCTGATGCTGATGGGCGTGTCGACGTTCCTGATCGGCTGCCTGCCGACCCGTGAGCAGGTCGGCACGCTCGCGCCGGTGCTGCTGGTGCTGTGTCGTGTACTACAGGGCATCTCGGCGGCGGGTGAGCAGGCCAGCGCGGGTTCGATGACGCTGGAGCACGCGCCGTCGCACCGGCGGGGCTTCTTCACCAGCTTCACCCTGAGCGGTACGCAGGGCGGGCAGTTGATCGCGACGCTGGTGTTCATCCCGGTCGCCGCGATGCCCGAGGACCAGTTGCTGTCGTGGGGCTGGCGGCTGCCGTTCTGGGCGAGCGTCGTGGTCGCGCTGGTGGGCTACGTGATCCGCCGCAAGCTCGACGAGACCCCGGCGTTCGAGCAGCACGCGGCGACCGAGGGCGTCGTCAAGATGCCGCTGCTCGTGCTGCTGCGCGAGCACTGGTCGGACGTCCTGCGGGTGATCGCGGGCGCGCTGGTCGCCTCGGTCAGCACGATCTTCACCGTGTGGGCGCTGTCGTACGCCACGAGCGACGCGGTCGGCATGAGCCGGACGTCGATGCTGTGGGTCGGCGCGCTCGCCAACCTCGTCGCGCTGGCCGCGATCCCGCTGTGGGCGACGCTCTCCGACCGGATCGGGCGCCGTCCGGTGTTCCTGATCGGCGCGGCCGGCAGCGCGGGCATGATGTTCCTCTACCTGTGGTCGATCTCGTCCGCGTCCTACCCGGTGGTCGTGCTCCTCGGCATCCTGACCTTCGGCGTCGTCTACAGCGCCGCGAACGGGGTCTGGCCGTCGTTCTACGGCGAGATGTTCACAACCCGGGTCCGCCTCTCGGGCATGGCCATCGGCACCCAGATCGGCTTCGCCATCGCCGGTTTCGCGGTCACCTTCGCGGCCGAGATCGCCGGTCCGGACGGCGACGACTGGTTCTCCGTCGCCCTCTTCACCGCGGCCCTCTGCGTCCCCCCGGTCATCGCCGTCCTCACCGCCCGCGAGACGGCGAAGGTCCCGACCGAGTCCCTCGGCATCCGCTCCCCGGGAAAACAGCCTGACCGAGAGCCGGTCTCCGCCTGACCCGGACGCCTACGACGCCGGCCCGCCGGCCGAACCCTCGACACCGAGCAGCGGCACCCTCACCGGGGTGCCGCTGCTTCCGCATACCGGTCCCGCCCCGGAGCCCGGCGCGACGACGAGCCCCGGGGGACGATCCGCTACTCCCCCTTCTCCTTGCGGGGGATGCCGTAGGCCCGGTCCACCCTGATGCGCAGGACGAGGCGGCGGTCGCGGACCATCGCGGCGCGGAAGTCGTCCCAGTCGGGGTGTTCGCCGAGGGTGTCCCGGTAGAGGCGGATGAGTTCCTCGACGGTGTCGTCGTCGGGGGACGCGGCCACCGGGGCGAGGTCCGCGGTGCCTTCGACGACGGTGTAGGCCCAGCGGTCGGCACTGGTGACGTGGTAGCCGGCACGGGGGTCGCGCTGGAGGTTGCGGGTCTTCGCACGGTCGGCGGTGACGGAGATCCGGAGGGTGCGCTCGTCCGGGTAGTAGTGGTGTGTCACGTTCGACAGTTGGGGCCGGCCGTCGCGCTTGAGGGTGACGAGCACCCCGCCCCGGACGTCGGAGAGCAGGGCGAGGAGGGCGTCGTCCGTCGTGTCCTGAGTCATGTCCGATGTCAACCTCGACGGGCGATCGCCGCATTCCCCCGACTGTCGGCGAACAGTTTGTAGACAGTGTCTACGGCCGCCTGGTAGACACTGTCTATGCATGCCGACCAGCCACTCTCCGCCGATCCCCCGGGCTCTCCCGATCTCCGCGCGCGTCTCGTCGACGCCGGTGTGGAGCTGCTGGCCCGCGAGGGGGTCCAGGCGCTGACCCTGCGGGAGATCGCCCGCCGGGCCGGTGTCTCGCACGGCGCGCCCCGCCGCTACTTCCCCACCCACCTGGAACTCCTCTCCGCGATCGCCCGGCGCGGGTTCACCGAACTCGCCGAGCGGGCGGAGGAGGCGATGGTGATCCTGGAGGTCCGCCCCCGGGTGGAGCAACTGGCCCGGATCTACCTGGAGTTCGCCTTCGACAACCCCGGCATGTACGAGCTGATGTTCCGTCACGATCTACTGGAAAGCGGCCACTTGGGCCTGCGTGACACCAGCCTGCCGCTCTTCTCCGTCCTGATGGAGTCGGTCGGACGGGTACGGCCCGACGCGGACGCCGGCGCCGTCGCGGGCGCCCTCTGGGCCAACCTGCACGGCGTCGCCCAGCTCTGGAGCTGGGGCAGCCTCCAACTCGCCACCGGCTCAGAGGACTTCGGGCCGATACTGCGGGCAGTCCTGGACGCGCACCTGGGGACGGCGTGAGGCCGGGGACGGGTCGAGGGGTGGACCAAGGGGCGGGTCGGGGGGCGGGTCCTGAGGTGGGGGCGCGCCTCGAATCCGGCACCGGCGGACTCGCGGACCGTCCGCACACACGAACCAGCGCACGCACACGCACACGCACCCTCACGCTCGCCGCGAGCGTCGCCGGCGCGATGGTCGTCGCGCTCGACGGGACATGTCTGACCGTCGCCCAGCCCACGCTGCGAAGGGAGTTGGGGGCGAGCGTCACCGAGGTGCAGTGGACGAGCACGGGGTATCTCGTCGCCGTCGCCGGGCTGTTGGTGTTCGCGGGGCGGCTCGGCGACCGGTACGGGCACCGGCGGATGTTCGCCGTGGGGATGCTCGGTTTCGGCGCGGCCTCGGCGGGACTGGTGGCGGCGCCGGGAATCGGGTGGGTGATCGGACTGCGGGTCGTGCAGGGGGTGTTCGGGGCGCTGCTCCAGCCGGCCACCCTGGGCATGCTGCGGGCCGCGTACCCGCCGGACCGGCTGCGGACACCGCTGGCGATCCGCACGGCGGCGATCGGCGTGGCCGCCGCGACGGGCCCACTGGTGGGCGGGGCCCTGGCGACGGCGTACGGCTGGCGCGCGGTGTTCGTCCTCACCCTCGCCCCGACCCTCGCGTTCGGCCTGCTCGCGCTCCTCGGCCGGGACGACACACCGCGCCCCTCTCCCGCGCCGCCCCTGAACCTCCCTGGCGCCCTCCTGCTGGCGGTGACCCTGGGCTCCCTGGTCCACGCCCTGGTCACCCTGACCGCCTGGACGGCCGCCCTCTGCGCCGCCACCGCCCTCGCCTTCGCCCACCACGAACGCCGGACCCCGACTCCCCTGCTCCCACCGGAGGTTGCCCGCTCCCCCGCCGTGCGGTCCGGGCTCGCGGTACTGGTGGCGGCGTCCGCCGCGGTCAACGGCGCCCTGTTCGCCTGCGTCTACCTCCTCCAGGAAGACCTGGGCCTGACGCCCTTTCACAGCGCCCTGGTCGGCGCCCCGTTGGCGGTCCTGCTGATCGGATCGGCCCCGGTGTGCGCGATGTCGCTGAAGCGGGCAGGGAGCCGGCGTACGACCGCCGGGGCGGTGGGGCTGCTCGCGGCGGGCCTGTCCGTGCTGGCCGCGGCCTCCGCACCTGCGGTGTTCGGCGTCGGCTTCGCCCTGGTGGGCGCCGGGTTCGGGGCGGTGATGGTGGCGGGGACGCATGTCGTGGTGAAGGAGGCCCCGGTGGCGGTGGCCGGGGTGGCGGGCGGGTTGCAGCAGACGGCGATGAACGTGGGGCCGGCCCTCGGGGTGGCCGGGGCGAGTCTGCTGATGACGGCGGAGGGGGGCCGCGCGCCGCTGGTCGTGCTGGCGGCGCTGATGGTGGGGGTGGTGCCGGTGTGCCGGGGGTTGCCGGGGAGGGGGGAGCTGCGGGGGTGACCGGTGGTACATCACACATCACACATCACGCGTCGCACACGACACCTCACACATGACACCTCACCCAGCACCCAGCACCCGATGCCAGATGCGCGGCGCGTCACACATGACGCGTCATATGTGACATACCACCCCCCACCCCCTCCCCCGCCATACCAGAAGCGACGCACCCCACACACGGCACACCTACGAAAGGGGTTCCCTGTGGCGCTCGCTGCGGAACGATGAGGAGTGAGGCGCTCCGGAGCAGGCGGGCCGGGGCACGTCTCGTCTGTCGCCCCCGGAGGAGAACGATGGCAGTGCTGCGGCAAGAGGTCGACCCGAGCGAGGTCGGGCTGGACCCGAAGGTGCTGGACCGGATGGACCGGTACATCGCGCACGAGGTGGAGGAGGGGCATCTGCCCGGCTACCTCGTCTCGGTCGCGCGCGGCGGCAAGGTCGCCCACCTCACCACGCACGGTCACCGTGACGTCGCCGCCGGTCTGCCGGTGGAGTCGGACACGCTCTGGCGGCTGTACTCGATGACGAAGCCGGTGACGTCGGTCGCGGCGCTGCTGCTGGTCGAGGAGGGGAAGCTGTCGCTGGACGACCCGGTGGCACATCACATTCCGTCCTTCGCCGAGCCGCAGGTGTACGTCGGCGGCAGCGGGCGGGACATGGTGACGCGCCCGGCCGACGGACCCATACTCGTCCGGCACCTGATGACCCACACGGCGGGTCTGACGTTCGCGTTCTACGGCACGCACCCCGTCGACGCCCTCTACCGCGAGGCACGCCTCGACTCGTCGGTGGCGCCCGGCACGGACCTCGCGGGGACGGTCGACGTGTACGCGTCGCTGCCGCTCCAGTTCGAGCCGGGTACCGAGTGGAACTACTCGGTGGCGACGAACGTGCTCGCCCGGGTCGTGGAGGTGGTGTCCGGACAGTCGCTGGACGCGTTCCTCGCCGAGCGGGTGTTCGGGCCGCTGGACATGCCGGACGCCGGGTTCTGTGTGAGCGACACGCAGGCCGAGCGGCTTTCGGAACTGTACGGGGAGACGGAGGGCGGCGGCATCAGGCCAGTTGCGGGGCTGCCGTTGCGCGGCCGGCCGAGGTTCCTCTCCGGGGCGGGCGGCATGGTGGCGGGCGCGCACGACGTCCACCGGTTCGCCGAGTTCCTGCGCGGGCGGGGCGAGTTGGACGGCGTACGGCTGCTCGCCCCCGAGACCGTCGACCTGATGACCCGCAACCATCTCCCCGGCGGCGTCGACATGCGGACCTTCGGCAGTCGCCCCTCCCACGACGAGCCCAGCAAGGACGGCCTCGGTTTCGGCCTCGGCGTCTCCGTCGTCATCGACCCCGACCGCACCAAGGCCCCGGCGGGCAAGGGCACTTACGGCTGGAGCGGCGTCGCGACCACGACGTTCTGGGTGGACCCCGAGCACGACGTGACCGTGCAGTTCATGACCCAGGTCAGGCCGCGTTCGTCGCACGCGCTGTACCCGGAGATCAAACGGTTCGTCCACGAGGCCCTGCTGGCCGGCTGAGGCCACCCCGGCCGGGCCACCGTCCCGACACCGATCCACCGTCCCGACCGAGCCACTGTCCCGGCCGGGCCACCGTCCCGGCCGAAGCCATCCGCCCCGGCCGGCCCACCCACCCCCGTTCACCCCACCCGCATCGTGAACTCCAGCCCCTCCTCCGCCAGTTCGTTCAGCCACTCCTCCGACCGCACCGCCGTCTCCGCCGCCCGGCTCAGCCCCGGCGGCAGGGAGGAGTCGAGGATGTGGCGGACACCGAGGGCGAGGGGCCGGGAGACGGTGTGGGCCATGGCGGACTCCTCGGCGGTACCGACCCGGTCGAGGAGGTAACTCCCGGACCAGATGCGCCCGTTCGCGCCGCGGACCGTGAGGGACACGCCGAGGACGACGCGGTCGCGGTCGGCGCGGGTGGTGGGGTAGGTCCGGGCCAGCTCCCCGGCGAGTTCGGCGATCCGCGCGTCGTCGCCCTTCTTCAGCTCGGCGAAGACCGAGTCCCACGCATGCCGCCAGCCGTCGAGGCGGAGGGTGCCGCGGACGAGGGTGTCGGCGCGCCAGCCGGACGGCAGGTCGTACTGGGCGGCGAAGGGGACGCTGTCGCGGTTGGGGTACGCCTCGAACGTCTCGCCGCCCAGGGTGAGTTCGCGGGTGGCCTCCCAGGGGTGGACGGTCGCCTTCTCGACGCCGCCCTCGATGTGCCGGGCGGGTGAGCGCAGGGCGTTGAGGACCCCGAGGGGTGCCCAGCTGAAGCGGTAGCGGAAGGAGTTGGGGACGGCGGGAAGGCCGCCGCAGTAGGAGGTGAGGGAGTACTCCGCGCGGTTCTCGGGGCCTATCTCGGCCCGGGCCCGCGACACGAGGCTGTGGGCGAAGAGGTGGTCGATGCCGGGGTCGAGGCCGGCTTCCGTGAGGACCGTCAGGCCCGCCGCCCGCGCCGCCTCGCCCTGCGCCGTCAGCTCGTCGGTGACGTAGCTGGAGCAGGCGAAGTGGGCCCGGCCCGCCAGGCATTCGGCGAGCAGGCCCGAGTGCTCCGAGGCGGGCAGCATCGACACCACGACGTCGCCCGGGGCGAGTTCGGCGGCCAGGGCGCCCGGGGTGAGGGCGCGGGGCTCGGCGCGGTCGGCGACGCCGAGGCGGTCGAGGGTCTCGGCGGCGCGGTCCGCGGTGCGCTGCCACAGGCGAACGCGGTCCGCCTGTGCGGTGAGCGCGGTGAAGCCGCTGCCGGTGGAGAGGCCGGCGCCCATCCAGTGGACCGTTCCGCTCGCGGGTATCTGTTCCGGCACCGCTGCCTCCCCTTCCCCGACGTCACTCCCGAGACTGTGACCCTTCCCGACTAACCCTGTTTGATGCCGAGTTCGCGGGACGCCGACGCGAAACGCACCAGGCAGCGCTCCCAAGGCCCGCTGTCCGTACGGAAGTCGAGCAGTTGGGGCAGGAGACTGGCCGAGAAGTCGTTGCTCGATTCCAGGGGCAGCAGGGAGGGCAGGTTGTCGATCGCGATCAGGTCGAGCGGCGGGGTGTCGTGCAGGCGCCGTACCGGGTCGGTCCATTCGGTGGTGCGGTCGTAGACCGGCAGGACGTTGAGGGGTGAGCCGACGTCGCAGGTGACGTCCGACACCGTGCGCAGCCGACGGCCGGGTGCGTCGAGGTCCTGGGGGCGGACGAAGGGCGGTACGGGGGTCGTCGCGAGGACGCAGTTGACGAGGAGGTCGTGGGCCGCCAGGGCGTCGCGGTCGAGGTCCTGGGTCTCCGCGAGGTCCCAGGCGGTCGGGACGATCCCGGCGGCCGTGAGGGCGTCCCGGGCGCCGCGTCCGCTGCGGCCGAGGGCGCCGATCACGAGGGCGTCGATGTGCTCGTCGCCGGCGGCGGGGGCCAGCAGGGCGGCGAGGGCCTTCTCGTCCGTGGGGGTCAACTCGGCGGCGAGACGGCCCCGGTGGTGGAGGACGGCGAGGGCGGCGCCGAGGTAGCCGGCCCAGTAGCCGAACGCGGCGAGGCGGCGGCCGGTGTCGTCGGTGAGGTACTCCAGGTCGAGGAGGGCGCCCCCTCCGGCGGCGAACCGTGTCAACAGGGCCTCGGCGCCGGGCTGTCGCTTGTAGGCGTGGCCGAAGAAGATGTGCCGGTGCGTCAACTCGGCGGGTTCGTCGGGGAGTTCCTTCAGGCCGAGGATCATCGCGTCGTCCGGCGCGGACACCCACGAGCCTGCGGGCGCGACTTGGGCGCCGACGGCCTCGTACTCCTCGGTGGGGAAGATGCGTTGGGCGGAGTCCTCGACCGTCAGGGTGATGCCGTGGTCGACCAGGCGGCGGGCGTCGGCGGGGACGACCGGGGTGCGGCGTTCGGTGGGGCGGGGTTCGTGGCGGAGCCACAGGTGGACGGCGGTCATACGCGGTTGGCCTCCGGACGCGGGGCGTCGGCGGCGAAGCGGCCGGCGCTCAGGGGGGTGACGTCCACGAAGGGTACGCGGCCGAGGACCAGGTCGCGCACGACCTCTCCGACGGCGGGCCCCTGGAGGAAGCCGTGCCCGGAGAAGCCGGTGGCGTACAGGAAGCGGGAGACCGAACTCGCCTCGCCGATCAGGGCGTTGTGGTCCGGGGTGACCTCGTACAGGCCCGCCCAGCCGCCCGTGCGGCGCAGGTCGAGGAGGGCGGGCGCACGGTGTTCCATGGCGGCGGCGAGGCGGGGTATCCAGCGGTCGTGGGCGTCGGTGGCGAAGCCGGGGCGCTCGTCCGGGTCGGACATGCCGATCAGCAGGCCGGGGCCCTCGGGGTGGAAGTAGAAGGTGGTGGTGAAGTCGATCGTCATCGGGAGGTCCGGCGGCAGCCCGGGGAAGGCTTCCGTGACCGCGACCTGACGTCTCAGCGGCTGCACGGGCAGGTCCACGCCGACCATGTCGCCGATCGACTTCGACCAGGCGCCGGCCGCGCAGACGACGGTGCCGGTGGTGATGCGGCCGATCGTGGTGTGCACGCCGGTGATCGTGTCGCCGCGCAGCTCGATGCCGGTGACCGCTGTGTGACGCAGTATCCGTACGCCGTGGTGGCGGGCGACGGCCGCGTAGCCGTGGACGACGGCCTCCGGGGTGCAGTGTCCGTCGTCGGGCGAGTACGCGGCGGCGAGCAGGCCGTCGGTGGTGATCAGCGGGTTGAGGCGCTGGGCCTCGGCCGGGTCGATGAGGCGGCTCGGGACGCCGAGGGCGTTCTGCACGGCGATGCCGGCCTCGAAGGAGGCGACCTCCTCGGGGGTGGTGAGGAGGAAGAGGTAGCCGGTGCGGTGCAGTCCGATGTCGTGGCCCGTCTCCTCGCCGAAGCGGGCGAACGCCTCCAGGCTGCGGGCGCCGAGCCGGATGTTCACCTCGTCGGAGAACTGGGCGCGTACGCCGCCGGCGGCCTTCGAGGTCGATCCCGCGGCGAGTTCGTCGCGTTCGACGAGCACCACGTCGCGGACCCCGGCGGCGGCGAGATGACAGGCGATGCTGGTGCCGATCACCCCGCCGCCGATGACGACGACCGAGGCATGCGTGTTCAAGCGTGCGGCTCCTTGTGGGCGGCGGCCCCGGCCCGTGTGCCGAGGCCGGGGAGTTGCTGTTGCCGTCCTGCCGACGGGAGTTCAGGACCAGTGGGCCACCGCGTCGAGGTGCGGCAGGCGGTGGTCGAGACGCTCCCGCTTGGTGCGCAGATAGGTGATGTTGTTCTCGCACGGCGGGATCAGCAGCGGCACCTCCTCGGCGACCTGGATGCCATTGTCCGTCAACGCCTCGCGCTTGCGCGGGTTGTTGGACATCAGGCGCACCGACCGCACGCCGAGGTCGCGCAGGATCTCCGCGGCGACGCCGTAGTCGCGGGCGTCCACGGGGAAGCCGAGGGCGACGTTCGCCTCGACCGTGTCGAGGCCCTCCGCCTGGAGCGCCATCGCGCGCAGCTTGCCGAGCAGCCCTATCCCGCGGCCCTCGTGGCCGCGCAGGTAGACGACGACACCGCTGCCCTCGGCGACCACGGCGCGCAGCGCGGAGTCGAGCTGGTCGCCGCACTCGCAGTGCTGCGAACCGAACGCGTCACCGGTGAGGCATTCGGAGTGCAGCCGGGTCAGGACGTTCTCGGTGCCGATCTCGCCGTAGACCAGGGCGACCTGTTCGTCACCCCGGTCGTGGTCCATGTAACCGACCGCCTGGAATTTCCCGTAGACCGTGGGCAGAGGGGCATTCACCACGCGTTCCACGCCCGTGCGCTGCGGGGTCTTCTTGCCGAGTACACCGATTTTTTCTGTCATGATCTGGTTCCTAAGAGTCCGATGGGGAGTCGAAAGGGCGGGAAAAGGATGAGTGGTCCGGACATACGGGCGGCGGGGCGTGGGACGGTGGCCTCGGCACTGCCGACGGACACCACCGATGACGTACGGACGCGGGGGGCTGCTGTCTCAACGCGGATCGCGGTCCTTCCCGTCGGCAGCTACGAGCAGCACGGCTCCTACCTCCCGCTGGCCACCGACACGCTCGTCGCCTGTGCCATCGCCCGGGAGATCGCGGCCTCGCATCCCGTGCACCTCCTTCCGCCCGTGACCATCGCCTGCTCGCACGAGCACGCGGACTGGCCGGGGACCGTCAGCATCTCCTCGGTGACCCTGCACGCGGTGGTACGTGACATAGCGGCCTCGCTGCGCCGCTCCGGCGTCGAGGCGCTGGTCGTGGTCAACGCGCACGGCGGGAACTACGTCCTCGGCAACGTCGTCCAGGAGGCGTCCGCGCGGGGCGAGCACCTCGCGCTCTTCCCGGCCCCGGAGGACTGGGAGGAGGCCCGCGTCTCGGCGGGTGTCGAAACCTCCCTCCTCACCGACATGCACGCCGGTGAAATCGAGACGTCGATCCTTCTGCACGCGCACCCCGAAGTCGTCAGGCCCGGCTACGAGTCCGCCGATTTCACCGCCGACGACCGCCGTCATCTCCTCACCTCGGGAATGTCCGCCTATACCGATTCGGGTGTCATCGGCCGGCCTTCGCTGGGCTCCGCGGAAAAGGGGGAGCGGCTTCTGGCGAGCCTCGTGGATTCTTTCGGCGCGTATTTCTCGCTGCTGAGTTCGCGGGTCGAGGAGAGCGCCGGGGAGTAGGGCGACGCGGGGGCGGAGGCGGTGGTGTGTGAAACCGCGGTGTCATGTACCACCGCGGCCGGCACGGAGGCGTCATGTACGACTGCCCCAGGCAACGAGGTGTCATGCACCACCGCCCCAGGCAACGACCTCCCCCGCACCCCCTCCCACCACCGCACGACCAGCACCACAGCCCCCGGCAGCGCGGCCACGAAGCACAGCACCCCGTACACGACCGACACCGCGAACCCGGTGTCGGCGCCCAGCCCCGCCGCCCCGAACGCCCAGGCGGTGACCCCCTCCCGGGGCCCCCACCCTCCGACGTTCAGCGGCACGCCCATGGCGAGCAGCGCGAGGACGGCGAGCGGCAGGAGCCGGACCGCCGAGGTGGACGCCCCCGCGACGCGGGCCGCGAGGACGAACGTCCCGATGTGCCCGGCGAGGACGACGAGCGAGGAGAGGGCGACGCCGGGCCCGTTGCGCCGGGACAGCAGCGCCTCCCGCGCCTCCCCCAGCATCCCCCGCACCGCCCGTCCGCGCCGTGACTCGGTGGACGGTGCCCGGTTCATGCGGACGGCGAGGACGACGGCGAGCGCCCCGACCCCGCCGAGCGCGACGAGGGGCACGATGTGCCGTACCTCCCCCGCGACCGGCGACGGCACCGCCAGCAGGACCGCGAGCCCCACGACGGCGAGGGCGATCTGTCCGGCGGCGCGTTCCCAGAACACGGCCCGTACGCCGCGCCCCACGTCTCCCTCGCTCTGCCCGTGCCGCACGGCCCGGTGGACGTCGCCGAGAATCCCGCCCGGCAGCGCCGCGTTGAGGAAGAGCGCCCGGTAGTAGTCGCCGACGGCGGCCCCGAGCGGCAGCCGGATCTTCAGCCCGCGTGCGACGAGCGCCCAGCGCCAGGCGCTGAACGCGGTGGTCACCCCGCCGATCGCCAGGGCGAGCAGCAGCGAGAACGCGTCGATCCGCCGCAGCCCGTCGAGGAAGACGCCGGTGCCCATCCGCCACAGCAGCACCCCGAGGATCGCGACCCCGGCGAGCGTCCCGAAGTGGGTCCTGAGCGCCCGTACCCAGGGCCGCCGCCCGGCCTTCGCACCGTCGGCGGCAGCGCCCTCGCCGGCCCGGCCCGCGTCGGCCGCCGGGGCCCCGGCACCGATCCCGCCCGCCTCGCCGGCGTCGTCCCCCCGCGACAGGACCTCCACGTCCTGCCGCGCGTCGACGGACTCGGCCCCGGAGGGCCGTACCGAGGCGGCCCGGTCCCCGGAGACCACAGAGACCTCGGCGAGCTCCGGAGCCTCGGAGCGGCCTGGTGGGCGTTCCGCATCGGCCCGCCCCGCCCCATCCGCTCCGACACCCCCCGGACCCTCGGTCATCAGACGCTCCCCACCGGCCGTGCGAGCGCCAGCAGATCCGTGTGGTGGACGGCCACGCGCAGCTCCCCGGCGGCAGCGGCGGCGAGCCGTGCCTCCAGATAGGTCTCCGCGCGAGCGGACAGCTCGGGCCGCTCCTCGACAGCCGCCCCCACCCAGCCCTTCAGCCACTGCGCGGTCAGCGCGGCCTCGGCCGGGCCCAGCCGCCAGGCGCTGGGGTGGAGCTTGACGGTCGCCCCCCGCGCCTCGAACGCCTCGGCGGCGACGTCGGCCGCGTCGGGCCCGAGGAGCCCCTCGCGCCGCTGGTGGTCGTTGAAGGCGTCCTGGAGTTCGGCGTCCAGCGGATCGGAGGCCGAGAACTCGACCCGCCCGGCGACGGAGAGCGTGAGCAGCGCCGGGCAGCCGGCGCCCACGCACGCGTCGACGAGCGCGTCGATCTCCTCGCGGGTGAGCACGTCGAGCAGGGCGGAGGCGGTCACCAGGGACGCCCCGCCGAGCGCGTCCGGCGTGAGGCGGGCGACGTCCCCGCGCCGCGTCTCGACCGTGACCCGGCTTCCGTCGGCGGCGGCGCGCGGCGAGGCGACGGCCGCGAAGTGCAGGAGGTAGGGGTCACGGTCGTGCAGCACCCAGTGCTGGGCGCCGTCGAGCCGGGGGGCGAGCCAGCGCCCCATGGAACCGGTGCCGCAGCCGAGGTCGTGCACGACGGTCCCGGCCTTCCCGCGCGGCAGGTTCGCGAGGCGTATCCGCAGCGGGTCGAGGAGGTCCAGCGCGCGGGCGCCCGCGTCGGCGGGTTCGCGCAGCTGGAGCCACTCGGGGGCGTAGCGGGGCGGGTCGTCGGGGCCGCTCTCGCGCAGCCGTACGGTGGCGCGTTCGGCGACGGGTCCGGCGCCGGGGATGACGTCCGCGCTGCTCATGCGGCCCTCCAGGACTCGCGGGGAAGCCGGCCGAGGACGCCGGCGAGGCTCTTCGCGGTGGACGCCCAGCCGTTCAGGGCGGCGCGCCGGCCGCGCGCGGCGGACTTGAGGCGGCGGCGCACGTCCGCCTCCCCGAACCAGCCGCGCAGTTCGGCCGCGAGGGCGGCCGGGTTCTCCGGGGGCACGAGGATGCCGGGGACGCCGCCGTCGGGGGCGCGGCCGACGGCCTCGGGGACGCCGCCGACGTCGGTGGCGAGGACCGGGATGCCGCGCGCGAGGGCCTCGGTGACGGCCATGCCGTACGTCTCGGCGTACGACGTGAGGACCATCAGGTCGGCGCGGGCGTAGCTGGCGTCGAGGGCGGCGCCGGAGCGCGGGCCGGTGAGCCGCAGCCGGTCTTCGAGGCCGTGCCGGGCGATGAGTCCGCGCAGGTGGGCGACGTACTCGACGTCCTGGTCGACACCGCCGACGAGGTCGCAGGTCCAGGGCAGTTCGGTGACCGAGGCGAGGGCCTCGACGAGGCGGTGCTGGCCCTTGCGGGGGGTGACGGCGGCGACGCACACGAGGTGCGAGACGCCGTCGGTCCCGGAGGCGACGGGCGCGATGTCGGCGCCGGGGGCGGCGACGTGCACCTTCTCGGGGGCGAGGCCGTGGTGCGAGACGAGCCGGCGCACGGCCCAGTCGCTGGTGGCGATCACGGCGGGCACCGCGCGCAGCACGGTCCGCTCCAGGGCGTCGAGTTCGGCGGCGACCTCGGGCGCGAGGCCCGTCTCGTCGCCGAGCGGGAGGTGCACGAGGACGGCGAGCCGCAGCCGCTGCGCCTCGGGGACGATGACCTCGGGCACCCCGCAGGCGACGATCCCGTCGAGCAGGACGACCGTCCCGTCGGGCAGGTCGCGCAGCGTGCGGGCGAGCGCCTCCCGGTCGGCCTCGGCGGGCCGGGGCCAGTCGCCGTCCGCGAGGTGCTTGCGCACCTGCCAGCCGAAGCCGGGCAGGTCGAGGCAGACCCGCCGGTCGTAGGCGTTGCCGCCGCTGGGCCGGCTGGGGTCGTCGACCCCGGCGGGCAGCACGAAGTGGACGGTGCGCAGGGACATCGGGATGAGGTCGCCGTTCTTCCGTACGACGGGCTGCTGCTTCGGCACGTAGGCGAGCGCGGCCTTGTCGAGGCGGACGGTCGTCCGCTCGATGGTCGTGTCGGTCACAGGGCACGCTCGTAACTCGCCCAGGCGACGTGCGATTCGTGCAGGGTGACGGAGAGGGCGGCGATCCCGCGCGCCCCCTCGCCGAGCGCGCCCTTGCCGATGCGCTCCGCGAGCCGGTCGGCGATGACCTTCGCGAGGAACTCGGTGGACGTGTTCACCCCGGCGAAATCCGGCTCGTTGTCCAGATTCCGGTAGTTCAGTTCCGCGACCACGGCGCCCAGTTCCTGGCTCGCGAGGCCCATGTCGACGACGATGTTGTCGTCGTCCAGCTGCTCGCGGCGGAACGTGGCGTCCACGAGGAACGTCGCTCCGTGCAGGCGTTGCGCGGGTCCGAAGACCTCGCCGCGGAAGCTGTGGGCGATCATGATGTGATCGCGGACGGTGACACTGAACAACGGACGACCCTCCAGGTGCGGCACGTCTGGTCCCCCGGCCGTTTCGCGCCGGAGGTGCCGTGTAGTACGGCCGGCCGCTCCCCCGTGTTCAGCGGCCACTCACTCTTTTCTCAGGTCAGTCCGGGTGGCGCACCCGGTGGCACAGCGCCGGGATCTCCCCCGAGACCAGCTTCGGCAGCACCTGCGGCAGCTCCTCGAACGCGCACTCCCCGGTGATCAGCGCGTCGAGCGCGGGGTCGGCGAGCAGGTCGAGGGCGAGGGCGAGGCGGTCGGCGTAGGAGCGGTTCGCGCGGGCCGGGGAGACGGTGCCGACCTGGCTGCTGCGGATGGTCAGGCGGCGGGAGTGGAACGCCTCGCCGAGCGGGAGGGCGATCCGGCGGTCGCCGTACCAGCTGAGTTCGACGACGGTGCCCTCGGGGCGCAGGAGTTCGAGGGCCCGGGTGAGGCCGGCCTCGGTGGCGCTGGCGTGGATGACGAGGTCGAGGCCGTCCGCCGCGTCCTGGGGGAGCGCGAAGTCGATGCCGAGTCTCGCGGCGGTCTCGGCGCGGGCGGGGTCGGCGTCGACGAGCTGGGCCTTCACGCCGGGGAAGCGGGCGAGGAGGGCGGCGACCGAGCAGCCGACCATGCCGCCGCCGACGACCGCGACACGGTCGCCGATCATGGGGGCGGCGTCCCAGAGGGCGTTGACGGCGGTTTCGACGGTGCCGGCGAGGATGGCGCGTTCGGCGGGGACCTCGGGCGGTACGACGATCACACTCGACGCGGGTACGACGTACCGCGTCTGGTGCGGGTACAGGCAGAACACCGTCTTCCCCACGAGGTGCGCGGGGCCTTCCTCGACCACGCCGACGTTCAGGTAGCCGTACTTCACCGGGGCCGGGAAGTCGCCCTCCTGGAACGGCGCGCGCATCGCCGTGTGCTGGTTCTCGGGGACCTTGCCGCCGAACACCAGGGTCTCCGTGCCGCGGCTGATGCCGGACCACAGGGTCCGCACCAGCACCTCCCCCTCGCCGGGCTCGGGGACGGCCGTCTCACGCACCTCCCCTTCACCCGGACGGCTGACCCAGAACGCTCGTGCGGCGCCCTTCATAGAAAACCTCCTGAACGATCTGCATCCGGTTCACGTACCGAGATGTGGCACAGGCCGCGCACAGTACGCGGCGTTGATCGACTCTGTCACTCGGCCGGAGGATGTGCGGTGGCCCTGAACAACACGTACGAGGCAAGGCTGGTCCAGCAGGAGACCGCTCTGGGAGCGGGCGCTCAGCTCCTGTTGCTGGCCCTGCTGGGCTCGGTGATCGGCATGGGCACGGCGGGCTGGGCGACCGGCCTCGTCTTCGCCCTCGGCACCTGGGCCCTGCTGTCCGGCGCCTGCCACCGCTCGGGAATCCGCACGTTCGGCCCCGCGAACCGGGTCACGCTCGGCCGCGCCGTCCTGGTCGGCGGGGTGACGGCGCTGGTCGCCGACTCCTTCGAGTCCGCCCCGCCGGTCACGCTGCTGGTCGGTCTGACGGCGGTCGCGCTGATCCTGGACGGCGTGGACGGCAAGGTCGCCCGCCGCACGAACACCTCGACGCCGCTGGGCGCGCGCTTCGACATGGAGGTCGACGCGTTCCTGATCCTCGTCCTCAGCGTGTACGTCGCCACGCAGCTCGGTCCGTGGGTGCTGCTGATGGGCGCCATGCGGTACGTGTTCGTCGCCGCCGCGTACGTCTGGCCGTGGCTCAACTCCGCGCTGCCGCACAGCATGGCCCGCAAGACGGTCGCCGCGACGCAGGGGATCTGCCTGCTGCTCGCCGGCTCCGAGCTGCTGCCGTACGCGGCGAACCTGGCGATCGCGGTGACGTCGCTGGCGGCGCTGGTCTGGTCGTTCGGGCGGGACGTGCTGTGGCTGTTCCGGACGCGGCCGGGGGCGGGGGCGGCTGCCGAGGCGCCGGTGCAGGTGGAGACGGAGCCGGAGGCTCCCGCCGTCACTGTCACCCTGCCGGTGCCGGTCGTCGTGATCTCCGAGCCGATCGTGGCGGCTCTCGCGGCCAAGGACAGGCCGGTGCTGGCGACGCGCTGAGGCACGCGACCCGACGGAGAACGGCCCGGACCCCGCGGGGGGAGTCCGGGCCTTTTCCTGTTCACGGTCGTACGGCTTTGGGGCTTTACGGCCGTGTCGAGCGCGAGCGTGCCACCGCGAACCCTCCGGCGCCGAGGGCGACCGCGCCCAGCACGATCCCGGCGACGCCCAGGTCCCGGGCGGTGGAGTCGTGGGCGGCGGCCTTCGCGACCGGCGCGGACGTCACGGTCTTCGCGGGTGTCCCGGTCTTCGCCGGGGTCAGGGTCTTCGCCGGGGTCAGGGTAAGGACGGGCGCCGGGTTCTCAGGGTCGTCGTCGCCCTGTCCGGCCGCCTCGATCCACCGGACGACCTTTCCGGAGTCGTACGTCTGGAGGGTCTTGAAGGTGAGGTTCGTGGCGTCGTCGGGGAGCTGGCCGAAGGCGACGTCGAAGTCCTCGAACTGGCCGGGGGCGATCTTCCCGCCGGTCCAGGTGATCTCGGAGACGGCGTCGGTGATCGTCCCGTCGTCCGTCTTGACGGGCGTCTTCAGCTTCGTGGTGGTGACCTTCGGGGTCCAGCCGTCGTGCGGGGTGACGAGGACGCCGAGGAGGGGGTGGTCGGTCGGCAGGAAGACCTGTACCTGCGAGGTACCCGCCTTGTCGTCCTCATCGGGGACCCGGAACGTGAGCAGCCCGTCCGTGGCTCCCTGGGGGTAGCTCTCCGGATGGACGGTGACGTGCGCGGACGCGGCTCCTGCCGCCGCGAGGACCCCGCCTGCGGCGAGCAGGACGGCGAGAGCTGCGGTGCGTGTGCGGTGCATGGGTCGGTGATCTCCGTACGGGGTGGTCGTTTCTTTCCTTTCGGACGGGGTAAGACAGCGCCCCGGGCGGCCCCCTGCGCCGCACCGCGTTCCGCAACAACAGCCCGCGCGGCCCGGGAAGATGCCTCCGACGCCGTACGACCCTCCGCACGCGTTCGACCCGCACGGGCCCCCGCCACCACGCGACCAGCCCCGGCACCAGCACCACGGCCCGCCGCAACAACGACCACAACGCGGCTTCCCCCCGCCGCAGCCACCACGAGGTGAGCAACGCGGCGAGGACGTGGGCGGCGAGGGTGTGGGGGTTGGTGTGGTGCAGAACGCCCTGGTGGAGCACGGCGGGATGAGTGCTGGGGTGAGTGGCGGGGTGGCTGGTCGGGTGCCGGCCGGCGGTGCCGTACGCGAGCACGCGGTGGACGACGGTGTCGTGCGCGGCGCCGGACCCGCCCGGCATGCGCATGCCCGGCATCCCGCCTCCGCCCGGGGTCACCGCCCCGAACCCGGCGTGCAGCGCGCCCTGTGCGGCCAGCGTCGCCCCGCTGATCCCGGCGAGGCTCCGCTCCCGTCCGCCGAGCAGCCACCCGGCGGCGAAGACGGCGCCGAAGGCGAGCCCCTGCGCACCGGCCGAGGGCGTCCGGCCCCCGGCCGCCGCGTGCGCGCCGACAGCCAGCAGCACGCACACCGCCGCGAACACGGCGGCACGCAGCCCGCGGACTCCCGGCGACGCGCTCATGCTCCGGGATACTGCCACGCCCGCCCGCGCGCCTTCACCCGCCTTGACGGTTCTTGGGAATCACCGGGGTTTCGGCGGGGGCGGGGCTCTGTGTGGGGGTGGGACGGGAGTCGGCGGGGTGGTCGGGGAGGGCGAGCGGAGTGCCGGCGGGGGCGGGCGTGTTCTCGGCGGGGGCTTCTCGGGCCTGAACGGCGTCGGCGGTGGTGGTCGGGGCTGTGGCCTGCTCCGTGTCGTTGGCCGACGGCCGCGCGGTCTTCGGCTTCTCCGCGGAGCCCTCGCCGCCGCGCGGCAGCAGTGCGATAGCCAGGGCCGGTACGGCGGCCAGGACCAGCCACGGCACGGCCGGCGGCAGGCCCGTGTCGAGGAGGGTGCCCGTGGCCGAGCTGCCGATCAGCACGATCAGGCCGGAGACGGAGGACAGGGCCCCGGTGTAGAGGCCGAGGCGTCCCTCGGCGGCGAGGTCGGGGACCCAGGCGCGGGCGGCGGGCGCGACCAGCATCTGCCCGAGGGTGAGCAGGACGACGAACCCGGCGGCGGGCAGCAGCCCCGCCGTGCCTCGCGCCCCGGCGGGCAGCGCGGCGGCGACGACCGCGAACCCGGCGGCGATGAGCGCGAGCCCGCCCGCCATGGACGCCCGCAGGCTGAGCCGCTCCCCCACCCAGCGGGTGACGGGCAGTTGGGCGAGGACGACGAGCGCGGACGACAGCGCGAACAGCCAGGACAGCGGCGCCTGCGAGCCGGCCGCCCGCTCGACCTCGGCGGGCAGCGCCAGGTAGAGCTGGTTGTAGGCGAGGAGGTAGGCGCCGTAGGCGCAGCACAGGGCGAGGAAGCGGCGGTTGCGGAGCATCGGCCCGACGCCGCCCTTGACCCGGGTCTTCCGACGTCCGGGGATGTGCTGCGGCAGCAGCCAGGCGTGTCCGGCGAGGACGAGGACGAAGACCCCGGCCCCGGCGAGGCACACGGCCCTGAAGTCCACCGACAGCAGGAGCGCCCCGATGAGCGGTCCGACGAACGCGCCGGCCTGTCCGGCGACGGTGAACAGCGCGAGGACCCGGGTGCGGGGTCCGTTGCCGTCCTCCTCCCAGACGACGGCCTGCCGTGCCACCTCGCTCTCGACGGCCGGGGAGAACAGGGCGGCGGCGAACCCGATGAGCAGGACGGCCCCGATGACGGAGGCGATGTGGTCCGCGTACCCGAGCCACGCGAACCCGGCGATCCTGAGGGCGCAGCCGGCGAGGACGACGGGCCGTACCCCGTACCGGTCGGTGAGCGCGCCGCCGACGACGAACAGGCCCTGCTGGCTGAACGTCCTGAGGCCGAGGACGAAGCCGACGAGCCAGCCGGCGAGTCCGATGCCGGTGCCGAGGTGTTCGGCGAGGAACGGCAGGACCGCGAAGAAGCCTATGTTGAAGGCGAGTTGGGTGAGGATCAGCAGGCGCAGCAGCGGGGAGAGCGGGGTCTTTCCGGTGCCGGTCTCCGACAGGGCTGTCGTCGCGGTCATCGGGCCGCCACCAACTCTCGTACGGGGTCGGGGAGTTCGGGGGTCCGCAGCTCGTCGTCCGGGTGCTTGTCGCGTCGCCTGCGGAGTCCTCCCGCGGTGACCGCGAGGGCGCCGAGGAGGGCGAGGGCGGCGGCCGGGGCGAGGACGGCCCAGGGGGCGCGTTCGGCGTAGGGCTGGTTCTCGGCGAGCAGCAGCCCCCATTCCGGGGAGGGTGGTTGGGCGCCGAGGCCGAGGAAGCCGAGGGTGGCGAGGGCGAGGGCGTTGCCGGGCAGGCGCAGGGCGGCGTGCCGGGCGACGGGCGGCAGGACGGCGGGCAGCAGCGCGCGCCGCAGCAGGTGGCGGCGTCCGGCGCCGAGGGCGCGGGTCGCCGTGAGGTGGACGGCGGCCTTCTCCTGGGCGAGGAGCGCGGAGGTGTGGGCGGCGAGGGGCGCCCAGGCGACGACGGTCACGGCGAGCGCGGGCGTGCTCGCGCCGCTGCCCCACAGGGCGGCGACCAGGAGGGCGGCGAGGACGGGCGGTACGGCGTTGACCGTGTCCACGAGCGGCGCCGACAGCCTCGGCACGAGCCCCAGCAGGACGCCGGCCACGTACGCGGCGAGGCTGATCCCGCCGGCCAGCAGCAGCGTGTCCAGCGCGCCGTGCGCGACGCGGGCGAGGAGGTCACGGCCGAGGGCGTCGGTGCCGAACGGATGTGAGAGGGACGGGCCTTGGAGGCGCCGCGTGGTGTCGACGGCGAGGGGGTCGCGGGGCAGTCCGGCGGCGACGACGGCGGCGAGGAGTCCGCCGTGGACCAGGGGCGGGAGTCTGCGGGCCGGCGGGTCCGGGCGGTGCAGGGCGGGGAGGGCGTCGTCGCGCAGGGCGGGGCCGAGGAGGGGGCGGGCGGCGAGCCGGGCGGCGCCGGTGACGAGCGCGGCGAACAGGACCAGGGCGAGGGTGCCGGCCTGGAGGACGGGGAGGTCCTGGGCGAGGGCGGCCTGGAGGGTGGTGCGGCCGAGGCCGGGGATGTCGAAGATCTGCTCCACGACGACCGATCCGCCGGTCAGGCCCACCGCGAACAGGCCCAGGTTGGGCAGGAGTCCGGGCAGGGCGCGGCGCAGCGCGTGCCGGGCGATCCGGCCGCCGGGCACGCCGCGCGCGGTCGCCGCCTTCGCCCAGGGCTCGGCGAACGCGGCGGGCAGCAGGTCGTCGAGGAGCCTGCCGAGCACCGCCCCGGCGGGCAGCCCCAGCGCGAGCGCCGGCAGCACCGTCCACTTGAGCCCGTACCAGCCGAGCGCCGGCAGCCAGCCGAGCTGGACCCCTACGACGGTGGCGAGCACGGACGCGGTGAGGAACTCGGGGAGTGCGGCGAGCATCGCGGACGCGGAGCGGGCCGGGGGGTGTCCGGCGAGGGTGCGGCGGGCGCCCCGGCGCAGGGTGGGCGCACAGATCAGGGCGGCGGTGGCGAGGGCGACGAGGAGGGCCGCCGTCACCAGCAGGAGGGACGCGCCGAGCGCCTGGAGGATCGCGGGGGTGACCTCCTCGCCGGAGATCCAGGAGCGGCCGGCGTCGCCGCGCGGGAGTCCGGACAGCCACTGGCCGAGGAGGTGCAGGGGGCCGTCGGCGAGGCCGAGCTGCTCGCGGATGTCGGCGAGGACCTGGGGGGTGGGGTCACGGTCGACGGCGCGGGCCTTGAGGACGGTCAGCGCCGGGTCGGTGTCCGTCAGCCAGGGCAGGAGGCCGATGCCGCAGACCAGGCCCGCGGCGAGGGCCGCCCGCCACAGGAGCGCCGTCAGCCGTCCCACGGGTCAGCGCCGGGTGCCGGTGCCGACGAGCGTGCGCTCGTACGGGTCGAGGAGGACGCCGCGCACGGACTTGCCGACGCCGGTGATGACCCGCTGGTGGACGAGGGGGACGACGGCGTCGGTGCCGAGGATCGCCGTCTCGGCGGCCATGGCCGCGTCCTGGCGCTTGCCGGTGTCGGCGATGCCCTGGGCGGCCTTCACCGCCTGGTCGACCTTCTTGTCGCACAGCTGGGCGATGTTGAAGCCGCCGTCGCAGGTGTAGTCGCTGGCGAGGACGGCGACGGGGTCGCCGGTGTCGACGAGGGTGTTGCGGGCGAGGACGAACGCGTCGAACTTGCCGGCGAGGGCGTCGCTCTCCAGGCGCGAGTACTCGCGTATCTCCAGTTTGACCTTGAACCCGGCCTTCTCCAGCTGCTGCTTGAGGACCTGGGCGGCCTCGGGGAGTTCGGGGCGGTTGTCGTAGGTGGCGAGGGTGACGGCGGCGCCGGCCGGCTTGCCGGGGGCCGTCCGGCCGGTGGGGGCGGTGCGCTTGCCGGCGGCCCAGGTGACGGCGGGGCCGTAGATGCCGGCGCCCGCGTCGGCGTGGCCTTCGTAGACGCCCTCGGCGAGGGTGGCGGTGTCGACGGCGGCGCGGGCGGCGGCGCGCAGCGCGGGGTTCTTGAAGGCGCCGCTCTCGGTGTTGAGGAGGAGGCTGGTGGTGCGGGTGGTCGCCGTCTCCTTGCGGGTGGCGGCGTCGAGGGTCGCGGCCTGGGCGACGGGGATCGCCTCGGCGACGTCGACCTCGCCGGTGCGCAGGGCGTTGGCGCGGGCGGTGCCGTCGGCGATGAAGCGGGCGTCGACGCCGGCGGCCTGGGCGCGTCCGCCCCAGTAGTCGTCGAAGCGGTCCAGGGTCGCGGACGTGGTGCCGGTGAGCTTGGTGACCTCGAAGGGGCCGGTGGCGGTGCCGACGGGGTTCGCGGCGCCCTTCGCGTCGTACGCCTTCGGGGCGAGGATCGCGAGGCTCGGGCTGGTCAGGCGCAGCGGGAGGACGGGGTCGGCGGCGGTCGTCGTGATCCGGACGCCGGTGGCGCCGTCGGCCTTCGCGGTGAGGGCGGCTCCGGCGAGGGCCGCGGGGGCGGGTTCGGCCTGGCCGGCGTGGCCGAGGGAGGCGGCGACGGCGGCGGGGGTGACGCGGGTGCCGTCCTGGAAGGTGGCGTCCCGCAGGGTGAACACCCAGGTGCGGTCGTCGACCCGCTTCCAGGACTGGGCCAGTGCCGGGGCGGGGGCGCCGTTCGCGTCGAGGGAGGTCAGGCCCTCGGTGACGCCGAGCCTGCTGAGGAGCGTCGCGTCGGCGCCGTACGGGGAGAGGCGTTCGGCGGGCGGGAAGGCGAGGGCGACGCGCAGCCGGGCGCCGTCCTTCGCGGCCGAGGCGGTGTCGTCGTCGGCCCCGCCGGAGGCGAAGCAGCCCGCGAGGAGGGGGAGGGCGGACAGGGCGGCGAGGAGCCGGGTGCTGTGGGGGATGCGCATGGTCTACCGGTCTGTGAGGAGGGGGGAAGTGGTCATGCCGTGTCCGGCGGGGGTCCTGCCGGGCCGGACGGCGTCGAACGGCACCTCGAAGTGCACGGTCCCCGCCTGCCCCGGCGCCCGGTCGTCCCGCTCGTCGAGCACCACCTCGCCGAGCGACCGCCAGAAGCCCTCGGCGCCCTCCACCGACGGGTCGGTGTGCAGGTACACGGAGCGGTAGCCGCCGTCCGCCGCCGCGAAGTCGAGCAGCTCCCCGACCAGCCGGCGCGCGAGGCCCCGGCGGCGGTGTTCGCGCCGGGTGTAGATCCGCCTGAGCTGCGCCGTCGGCCCGGACGGGTAGCGCTCGGCGAGATGCGCGGGGTTCGGCGGGTACAGGGGGCCGCGCGAGTCGAGCGCCCCGGTCGCCACGACCTCCCCGGCGCCGTCCACCGCCACCAGCAGGGTGTGCCGCGCCGGCGTCAGGTACGCCCCGGTCAGGTCGATGATGTCGCCGTGCCATCTCGGTACGTATCCGGTGCCGAAGTCCCGGTACACGGTGTCGAGCATGACGGCCCGCGCCTCGTCGAGGTCCTCCGGGCCCGCCGGCCTTATGCAGTAGTCACGCACTTGCACATCATAAGCAGTTAGCACTCCAGTGCGATCAAGAGGATACCCGCAACCTCCACGGACCTCCGATTTGACAGCCTTCATCCGCCCTCCTAAAACGTAGTCACATGAAACCCATTTTCAAAACGCGGTGCCTTTCGCCGTGCCCGGGAGGCGGTCGGCGATGCGCGTAGCGTTCGTCGGGAAGGGCGGCAGCGGGAAGACGACCCTGTCGGCGCTCTTCGCCCGGCACCTGGCCCGCTCCGGTGCCCCCGTCCTCGCCGTGGACGGCGACATCAACCAGCACCTCGCCGAGGCCCTCGACCCCGACGCCTCCCCCTTCACCGCTCCCCCGCTCGCCACCCGCCTCGGCGAGATCAAGGACCTCCTGCGCGGCACCAACCCCCGCGTCCCGTCCCGCGACGCGATGGTCAAGACCACCCCGCCCGGCCGGGGCTCACACCTCCTCACCCTCCTCGGCGACGACGAGCTCCACACCCGCCACGTCCGCCCCGTCGGCGGCGTCCCGCTGATGGTGACCGGGGCCTTCGACGAGAGCGACCTCGGCGTGGCCTGCTACCACTCCAAGCTCGGCGCGGTGGAGCTGTACCTGAGCCACCTGCTGGACGGCCCCGGCGAGTACGTCGTCGTCGACATGACCGCCGGCGCCGACGCCTTCGCCTCCGGCCTCTTCACCCGCTTCGACATGACCTTCCTCGTCGCCGAACCCACCCGGCGCGGCGTCTCCGTCTACCGCCAGTACCGCGACCACGCCCAGGAGTTCGGCATCCCCCTCGCCGTCGTCGGCAACAAGGTCACCGGCGAGGACGACCTCCTCTTCCTGAAAGAGGAGACCGGCGACCACCTCCTCACCCACCTGACCCACTCCTCCTGGGTCCGCTCCGCCGAACGCGGCACCCCCGCCGGCGAGCTGGAGGACACCAACCGCCACGCCCTGGACGTCCTGCGCGCCGCGGTCGACTCCCGCCCCAAGGACTGGCCGGCGCTCCACCGCCACGCCGTCGAGTTCCACCTCCGCAACGCCCGCGCCTGGGCGAACGCCGCGACCGGGCGGGACCTCGCGGACCAGGTCGACCCCGAGTACGTACCGGGCCCGCCGACGGCCCCTTGAACCTGGGCCCCTCGCCACCGCGAGCGGTTCCTCAGCCGTCTCTCGCCCGTCCCTCGGCCCCTCCCGAGTGCCGTCTCCCTCCTGAGTGCCGCCTCCCTCCCGAGTTCCGGCTCCCCCCTCCCTCCCGAACAGGACCCCCATGTCTCTCGACGTCTCCCCCACCCTCCTCGCCCAGGCCGAAGCCGGGGACGTACGCGAGGAGGACTTCGTGGACACTGTCCGCACCTCCCTCCCCTACGCCTACGACCTGATCGCCTCCCTCGCCGCCGAACTGCGGGGCGGCGACGCCCAGTTCGCCGACAACCAGACCCCGCCCCCGTCCGAGCAGGAACGCGGGCAGCTCCTGCGCGCCCTCGCCAGCGACGCCATCCGCACCAGCCTGGAGCGCCACTTCGGGGTGGCCCTCGCCTTCCAGAACTGCCACCGCGTGGCGGCCTTCCACCCCGACGCCCGCACCGGCGAGACGTACGCCCGCTTCACCTCCGTCCGCTCCCAGCTCCTCAACCAGTCGCCCGAGTTCCGGGACTGCTGAGCCGATCGGAATCCCATCGCCTTCTCCTCCGTGTGGTCCGGGTGCCGGGAAATCTCCCGACACCCGGCCAACGGGCCGCTCCTCGCACACGTGCCCAGAAATCGAAATGTCACTCGATGGAGGGACATCGGATTCCGGGTTGACCCGGTCGAGGAGCGGGTCTCCCTATGCGCCGGCCGCCACCGCGGCGGGCGCCGGGGCGTAGCCGGTGGGCCGGGCGGTGAACGTGCCGCGCCCCTGGGTACGGCCGCGCAACCGGGTCGCGTAGCCGAAGAGTTCGGCGAGCGGGACCGTCGCGGTGACGACCGCCGAACCGGAGCGCGTCTCGGACCCGGTGACCCGGCCGCGACGCGCCGCGAGATCGCCGAGGACCGCGCCGACGGCCGCCTCGGGCACCGTCACCGTGACCTCGGCGACCGGTTCCAGCAGCACCATCGCGCAGGCCCGCAGCGCCTCCCGGAGCCCGAACCGGCCCGCCGTGCGGAACGCCTGCTCGGACGAGTCCTTCACATGCGTCGCCCCGTCGGTGAGCGTGACGCGCAGCCCGGTGACCGGGTGCCCGCCGAGCGGCCCCTCGGCGAGCGCGTCCCGGCAGCCGGCCTCGACGGCCCGCACGTACTCCTGCGGAACCCGCCCGCCGACGACCGCCGACCGGAACACGAACTCCCCCTCCCACGGCTCCACTTCGAGCACGACCTGCGCGAACTGCCCCGCCCCGCCGTCCTGTTTGACATGCCGGTACACGACACCGGACACACCACGGCCGACGGTCTCCCGGTACGTCACCCTGGGACGGCCGATGTTGACGTCCACCCCGAGCGTGCCGCGGATCTTCTCCACCGCCACCTCCAGATGCAGTTCCCCCATGCCGGACAGCACGGTCTGCCCCGTCTCCGGGTCCGTCCGCACCGCCAACGACGGGTCCTCCTCGGCGAGTAGGGCCAGCGCCGACGCCAGCCGCTCGCTCTGCGTGCCGCGGCACGCCTCGACCGCCACGGACACCACCGGCTCCGCCACCCCGGGCGGCTCCAGCACCAGCGGAGCGTCCGGCGCGCACAAAGTCGCCCCGGCCCGCGCCGACTTGATCCCGACGACCGCCACGATGTCCCCGGCCACCGCCCGCTCCAACTGGGCATGCCGGTCCGCCTGCACCCGCAGAATCCGCCCCACCCGCTCACTCCGCCCCGCCCCCGCGTCCCACACCACGTCCCCCTTCACCACCGTCCCCGAGTACACCCGCAGGAAGGTCAACCGCCCGGTGGGCGTGACGGCAACCTTGAACACGAGCGCGGAGAAGGGGGCGGAGGGGTGGGCGGGGCGGGAGTCGGTGGGGGCGAGGGCGGTGGGGGCGGAGGAAGGAGCGGGGTTGGGGGCGGCTGGGGTGGGGGCGGGCGGTGGTACATCACGTGTGACGGGCTGCTGGGGCGTCGGTGGTACATCACGCGTGACAGGTTGCTGGGACGTCAGTGGTACATCACGCGTGATGTGTCCGTCGGCCGTTGTGGCGCGCGCCGATGTGTCACGCACCGCCGGATGGGCCGGTGGTACATCACGCATCACACCCCGCCCGCCCGCCACCGCGACACCCCGCACGGGAGGCACGTCCGCCGGGGACGGCAGGTACGACACCACCGCGTGGAGCAGGGGTTCGATGCCACGGTTGCGGTAGGCGGAGCCGCACAGGACGACGAGGCCGTCGCCGCTGTGTGACATGTCACGCAGCGCGGCGACGAGGGTCGGCGCCGACACGGTCTCCCGCTCGCAGAACTCCTCCAGGGCCGCCAGATGCCGCTCGGCCACGGCCTCCTCCAGGAGGCGCCGCCGGCGCAGCGCCTCGGCGAGCAGTTCCTCGGGGACTTCGCCCGATACGACGGTGTCGTCACCGTCGGCCCAGGTCAGCGCCCGCAGATGGACGAGGTCGACCACTCCGGTGAACGTGTCCTCGGCACCGATGGGCAGTTGGACCACCAGCGGCGTCGGGTGGAGGCGTTCACAGATCGAGGCGACGGCCGTGTCGAGGTCGGCCCCCGCGCGGTCGAGTTTGTTGACGAACGCGATGCGTGGGACACCGTGCCGGTCTGCCTGGCGCCACACGGACTCGCTCTGCGGCTCGACGCCGGCCACCGCGTCGAACACGGCGACCGCCCCGTCGAGGACACGCAGAGCGCGCTCCACCTCGTCGGCGAAGTCGACGTGGCCGGGGGTGTCGATCAGATTGAGCCGGTGGCCGTCCCAGTCGCAGCTGACGGCAGCCGCGAAGATGGTGATACCGCGGTCGCGTTCCTGGGGATCGAAGTCGGTGACGGTGGTGCCGTCGTGAACTTCCCCCCGTTTGTGGGTGGTTCCCGTGGCGTAGAGGATTCGCTCCGTGACGGTGGTCTTGCCCGCGTCGACGTGAGCGAGGATACCGAGGTTGCGTACGGTGGCGAGCTGAAGGTCGAGGTTGTCGCGCACGGCCTTGGGCCTTTCGAGGTGCGTCCGGGTGAGGGGCGGCGCGATGGGGACGGACGAAGTCCCGCCTGCGAGCAGAGACATGACCAAGCGTCAGATGTCTTGCGGGGCTGGCGTGCAGAGGTGGATCAGAGCTTCGTCACATGGACCGGTGCCGGGCGCGCAGCGAGCACCGGGCGGCCCAGGACACGAGGATCACCTCGTACCGGGCTCGGGGGGTGGCGGCAGCGGTGTGCTCACGCATGGCCAACTCCCCCTCTACGACTCGGTGAACGCGCGGCCCTGTCGTGGGCGGCGCAACGACAGGTGTGAGTGTAGGGAGGGCCGGCGGCCGGGGTCACATGGTTTTCCGCCCCGGCCGACCGGCCCCCCGACCGGCGCTCTCCGCTACGACTCGCCCGCTGCGAGTCGCCTGCTCCGGCTCACCTGCTCCGCAGGCCGCTCGGCTAGCAGTAGAAGTGCCGCCGCACCCGGCGCAGCCACGCCTCGGCGGCACGTTCGTCCGGCTCGTCCGGCAGCACGGTGCGGGCCGTCGCGAACGCCTCCTCGAAGCGGCGCAGCAACGGCTCGGCGGCCTCGGAGTCTGCGGCGACCTGCTCTCCGAACCGGTGGTAGCTCTCCGGGTCCTCGACGCGGATGGTCAGCCGGCCGGTGCTGTACAGCTCGAATCCCTGGTGGCAGAGCCGTTTGAGGTGGCGGGCGTGTTTGGCGGTCCGTTTGCGGGTGTCCGCCGAGAACGAGCCGTCGCCGCGGCCCTGGAGTCTCTTGAACTGCTGGGTGGCATAGCCGAGGTAGGCGTCCCTGACGCGTCCGGCACCGAGCAACGTGGCCCGGATGCCGATGAGTTCGTCGCCGAGTGCGGTGCGGGTCTCGTACAACTCGTCGGGGAGCCAGACGAGTTCCATCACCGTCGGGTTTCCGGAGAGGGCGAGGCGGCACCACTTGGCGGCCTCGTGCAGGGTGCGGTCCGGGGCCGTGGTGACGTGGGACTCCTTGGGCGGGTGCAGGCCGTGGAGGTCGTCGGTGGGGGTCGCGAACATGCCGAGGCGGTCGATGTCGGAGCCCTCGTGCGCGAGTCCGTAGGCCGTCGAGCCGACGATGCCGGACAGCAGGATGTTCTGGACGGTCACGCCGTGCCCCCGTGGTGGTTTCCTCTCGGCCCGGCGGTCGTCGTCCCTGACCCCGGGAGGGTCATGATGCCGCCTCGGGCGCCTCGTCCACCTCAGGATTTTCAGCGATCCTGACGTTCGGGGTATTTCGACCCTGAATGGTGTGTGACATATTACTGCTGTGGCCAAGCAGTCCAGCTGTGATGTCGTGGTCGTGGGTGCCGGCATGGTCGGCGCCGCCTGTGCGCTGTACGCCTCCCGTGCCGGACTCGACGTCGTGGTGGTGGACCGTGGCCCCGTGGCCGGCGGGACTACCGGCGCGGGTGAGGGGAATCTCCTCGTCTCCGACAAGGAACCCGGCCCCGAACTCGAACTCGCCCTGCTCTCAGGCCAGTTGTGGACCGAGCTGGCGCAGGAGCTGGGCCCCTCCTTCGAGTACGAGCCGAAAGGCGGCCTCGTCGTCGCTTCGACACCCGAGAGCCTCACCGCCCTTACGGAACTGGCCCACGCCCAGCAGGCGGCCGGGGTCACGACAGAGACGATCACCGCCGACGAACTCCCCTCCCTGGAGCCGTACTTGGCACCCGGCCTGGCGGGCGGGGTGCTGTATCCGCAGGACGCCCAGGTGATGCCGACACTCGCCGCCGCCCACCTCCTGCGGGCCTCGGGGGCACGGGTCGAGACCGGGCGGACCGTCACGGAGGTGCTCCGCACGTCCGACGGCGCCGTACGTGGCGTACGCACCGACCGGGGCGACCTCCACGCCCCGGCCGTCGTGAACGCGGCCGGCACCTGGGGCGGTGAGGTCGCCGCGCTGGCCGGGGTGCGTCTTCCGGTGCTGCCTCGGCGCGGGTTCGTCCTGGTCACCGAGCCGTTGCCGCGCCGGGTCCGGCGGAAGGTGTACGCCGCCGACTACGTGGCGGACGTGGCCAGCGGCTCGGCGGCGCTCCAGACCTCGCCGGTCGTCGAGGGGACCGCCGCCGGGCCGATCCTGATCGGGGCGAGCCGCGAACGCGTCGGCTTCGACTGCTCGTTCTCCCTGCCCGTCGTACGCGCCCTCGCCGCCGGGGCCACCGCACTGTTCCCGTTCCTCTCCCAAGTCCGGGCGATGCGCACGTACTTGGGGTTCCGCCCCTACCTCCCCGACCATCTGCCCGCGATCGGCCACGACCCCCGGGCGCCCGGCTTCTACCACGCCTGCGGCCACGAGGGCGCGGGCATCGGCCTGGCGACCGGCACCGGTCATCTCCTCGCCCAACTCCTGGGCGGCAAACGGCCCGACCTCGATCCGGCCCCGTTCCGCCCGGACCGTTTCACCGAGGAGGCCGCTGCATGAACCCCCTGGACCTGGTCCGGGCCCGGCCCGGCGCCGCCTTCACCCTCACCTTCGACGGCCGCCCGGTCGAGGCGCTGCCCGGCCAGACGGTGGCGGCGGCGCTCTGGTCGGCGGGTGATATGTCATGGCGCACCACCCGGGGCAGTGGTGCGTCACGTGGCGTGTTCTGCGGGATCGGGGTCTGCCACGACTGCCTCGTCACCGTCGACGGCCGCCCCAACCAGCGGGCCTGCCTGCTCCCGGCCGAACCCGGCGCGGACGTCCGCACGCAGGAAGGGACCGGCCACGACGATGACTGAACCACCCCGTCTCGCGGTGATCGGCGCCGGCCCGGCCGGGCTCGCCGCCGCCCTGGCGGCAGCCGCGCGCGGGGTCCGTGTCACCCTCGTCGACTCGGGGCCGGGCCCCGGCGGCCAGTTCTACCGCCAGCCGTCACCGGCCCTCGGCGCCCGCCGCCCACAGGCCCTGCACCACCAGTGGCGCACCTGGAAACGTCTTCGCGCGGCCCTCGACACCCACCTCGCGGCAGGCCAGGTCAGCCTCCTGATGGATCATCATGTCTGGTGCGTGGAAAGGGAGTCGACGGGTCTCACCGTGCACGCTCTCCTCGGTCCCGAGCAGGAGCGGTCCGTCGCCGTGCGCGCGGACGGTGTCCTGCTGGCGACCGGCGGGTACGAGAAGGTCCTCCCCTTCCCCGGCTGGACCCTCCCCGGTGTGCTGACCGCGGGCGGTGCGCAGGCCATGCTCAAGGGTGCCCTCGTCCTGCCCGGCCGTACCGCGGTCGTCGCCGGCACCGGCCCACTGCTCCTGCCGGTCGCGACCGGCCTCGCCTCGGCGGGCGCACGGGTCGTCGCCCTGGTGGACTCCGCCGACCCCCGCGCGTTCGTCCGACGGGCGGGTGCCCTCGTCCGGGAGCCGGTAAAGGTGGCCGAGGGCGCGGGGTACGCCGCGCGGCTCCTGCGGCACGGCGTGAAGGCGGTGATGTGTCATGCAGTACTGGAGGCACACGGCACCGACCGGCTGGAGGGCGTGACCGTCGGCGCGCTGGACGCCGAGGGGCGGCCGGTGCCGGGGCGTACGCGGTACATCACATGTGACACCCTCGCCGTCAGCCACGGCCTCCTCCCCCACACCGACCTCGCCGACGGCCTCGGCTGCACCCTCGACGGCCCCGCCGTACGCGTCGACACCGAGCAGCGCACCGACGTCCCCGGCGTCTGGGCCGCCGGTGAGGCCACCGGCGTCGGCGGGGCCGCCCTCTCCCTCGCCGAGGGCCACATCGCGGGCCGCTCGGCCGCCGCCCGCCTGCGCGGAACCCGCCCCGACCCCACCGCCTGGGCCCCCGCCGCCCGCACCCGGACACGCCTGCGGACGTTCTTCGCCGCCCTCGACAGCGCCTACACCCCACCCGCCCGCTGGCCGGAACAGGTCTCGGACGACACAGTGGTGTGCCGCTGCGAGGAGGTCACCGCCGGCGCCGTCCGCGAGGCTGTGGCCGGTCTCGGCGCGGGCGATCTGCGCACCGTGAAGCTGCTGACCAGGGCCGGCATGGGCTGGTGCCAGGGCCGGATGTGCGAGCCGGGGGTCGCCGGGGTGGCGGGCTGCCCGCTCGTCCCCGGGCGGCGGCTGCTGGCCCGGCCCGTGCCGCTCGGGGTGCTGGCGGAGGCGGGGGAAGAAGCGGGGGACGGCGGAGCCGGGGCGGGCCGTGATGCGTGATATGTCATGCGCCACGCATCACCCATCACACACCGCCCCCTCACCCCGGTCCGCCCCACCACCACGCCCAGCCACGACACCCGCACCCGCACCCGCACCCGCACCCGCCCGGTGGTACATCACACATCACGTCCGACCTGAAGGGACCCCCCATGTCTACTTCCGAGCACCGTCCCTGGCGCGGCGTTCTCGTCGCCACCGCGCTCCCGCTGAACGACGACCTCTCCGTGAACTTCGACAAGTACGCCGAGCACTGTGCCTGGCTGGTCACCAACGGCTGTGACGGTGTCGTGCCGAACGGGTCGCTGGGCGAGTACCAGGTGCTGACGCCCGAGGAGCGGGTGAGGGTCGTCGAGACGGCGGTAGAGGCGATCGGCGGGGAGCGGGTGATGCCCGGGGTGGCGGCGTACGGGGCGGTGGAGTCGCGGCGTTGGGCCGAGCAGGCGGGTGAGGCGGGGTGCGGGGCGGTGATGCTGCTGCCGCCGAACGCGTACCGGGCCGACGAGCGGGCGGTGGTCGGTCACTACGCCGAGGTCGCGGCGGCGGGGCTGCCGGTCGTGGCGTACAACAACCCCATCGACACCAAGGTCGACCTGGTGCCGGAGCTGCTCGCGCGGTTGCACGGGGAGGGGTACATCCAGGGGGTGAAGGAGTTCTCCGGTGATGTCCGGCGGGCATACCGGATAGCCGAACTCGCACCGGATCTCGATCTGTTGATCGGCGCGGACGATGTGCTGCTGGAGTTGGCCGTGGCGGGGGCGAAGGGGTGGGTCGCGGGGTACCCGAACGCGTTGCCGCGCGCCTCGGTCGAGTTGTACCGGGCGGCGGTGGCCGGTGACCTGACGGCGGCACTGCCGTTGTACCGGCAGTTGCACCCGTTGCTGCGGTGGGATTCGCGGGTGGAGTTCGTGCAGGCGATCAAGTTGTCCATGAACGTCGTGGGGCGGCACGGCGGCGGATGCCGGCCGCCTCGGGGGCCGTTGCTGCCGGAGCAGGAGGCAGCAGTGCGGTCGGCGACCGAGAAGGCGGTGGCCGTGGGGCTCGCGTGAGGCGCGAACTCGCCGGGTTCGGCGGTGACTTGCTCAACTCAGGGAAAGGGAACCGGACATGCGCAGCAAGCTCGTCCTGCACGCCGTCGACTCGCACACCGAGGGGATGCCGACCCGGGTGATCACCGGGGGGATCGGCACCATTCCCGGTGCGACGATGAACGAGCGGCGGCTCTACTTCCGCGAACACCACGACGACATCAAGCAGTTGCTGATGAACGAGCCGCGCGGGCACTCGGCGATGAGCGGGGCGATCCTCCAGCCGCCGACTCGGCCGGACTGCGACTGGGGGGTCGTCTACATCGAGGTGTCGGGGTATCTGCCGATGTGCGGGCACGGCACGATCGGGGTGGCGACCGTGCTGGTGGAGACGGGGATGGTGGAGGTGGTGGAGCCGGTCACGACGATCCGGCTGGACACGCCGGCCGGGGTGGTCGTCGCCGAGGTCGCGGTGGAGGGGGGCGCGGCGAAGGAGGTGACGCTGCGGAACGTGCCGTCGTACGCGGTCGCTCTGGACCGCAAGATCACGCTCGGCGACGGGCGGACGGTGACGTACGACATGGCGTACGGCGGCAACTTCTACGCGATTCTCTCGCTGGACGAGTTCGGGCTGCCGTTCGACCGTGCCCGAAAGGATGACATTCTGCGGGCCGGTCTGTCGTTGATGGAGGCGATCAACTCCGAGGAGGAGCCGGTCCATCCGGAGGACCCCTCGATCCGCGGCTGCCATCACGTGCACCTGTGGGCGCCCGGTTCCACGGCCCGTCACTCGCGTCACGCGATGGCGATCCACCCCGGCTGGTTCGACCGTTCCCCTTGCGGTACCGGCACGAGCGCGCGCATGGCCCAGCTCCACGCGCGCGGCGAACTCCCCCTGCACACCGAGTTCGTGAACGAGTCCTTCATCGGCACCCGCTTCACCGGCCGCCTCCTCGGCACCACCGAAGTCGCCGGCCGCCCGGCCGTCCTGCCCAGCTTCACCGGCCGGGCCTGGGTCACTGCAACAGCCCAGTACCTACTGGACCCGACCGACCCGTTCCCGGCAGGGTTCGTCCTGTGAGGGGGAAACGCCGCACACCCGGGGGGAGATGACGGGTCGTCAGTGCAACGTGCCGACGGCCTGCCACATCCCGCCTCCGCCGGGGACCCGTTGGCCGGCACCCCTGACGAACAAGGGTGCTCCGCACGGCCGTTGGCCTCTCGCAGCTCGACGATTCCAACCAACTCCCGCCCGGCGAAAGTACGGAGACTTCCCATGACCACCCAGTACGGCAGCATGGTTTCCACCCCCGACCCCACCATCCCCGTGCTCGGGCGGCCAAGCAGTTACCGGGAGAAGGTCGTCGGCGCGTTGCGGGCTGCGGTGATCGCGGGGGAACTGCGGCCCGGGGAGGTGTATTCGACGCCGGGGGTGGCGGCGCGGTTCGGGGTGTCGGTGACTCCGGTGCGGGAGGCGATGCTGGCGCTGGCGAAGGAGGGGCTGTTCGACGCGGTGCCGAACAAAGGGTTCCGGGTGACGGACGTCTCCGACGAGCAGCTCGACGAGTACACGCAGATCCGGGCGTTGATCGAGATTCCCACGGTGGTGGGGCTGGTGCGGACGGCGGACACGACGTCGCTCGAAGCGCTGCGGCCCGCGGCGCGGGAGATCGTCACCGCGTCGGTGGCCGGTGACCTCATCGCGCACGTCGAGGCGGACACCCGCTTTCATCTGGGTCTGCTCGCCCTCGCCGGCAACGCGCACCTGGTGGAGGTGGTCCGTGATCTGCGGGGCCGCTCACGGCTGTACGGTCTCAACGCGCTCGCCGCCTCAGGCCGTCTCCTCGCCTCCGCGGCTGAACATCTCGACCTCCTCGACGCCCTGCTGGCCCGCGACGAGGAGTCCGTCCGCACGATCATGACCCGTCATCTGGGCCATGTCCGGGGTTTGTGGGCGACCGCGCAGAGCGACTGAGCGGCGACGCCCGGTGGGGCGTGATGCGTGACATATCACGCATCACACATCACGTATCGCGCCCCCGCCACCCCTCTCCCCACCCCCAGCACAAGACCGCCTCCTGTGATCCTTGTCGCTGATGTGCCACGAGTGAGTGAAGTGCTGTATGGGCATGTCAATCCCCGTTGGGCGAAAGGATGGTGTCGTTCCTGTGGGGGAAGTGGGGTAAGCAGCGTGCGAGTTTGCCTGATCGGTGCGGGCCTGTCGGGACTTGCGACGGCACGGGCGCTCAAGGAGAAGGGCGTCGACTTCGTCTGCCTGGAGAAGGCACCGGAGGTCGGCGGACTCTGGCGGCAGCCGAACGCCGGTGAACGCGGCCCCGGTTACCTGTCGCTGCACCTCAACACGGCCAAGCAGCTCACCGGTTACACCGGCTTCCCGATGCCCGCCTCGTACCCGCTCTACCCCCGGCACAGCCAAGTCGCCGAGTATCTCAGGTCGTTCGCCGAGTGGGCCGGTCTGCTGGACCACATCGAGCTGGACACGGCGGTCGAGTCGGTGCGCCAGGAGGACGACGGTTCGTGGACCGTCGTCAGCCGGGGTGCGGACGGCGCGAGCGTGTCGCGGCGCTTCGGGGCGGTGATCGTCGCCTCGGGGCACAACACCCAGCCCGTGATGCCGGCCCTGCCGGACGGTGCCGACACCTTCGACGGAACGATTCTCCACGCCCTCGACTACCGCGACGGCAGCGACTTCACAGGCCGCCGCGTCGTGGTCGTCGGCCTCGGCGCCTCGGCCGTGGACATCGCCGCCGACCTGTCCCGGCACGCCGAGCACACCGTGTTGTCGGTACGCCGGGGGCTGCACGTGCTGCCCAAGCAGCTCTTCGGCATGTCCCTGGACGAGATAGCGGACGCCCCGTGGTGGACGGCCATGGAGCTGAAGGACCAACGGCGCCTGATCGAGCAGGCGTTGCTCGTCGTGCGGGGCAAGATCTCCGACTACGGCCTGCCCGAGCCCGACCACCCTCTTTTCTCTTCGGCGGTCACCATCTCCGACGAGATCCTCAGTCGCATCCGGCACGGCGAGGTGACCCCGAAACCCGCGATCGACCGCCTCGACGGGGGGCGGGTGGTGTTCACCGACGGGACGTCCGTGGCCGCCGACACGATCGTCTACTGCACCGGCTACCGGATGGACTTCCCCTTCCTGCCCGCCGGCTGCCCGACCGGCCCGCAAGGTGCGGTGGAGCTGTACAAGCGGGTCGTCGCGGCCGACCGTCCGGGACTGTACTTCGCCGGCCTGGTCCGTCCGCTCGGCTCGATCACCCGGCTCGTCGAGGCCCAGGCCCACTGGATCGCCCGCGTCCTCACCGGCGAGGCGAGCCTCCCGGCACCCGAGGTCATGCGCAAGGAGATCGCGGACTACCTCGACGGGATCGCCGGCCAGTACGGCCAGACGGAAGGCTCGTCGACACAGGTGAGTGTCGCGCATTACCTGGAGGAACTCCGCGCGGAGTGAGACGGCATCAGCCCCGGCACCGGCCCGGCGGTGGTACGTCATGCATCACACACCACACATCACGGCCCCCACATCCCGCACAGCACACATCACACATCACACGCCACCCTCCAACGTCCCGCACCCCGCACCCCACCCCCGCACCCGCACCCGCACCCCGAGGGGAGTCCCCCCACCCCCCTCGGCGCAGCATGTCATGCGCATGCCACTCCACATGACACATCACACGTCATACATCACGCACCACAACCATCACGGACACCACGGACACCGCAGGCGCCACAGGCACCAACCCCCCGCACTCCCGCCCCACTACGCCCCCACCCCCGCCCGCCTACTCGGCACGGACGTCGGCACAGACGCCGGCAGCCCCAGCCTCGGCGCACGCACCTCGTACGCCTCGGCGGAGAGGTACGTGGTGATCCGGGCGGGCCGCCCCTCCTGGTGGACGAGGGCGAGGTAGGCGATGAGGCCGGCCCCGTCCTCGGGGCGGCGGGAGGTGAGGGCCTCCATCGCGCGGCGCAGGGCCGCGGGGTCCATGCCGTAGCGGCGCAGGGCACGCGCGGCCCGGCCGAACGCCTCCCCGTCGTGGCGGACGTAGTCACGGACGGGGACGTGGAGGGTGAACCCGCTGGGCAGCCCCGTGCGGTTCTCGGTGAAGGCGTGGCAGGTCAGGCCGGGCCGGCCGGCCAGTGGCACGTGTAGGCCGGTGCCGTCCGGACGGTCGTCGAAGCCCCCTGCCAGCGTGAGGAACTCCTCGATCTCCGCGGCGGACGGTCCGGGCCGGGTCCGGGAGAGGGTTCCGGCGCGGGCGGCGGTGAGGTCGTCGTGGCGGAGGTAGACCTTCGCCCGGGGGGTGTCCCACTCCCCGAGGTCGAGGGCGAGGAAGGGGTACCCGTCCGCGTCGGGCAGTGAGGCGAACGCGTCGGGATGGCCGAGGCGCCGGAACGCCTCGCGCACGGTCGCGGCGGCGTGCTCGGGGCCCGAGGCGGAGGGGTTGAGGTAGACCTTCACGGCAGGTACCCCGCCGGCCCGCAGTTCCAGGGCGATCCACAGGGCGAGCGGCCCGTGCGGGTCGTCGGGGAGGAACAGGTCGGTGAGCGCGTCGAGTTGGGTGGTGGAGAAGTTCCAGGCGCGGGCCAGTTCGCGGACGACGGCGAGTCCGGTACGGCCGTTGCCCGCCAAGTCCGGTTCCAGGCAGCCCGGTTCGACGAGGACACGGAGTGTGGGGAGCCGGTCCGGCAGGTGGGCGAGGGAGAACTCGACGGGGGTGTGGTCGTCGGAGAGGAAGGTACGGGTCGGCGGCGGCAGGTCCAACGGCCGTTCGGCGACGGGCCCGAGGGCCCCAAGGAGGAGGGCGGCGTGGCTCTCGGCGTCGGCGGGACCGAGCCCGGCCACATCGCACAGCCGCAGCAGCTGCCCGACTGTCAGCGCCCCGAGAGTCGGCGCCCCCGCACCGGGACGCGGCAGGGTGACACTCATCGCGCCACCCCCGCATCCGGGCGGGCATGAAGATACCCGCCCTGTGAGGCGGGTATTTTCTGGTCGCTGCTGTGGAGTTGGACGGTGGAGGCGGGGGCGCCGGACCGCCCCCCGGTTATGCACGGCCCGGTACGGGCCTGTTCTGCGGGACGCCGCAGCGCAGTGGTATCACGGAACTTCAGGTCCATGACACCTCCTTCGTCTCGTGAGCAACACGGATATCGCGTTGCTCACTACCCCCGGTGACGAAGCTTCATGCGGGTATCGCAAACCCTGTGGATGTTGTGTGAATCACCCCGCGAGTCGGTTGCCCAACCAGCTGTTCTCAGCCACTGAAAAGACAACCACCCGACGAAACACAACTGTTGGCCAACTGGCACACCACGCAGGCTGGTTGATCAACAGCCTTACCAGGCAGGTCAGTTGGAGAAGCACTCCAGCCCGCCTCACCGCCCATACACCCCACGCTCCGGCCGCCGCCCCGCGGCCACACTCGGCGCGGGCGCGGCCGACTGCGCGCGGCGCCGGTGCGGTCCGGCGCTCCAGGAGAGGTGCACGCGATTGCTGCCGGGTGGCGGTCAGCGTCGGCCCGGTGTCGACGGCGACGAAGCTGACGAGCAGGAGATCGCCCTCGACGGCCTGGTGGCCGGCGAACTCCAGGTCGGCGGAGGGGTAGTGGGGGGCGAAGTTCGAGATCGGGGGTTCCCCACAGCGTGTCGTCCATCGCCTCCTCGATGAGTCCGCCGCCACCGCCGTACCGGTCGTGGGTGAGGAACCAGTGGAGGGTGTTGCGCAGGGGTTCGATGCCGGCGCCGAGGAGGAGGGTGAGCTGGTGAGCCATCTCTTCGTCGTCGAGGGCCGACTGACGATGCTTCAGCCAGATGGTGACGTCGTCACCAGGCCGGGACCGCTGGGCGAGCTTGGGGAAGTCGACCTCGGCGAAGCTGTCGGCGACGGCCCGACGCAGCCTCAGGTGTTCGGCGCCGTCGCTCGACACTCAGTTGGGCTGGTAGGCGATCAGCGGGTTCCCCGGGCTGTTCGGGGCGACCTCGCGGCTCACGACGTCCCGCCAGCGCCACGTCTCCCGGGTCCGCCCCTTCGGGCGAGCAGATCGCTGAAAGCGTGACGGCGAGTCGACTGATCGACTCGCCGTCGGAGAAGCCTCGTTGACGCCGTGTCAGTGAGCCCGCGCCATCAGGAACTCGACCAGCTTGATGAGCGCGTCGGCCGAGGATTTCTCGTCGCGCGCGTCGCAGGTCACGACGGGGGTGTCGTCGAGCAGGTCGAGTGCCTCGCGCAGAGCCGCCTCGTCGCGCGGGGTCGTGCCGTCGAAGCGGTTGACGGCGATGGCGTAGTCGAGGCCGAACTGCTCGATGAGGTCGATGACTTCGAAGGAGTCGGCGAGCCGTTCGGGATCGACGAGGACGAGCGCGCCGAGCGCCCCGCGTGCCATGTCCTCCCACATCTGGACGAAGCGCTGCTGTCCGGGGGTGCCGAACAGGTAGAGCACGACGCGGTCGCTGATGGTGAGGCGGCCGAAGTCCATGGCGACCGTGGTGGTGGTCTTGCCCTGGACGCCCTTGAGGTCGTCGACGGACTCGGCGGCCCGGGTCATCGTCTCTTCGGTGGTCAGCGGTTCGATCTCGGAGATCGCCCCGATGAACGTGGTCTTGCCCACCGCGAAGTGGCCGACGACGAGGATCTTGACGGCCGTCTGCTGCTCGCCGCCGCGGACGTACGCCTTCTCATCCAAACTTTGCGCGGAGACCATTCAGCACCTCCTCCAGGATTTCCCGGTCGGCGAGGGGAGCCCGCTGGACGGGCGGGCGGGTGACGAGGTGGCCGGCCTCGACGAGGGCGGCGAGGAGGATCTTCACGACGCCCAGGGGCAGTTGGGTGTGACCGGCGATCTCGGCGACGGACAGGTAACCAGCGTCGCAGATCTCCAGGAGACTCTGCTCCTCGGGGGTGAGCCGGGTCGGCCTGCGCCGGTCGCCGGGGGCGGCCGTGACCAGGGTGATGAGCGAGAGCTTGCCCTCGTCGGGCAGTCCGCGGCCCCGGGTGATGACGTACGGTCGCACTAATTCCGGCGTCTGGGGTTCGAGTTCGCCGTATCCGGTCATGTCTGGGCGCCGATGTTCTCGCGCGGCGGCGTGGTGAGCGCCTTGCCGAGCTGGCCGACGAGTTGCTGCATCCGGAACGTGATGTCCTGCATGTCGACCTCCGGGCTCGCGGACACGCCGAGGTAGGCGCCCTCGCCCGCGGAGATGAGGAAGACCCAGCCGCCGTCGAACTCGACGAGGGTCTGGCGCCACTGCTGGGAGCGGTCCTCGCAGAAGAAGGCGAGGGAGCGGCTGAGTGACTGGACCCCGCTCATCGCGGCGGCCACCCGGTCGGCGTTGTCCTTGTCGAAGTCCTTCGTGCGGGCCATCAGCAGCCCGTCGGCTGAGATCAGGACTGCGTGCAGGGCCCCGGGTATCTCCAGGGCGCTGTCAAGCATCCATGACAGATCGGCGTTCACGAGACATCATGCCCTTCGCTGCTCGCACCTCTTGTGCTGCTCGTCTGGTCCGCTCCGTCGCCCCGGCCGCCGCGGCCGGACTGTGTGCCTCGCTGGAAGGCGCCCATGATCGCGGCGGTCTCCGCGCCGGACCGGCCGGCGCGCGAGCCGCTGCCTCGGCCGGCGTCGTCCGAGGAGCTGCCGGGCACGATCGCCATCGGCCGCTTGCGGCGCCGCTTGGGCAGGCCGTCGGAGGTCGTGGTGGTGGGCAGCGGGGTGGCCTCGGGTGCGCCGTACTCCGGTGCGCTGACCGTGGTGACGACCGGCGAGGGCTCCTTCTGCTGCGGGGCGCCGGTGAGGAGGTCGTGCGGCAGGAGCAGGACGGCGCGGACGCCGCCGTACGGGGAGGAGGAGTCGACGGACACCTCGAAGCCGAACCGCTCGCTGAGCACGCCGATGACCGCGAATCCGAACTGCGGGGGATTTCCGAGCGCGGAGACGCCGTTGACGCGTTCGCTGGAGAGGAGTTTCTCCGCTTTGACGCGTTCCTCGTCGTTCATACCGACACCGGCGTCGTCGATGACGATGCAGATCCCCTTGGGGACGGTACGGATGTTGATCTCGACGACGGTGTCCGGGCTGGAATAGCTGGTGGCGTTGTCGAGGATTTCGGCGAGGGCGAGGGCGACGGGTTCGACGGCGCGGCTGGTGATGCCGAAGTCGACCTGCGAGAGGATCTCGATCCGGCGGTAGTGCCGGACGCGGCCCTGCGCGCTGCGGACGACGTCGTACACGGAGGCGACGTCGCGCTGGCGGCCGAGCCAGCCGTCGCAGAGCACGGCGATGGACTGGGCGCGGCGGCCGAACTGGGAGTTGGTGTGGTCGATCTCCAGGAGGTCCTGGAGCATGACCGAGTCGCCGTACTTGCTCTGGAGCCGGGAGACGATGAGCTGCTGTTCCAGGGCGAGGCCCTGGAGGGTGCGCATGGCGGATTTCAGTACGGTCTTCGTCGCTTCTTCCGCCCTTTCCTGGGCGGCTTCGACGGATTCCGTGTACTGGTTCTCCAGCTCGGCGTAATGGGTTTTGAGCCCGCCTACTTCCTGCCTCAGTTCTCGTGCGGTCCGGCGCAGGCGGACGACGAGGGCGATCGCGAGAACAAACAATGCCGACAAGGCGAGGAAAGCCCAAAGGGCCGGGTTCTCTATGTAATCCGTCATAAGACTCTCTTCAGGCGACTGACGGCCAGTAGCTGAATTCCGTCACTGCGGGAGGACCGGCGGACCGCCCGCACCGGGGGCATCGTCGTGCACCCATCCGCCCGCTCTGCAAGCGCCGTGATCGTATCACCGCGAGAACCGGTCAACGACCGCCAATCCCCTGGCCCGAATGGACATTGACGGTCAGTCAGCTGACCGGTACGTGAAGCGCCCGGGGACGCCGATGACTTGTCGACAAGCCGCCGAAGACACCCGCACGACGCACCCCCTCAAGCACCCCCCTGAGCATCCCCCGAGCACCCCTCAAGCACCTCCTACACACCCGCCCTCTCCCCCACCCCTCCCCTCACTGCACCCGCGCCCGAGCCGGACTCGCCAGCCCCAGCCGCGTCAGGAACTCCTCCAGCGTGAACGCGGCCATCCCCAGCGCGACGGCGTTCCCCGGCACGGGCGACGCCTGGACCGTCAGCCCCGGCAGTGAGCCGGGCAGCACATGCCGGGGCAGCTCCTCACGGACGGCCGGGACGAGCCAGTCGGCGAGGGCGTGGGACATCCAGCCGGTGAGCGTGACCGTCGGCACGTTCAGCAGATTGACCAGGTCCCCGAGCGCCGCACCCAGATAACGCGCGGTCCGCGCGAGGAGTTCCCGTACGGCGGGATCGCCGGCGGCGAGCCCTTCGGCGACGGCGACGACGAAGTCCCGCTGCCCTCGGCGCCGCAGCGCCGGGTGCCCGGGGTCGATCGCGGTGAGCGTCGCCTCCAGGCCGGCGGCCCCGACGTACGCCTCGACGCAGCCGCGCCGCCCGCAGCGGCAGGGGCGGCCGTCGAGTTCGAGGAGGGTGTGCCCCCATTCCCCCGCGTTGTTGGTGGTGCCCCGGATCAGCGAGCCGTCGAGGGCGATCCCGGCGCCGACGCCGGTGCCGAGGTTGACGACGGCCATGCTGTCGACGCTCCGCCCGACCCCGAACCACATCTCGGAGAGCGCGACCGCCTTCAGCGGGTTGTCGATGTGGACGGGCAACTCCAGCCGGGCGGCGAGGAGTTCCTCGATGCGGACGTCGTGCCAGTCCCAGTTGGGGGCGAACACGGAGACGCCCGCGCCGGGGTGGACGTGCCCCGGCATGCTGACGCCGACGCCGACGATCCGCTCCCGGTCGATGCCGCCGGAGGCGACGGCGAGGCCGATCGCGTCGACGATGCCGTCGACGACGTACCGCTGCCCGTTCTCGTGCTCGTCGAGGGCGACCTCGCCCTGGCCGAGGACGCCGAGGGCGAGGTCGTAGACGGTGGCGACGACGTACGTCTCGGCGACGTCGACGCCGACGATCCGGCCCCGGTCGGGGTCGATCGCGAGCCGGTCGTAGGGGCGGCCGACGCCGCTGCGTTCCTTCGCGGCGATGGTGAGGACGCCCTCCGACAGGAACTGGCCGACCAGGGTCGCCACGGTCGCCTGGCTCAGCCCGGTGTGCCGGGCCAGCTCCTGCCGGGAGGAGGGGCCGAGGTCGAAGAGCGCGTGCAGCACCTCGAAACGGTTCTCACTGCGCAGATCCCGTGCCGTGTGCCGCGCCACGCGTCCCCCTCGTTCATTCTCTCGTCGCCGGCTCCAGCGTCAGCGTACGGATCTCGGGCTCACCGCGCCCCTCCATTCCGCGCGCCAGCAGGGTGACGGGTCCCGGCCAGCCGGGCGGTATCCACAGGACGTCCGGGTTCCCGCCGGAGAAGTCGGGCCGCTCGCCCGCCCAGACCCGCCCGAGGCACTCCCCGGCGGCCCAGCCGGTGATCCGCACCTGCGAGGCGTCCAGGCGGATCAACCGCCCGGTGTCGTCGGGGAGTTCGAAGTCGAGCCACGCCTCCTCGCCCGGCTTGAGGGCGAGCGGCAGCCGGACGACCTCGGCGAGCCCCCGCTCCCCGGCGAACCCGGTGAGCAGCGCGTCGTCCTGCACGGCGCACGACCAGCGCGGTACGGCGTCCAGGGTGAGCAGCCGTGCCCGCAGCCCCGGTCCGCTCGGGTGGTGGGGCAGGGTGAGGGCGACGGTGTGGGTGCCGGGCGGCAGCAGGAGCCACGGGTCCTCGGCGTGCAGCGTCCGCGGTTCGCCCCCGTCGACGCTCACCCGGAGCGGCTCGACGATCCCTTGCACCTGCAACGCGGCGTCGGTCGCGGTCCGCAGCGTCCGTCCGTAGGTGACGGGCACGCCGACGCGTGTGCTGCTCCAGCCGCCGAGGGTGCGCAGGGGCACGGGGTCGCCCGCCCAGTGGCCCTCGACCGTCCACAGTGCGGACACGTCGGCCGTCTCCCGGACCTTCCAGAGCCGTCCGGGTCCGCGCAGGGCGCCGAGGCGCAGGGCGGGGAGGCGGGAGTCGTCGAAGTTGGCGTGCCCCCAGATCTCGACGACGGCCTCGATGTCGGCGTCGCCGGTGACGTCCCGGACGTCGAGGGTCCGGGCGGCCCCGAAGCCAGTGATCGTGGGGTGCGCGCGGCCGGCGACCGTCAGGTCGGCGATGTCGGCTGCCCCGGTGAGCAGGAGTTCGTCGACGCCGGTCAGGTCGGTGACGGTCCGGTAGGCGCCCCTGCCCCGGTACACCCCGAGCGCCTCCAGCGCCGGCGGCACCTGATGCGTCCCGGCGTCCCGCTCCGGCGCCGCGTCCACCCGCCGCCGCACCTCCGAGACACCGGCGTCCTCGGCCAGGACGGGTTCCGGTACGACGCCGGCGAGGCCGACGGCGCCGTCCGCGCCCACCTCACGCACCCGGACCGCGTCGGCCGGCGGCAGGACGACGACCGTCGCTCCCGCAATCGTCGTGCGTCCCGGAGCGGGGACGACGGCGGTCTCGTCGCCGACGACGACGGTCACGGGCACCTCGGAGGCGAACACCAGGGTGCCGTCCGCGGCGGCGACGAGGTCGGCCGAGGCGAGGGTGAGGACGGTGTCGAGTCCCCAGGGGGTGAGGGGGACGTCGAGCGCCATGAGGGCGCAGGAGTCGGGGGCGACGGCGACGGGGACGCCGTTCACGACGGCCGTCCCCTTCCGCGTCCCCAGGTTGGGTACGGCCAGGAGCCGGCCGCCGCCGTCGAGGTCGAGTGCGGCGGTCGTCGAGCTGGTGGCGAAGTCGCAGTCCAGGTCGGGTGGTTGGCTGCTCGGGGTGGCGAGGGCGAGGCGGTCGCCGAAGGTGTCGAGGAGCTTCGCGAGGAGCTGGGCCTCCCTGAACTCGGGGCGCTCCACGCCGGTGGAGGAGACGTAGCCGCCGAAGTCGTAGCCGTGGCTCATGAAGTTGCCGGGTCGGCCCCAGTTGCCGGCGGACGGGGTGAGCCCGAAGTTCCAGCCGGACGCCTGGAGATAGGGCGCGATCAGCTTGGCGCCGCTCGCGAGGAGCCGGCGCAGGGTGCGGTGGCGGCGGTTGGTCTCGGTGACCAGCAGGGGGGTGTCCCGTTTCGCCAACAGGTCGGTGTAGTGGCGGACTTCGGGCTCGATGTCCGGGGAGTCGTCGTCCGGGTAGAAGTTGCAGGCGGGGACGATGCCGGGGACGTCACCGGTGGCGCCGGCGAGGTCGCCCTGTCCGGAGCAGGCGATCAGCGGGACGGTGATGCCGTGGGCCAGCGCCATGTCGCGCAGGGCGGTCAGGTAGCCGGTGCGGTCGGCGCAGTCGAAGAAGTCGAGTTCGTTCTCCAGCTGCACCATGACGACGGAACCGCCCGCCGGGTACTGCCGTTCGGCGAGGAGCGGCAGCGCGCGGTCGTACCAGGCGGCGACCTGCTCCAGGTAGCGCGGCTCGTTCTGACGGACCCTCAACTCCTCGTCCAGGCCCAGCCAGGCGGGCAGGGCGCCGCCGTCCCACTCGGAGCAGATGTAGGGGCCGGGCCGGGCGATGACGTAGAGGCCCTGTTCGTGGGCGAGGTCGAGGAAGGCGGCGACGTCGCGGCGGCCCTCGAACGACCAGTCGCCCGGGGCGAGTTCGTGGAAGTTCCAGGGCAAGTAGACGTCGACGCAGGTGTATCCGGAGGCTTTCACCTGGGCGAGGCGGGCGCGCCACTGTTCGCGGGGGAGGCGGAAGTAGAAGAGGGAGGCGCACAGGAGGGTGCGGGGACGGCCGTCGACCCAGAGTCCTCGGCCGTCGATACGGATGCTCACTTGACCCCCGCGCTTCCGCCGCTGATGTCCATCTCGTAGAGGTATTTCTGTCCGATGTAGTAGACGAGAACCATCGGGGCGGCGAGCAGGATGGAGCCGACCATGACGAGGTTCCACGGCGGGGCCTGCATGGCGGCCGAGGTGCTGACGATGTACTGCACGCCGAGCGAGAGCGGCATCTTGGACTCGTCGTTGAGGTAGATGAGGGGGCCCATGAAGTCGCCCCAGGTGTGGGTGAGGGTGAAGATGCCGATGGCGATCAGGACCGGGCGCAGCATCGGGAACATGATGCGCCGGTAGATCCCGAAGAAGCCGAGGCCGTCCATCATGGCCGCCTCGTCGAGCTGGCTGGGCAGCCGGGAGACGAACTGCCGTACCAGGAAGACGTTGAAGGCGTTGGAGAAGAAGTTCGGCACGATCAGCGGGAGGTAGGTGTTCACCCAGCCGAGGTCCCGGAAGAGGATGAACTGGGGGATCATCGTGATCTGCGTCGGGATCATCATGGTGGCGATGACGACGAGGAAGATCGCGTTCTTGCCGGGGGCGCGCAGCCGGGCGAAGGCGTAGCCGACGAGGCCGCTGGAGAGGACCTGGCCGACGACCGAGAACAGTGAGATGAGCACGGAGTTGAGGAGGAAGGTGCCCATCGGGAGTTCGGTGCCGAAGACCCGGGTGAAGTTGTCCCAGTGGAACTCGCGGGGGATGACGGTGAAGGTGTTGGCGTTGACGGTCGCGTCGCTGGAGAGGGCGATCGAGCCGACGAAGACGAGCGGGGTGGAGAGGATCGCCGCGACGATGAGGAGGGTGCCGTAGGTGAACGGGGTCGCGCGGAACGCCCGTACGGCGGGCTTCTCCTGACGTTTCGTCAGGTTGCGTTTCCGCTTGGGCTCGGGGGCCGTGTCCGCGTCGGGCGGCGCGGCGGTGAGCAGGCCGGCCATCACTTCACCTCGGTCTCGTAGAACACCCAGCGGCGGGCGGTGCGGAAGGCGAGCGCCGTGAAGACGAGGATCACGGCGAACAGGAGCCAGGAGATCGCCGAGGCGTATCCCATGTGGTAGAAGCCGAATGCCTGGTCGAACAGGAGCGGGACCATGGTCTGGGCGGCGTCGTAGGCCGCCGCGTTGGACTTCGGGGTGAGGATGTAGACCTGTGCGAAGACCTGGAACGCGCCGATCAGGCCCATGATGAGGTTGAAGAAGATGATCGGCGTGAGGTGGGGCAGGGTGATGCTCCAGAACTGCCGGGTGGCGCCGGCACCGTCGACCTCGGCGGCCTCGTACAGCTCTTTGGGGATGCCCTTCATCGCGGCGAGCAGCAGGACGGTCGCGCTGCCGGCGCCCCAGACGGACATCAGGATGAGGGCGGGTTTGACCCAGGGTCCGTCGATGAGCCAGGCGGGGCCGGAGATGCCGAAGACGCCGAGGAAGTCGTTGACCGGGCCCGAGGGCGCGAGGACCATCTTGAAGATCATCGCGGTGGCGACGAGGGGGACGAGGGTGGGGAGGTAGATCAGGGTGCGGAACAACTTCCGTGCTCTGACCTGCTTGTTGAGGAGGTTGGCGAGCCAGAGGCCGAGGACCAGGCCGAGGGGGACCGAGACGGCCGCGTAGTAGAAGGTGTTCCAGAGGGCCTTCCAGAACACCGGGTCGTCGGTGAGGAGTCTGGTGTAGTTGTCGAGGCCGACCCACTTGGGCGGGGTGAAGGAGTCCCAGTCGGTGAGGGAGTAGTAGACCGACGCGATCATGGGGCCGAGGAGGAAGACCAGGAAGCCGATGATCCAGGGGGAGATGAACAGGTAGAAGGCCAGGGCCTCACGCCTGCGGCGCTTCGAACTGCCCGGCTTCTTCGGCGGAGTCGACGTCACTGTGGGGGTCGCCATGGCCGGTCATCCCGCGGACTTGATGATGGATTCCAGGTTCTTCTGGACGGCCGTCAGGACCTTCTTGGCGTCGGTCTGCTTGCCGAGCCAGAAGTCGGCGAGACCGCTCTCGATCGCGGCCTGCATCTCGTTCCACTCGGGGATGAAGGGCGCGCGGAAGACGAACTCGCTGGACTCGGCGAAGACGCCCATGTCGACCTGGGTCTTCATCCAGGCGGGCTTGAGGAACGCGTCGCTCTTCTGGACCTCAAGGCTCGCCGGGACGTCCTGGCCGGAGGAGATGATCTCCTTCTGGGCCTCGGCGGAGGTGAGGAAGTCGATGGCCTTGAAGGCGTCCTCGGACCGCTTCGAGGTGCGGGAGATCGCGAGGCCGCTGCCGAACGCGGACACCGCCTGCTTCTTGCCGCGCCACAACGGAGCGATGTCCCAGGCGAACTTCGTGGTCGTCAGGCCCGCGATGGCCCAGAAGCCGGTGGCGTTGACGGCGACCTTCTGGTTGGCGAACGCCTGGTCGCCGCCGATGTTCGCGCCCATGTCGGCGTAGTCCTTGGCGCTGGGCACGACCTTGTGCTTGAAGAGCAGGTCGCCGGCCCACTGGAGGGCCTCGACCGCGGCGTCGCTGTCGACGGCGGGGCGGCCGTTGTCGTCGATGATCTGGCCGCCGTTCTGGTAGACGAAGCTCCACCACTGCGGCCACCAGCCGGCCCCGCCGTATCCCCACTGCTTGCCGGGGATCGTCAGCTCCTTGAACGCGGCGAGCGCGTCGTCCCAGGTCCAGTCCGCGGTGGGGGGCTTGATGCCCTTCTTCGCGAAGAGTTCCTTGTTGTAGTAGACGATCATGGCGCCGGAGCGGTCCGGGATCGCGTACTTCTTGTCCTGGTAGGAGTAGATGTCCCCGACCGGGCCGAACCGCTGCGTGGTGTCGAGGGATGCCTTCTTGGCCAGATCGTCGAGGGGCAGCAACTGGCTCTTGCTGGCGTAGGTGTTGACGCTCTCGGCGACCTGCATGATGTCGGGGCCGCTGCCGCCCGCGATCATCGTCTGGACCTTCTGCGGGTACGAGTCGCTGGGGATGAGCTGGAGCTTCACCTTCAGGTCCGGGTACTTCTTCACGAGGAGGTCGATCCTCGCCTGGTACGCCTTGCGGTCGGGGTCGCCGCCCCACACGGTCATCACGAGCGGGCCGCCGCTGGAGCCCGAGGCGGAGTTCCCGCAGGCCGTGAGCGTGATGACGCCGGCCGCGGCGCCCAGGCCGAGGAACCCTCGGCGCGACATCTGAATTCTGTCAACTGGCATGACTCATCCCCTGGTTGAGGTGTGTGAGGGAACAGCAGGACGTGCCGATCAGCCAGCCGCGGCTTTGCGTGGCGGTTAAATTAACCCTCGATCAAATTGCGCCACAAGCCCTTGTTCCGCATCAGTTTCGGGAGGGTTCCGCTTCGACGCCGGGAGGGTTCCGCGCCGGCGGAGGCACCGCGTCGGCCGCCCGGCCGGTCACGCCGTACCCGGGAAAACGAAAAGACCCCTGATCAACAGGGGTCTTCGCTGGTGTCCGAGGGGGGACTTGAACCCCCACGCCCGATAAAGGGCACTAGCACCTCAAGCTAGCGCGTCTGCCATTCCGCCACCCGGACAAGGTGTCTGTCGTTCGCGGGTGTTCCCCGCGGCGACACGGACAACAATACCAAGGTTTCGGAGTGCGCTTCACCTGTATATCCGCAGGCCGGGGCGGTGGAACCGGACACCGGCGGGATCGCTACGCTCCGTGAGCGGGCGACGACCCGGGAGGTTCGGACCCGTCGCGCGGCCGGGTGGCGGGCGGCCGGAATCCCGGTGTCCGAAAGTGCCGCACGCCCCCTGGACAGCACCCCCGGGATGCGGGATAACAAGGTCCATACAGTATTCGTCGACTGTATGCAATGTGCCGCATACAACGCTCCCCCCTCCTGCGACCACCCCTACGAAGGGACAGGTTTCGCCATGCCCGAGGACACCCAGGACAGCCGGAACAGCCGGAACAGCCGGAACAGCCAGAACACCGTCTCCGGCGGCCATCTCGTCGCCAAGGCGCTCAAGGCCGAAGGGGTCGACCGCATCTACACCCTCTGCGGCGGCCACATCATCGACATCTACGACGGCTGCGTCGACGAGGGGATAGAAGTCGTCGACGTCCGGCACGAACAGGTCGCCGCCCACGCCGCCGACGGCTACGCGCGGATCACCGGCAAACCGGGCTGCGCGGTCGTCACCGCCGGACCGGGCACGACCGACGCGGTGACCGGCGTCGCGAACGCGTTCCGCGCCGAGTCGCCGATGCTGCTGATCGGCGGTCAGGGGGCGCTCACCCAGCACAAGATGGGCTCCCTCCAGGACCTCCCGCACGTCGACATGATGGCCCCGATCACGAAGTTCGCGGCGACCGTCCCGGACACGGCCCGCGCCGCCGACATGGTGTCGATGGCGTTCCGCGAGTGCTACCACGGCGCCCCGGGACCGGCGTTCCTGGAGATCCCGCGCGACGTCCTCGACGCGAAGGTCCCCGTCGACAGGGCCCGTGTCCCGCAGACCGGCGCCTACCGCGCCTCGACCCGCTCGGCCGGCGACCCCGCGGCGGTCGAGCGCCTCGCCGACCTCCTCGTGCACGCCGCGAAACCGGCGATCCTGCTGGGCAGCCAGGTGTGGACGACACGCGGCACGCAGGCCGCGATCGACCTGGTCCGCACCCTGAACATCCCGGCGTACATGAACGGCGCCGGCCGCGGCACCCTCCCGCCCGGCGACCCCCACCACTTCCAGCTCTCCCGGCGCTACGCGTTCTCCGGCGCCGATGTCATCGTCATCGTCGGGGCCCCGTTCGACTTCCGCATGGGCTACGGCAAACGCCTCTCCCCCGACGCGACGGTCGTCCAGATCGACCTCGACTACCGCACCGTCGGCAAGAACCGGGACATCGACCTCGGCGTCGTCGGTGACGCGGGGCTGATCCTGAAGCAGGTCACCGAGGCCGCGTCGGGGCGGCTCAACGGCGGCGCGGCGGGCCGCAAGGAGTGGCTGGACGAGCTGCGCGCCGTCGAACAGGCCGCGATCGAGAAGCGGTTGCCGCAGCTGCGGTCGGACGCCTCGCCGATCCACCCCTACCGGCTGGTCAGCGAGATCAACGACTTCCTCACCGAGGACTCGGTCTACATCGGCGACGGCGGCGACATCGTCACCTTCTCCGGGCAGGTCGTCCAGCCCAAGTCCCCCGGCCACTGGATGGACCCCGGCCCGCTCGGCACCCTCGGCGTCGGCGTCCCCTTCGTGCTCGCCGCGAAACAGGCCCGCCCCGACAAGGAGGTCGTGGCCCTCTTCGGGGACGGCGCGTTCTCCCTGACCGGCTGGGACTTCGAGACGCTCGTCCGCTACGACCTCCCGTTCGTCGGCGTCGTCGGCAACAACTCCTCGATGAACCAGATCCGTTACGGCCAGGCCCGCAAGTACGGCGAGGCCCGCCAGCGGATCGGCAACACCCTCGGCGACGTCCACTACGACCAGTTCGCGCGGATGCTCGGCGGCTACGGCGAGGAGGTCCGCGACCCCGCCGACATCGGCCCCGCCCTCAGGCGGGCCCGCGAGTCGGGCAAGCCCTCGCTGATCAACGTCTGGGTCGACCCGGACGCGTACGCCCCCGGAACCATGAACCAGACGATGTACAAGTGAGGTTGACGCCCATGACCGGCAAGGCACTCGACGGCATCCGGGTCCTCGACATGACCCACGTCCAGTCCGGCCCCTCCGCGACCCAGCTCCTCGCCTGGCTCGGCGCGGACGTCGTGAAGCTGGAGGCGCCGTCCGGGGACATCACGCGCGGCCAGTTGCGCGACATCCCGGACGTCGACTCGCTGTACTTCACGATGCTGAACTGCAACAAGCGCAGCATCACCCTCAACACCAAGACCGAGCGCGGCAAGGAGATCCTCACCGAGCTGATCCGGCGCTCGGACGTCCTCGTCGAGAACTTCGGGCCCGGCGCGGTGGACCGGATGGGGTTCACCTGGGAGCGGGTCCAGGAGATCAATCCACGGATCGTCTATGCCTCCATCAAGGGGTTCGGGGACGGCCCGTACACGAACTTCAAGGCGTACGAGGTCGTCGCTCAGGCGATGGGCGGGTCGATGTCGACCACGGGGTTCGAGGACGGGCCGCCGCTGGCGACGGGGGCCCAGATCGGGGACTCGGGGACGGGCGTCCACGCCGTGGCGGGGATTCTCGCGGCCCTGCTCCAGCGCGAGAAAACCGGGCGTGGTCAGCGGGTCGGCGTGGCCATGCAGCACGCCGTACTCAACCTGTGCCGGGTGAAGCTCCGGGACCAGCAGCGCCTGGCACGAGGGCCGCTCTCTGAATATCCGAACGACGACTTCGGCGCGGAAGTTCCCCGTTCCGGAAACGCGTCCGGCGGCGGCCAGCCGGGGTGGGCGGTCAGGTGCGCGCCGGGCGGTCCGAACGACTACGTGTACGTGATCGTGCAGCCCGTCGGCTGGGGGCCGATCGCCGAGCTGATCGGCCGTCCGGAGCTGGCCGAGGACCCCGAGTGGGCGACCCCGCGGGCCCGGCTGCCGAAGCTGAACAAGATGTTCCAGCTGATCGAGGAGTGGTCGTCGACCCTGCCGAAGTGGGAGGTCCTGGACCGGCTCAACGCCCGGGGCGTGCCGTGCGGGCCGATCCTGTCGACGCGGGAGATCGTCGAGGACGAGTCGCTGATCGCGAACGAGATGATCGTGCGCGTCGAGCACCCGGAGCGCGGCGAGTTCGTGACCGTCGGCAGCCCGCTCAAACTGTCCGAGTCCCCCGTCGAGGTGAGGAGTTCGCCGTTGCTCGGCGAGCACAACGAGGAGATCTACGCCGCCGAGCTGGGCCTCGGCGCGGACGAGCTGCGGCTGCTGAAGTCGGACGGGGTGATCTGAGATGGTCTCGGAGGACCGGGTGGCACGGGTGCGGGCGGTGCTGGACGCCGTGCGCGCCGAGGGCCGGACGACGCTGACGGCGCCGGAGGGCAAGGAGGTCGCCGACGCGTACGGGATCGCCGTACCGGGCGAGGCGCTGGCCCGGGACGTCGAGGAGGCGGTCGCGCGGGCGGCGCGGTTCGGCGGGCCGGTGGTGATGAAGATCGTGTCGCCGGACATCCTGCACAAGACGGAGGCCGGCGGGGTGGTCGTCGGGGTCGAGGGGGCGGCGGCCGTCCGGGCCGCGTTCCACGAGATCGTCGGCAACGCGCGCGCGTACGACGCGCACGCGCGTGTCACCGGCGTGCAGATCCAGGAGCTGCTGCCCGAGGGTCTGGAGGTGATCGTCGGGGCGGTGACCGATCCGACGTTCGGGAAGGTGGTGGCGTTCGGGCTCGGCGGGGTGCTCGTCGAGGTGCTGAAGGACGTCACGTTCCGGCTGGCGCCGGTGAGCGCGGACGAGGCGCTGTCGATGCTGGACTCGATCCGGGCGGCGCCGGTGCTGGCGGGGGTGCGGGGGCGGGCCGGGGTGGACCGGTGGGCGCTCGCGGAGCAGATCCGGCGGGTGTCGCTGCTGGTCGCGGAGTTCCCGGAGATCGCCGAGGTGGACCTCAACCCGGTGATCGCGACGCCGGAGGGCGCGCACGCGGCGGACGTCCGGATCATCCTGTCCGACGCACCGGTGAAGGAGCGGCGCCGTTACTCGCGGGAGGAGATCCTCGCGTCGACGGGGCGGCTGATGCGGCCCCGGTCGGTCGCGGTGATCGGGGCGTCGAACGAGCCGGGCAAGATCGGCAACTCGGTGATGCGCAACCTGGTCGACGGCGGGTTCGCCGGGGACATCCATCCCGTCAACCCGAAGGCGGACGACATCCTGGGCCGCAAGGCGTACCGGAGCGTCACGGACGTGCCGGGCGAGGTCGACGTCGCCGTGTTCGCGATCCCCGCGCGGTTCGTCGCCGCCGCCCTGGAGGAGACCGGCCGCAAGGGGATACCGAACGCGGTGCTGATCCCCTCGGGGTTCGCGGAGACCGGGGAGCACGCCCTCCAGGCGGAGATCGTGGAGATCGCCGAGCGGTACGGCGTGCGCGTGCTGGGGCCGAACATCTACGGCTACTACTCGACCTGGCAGGACCTGTGCGCGACGTTCTGCACGCCCTACGACGTGAAGGGCGGGGTGGCGCTGACCTCGCAGTCCGGCGGCATCGGGATGGCGATCCTCGGGTTCGCGCGCAGCACGCGCACGGGCGTGTCGGCGATCGTGGGCCTCGGCAACAAGTCGGACCTCGACGAGGACGACCTGCTGACGTGGTTCGCGCAGGACCCGCACACCGAGTGCGTCGCGATGCACCTGGAGGACCTCAAGGACGGGCGCGCGTTCGTCGAGGCGGCGCGGGCGACCGTGCCGAGGAAGCCGGTGATCGTCCTGAAGGCCGGGCGGACGGCGGCGGGGGCGCGGGCCGCCGGCTCGCACACGGGCGCCCTGGCGGGCGACGACGCCGTGTACGACGACGTCCTGCGGCAGGCCGGGGTGATCCGGGCGCCGGGGCTGCACGACATGCTGGAGTACGCGCGCGCGTTGCCGGTGCTGCCGACGCCGCGCGGCGACAACGTCGTCATCATCACCGGCGCGGGCGGCAGCGGGGTGCTGCTGTCGGACGCCGTGACGGACAACGGGCTGTCCCTGATGGAGATCCCGCCCGACCTGGACGAGGCGTTCCGGCGGTTCATCCCGCCGTTCGGGGCGGCCGGGAACCCGGTGGACATCACCGGGGGCGAGCCGCCGGCGACGTACGAGGCGACGATCCGGCTGGGTCTGGAGGACCCGCGCGTGCACGCGCTGGTGCTCGGTTACTGGCACACGATCGTCACTCCCCCGATGGTCTTCGCGGAGCTCACCGCGCGCGTGGTGGCCGAGTTCCGGGCGCGGGGCGTCGACAAGCCGGTGGTGGCGTCGCTCGCCGGGGACGTCGAGGTGGAGGAAGCGTGCCAGTACCTCTTCGAGCGGGGGGTCGTGGCGTACCCGTACACGACGGAGCGGCCGGTGGCGGTGCTGGGCGCGAAGTACCGGTGGGCGCGGGCGGCGGGGCTGCTCGGGGGTGGTTCATGAGGTGAGGCGGTCGGGGGCCGGCCGACGGTGCGCGTCGGCCGGCCCCGGGGACCCGCTCGCGCACGGAAGGCACGGACACCACCGGTTCTTTCGACGCCAAGGAGTGCGCAACAGATGAAGACCACCGGATACGACTCCGCCGCCGTCCCGTACAGGGAGGTGACGGACCGGCACGGGCGCGTGTACCGGATCGGGGAGAGCGACCGGGACGTCATGGGGCGGCCCCGCTGGACGATGGTGCTGTTCCCGTGGCTCGGCATGCTGGGGATCAGTTCCTCCGAGTACGCGTTCACGTCCGCCGAGGACACGCTCCACGAGGCGCATCTGTGGAGCAGCGGGCACATCTTCTGGCTGATGGGCGTCTGGGTGTTCTTCCAGGCGGCCGTGGCCTTCCCGGCGGGGAGGTTACGGGAGAGCGGGCGGCTGCCCGCGCGGTACGCGATGCTGCTCGGCGCGCTGGGCACGGTGCTGGGCTATGTGTCGCTGGCGTACGCGCCGCACGTCGTCGTCGCCTATCTGGGCTTCGGGATGTGCAGCGGGATCGGCGCCGGCCTGGTGTACGCGACCTGCGTGAACATGGTCGGCAAGTGGTACCCGGAGCGCAAGGGCGGCAAGACCGGGATGGTCAACGGCGGTTTCGCCTACGGGTCGGTGCCGTTCGTGTTCCTGTTCACGTCGTACATGGACCTCGGCAACTACCGGGGTGTGCTGGTCGCGGTGGGGCTGGTGTGCTGCGCGGTCGTCGCGTGCGCGGGGTGGTTCTTCCGGGACCCGCCGAAGAACTGGTGGCCGCCGCACGTCGATCCGCTGGCGCCCACCACCGATCCGAAGATCCGCCGGGCGCTGCTGAAGAACCCGCCCGCGGTGCGGCAGTACACGCCCCGGGAGGCGGCGCGGACGCCCGTGCTGTGGATGATGTGGTTCTGCCTGCTGTGCACGGCCGGGATCAACATCTTCGGGATCGCCTTCCAGGTGCCGTTCGGCAAGGACATGGGGTTCGCGGGCGGGATCGTCGCGACGGCGATGTCCCTGAAGGCGATCGTCAACGGCACCGGGCGCGGGGTCATCGGCTGGATCTCGGACCGGTACGGGCGCCGCAACACCCTGGTCGTGGTGTGTGTGGTGCTCGGGACCGCGCAGTTCGGGGTGCTGGTCTCGGGCCAGATGGGCAGCATGCCGTTCTTCCTGTTCTGCTCGATGGTCTCCGGGTTCGGCGGCGGCGCGATCTTCCCGCTGTTCGCCGCGATGACGGCCGACTACTTCGGCGAGAACAACAACGCCAGCAACTACGGGATGGTCTACAGCTCGAAGCTCGTCTCCGGTCTCGTGGGCTCCGGGGTCGGCTCGGTCGTCGTCGGGGTCTGGGACTACGAGGGCGCGTTCGTCCTGGCGGGCGGGATCGGGCTGGCGTCGGCGGTGCTGGCGCTGTTCCTGCGGGCGCCGGGCAGACCCCGCGCGCGGCGTCGCATCGTCCCGAACCCGCATCCGCTCGGTGAGGAGATGGCCTGACATGACGGCAGATCCGTACGCGGCGCGGGCGGCCCGGCGGCGCCCCGCCCACCGTGAGGTGACCGACGCGCGCGGGCGCGTGTACCGGATCGGGGAGACCGACCGGGACATCCTCGGCCACTCCCGGAATCTGATGATCTGGCTGCCCTGGCTCGCGATGATAGCGATCAGCGTCTTCGAGTACGCGTACGGCTCCGCGGAGGACACCCTGTCCCACGCGCACGGCTGGACGCAGTCGAACACCTTCTGGATTCTCAGCGTCTGGGTGTTCTTCCAGGCGGGCGTCGCCTTCCCGGCCGGCTGGCTGCGCGAGAAAGGGCTCCTCACGGCCCGTCAGGCCATGTACGCGGGCTCAGGGCTGTGCCTGGTGGGGTTCCTGGCCCTCTCGCATCTCGGCGACGTCCTGATGGCGATCCTCGGCTTCGGCGTGGTCGGCGGGATCGGCGCCGGGCTCGTCTACGCGACCTGCATCAACATGGTCGGCAAGTGGTTCCCCGAGCGGCGCGGCGCGCGCACCGGGTTCGTCAACGGCGGCTTCGCGTACGGTTCGCTGCCGTTCATCTTCGTCTTCAACTACGGCTTCGACACCGCGAACTACCACCGGGTCCTGGACCTCATCGGCTGTTACATCATGATCGTCGTGTTCGGGTGCGCGTTCTTCTTCAAGGACCCGCCGAAGAACTGGTGGCCCGCCGGCGTCGATCCCCTCGCGCGCGCGGGCGCCGGTGCGGCGGGCCTCGCGAAGAACCCTCCGGCCGTCCGCCAGTTCACCCCGAAGGAGGCGATCCGCACCGGCATGCTGCCCCTGATGTGGCTGTCGATCGTCATGACGGCGGGCGTCTCGATCTTCGGGATCTCCTTCCAGGTCGACTACGCGAAGGAGGTCGGTTTCGGCCCGCTCGTCGCGGCGTCCTCGATGGGGGTGATGGCCGTCGTCAACGGCGTCGGGCGCGGTGTCGTCGGCTGGCTCTCCGACCGGTGGGGGCGCAAGTCGACGCTGGTGTTCGTGATCGTCGTCCTCGGTCTCGCCCAGTTCGGTGTCATCTGGGCGGGCGACGTCCGCAGCGAGGCGCTGTTCCTGTTCTTCGCGTTCCTCTCCGGGTTCGGCGGGGGCGCGTTCTATCCGCTGTTCGCGGCCCTGACGCCGGACTACTTCGGGGAGAACTACAACGCCACCAACTACGGGCTGGTGTACAGCGGGAAGCTGGTCAGCGGTCTCTTCGGGGGCGGCCTCGGGTCGCTGGTCGTCGCCTCCTGGGGGTACGACGGGGCGTACGCGCTCGCCGGGGGCGTGTCGATGGTGGCCGCGCTGATCGCGCTGCTGCTGCGGCAGCCGGGAAGGGCCGGCGCGAAGACCGTGTGAGAGGCACGCGCGCGTGGCGGGCCGCTTTCTCGCGGCCCGCCACGCGCGTACGCGTGCGCTGTCGGGTTGTCAGTGGCGGCGGCCCCTGAGCGCCGCGAGGTTGTCGTACCCGATCCGGGCGTACGTGAGGGACTGGGCGGGGTCGGTGGTGCTGGGGGCGTTGTCCTGTTCGACCATGGGGTTGCGGTAGTCGCGGTCGCCTATGCGGGAGAAGAACGTCGTGTAGTCGATGTCCCCGGTGCCGAAGGGAACCATGTCGTAGCCCATGCCGTTGGTGGTGTTGACGGTGCCGTCCTTGGCGTGGAACAGCGGGTAGCGGCGGCTGTTGCGGACGACGACGGCCGCGGGGTCGAAGACCTTCTCCCGGGTGGAGCCGTCGGGCGCGGTGTAGGTGTGGAACTTGTAGCGGGCGACGTGCGCCCAGAAGACGTCCAGCTCCAGCCAGACGGACCGCGGGTCGGTCGCCTTCAGGAAGTACTCCAGCTTGCGGATGCCGGAGCTGCGGGTCGGCTTCCCCTGGGCGTCGAGCGGGCCGGAGTCGAGGAGGAAGCCGTAGGCGGCGTCGTGGTTGTGGGTGTAGAGCTTGACGCCCGCGCGGCGGGCGATCGCGCCGAGGGCGTTCCACTTGTCGGCGGCGACGTCCCAGTCGGCCCGGTAGGAGCTGTTCGTGGGGTCGCCGCCGGTGCCCATGTGGGGCATGCCGAGGATGTTCGCGATCTCCAGGTGCTTCTTGAAGGTGTCCAGTTCGGCGGGGACGAACGGCCAGGACGGCGGGATGTAGCCGTGGTTGCCGCGGGCGCGCAGCCCGTAGTCGTCGAGCCAGGACCGCAGCAGCCGTGCGCCCTGCACGGACTCCAGGCTCGCGCCGCCGGGGGCGTTCGCGTGCTGCCCGTACCCGGCGAACTCGACCTGCCGGTAGCCGAACCGGGAGAGCTGCTTGAAGACCTCGCGGAACCCTGAGGGCAGGTCGGAGGCGAGCGGGTCACGGCCGGTGGCGTCACGGACGGTGTACAGGATGATGCCGCGCCGGTGGGCGGGTACGAGGCTGTCGCGGCCGTGGCCGTGCCCGTGGCCGTGCCCCTGGCCTCTGCCGAGGTTCTGGGCGGCGGCCGGCGGGGCGCCGAGGACGGGGGCGGCGATCGCGGCGCCCGCGACGGCGGTGCAGGTGGTGAGGAAGCGGCGGCGGCCGATGCCGAGGGTGCGGCGCAGGGCCTCGCCGGTGCCGGACTCTTCGTTGAACGCGGTCACGGTGTCTCGCTTTCGGGTCGGTGGTGCGGGTGTGCCACGGGGGGTGACGGATCGGTTATCCGGCCGGTGAGCTGGGGGTTTCGGCCGGTGCTCGGGGTTCGCTCAGTGGGGTGCGGACCCCGTTGTCAGTGGGGTGTGGTTACGTGGAGTCACGACAGCGGGAAGGGGCGGGGGAAGGAGCGGCGGAGGGAGCGGTGAGCGGGCCGGCGACCGGCGGCGGGGGTTCAAGGGAGTTCCTTGAGGCCCAGGTCGGTCAGGAGGTCGCGGGCCAGGGCCAGTTCGGCGGCGATGCCGTCGGCGAGCTGGGCCCGGGTGCGGGGCCGGAGCGCGGGAGGGAGGGTCTGCCAGGTGTAGGTCTCGACTTCGAGATGCCGGGTGAGCGGGTGCGGGCCGCCGACGAGACGGGAGAGCGCGGCGCGCAGGACGGGGAGCGTGGAGGTGAGGGGCGCGGCGGGGGTCGCGTGCAGCGGGACGTGGAAGTGGGCGCGCCACGGACCGTCCACGGGCAGGGCGTCGGTGGTGAGGGCCTCGGGCAGGTCGTCGGTGCCGGCCCGGCCGGTGGGGGTGAGCGTGCGGGTCTGGTGCAGGTAGCGGGGCTCGTCGAAGGCGGCGAGGGCCTCGCGGACGGCGGGGAGGCCGGGCCGCTCGGCGTGCAGGGCGGCGGACAGCTGGGACTTGACGACGGGGACGCCGGCCGCGGCGAGGGCGTCCAGGGCGGTGTGCGGATCTTCGAAGGAGGTGGCGAGATGGCAGGTGTCGACGCAGATCCCGATCCGGGGGTGCGCGATCGCGGCGAGCGGGGCGAGGGCGTCGGCGGTGGTCTCGACGACGCAGCCAGGTTCGGGTTCGAGTCCGACGCGCACGGACCGGCCGGTCAGCTCCGCCAGGGCGTCGAGGCGTTCGGCGAGCGTGCGCAGGGCGGCGCGGGCCTTGTCGGCGCGTTCCTCGTCGAGGGCGGTCCGCCAGGCGAGCGGCAGGGTGGAGACACTGCCCTCGGTGACGTCGTCGGGGAGCAGCCCGGCGAGGACGCGCGCGAGGGCGGTGGTGTGGTCGAGGCGCTCCGGGTCGGCCCAGTCCGGCTTGTACACGCGGTACTTGACCTCGCCGGTGCCGAACCCGTCGTACGGGAAGCCGTTGAGGGTGACGACCTCCAGGCCGCGTCCGTCCAGGGCGGTGCGCAGGGCGCGCAGGGCGGACGGGTCGGTGTCCAGGGTGTGCGCGGCGTCCCGGGCGAGCCACAGGCCGATGCCGAGGCGGTCGCGGCCGAGCCGGCGGCGTACGGGCTCGCAGTGGTCGCGCAGTTGGGCGAGGACGCCGTCGAGGGTCTCGGCGGGGTGGACGTTCGTGCAGTAGGCGAGGTGGACGGTCGAGCCGTCGGGGTGGCGGAAGCGCATCGGTCACTCCTCGCCGCGCGGCGGGCAGCCGCCCGCGTAGGCGGGCTCCGGGGCGACGACGCCGGGGGTGTGGTCGTCGGTCGTGCGGGACGTCAGGGGAAGGTGCGGGTCGTAGAGGCGCATCACGGCTCCGTCCGTCGGGGGGCTTCGGCCATCGCCAGGACCCGGCGCAGGTCCTCCTGCACGGGGCGGCCCGCGGCGGCGCGTTCCGCCGCGTGGTCGCGGAGCATCCGCGCGAGTTCCCCGTCGCCGCTCGCCCGGTCCGTGAGCCCGGCCACCTCGGTGACGGGGACGCCGGTGAACAGGCACTTCAGTACGGCGTGCCGCCAGGCGTGCGCGCCGAGGTGCCGGGCGGCGTACGGGCCCACGGCCGCGGCGATCAGGCTCGTGTCGTTCGTCCGCAGGGCGTCCTCGACGAGGGGGAGGGCGTCGGGGGTGGGGGTGGTGTGCGGGAGTGCGTGCAGGACCGCTCGGCGTTCGGCCGCCGTGCCCTGGGTGTACAGGAGGGTGAGGGTGGGGGTGTCGGGGTGGGCGGCGTGCAGGAGGAGGACGCGGGCGGCGTCGGCGTACCGGGGGCCGCAGCGGCGGGCGGCCTCGGTGAAGTGGCGTCGCCAGGTGGGGGGTTGGGCAGGGCCGGTGTGCGGGGTGGCGGCTCGGGTCAGGGCTTCGTCGAGCCAGGTTCGGGGGGTGGGGGGCAGGTGGGTGCGGAGGTGGGCGTGGAGGGTGTCCGGAGGGGTGTGGGCGGGGGCGCGGTCCGGAGTGGGGGCCGGGTCGGGGGCGGGGCTGTGCGTGGGGGCGGGGCTTCGGGCGGGCTGCTTCGGGAGGGGGGCCTGGTCGGGGTCTGGCATCGGGGGGCCTCCTTCAGGAAGTGGCCGCGGCGGTGAGGAAGGGGAGGGAGCGGGTGGCCTGGTGGGGGCCCGCGTGGGAGTGGCGGGGGAGTTCGACGACCGTCAGGCCCTGGTAGCCGGTGGCGGCGAGGGCCGCGAGGACGGGTGGGAAGTCGATCTCGCCGTCCCCGAGAGGGAGGTGTTCGTGGACGCCGCGCCGCATGTCCTCGATCTGGACGTGCCGGAGCCAGGGGGCGGCGGCGCGGACGCAGTCGGCCGGGGAGAGGGGTTCCAGGCACTGGCAGTGGCCGATGTCGAGGGTGAGGCCGAGGTGCGCGGGGTCGTCCAGGAGGGTGCGGAGGTGGTGGAAGTCGGCGAGGGTGGCGAGGAGGTGGCCGGGTTCGGGTTCGACGGCGAGGGGGATGTCGGCGGTGGCGGCTCTGGCGAGGACGGGGGTGAGGCTGTCGGCGAGGCGGGTCCAGGCGGTGGGGTGCGGGGGTGTCGGGGGGTGGGGGGTGGCGGGGGCCGGATTCGGGGTGCGGGGTGGGGGCGGTTCGTGCGGCGACGCCGAGGTCGTCGGGGGCCGGGGTGGGGTCGCGTTCGGCGGCTGTGCGGGGTTTCGTGGCGGCTCCGGGGGCTGTGCCGACTCAGGTGCCGGCTCCGGGGTATCTGCCGGTCCGCGTGTCGTCTCCGGAGCCGATGCCGGTTCGCGTGCCTGCTCACGTGCCTGCTCGCGCCCCTGCCGCCGTTCCGATTCGGGGAGGACGCCGCTGAAGCAGTGGACGGCCTCGGCGCCCAGTTCCTCGGCGATCTCCACGGCGCGGATCAGCAGGGCGGTCCGGCGGGCGCGGTCCTCCGGGGCGGGGTCGATGAGCGAGGGGCCGTGTTTGCGGCGGGGGTCGAGGATGTAGCGGGCGCCTGTCTCGACGGTCACACCGAGGCCGAGGGCGTCGAGGCGGCGGGCCAGGTGCCGGGTGCGGGCGGGGAGGTCGGGGGCCAGCGGGTCGAGGTGCATGTGGTCGAGGGTCAGGCCGACGCCGTCGTAGCCGAGGTCGGCGAGGAGGGTGAGGGCGTCGTCCAGCCGGAGGTCGGTGAGGCCGTTGGTGCCGTAGCCGAAGCGGAGGGGGTGAGGGGCGGCGTGCTCGGCACGGCTGTCGGGGAGCGGGGTCGGGGCGGGTACGGAGCCGGGTACGCCGGCCCGTCCGGACACCGGCGGCGAGGAGGCTCCGACGCCGGCACCGGAACCCGTACGAGCACCGCCCGCCCACGCGTCACCCCGGCTCACTCCCCCTCCCCCCTCGCACCGGAACACGGCCCGGCCTCCCCCACACGGCTCGCGGACTCCGCCGGGCCGGCCGAGGCCGCCGCCCCTGTCACGCCCACCGACCCAGTCCCCCTCGGCACCCCACCGACTCCACCCACCCCCAACTCCCTCCCGAACCCCACAAGTTCCCCCCACTGCTCCTCCAACCCCGCAGCGCACTCCCCCACCGGGTCCTTGAAGAAGAACCCCAAGGCGGACAGCGCCCCCGACACCCCCCGCTCGTGCGCGCGCAGCGCCAGGCGGGCGAGGTCGAGGATCAGGGGAGCGGCGAGGGCCGAGTCGCAGCCCTGCCAGGTCGTCTGGAGGGTCATCCGCGTGCCGAGGAACCCGTCGAAGGCGATGTGGTCCCAGGCGGTCTTCCAGTCACCGAGCGCGGGGACGTCGTCGATGTGGACCCGCCCCTCGGGGACGGCGCCGAGCGTGTCGGCGAGGACCCTCCCCTTGCCCGCGTTCTTCGCGGCGGCGGCGCCCGGATCGGCCAGCGCCGCGCCGTCCCCGCCACCGAGCAGGTTGACGCCGGACCAGGCGCGGACGTCCAGCGCGCGCCGGCTGAACATCGGCCCCAGCACGGACCGCAGGAGCGTCTGCCCCGTCTTCCCGTCCCGCCCGGCGTACGGCAGCCCGCACGACTCCGCGAGCCCCGCGAGGGCGGGGTGGTGCAGTCCCGTGGACGGCGTGAAGTTCACGTAGGCGCAGCCGGCCCGCAGCGCCGCTGCCGCGTACAGCGAACTCGGCGGCAGGGCGGGCCCGTCGGACACGGCCTCGGTGGAGGCGACGTTCACGACGACCGCCCGGTCGAGCCCCAGGCGCCGCACGAAGTCCTGGATGTCGGCGGCGAGAGCGGCGATCGACCGCTCGTCATCGCCGGGCGGCCCGGACCGCCCACCACCCCCGGAGCCGACACCCGCGAGGCCCGCCCCTTCGTCACCCGGCACTCCGCTCGGCCTCGCCGAACCCCCCAGTCCCGCCGGAGCCGGCACACCCCCTCCCCCTCGAAGACCGCCCCCGCCCCCGCCGAACCGCCCCGCCCCCAGCCCCCACCTGATCTCCCGGTCCGCGGCGGCGAGTTCCTCCCCCACGGCCGTCGCGAGCCCCGCCGGCAGCACCCCCTCCGCCGCGAGTTGCTCCGCGCGTTTCGGCAGGGGCGTGTCCGTGACGTCGTGGCCGCCGAAGACGAGGGACGTGAGGGGCGGGAGTCCGGCGTGGGCGAACTCCGGTTTCTCGGTGACGAGTCCGGTCGGCGGGCGCAGCCCCGCGGTGACGGCGGCGCAGCCCGCGACGGCGGTGGTGGCGACGGACCCGCGTGCGCCGATGAGCCAGACACCTACCTTGGGCATGGCAACCTCCTTGCGATGAACCTGAGTTGCTGCGAACGCGAGTTGAGGGGGACGGCGGGCGGGAGTCCGGCGGCTCCCGCCCGCCGCCGTTCAACGGCCCTTGACGGGCAGTTCCTTGACGCGGATGTCGCGGAACGACACCTCGTCGCCGGCTCCGTGGTTCTGGAGCCCGATGTGTCCGTCGCGCAGACTGCGCGCCGGGTCCCGGTTGGTGAAGTCGTTGATCCGCACGCCGTTGAGCCAGACGCGCAGCCGCTCCCCCTCCACCCGGATCTCGTACGTGTTCCACTCCCCCGGCGGGTTCAGCGCCCGGTCGCGCCGGGTGAGGTCGGCGGACTTGAACCCGTAGACGGCACCGGTGGTCCGTTCGGGCACGTCGGTGGCGTCGATCTGCACCTCGTACCCGTTGTCGACGGCCGACCAGGGGTCGTCGGAGGGCGGGAAGCCCACGAACACACCGGAGTTGGAGTCCCCGGTCACCTTCCAGTCGAGCTTCAGCGAGTACGACGTGAAGGCGCGTCCGGCGTACCAGAGGAGCCCCATGCCGCCGGACGACGTCCAGGTGCCGTCGGCCGCGCGGGTGAAGGAGCCGGGGCCGGCCTGCCGCCAGTCGCCGTCGGTGAGCGTCGTGTACCCGCTCTCCGGCCGGCAGTCGGCCCGGGCCGCGCCGATGGCGTACCGGATGCCGCCGAGGAGGTGCCCTCGGTAGGCGGGGTCCGCGTACGACTCCTTGGTGTGTCCCGCGCCGGTGTAGAAGGCGCGGCCTCCCTGATAGGTCTGGCACCAGGCGATCGGATGGTCGCCGTTCATGCCGCCGCCGGAGTAGGACGACTCGTCCAGGGACGCCAGCACCCGTACGGAGGAACGGGGGTTGGAGCGGTAGTCGTACCATTCGTCGGTGCGGTGCCAGGTCGGCGGGAGGGCCGAGGTCGCCGGGTGGGCGCGGTCCTCGACGACCGTGGCGGCCGGCTGGATGGCCGGGTGGGACCGGAAGTACGCGCCGACGAGCCCGCCGTAGAACGGCCAGTCGTACTCGGTGTCGGCGGCGGCGTGGATGCCGACGTAGGCGCCGCCCTTGCGTATGTAGCCCTCGAACGCGGCCTGTTGGGTTTCGTCGAGGACGTTCCCGGTGGTGGAGAGGAAGACGACGGCGTCGTAGCGGCGGAGGTTCGCCGTGTTGAACGCGGTGGCGTCCTCCGTCGCGTCGGTCTCGAACTCGCCGCTGGATGTGCCGAGTTCGCGGATTGCGGTGATGCCGTCGGGGATGGAGTCGTGCCGGAAGGCGGCCGTCTTGGAGAAGACGAGGACGCGTGGGGTGCCGTGGTCCGGGCGGGCCAGGGCGGCTGGTTCGGCGAGGGCGCCGAGGAGCAGGGTGGCGCCCGCGACCGCGCTCAGTGCGCGCATCATGGGGCTGTCCTCTCAGCTCGTGGTGAAGGCGAAGTCGTCGAGCTCGTACAGGGGTTGACCGGCGCGGCCCTTGAAGACGAGGTAGAGGGCGGTGCTCCCGCGCGGTGCGTGGGAGAGTTTCGCGGTGACGTCCTGGTAGGTCTCCCAGCCGCCGGTGACGGGCACCTTGGCCTTGCCGAGGAGCTTGCCCCTGGCCGATCCGGCGCGGATCTCCAGGGTGCCGCCGGCTCCGGCCGAGGCGACCCGGGCGGTGACCGAGGTGGCATTGCGCAGGGCGTACGGGGTGAAGGAGATCCAGTCGCCGTTCTCGATGGACCCGACGGTCTTCGCGCCGTTCGCGGAGGTCCGTGAACTCACCGTGACGCCACTGGAGTTGTCGTAGTGCTCGGCCTGCCGGTGGCGGGGCTGGAGGACGTTCTGGTCGTGCGAGGTGAGCGCGGCCTGTCCGCCGCCGCCGTTGTCGGTGTACTCGGCGTCGAGGACGCCGAAGATGTTGGCGTTGGGGTCGTGGCCGCCGTCGGCGCTGGTCTGGAGGGTGCCGGAGCAGCCGGTGGCGGAGGTGATCGGGTGGCCGTGGCTGTCGTGGCCGAGGATGAAGCGGACGGTGACCTTGGCGCAGTCGATCGCCTTGCCGTCCTCGGGGTCGGTGACCTTCACCTTGAAGGGGATCGCGTCACCGAAGCTGAACAGCTGGCCGTCCAGGGGGGTCTGGAGGACGACGGTGGGGGCGGTGTTCCCGACGACGACCTGGACGCTGGCGCTGCCGGTGCGGCCGTCGGGGTCCTCGGCGGTCAACGTCGCGGTGTAGGTGCCGTTCTGACGGTACGTGTGCGACGGGTTCGCCGAGGTCGAGGTGGCGCCGTCGCCGAAGTCCCAGCGGTAGGTAAGGGTGTCGCCGTCCTGGTCGGTCGAGCCGGCCGAGGAGAACGTCACCTTCAACGGGGCTTGTCCGGAGGTCCTGTTGGCCGCCGCCTGCGCCACGGGTGAGTGGCCGTCGGTGGCGTTCTCGATGCGGTAGAGCGCGGAGTGGTCGTCGCCGCCGAACCAGGCGGTGCCGTAGTCGAGGACGTACAGCGCGCCGTCGGGGCCGAAGGCCATGTCCATCACCTGGGTGCCGGACCAGGGGATGTCGTTGATGGACCGGACGGTGCCGTTCGCGTCGCTGGTGATGCGCTTGATCCAGCGGCGGCCGAACTCACCGGCGAAGAAGTCGCCGTCGTACGCCTCGGGGAACTTGACGGGTGAGTCGAGGTTCGCGTCGTAGCGGTAGACGGGGCCGCCCATCGGGGACTCGGAGCCGTCGCCGAACTCCGGTACGGACGCGCCGTTGTAGGGAATCCAGGCGGGCTGGGCCGGGGGCAGGTCGACGAGGCCGGTGTTGTGCGGGGAGGTGTTCTTCGGGGCGTTGCAGTCGAAGGCGGCGCCGGCGGTCTTGGTGCCGAAGTCGTAGTCGCGGTAGGCGTCGTTCGCGCCGGTGCAGTACGGCCAGCCGAAGTTGCCGGGGCCGGTGACGCGGTTGAACTCGACCTGTCCGGCGGGGCCCCGGTTCGGGTCGGCGGCGCCCGCGTCGGGGCCGTAGTCGCCGATGTAGAGGTAGCCGGTGGCCTTGTCGACGCTGAAGCGGAACGGGTTGCGGAAGCCCATGGCGTAGATCTCGGGCCGGGTCTTGGCGGTGCCGGGCGCGAAGAGGTTGCCGTCGGGGACCGTGTACGAGCCGTCGGCGTTCACCTTGACGCGCAGGATCTTGCCGCGCAGGTCGTTGGTGTTGCCGGCCGAACGGCGGGCGTCGAAGGCGGGGTTGCGGCCGTCGCGCTGGTCGATGGGGGTGAACCCGTCGGACTGGAAGGGGTTGGTGTCGTCGCCGGTCGACAGGTACAGGTTGCCGGCCGCGTCGAAGTCGATGTCGCCGCCGACGTGGCAGCACAGGCCGCGGGAGGCGGGGACGTCGAGGATCGGCTTCTCGCTGGCCGTGTTCAGGGTGCCGTCCGCGTCGAGGGTGAAGCGGGAGAGGCGGTTGACGCCGTCGAAGGGGGCGAAGTCGGCGGCGGTGCCGGTCTCGGGGGCGTCGCCGGCGGGGGTGTTCAACTTGGGTGCGTAGTAGAGGTAGATGAAGCGGTTGGAGCTGAACTGCGGGTCGACGCCGATGCCTTGGAGGCCCTCCTCGTCGTGGGAGTAGACGTCGAGCTTGCCGATCAGCCGGGTGTTGCCGGCCGCGTCGGTGCGGCGGAGTTCGCCGTCGCGTGAGGTGTGCAGGACGGAGCGGTCGGGGAGGAGGGCGAGCGACATGGGCTCGCCGACCTCCGCCTCGCCCTTGGCGAGGGTGACCTGCTGGAAGTCCTCGGCGGCGGTGGGTGCGGGGTCGTGGGCGACGGCTGCGCCGGCGACGGGTGGGGTGAGGGTGAGCGACGCCGCCGCGAGCAGGGCGCCGGACAGCAGCGCGACGGCTCGGCGTGGAGTGGGGCGTCTTCTCGGGGTGCGGGTGGTGGGGTCGTTCCCGTGCACGGGTGCCTCCAGGGTGGTGCGGGCGGGTGCGTACACCGGGATGCGCCGTCATCCCGGGGCGGGGAGTACCGAGTCGACGTGGTGTCGGCTCAGCTGGAGAACGCCGCGTCGAACGATGCCGACGGCGGCTCGAAGTCGAAGGTCTTGAGGTGGGCGAGCGCCTCGGGCGCCCCTTGGAGCCGGTCCATCCCGGCGTCCTCCCACTCGACGGAGATCGGGCCCTGGTAGTCGATGGAGCGCAGCATCCGGAACACGTCCTCCCAGGGGACGTCCCCGTGTCCGGCCGACACGAAGTCCCAGCCGCGCCGGGGGTCGCCCCACGGCAGATGGGAGCCGAGCCGTCCGTTGCGCCCGTCGAGCCGCCTGCGGGCCTCCTTGCAGTCGACGTGGTAGATCCGGTCCCGGAAGTCCCAGAGGAACCCGACCGGGTCGAGGTCCTGCCAGACGAAATGCGAGGGGTCGAAGTTCAGGCCGAACGCGGCCCGGTGGCCGACCGCCTCCAGAGCGCGGTGAGTTGTCCAGTAGTCGTAGGCGATCTCGCTGGGGTGCACCTCGTGCGCGAACCGCACCCCCTGCGCGTCGAACACGTCCAGGATCGGGTTCCAGCGCTCCGCGAAGTCGTCGTAGCCGCGCTCGATCATCGCCTCGGGGGCGGGCGGGAACATCGCGACGAGGTGCCAGATCGCGGAGCCGGTGAAGCCCACGACGGTGTCGACGCCGAACGCCGACGCGGCGCGGGCGGTGTCGCTCATCCGGCCTGCGGCGCGGCGCCGGACGCCTTCGGGGTCGCCGTCGCCCCAGACCGCGGCGGGCAGGATCGCCTGGTGGCGTTCGTCGATGATGGCGTCGCAGACGGCCTGGCCGACGAGGTGGTTGGAGATCGCCCAGCACTTCAGGCCGTACTTGTCGAGGAGCTGGCGGCGGGAGTCGAGGTAGGCGGGGTCGGTGAGGGCCTTGTCGACCTCGAAGTGGTCGCCCCAGCAGGCGAGTTCGAGGCCGTCGTAGCCGAAGTCGCGGGCGAGCCGGCAGACCTCTTCGAGCGGCAGGTCGGCCCACTGGCCGGTGAACAGGGTGAACGGGCGCGGCATGCTGGGGCCTCCTCAGTCCGGGACGGGGGTGTAGACGGAGTTCTTCTCGGCGCTCTCCTCGACGGCCGCGAGCACCCGCTGCACCTGGAGTCCGTCGGCGAACGACGGCTCGGGCGCCCGGAGTTCGGCGATCGCGTGGACGAGGTCGCGGGCCTGGTGGACGAAGGTGTGCTCGTAGCCGAGGCCGTGGCCCGGCGGCCACCAGGCGCCGAGGTAGGGGTGGTCGGGTTCGGTGACGAGGATGCGGCGGAAGCCGCCCTCGGTGTCGGGGAGCGTCCCGTCGTGGAACCAGAGTTCGTTGAGGCGCTCCAGGTCGAACCAGAGCGAGCCCTTCTCGCCGTTGAGTTCGATGCGCAGCGCGTTCTTGCGGCCGGTGGCGTAGCGGGTCGCCTCGAAGGAGGCGAGGGCGCCGGAGGTGAACCGGCCGGTGAACAGGGCGGCGTCGTCGACGGTGACGGTACCGGTCCCGGCGGCGGAGACGCCCGCGGAGAGACCGCCCGCAGAACCGGCCGGCAGCGGCCTCTCCTTCACGAACGTCTCGGTGAGCGCCGACACCCCCGCGAGCCGCTCCCCCGCGAGGTACTGCGCGAGGTCGACGATGTGGGCGCCGAGGTCCCCGAGCGAGCCGGAGCCCGCGAGTTCCTTCATCAGCCGCCAGGTCAGCGGGAACTCCGGGTCCACGAGCCAGTCCTGAAGGTACGTCACCCGTACGTGCCGGAGCGTGCCGAGCCGTCCGTCCGCGACGAGACGCCGGGCGAACGCGGTGGCGGGCACCCGGCGGTAGTTGAACCCGACCATCGCCAACTTGCCTCGCCCGTACGCTTCTTCGGCGGCCCGCGCCATCCCCCGGGCCTCGTCGACGGTGTTGGCGAGGGGCTTCTCGCACAGCACGTGCTTGCCGGCCGCGAGCGCCGCGAGCGCGATCTCGGCGTGGCTGTCGCCGGGGGTGCAGATGTCGACGAGGTCGATGTCGTCCCGCGCGATCAGCGCCCGCCAGTCGGTCTCGGTGGACGCCCACCCGTGCCGGTCCGCCGCCGCGCGGACCGCGTCCGGGTCGCGCCCGCAGATCGCGGCGAGGACCGGGGAGAGCGGGAGGTCGAAGACCCGGCCGGCGGTGCGCCAGCCCTGGGAGTGGGCGGCGCCCATGAAGGCGTAGCCGACCATGCCGACGCGCAGCGGCGGCCTCCCCTGCTCCCCGGCCTCTCCCGTCGGCTCCTGCGGCTGTTCCATGCGGTGGTCCTCCTCGTCGTGGTGCGCGCGGTGGGGGGTGCGGGCCGGCGGCCGTCAGCCGTCGCCGGCCGGATCTGTCACCTGAAGCCGGTGGACATGTACTGGTCGACGTTGGTCTTGTCGACGACGGCCGAGTACAGGGTGATCGAGGCGGGGATCTCGAACTCGGCGAGCCCGCCGACCCCCTTGCCCTGGCCGAGGGCGCGGGCGAGGTCGATCGCGGAGGCGGCCATCGTCGGCGGGTACAGGACGGTCGCCTTGAGGACGCCGCTGTCCTGCTTGATGGCCTGGAAGGCGGAGAGGGCGCCCGCGCCGCCGACCATCAGGAAGTCGTCGCGCCCGGCCTGTTCGACGGCGCGCAGCGCGCCCACGCCCTGGTCGTCGTCGTGGTTCCACAGGGCGTCGAACTGGCTCTGCGCCTGGAGGAGCTGGGCCATCTTGGCCTGGCCGGACTCGACGGTGAACTCGGCGGCCTGCCGGGCGACCTTCTTGATGTTCGGGTAGTTCTTCAGCGCGTCGTCGAAGCCCTGCGTGCGCTGCCGGGTGAGTTCCAGGTTGTCGATCCCGGCGAGTTCGACGACCTTCGCGTTCGCCTTGCCCTTGAGCTTCTCGCCGATGTACTGCCCGGCGTTGAAGCCCATGCCGTAGTTGTCGCCGCCGATCCAGCAGCGGTACGCCTGCGGGGTGTTGAAGATCCGGTCGAGGTTGACGACGGGGATGCCGGCCCGCATCGCCTTGAGGCCGACCTGGGTGAGGGCCTTGCCGTCGGCGGGCAGGATGACGAGGACGTCGACCTTCTTGTTGATGAGGGTCTCGATCTGCCCGATCTGCTGGGCGGTGTCGTTGGAGCCCTCGGTGATCTCCAGGGTGACGTCGGAGTACTTCTGGGCGCGCTTCTTGGCCTGGTCGTTGATCGCGTTGAGCCAGCCGTGGTCGGCCTGGGGTCCGGCGAACCCGACGGTGACCTGCTTGCCGGGCTGGTCGTCCGCGGCGGGCTGTCCGCTGCTCGCGGCGGCCTGCTTGTCGTCGCCGGTCTCGTTGCTGGTGCAAGCGGCGAGGACGGCGGTGGCCGAGACGGCGGCGGTCCCGAAGAGCAGCCCTCTGCGGCTGGGGAGGTGTGCCATGGCGGTGAGAACCTTTCGTCAGGTCGCGTTCGCGGTACGGCGCTGGACCAGCACGGCGGCGACGATGATCGCGCCCTTGGCGATCTGCTGGACGTCGCTCTGGAGGTTGTTCAGGGCGAAGATGTTGGTGATCGTGGTGAAGATCAGCACCCCGAGGACGGAGCCGACGATGGTGCCGCGACCCCCGCTGAGCAGGGTGCCTCCGATGATGGCGGCGGCGATGGCGTCGAGTTCGTAGAGGTTGCCGTTGGTGTTCTGGCCGGAGCCGGACAGCACGATCAGCAGGAAGGCGGCGATCCCGCAGCACAGCCCGGACAGCAGGTAGAGGTAGAGCCGCTGGCGGCGGACGTCGATGCCGGCGAGCCGGGCGGCCTCCGGGTTGCCGCCGACCGCGACGGCCCGCCTGCCGAACGTGGTCCGGTTCAGCAGCAGCCAGCCGACGACCGTCACGAGTGCGAAGACCAGGACGAGCGGCGGGACCCCGAGGACGTACGCGTCGCGTTCGCCGAGCTTCAGGACGCTGTCGATGGTGACGATCTGGGTCTGCCCGTCGGTGATCTGGAGGGCGAGCCCGCGCGCCGAGGCCAGCATGGCGAGCGTCGCGATGAACGGCACCATCCCGCCGTAGGCGATGAGCACCCCGTTGACGAGCCCGCAGCCGAGGCCGACGAGGACGGCGGTGAAGAGGATGCCGGCGAAGCCGTACTCCTGGGTGGCGACGGTGGTGGCCCAGACGGAGGCGAGGGCGACGATCGCGCCGACGGAGAGGTCGATGCCGCCGGACATGATGACGAAGGTCATCCCGACGGTGACGACGCCGATCACCGACGCCTGGGTCAGGACGAGTTGGAGGTTGCGGGTGTCGAGGAACTCGTCGGGCTTGGTGATCCCGCCGATCACGACGAGCACGGCGAGGACGCCGAGCAGTGAGAGGGTACGGACGTCCGCGCGGGCCAACAGGCCGCGCCAGGAGGGGACTTGGGCCACTTCCGGCAGCTTGTCGGCGCTGTCCCGCGGCGGGGAGACGGGCTGCGTCATGACGCGGGGCTTCCTTCCATGACGAGGTCGAGGACACGGTGTTCGTCGAGTTCGCGGGCGGGGGCCGTGTGGACGACACGTCCCTCGCGCAGGACCAGGACGCGGTCGGCGAGGCCGAGGACTTCGGGGACCTCGCTGGAGACGAGCAGCACGGCGAGCCCTTCGTCGGCCAGCCGGCGTACGACTGCGTAGAGTTCGGCGCGGGCTCCGACGTCGACGCCACGGGTCGGCTCGTCGAGGAGGAGCACCTTGCAGCCGCGCAGCAGCCAGCGGGCGAGGACCGCTTTCTGCTGGTTGCCGCCGGAGAGGGTGCGGACGGCGACGGCGGGGTTGTCGGGGCGCAGGGAGAGTTCACGGGTCGCGGCGCGGGCGGCGCCCTGTTCGGCGCCGCGGTCGATCCAGCCGGCGCGGGCGAAGCGGGGGAGCGTGGACACGGAGACGTTGCGGGTGACGGACTCCAGCAGCAGCAGGGCCTGCGCCTTGCGTTCCTCGGGGGCGAGCCCGAGTCCGGCGCGGACGGCGGCGGGTACGCTGCCGGGCCTCAACTTCTTTCCCTCGACGAGGACTTGACCGGCCGTGGGCCTCCGGGCGCCGTAGACGGTTTCGAGGATCTCGGAGCGCCCGGAGCCGACCAGCCCCGCGAGTCCGACGATCTCCCCGGCCCGCACCTCGAAGTCGACGGCCTCGAACTCCCCTTCCCTGGCGAGCCCTCGGACCTGGAGCACGGCGGTCCCGGCGGCGTCCTCGGCGGGCCGCGGCGGAAAGACGTACTCGACATTGCGGCCGGTCATCAGCGCGACCACTTCGCGCGTCGGCGTCGACTCGGCGGGCAGCCCGCCCGCGACGGCCCGGCCGTCCTTCAGCACGGTCACCCGGTCCCCGATCCGGCGGATCTCCTCCAGCCGGTGCGAGATGTAGACGACGGCGACCCCGTCTGCGGTGAGGTCGGCGACGATCCGGAACAGGTTGTCGACCTCGTCGGGGTCGAGCGCGGCGGACGGCTCGTCCATCACGATGAGCCGTACGTCGTGCGAGAGGGCGCGCGCCATCGACACGATCTGCCGCTGCGCCGCCGACAGTTCGGCGACCAGCTTGCCCGGGTCGACCTCGGGATGCCCAAGTCGCTTGAGAAGAGCGGCCGTCGATTCCTTCGCCGTCCTCCTGCGGACGACGAACCCGGCGGCCGTGGGTTCATGGCCGAGGTGGACGTTCTCGGCGACCGACAGGTGCTCGACGAGGTCGAGTTCCTGGTAGATGGTCGCGATGCCGAGGCGCATCGCGGCGATCGGCGAGCGCAGCGTGACCTCCTCGCCGAGCCAGCGGATCGTGCCGTCGTCGGGCTGGTGGGCGCCGGCCAGGATCTTGATGAGCGTGGACTTTCCCGCGCCGTTCTGGCCGAGCAGACAGTGCACTTCACCGGCCTGGACGTCGAGGTCGACGCCGTCCAGGGCGCGGACGCCGGGGAACGACTTGGTGATGCCGGACATGCTGAGCAGCGGTGGTTGTGGTGCCATGTGGTTCCCCTCGGCGGGCGGTGCGGGCCGGTGTCAGGGCGCGTCGGACTGCCGGACGGGTGAACTCCGGTGCCGGGCAGACGTGTTGAAGGCTCAGGGGTGTTGCGGGAGAGCGGCTCTGTGAGCAGGCTGCGCTGTACGGGAGAGGCGGCGCGGGCCGCCTACGCGGGTGAGAAGAGGTGGTCGCTGATCAGCCGGGCCGCGCCGATGACTCCGGCGGTGGGGCCCAGTTCCCCGAGGACGATGGGCAGGTTGCCGGTCGCCAGCGGCAGCGACTGGCGGTAGACCTGGGTGCGGATCGCGGCGAGCAGGGTGTGGCCGAGGCCGGTCACCCCGCCGCCGATCACCACCAGGCCGGGGTTGAAGAAGGAGACGAGACCGGCGATGACCTGGCCGACCTGGCTGCCCCCCTCACGGATCAGGTCGAGGGCGGTGGTGTCGCCGGCGACGGCCGCCGCCGCGACGTCCGCGCCGGTCAGGGTGCCGTGCGCGGCGAGCCGGTCGGCGAGTTCGGCGGACAGCCCCTGGCGGGCCGCCTCCATCGCGTCCCGGGCCAGTGCCGCGCCGCTGAAGTGGGCCTCCAGGCAGCCCCGGTTGCCACAGGCGCAGGGCCGCCCGTCGGGTACCGCCCGGATGTGGCCGATGTCGCCCGCGCTGCCGGTCGTACCGCGGTAGACCTGCCCGCCGACGACGATGCCGCAGCCGATACCGGTGCCGATCTTGACGCAGAGGAAGTCGGCGACGGTCCGGGCGACCCCGGCGTGCTGCTCCCCCATCGCCATCAGGTTCACGTCGTTGTCGACCATGACCGGGCAGCCGAGGTCCTGGCTGAGCGCCTCCCGTACGGGGAAGCCGTCCCAGCCCGGCATGATCGGCGGGGCGACGGGGACGCCCTCGGGGAAGCGGACCGGTCCCGGGACTCCGATGCCCGCGCCGTCGATGCCGTCGGCGAGGCCGGTGGCCCGCAACTTGGCGGTCATGGCGAGGACTTGCTCGAAGACGGCGACCGGGCCCTCGCGGACGTCGAGGGGTTGGTTGAGGTGGCCGAGGATCTCCAGCTCGGCGTTGGTGACGGCGACGTCGACAGAGGTCGCGCCGATGTCGACGCCCAGGAAACGGAGTTCGGGGTTGAGGCGCACGTTGTGCGAGCGCCGTCCGCCCCGGGAGGCGGCGAGGCCGTCGGCGACGACCAGTCCCGTCTCCAGCAACCGGTCCACTTCCACGGCCAGTTTGGACCGTGAGAGGTCGACCTGATCGCCGAGCTGGGCCCGGGAGCTCTGGCCGCCGTCCCTCAGGAGGTGCAGCAGCCGGGCCTGGTGGGCGTTCGCGGGCCGTGCGGTCATGCGTCTCACGTCCGTCCCTCCCTGCCTCTCGTCGGCCGTCAACTCCGGGCTTTCGTAGGGAACGTAGCAGTGGGCGCCGAACCTGGGAAGAAGTTGTGCACGGATTGCCGTCAACTTTCTCCACTCACAGGACAAAGCAGGGGGTGAGATCGTCCGTCGGTTCCGAAGAGGCGGAAATGTCCGAGGGGTTGGCTACGCTGGTGGTCCATCAGGGCGCGGGAGTCGCAGGGGGAGCGCATGACGCAGGGGACACCCGACGGGCCCGACCGATCCGACCAGCCCGACCGGCCGGGGTACGCGATGACGCTCGCGAACGCGTCGTACGACTGGTACCGCGAGGCCGCCGCCAAGGCCCGTACGTACTACCGGATCTCGGAGTGCCTCCAGATCGTTTTCTCCGCCGCGATCCCCGTCAGCGCGGTCCTCTCCCCCGGCGACGCCAAGGTCCCCGCGGTCCTCGGCGGCCTGGTCGTGATCCTCACCGGCCTGCGCTCCGTCTTCCACTGGCAGGACGACTACCTGCGCTTCAGCCAGGCCCGCGAGGCCGTCGAGGCGGAACGCCGCCTGTACCGCACGGGCAACGAACCGTACGACGACCCCGAGTCGAGAGACCGCCGCCTCGCAGCGGCCGTCACCCGGGTCGAGCAGCAGGAGATGGGCGTGTGGGTCCAAGTGGCCGGCGCACGCGAGGAGTAGCCGCCCGGCACGGCGAACGACGACGGCACGCAGACACCCGGCGCCGCGGACGACCACGGCCCGCGCCCGCCCCCGACACCACCCGCGTCACCGCCACCGGCCCCGGCCGGCCCCCGCACCGCCCACCGCACCCGCCCCGCCTCTCCCGCCCCTACTTCTCCCGAGCGTGATACGACCGCCGCGTATGCTCCGTGTGCTCCCGCATCAGCCGCGTCGCCAGTTCCCCGTCCCGCCCCGCGATCGCCGCGATCAACTCCCGGTGTTCGTCCCAGGACTTGCGCCCCCGCTGCCGGGCGATCGGCGTGTAGTACCAGCGCACCCGCCGGTCGACCTGCGCGGCGAGTTCCGCGAGGACGGTGTTGCCGGCGAGTTCCATGACGGCCGTGTGGAAGCGGGCGTTGAGGGCGACGGCCGCGTCGACGTCGTCACGGGCGACGGCGGCGAGCCCGAGCTCCTGGATCTCGCGCAGCTCCGCGAGCCCCGCCTCGGTGGGGTCGGCGGCGGCGAGCCCGGCCGCCTCGGCCTCCAACAGCGTGCGGACCGTGAGGAGTTGGTCCGCCTCCTCCTCCGTGGGCTCGTGCACGAACGCCCCTTGCGCGGGCCGCAGGTCCACCCACCCCTCGGTGTTGAGCCGCTGCAACGCCTCCCGCACGGGCTGGCGCGAGACCCCGAGGTGCCCGGCGAGCTCGCTCTCGACGAGGTGCTGGCCGGGCCGCAGCGCGCGCGTGATGATCAGTTCGAGCAGCGCCTCGTAGACGCGGTCCCGCAGCGGACCGGGCCGCTCCAGCCGGGGCACCGAGCCGTGCGGCAGTCCGGACGACAACATCGCGGTCCCCCTCCTGGGCAGGGAAGCCAGTATCGATTGTCTTTCGTCTACAGTCTACGGCGCGAAAAAACCCGGCCCCCGAACTCCTTGGCCCCGACCCCTCAGGGGCAGCGCACCACCTGTCCCGCGTACGACAGATTCCCCCCGAACCCGAACAACAGCACCGGGTCCCCCTTCGAGACCTCCCCCCGCTCCACCAGCTTCGAGAACGCCAGCGGAATGCTCGCCGCCGACGTGTTCCCCGACTCCACGACATCCCGTGCCACCACCGCGTTCACCGCCCCGATCTTCTCCGCGAGGGGCTCGATGATGCGCAGGTTGGCCTGGTGCAGGACGACCGCCTTGAGGTCCTCCGGCCCGAGCCCGGCCCGCTCGCACGCCTGCCGGGCCAGCGGCGGCAGCTGGGTCGTCGCCCAGCGGTACACGCTCTGCCCCTCCTGCGCGAACCGCGCCGGCTGCCCCTCGATCCGCACCGCGTGCCCCATCTCCGGCACCGAACCCCACAGCACGGGCGAGATCCCGGACTCCTCGGACGCCTCGACGACGACCGCGCCCGCCCCGTCCCCGACGAGGACGCAGGTCGTGCGGTCGGTCCAGTCGGTGACCTCGGACATCTTGTCGGCGCCGATGACCAGCGCCCGCTTCGCCCCGCCCGCGCGGATGGTGTGGTCGGCGGTGGCGAGGGTGTGGGTGAACCCGGCGCACACGACGTTCAGGTCGAGCGCGGCGGGCCCGGGGATGCCGAGGCGGGCCGCGACCCGGGCGGCCATGTTGGGCGAGCGGTCGACGGCCGTGGAGGTCGCGACGAGGACGAGGTCGATGTCCTCCGGACCGAGCCCGGCCGCCGCGAGGGCCTTCGCGGCGGCGTGCGCGGCGAGCTCGTCGACGGGTTCGTCCGGGCCCGCGATATGGCGGGTGCGGATGCCCACCCGTGACGTGATCCACTCGTCACTGGTGTCGACCATGCCCGCCAGCTCCGCGTTCGTGAGCAGCCTGGCGGGCTGATAGTGGCCTACGGCGGCGATGCGAGAGCCGTTCATCTGGGGTCCCCTCGTGGCCTCGGGTAGCGGGATTCCCCAGTCTGATCAGTGACTCACGGGTACGCCGACAGGTGAAGCGACAGGATTCCGGCGCACCTGTTGTCAGCTTCCCTCACAACTGCGGGCGCTCCGGAGCCGTAACGGCGAGTACTAGCCGGTAAACAATTTCGTGGCCTTCTGTACGAGTTCGTACAGGCCGTAGGCCAGCGGCGCCCCCACCCACAGCCAGGCGAAGACGATCAGCGGACGCCGGTCAGGCGGACTCGGGCTGCTGTCGGGCTCCGACATCGGCGGCCTCCTTCGGGGTGGTGGTGACGTGGTGGCGGGGGTGGACCGGCCGGACGAGTTCGTTGGCGACGAAGCCGACGGCGAGCAGGCCGATCATGATGAACAGGGAGAGGGTGTAGAGCGAGGCGCCGCTCTTGCCGGCCTCCTCCTGCCGGTCGGCTATCCAGTTGACGATCAGCGGGCCGAGCACGCCGGCCGTGGACCAGGCGGTGAGGAGACGGCCGTGGATCGCGCCGACCTGGTAGGTGCCGAACAGGTCCTTCAGATAGGCGGGGATCGTGGCGAAGCCGCCGCCGTAGAAGGAGAGGATCACCAGCGCGCTGATCACGAACACCGGCTTCGAGGAGTCGCCGAAGCTCGCGATCAGGGCGTACATCAGCGCGCCCACGCCCAGGTAGACGCGGTAGACGTTCTTGCGGCCGATCAGGTCGGACGTCGACGACCAGCCGATGCGCCCCGCCATGTTCGCGGCGGACAGCAGGGCGACGAACCCGGCGGCGGCCGTCACCGACACCGTCTGGGACGTGTCCGCGAAGAAGTCCTTGATCATGGGCGCGGCCTTCTCCAGGATGCCGATCCCGGCGGTCACGTTCATGCACAGGACGACCCACAGGCACCAGAACTGGGGTGTGCGCACAGCGCTGTCGGCGGAGACCTGCGGCCCGGTGACAACGTTCGCCGCCGCCGTCTCGGCGACCGCCTCCCGGGGCCTCGGCACCCGCACGAGCAGCACACCGAGCGTCATGAACACGGCGTACGTCAGCCCGTGCACGAGGAACGCGAGCGCGATCCCGTCGCTGTCCGAGCCGAACGACTCCAGCATCTGCGCGGACCACGGCGAGGCGATCAGCGCGCCGCCGCCGAAGCCCATGATGGCGATGCCGGTGGCCATGCCCGGCCGGTCCGGGAACCATTTGATCAGCGTGGACACCGGGGAGATATAGCCGATGCCGAGTCCTATGCCGCCGATGAAGCCGTAGCCGAACACGATCAGCCAGTACTGCCCGGTCGCGGCGCCCAGCGCGGAGACCAGGAACCCGGTGGAGAAGAAGACCAGGGCGACCGTCATCGCCCAGCGCGGGCCGTTGCGTTCGACGAGGGTGCCGCCGAACGCGGCGGACAGTCCGAGCATGACGATGGCGAGCTGGAACGGCAGCGCGCTCTGCGTGCCGCTGAGGTCGAGCGCGGACTCCAGCGGTGGCTTGAACACGCTCCAGGCGTACGCCTGGCCGATCGAGAGGTGGATGGAGAGAGCGGCAGGCGGGACGAGCCAGCGGCTCCAGCCGGGCGGTGCGACAGGGGGACTCATGAATCCGGAACCGTAGGAATCCCGCCGGGTGTTGAGAACCCCGTGGTCGACCGTATGCGGTGAACGGTATGCGCCGAGCGCCGAACGGTCGGACCGATCGTTTCCGCAGGGCCGGGGGCTTGCGGGACAATGAAGGGCATGGGACGAGTCACCGAACGCCGCAGAGTGGTCCGTATCCGGGACGGCGCCGTGTCGGCGCGGGCCGACACGCTGGTGGCGGAGGAGCCGCTGGAGATCCGGCTCAACGGCAAGCCCCTCGCCATCACGATGCGCACCCCGGGCGACGACTTCGCGCTCGCGGCCGGATTCCTCGTGAGCGAGGGGGTCCTCGCGCACGCCGCCGACCTCCAGAACATCGTCTACTGCGCGGGCGCGACCGCCGACGGCGTCAACACCTACAACGTCGTCGACGTCCGCACCTCCCCCGGCGTCGTCCTGCCGGACATCACGCTGGAGCGCAACGTCTATACGACGTCGTCCTGCGGCCTGTGCGGAAAGGCGAGCCTCGACGCCGTCCGCACCACCGCGCACTGGACGATCTCGGACGACCCGCCGCTGCGGGTCGGCGCCGAGCTGCTGGCCGAACTGCCCGACCGGCTCCGGGCGGCCCAGCGCGTGTTCGACCGGACCGGGGGCCTGCACGCCGCCGCCCTGTTCACCGAGGCGGGAGAGCTGCTGGACGTCAAGGAGGACGTAGGCCGGCACAACGCGGTGGACAAACTGATCGGCCGCGCCCTCCAGAACGGCGACCTGCCCCTGTCCCGGTGCGTCCTGCTGGTCTCGGGACGGGCCTCCTTCGAACTGGCCCAGAAGGCCGTGATGGCCGGCATCCCGATGCTGGCGGCCGTATCGGCCCCGTCGTCCCTCGCGGTGGACCTGGCCGAGGAGACGGGGCTGACCCTGGTGGGGTTCCTGCGGGGGGCGTCGATGAACGTGTACGCGGGGGCGGAGCGGGTCCTGGTGGGGGCGGAGGTTCCCCAGGGGTGAGGCCGGCCGACGGCGGTGGCTAGCCCGCCGTCACCGTCTCCCGGTCGGATGTGGCGGCCGGGTCCTCCGTGACGTCCCGTGCCCGCCGCTTCGCGATCACCGCGCACACCATGAGCTGCATCTGGTGGAACAGCATGAGCGGCAGGACGGCCAGCGACGCCTGGGCGCCGAACAGGACGCTCGCCATCGGCAGGCCGGAGGCCAGGGACTTCTTGGAGCCGGCGAACTGGATGGCGATCCGGTCCTCGCGGCCGAAGCCGAGGGCCTTGCCGCCGAACCAGGTCAGGGCCAGCATCACCGCGAGGATCACGGCCTCGACGACGAGGAGCGCGCCGAGGCGGGCCGGGCTGACCTGGTGCCAGATGCCCCGGACCATGCCCTCGCTGAACGCGGAGTAGACGACCAGGAGGATCGAGCCCCGGTCGACGAGGCCGAGGACCCTCTTGTGCCGGGTGAGGAACCCGCCGATCCAGCGCCGGGTCAGCTGCCCCGCGAGGAACGGCACCAGGAGCTGGAGGACGATCTCCAGCAGCGAGTCCGCCGAGAAGCCGCCCGCGCCGCCCAGCAGGGCCGCCGCGAGGAGCGGGGTGACGACGATGCCGATGATCGAGGAGAAGGAGCCCGCGCAGATCGCCGCCGGGACGTTCCCCCGGGCCATCGAGGTGAACGCGATGGAGGACTGGACGGTGGAGGGGACCAGGGTGAGGAAGAGGACGCCTTGGTGGAGGGGGTCGGTGAGGATCGTGGGGACCAGGGCGCCGGTGGCGAGGCCGAGCAGCGGGAAGATCACGAACGTGCAGGCCAGGACGGTGACGTGCAGACGCCAGTGGCGCAGGCCGTCCATCGCCTCGCGGGTGGAGAGGCGGGCGCCGTAGAGGAAGAAGAGGAAGGCGATGGCTCCGGTGGAGACCCCGGAGACCGCGTCGGCGGCCTGGCCCCGGGCCGGGAGGAGGGCGGCGAGGCCGACCGTGCCCAGCAGCAGGAGGATGTAGGGGTCGATCGGCATCCGCAGGGGCCGTCGCAGGCGTTTCAACTGTGCTCCACGTGCGCGTTCGTCAACTGGTTCCGCGGGGCCGGTACGCCCCTCTCCATGGTCCTCCTCCCGCCCGTGATCGGGAATCCGTCATACCGCTCTCACTGTTATCGCCGATCACGATAGGCGCGTACGCTGCGTCCATGTACGACCCCTCCCACCTGCGCACCTTCCTCACCGTCGCGCAGACCCTCAGCTTCACCCAGGCCGCCCGCCGCCTCGGGCTGCGCCAGTCCACGGTCAGCCAGCACGTCCGCCGCCTGGAGGACGCCGCCGGACGCACCCTGTTCACCCGGGACACGCACTCCGTCGAGCTGACGGAGGACGGCGAGGCGATGCTCGGGTTCGCCCGGCGGATTCTGGCCGTGCACGAGCAGGCCGCCGCGTTCTTCACCGGGACCCGGCTGCGGGGCCGGCTGCGGTTCGGGGCGTCGGAGGACTTCGTGCTGACCCGGCTGCCGGAGATCCTGGAGGGCTTCCGCTACGAACACCCGGAAGTCGACCTGGAGTTGACGGTCGAGCTGTCCGGCACCCTGCACGAGCGGCTCGCCGCCGGGAAGCTGGACCTGGTGCTCGCCAAACGCCGCCCGGAGGACCCCCGGGGCGAGCTGGTCTGGCACGACGAGCTGGTGTGGATCGGCGCCGAACGGCTGCGGCTCGACCCGGAGCGTCCCGTCCCCCTCATCGTCTACCCGCCGCCCGGCATCACCCGGGCGCTCGCGCTGGAGGCGCTGGAGCGGCAGGGCCGGGCGTGGCGGATCGTGTGCACGAGCGGCAGCCTGAACGGGCTGATCGCGGCGGCGCGCGCGGGGCTCGGGGTGATGGCGCACTCCCGGAAGGTGCTGCCGCCGGGGCTGGTCCGGGTGCCGGACCGGTTCGGGCTGCCGGAGCTGGGCCCGGTGGACTTCGTCCTGGTGCACGGCCGCGGCCGTCCCGCGGCGACGGAGGCGGCCGGCGCGCTGGCCGCGGCGATCCTCGCGGGCGGCGTACGCCTGCACCGACCGTGACCGTTCGCGCGCAGATTCCGTGGAGATTGCGGCACCGACACTTACCGAACCGTCAGTTCCTCGCCCCTTATCGCACCCCGTACACGAATCGTCCCGCCCCGATCGGCCCCTACCTGAGCAGTACTCCGTTTTCACCCCCCTCCCGCCTTTCGTCCCTGTGGGGTAGCTTTCACCGCGCAAAACGGCCGGGAAGAAGCGGGGTGCGAGGTTGCGCGAGTTCACCAACCCTGCGTTGGCGTTGCCACCCCCCGTCGGCGGCCTCGCCGACTCCGTGTTCCGGTACGCCGAGGAGGACCCCCGGCACATCGCGCTGGGCCGCCGCGACGAGGGCGGCGCGTGGCGCGACGTGAGCGCCGCCGAGTTCCGCGACGAGGTCCTGGCGCTCGCCAAGGGCCTGCTCGCCCGGGGCATCCGGTTCGGGGACCGCGTCGCGATCATGTCCCGCACCCGCTACGAGTGGACGCTCTTCGACTACGCGCTGTGGACGATCGGCGCGCACGTGGTGCCGGTGTATCCGACGTCGTCCGCCGAGCAGTGCTACTGGATGCTGTACGACAGCGACTGCGTGGCCGCCGTCGTCGAGCACGAGGACCACGCGATGACGATCGCCACCGTCATCGACCGCCTCCCCGCCCTGCGCGAGCTGTGGCAGCTCGACACGGGCGTCGTCCAGGAGCTGTACGACGGCGGCGCGCACCTCGACGACGAGGTGGTCCACCGCCACCGCGAGGCCGTCACCCCGCAGGCGGTGGCCAGCGTCATCTACACCTCGGGGACCACCGGGCGCCCCAAGGGGTGCGTGATCACCCACGGCAACCTGATGTTCGAGGCCGACACCGTGATCCGCTACTGGGAGCCGATCTTCCGCTCCCGGCGCGGCGACGAGCCGGCGACGCTGCTGTTCCTGCCGCTGGCGCACGTCTTCGGGCGGATGGTGCAGGTCGCGGCGTTGCGCGCCAAGGTGCGGTTCGGTCATCAGCCGCAGATGCAGGCGGCCGTGCTGCTGCCCGACCTGGCCGCGTTCCGGCCGACGTTCTTCCTGGCCGTGCCGTACATCTTCGAGAAGGTCTTCTCGGCCGCCCGCCGCAAGGCGGAGCGCGAGGGCCGGTCGGGGCCGTTCGAGAAGGCCGTCGACATCGCTGTCGCGTACGCGGAGGCCGTGGAGGCGAAGGCGTGGGGGACGGGCCCCGGGCCGTCCGCCGGGCTGCGGATGCAGCACCAGATCTACGACAAGCTGGTGTACGCGAAGGTGCGGGCCGCGATGGGCGGCCGGGTCCGGCAGGCGGTGTCGGGCGGCTCGGCGATGGACCGCCGCCTCGGCCTGTTCTTCGCGGGCGCGGGCGTACAGATCTACGAGGGGTACGGCCTCACGGAGACGACGGCCGCTGCGACCGCGAACCCGCCGGGCCGCACCCGCTACGGCACCGTCGGGCAGCCGATCCCGGGCATGACCGTGCACATCGCGGACGACGGCGAGATCTGGCTGCGCGGCGAGAACGTCTTCCCCGCCTACCTGAACAACCCGAAGGCGACCGACCAGGCGCTGCACGACGGCTGGCTCGCCACCGGTGACCTGGGCGCCCTCGACGCGGACGGCTATCTGACGATCACCGGCCGCAAGAAGGAGATCCTGGTCACCTCCGGCGGCAAGAGCGTCTCGCCGGGCCCGCTGGAGGAGCGGGTGCGCGACCATCCGCTGGTCGGCCAGTGCGTCCTGGTCGGCAACGACCGGCCGTTCGTCGCCGCGCTGATCACCCTCGACATGGAGGGCGTCGAGCACTGGCTGCGGATGCGGGACAAGCCGGACGGCCTGTCCCCCGCCGAACTCGTGCGCGACGGCGATCTGGAGGCCGAGGTGCGCCGGGCGGTCGTCGCCGCGAACACGCTGGTCTCGCAGGCCGAGCAGATCCGGACGTTCCGTATCCTCGGCCAGCCGTTCACCGAGGAGCACGGCCTGCTGACGCCGTCGCTGAAGCTGAAGCGCAAGGCGATCGAGAACGCGTACGCGAAGGAGGTCGAGGCGCTGTACGGGTCCTGAGCCGGGTTCCCCCGGGAGGAATGCGCCGCGTACCGTGACCGTTGACCATGGAAGCATCCCTGACGGACAACCTAAGGATCGAGAGCGCGTGAGCAGCAAGGTCCCCCCGATCATCCTGAACAACGGCGTCGAGATGCCCCAGCTGGGCTTCGGCGTGTGGCAGGTGCCGGACGACGAGGCGGAGCGCGCGGTCGCCACCGCCCTGGAGGCCGGCTACCGCTCCATCGACACGGCCGCGATCTACGGCAACGAGGAGGGCACCGGCAAGGCGGTCGCCGCCTCGGGTGTGGCCCGCGAGGAGCTCTTCGTCACGACGAAGCTGTGGAACACCGAGCAGGGCTACGACTCGACGCTGCGCGCGTTCGACGAGTCCCTCGGCAAGCTGGGCCTCGACTACGTCGACCTGTACCTGATCCACTGGCCGACCCCGGCCCGCGACCTCTACGTCGACACGTACAAGGCGTTCGAGAAGCTGTACGCGGACGGCCGGGTCAAGGCGATCGGCGTCTCCAACTTCCCCGTCGGCCACCTGGAGCGCCTCATCGCGGAGACGTCCGTGATCCCGGCGGTCAACCAGATCGAGCTGCACCCCCACCTCCAGCAGCGGGCGCTGCGCGAGTTCCACGCCGAGCAGGGCATCGCCACCGAGGCGTGGTCGCCGCTCGGCCAGGGCAAGGGCCTCCTGGAGGTCCCGGCGATCGTCGCGATCGCCCAGAAGCACGGCCGTACCCCGGCCCAGGTCGTGCTCCGCTGGCACCTCCAGATCGGCAACGTGGTCATCCCCAAGTCGGTGACCCCGTCCCGGATCGAGGAGAACATCGAGGTCTTCGACTTCTCCCTGGACGACGAGGACCTGGCCGCGATCAGCGCGCTGAACGAGGACCGGCGCATCGGCCCGGACCCGGCGGAGTTCAACCTCGCCTGAGGTGACGCGCGTCGAGGGGCGGGACTTCCGAGTCCCGCCCCTTTCGCGCTAGTTGGGCTGGCCGATCGGCCGGACGACGATGGTGTTGACGTCCACGCCGTCGGGCTGGTCCAGCGACCAGACCAGCGAGTCGGCGATCTGGTCCGCCGTCAGGAGGTGGCCCGGCGGCAGGCCGCCGTAGTTGTCCCAGAACGGCGTCTCGACGCGGCCCGGCGCGATCAGGGTGACGCCCACGCCCCAGTCGGTGACCTGGCGGCGCGTGTTCTCGGCGAGCGCGGTGATCGCCCACTTCGTCGCCCCGTACAGGTTGCCCGGCGTCTGGACGAACCCGGCGACGCTGCCGACCAGCACGATCCGGCCCTTCGTCTCCTTGAGCGCGTCGATCGAGGCGCGGATCAGCAGCGCCGGACCCAGCACGTTGGTGAGGATCATCTCCGGCCAGCCGGAGGGGTCGCCCTCGGCGACCGTGTCGTGCGTGCCCATACCGGCGTTGGCGACGACGGCGTCCAGACGGCCGTACGTCTCAAGGGTCTTGGTGACGGCGTGCTGGACGTCGGCGTACTCGGCCGCGTTGCCGGGGAGCGTCAACAGGCCCTCCGGGTCGCCGAGTTCCTTCGCGAAGGCGGCGAGGCGGTCCTCGCCCCGGCCGGTGACGGCGACCTGCCAGCCCTTGGCGAGGAGCTGTCGGGCGGCGGCGGCGCCGATACCGCTGCCGCCGCCGGTGATGAGTGCTGTGCGAGTCATGGTGTACCCCCTGTGTCGTGCGTGAACGAGGGGGAGTCCACCATTTCGAGTGCTCTCGAAGTCAAGTCCCGCCGGGTCAGGCGGGCTTGACCGCCGTGTGCACCGTGTGGGCGGCCAGCACGTACAGGTCGGGGCGGCGCTGGATGCTCCCCGGGTCCCGCGGGTCGAGGAGGCGGTCGACCGTCTCGCGGTCCTCGGCGTCGAGGTGTTCTCCGATGCCGTCGCGGACGCGGGTGAACTGCTCGGTGACGTAGGCGCGGGCCCGGTCCGAGACGGGGGCCGGGAGGTCGAGGAGGAAGCTGCGGGTGCGGGTGTGCTTGAGGCCCGCCGAGGTCAGGAGGGCCGCCCAGTCCTCGCGTTCCGCCACCGAGCCGGGGAGGTCCGCGCGCATCCGGGCGAACCAGTCCGCGCTGAGCGCCTCGATGCGGGACTCCAGACCGGGCCGGCCGAAGCCGGGGTCGCGGGGCAGGAAGCGGGTCGGCAGGCCGCCCTCCATGAGGGCGAGGGTGCCGCCGGGGGCGAGGCGCTCGGCGCAGGCGGCGAGCGCGGCGCGCTGGTCGCCGAGGTGGTGGAGGCTGCGACCGGCCCACAGCAGGTCGGCGGGGTAGTCCAACTCGGCGAGGCTGCCGGGGAGTTCACCGGCGAGGGTCGCGAACCGGTCGCCGTACCCGAGGCGTTCGGCGCGCTCGCGGGCCCGGTCCAGGAGGGGCTGCGAGCCGTCGGCGGCGATCACGCGGGCGCCGGGGAACGTCTCGGCGAGCAGGCCGGTGACGACGCCGGGGCCGCTGCCGACGTCCACGATCAGGCCGGGTTCGGTGATCTCCCGGCCGAGCCAGGCGAGGGCGCGCTCGTACCAGGGGGCGTACAACTCGGCCTGGGACTCCAGGTGGTGGGCCATGTCCGCCCAGTCGATGCCGGTGTCGCCCTGGTGGCCGGTGCCGTGGTGGTGGTGCTGGTGTGCCATGCCGGTCAGCCTCTCCTCGGTGATGGCGCCAGCGTGCGCCGCCGCACCGGGAAGGGGCCACTTCTCTTGCCGGGACGGCAAAAAATTGCCGGAACCGCAAAACCCCTGGGCCCGGCCGCTCCGTAGGGGCGGGAGCGGCCGGAGGGGCACGGCCCGGCTGTGGAACCCGCGTCCGCCGGGGCCGGGGGCGAGAGGGGGGTCCCCGGCGGACGCGAGGCGGGGAAGGTCAGCCGAGCGGCGGGTACGCGTTCTGCATCAGCTGCTGGAACTGCGCGGAGAACCAGTGCCCGGACAGCGGCGCGTTGGGCAGCGCCCCGGACATGTGGTTGTTGTTGCGCGGGTTCCCGGTGTACGTCGGGTCGCACATGCGGTCGAAGCCCTTGCCCTCGTCGTTCGGGATCGCCGAGGAGGAACCGTCGGACTCACCCGGCGGCTTCATCCACACGTACGCGTCGATCCCGGCGGCGGGAGCGGCCTGCGGGCGTTCGCCGAGCCCGGCACCGGACTGGTTGCACCAGTTCCCGACGTGGATTCGGCGGTCGTAGCGCCCGCCGTCGACGTAGGTGTCCACGCTGGTCTGCGCGCCCGGTCCGGCGGGCCGCGCGGTGCCGCCCCAGCCGTTGCGGGAGGTGTCGATCAGCATGCCGATGTTGGAGCGGAACCCGGCCGACACCAGCTGGTTGCGGAACGCCTGCGCGTACGACAGCTCGTCCGTGTACCGGTTCCAGTCCACCCACTTCGACTCGCGCACCGACTTGCCGGCCACGTTGTCGTTGATGGAGAAGTTGTTCTCCTTCAGCGCGCTGTAGTTGGCGGTGTTGGTGATGAAGCCCTGGACGTCGTCGACGGTCGCGCCCTCGGCGGTCGCGGCCTGGGCGAAGAGCTGCGCGGACGGGGCGAAGTTGTCGTCCCAGCCGAGCCAGCCGTGGTGCCCGGCGTCGATGTAGTTGTAGACGTTCGGGATGTCGCCGAGCTTGTTCAGGGCGTAGCCGACGCCCTTCACGTAGTTGCCGTTGGCCTTCATCGTGTCGCAGGCCGGGGTGGCGGTGGCCCGGCTGCCGGTGTTGGTGATGAGGTTGGGCAGCGAGTCGATCTCGATCGTGTTGACGATCCGCAGCGAGGCGTACTTGGGGTCGGCGAGGATCGCGGCGATCGGGTCGATGAACTGCGTCTTGTACTTGTCGATCTCCGTCGGGCCGAGTTCGCCGTTGGAGGCGAGCGCGGCGCAGTCCCGGCCGGGGAGGTCGTAGATGACGAGCTGTACGACGAGTTCGCCGCTGCCCTTCTGGGTGAGCGCGGTGTCGAGGTGGGCGCGCAGGCCGCGGGCGCCGGTCGTGCCGGTGATCGCGGCGATGCGGTCCATCCAGACGCCGGTGGGCTGGTTGGAGATCCGCGAACCGCCGCTCTCCGCCGCGGCCCTGGCCGACCAGTCCGGGTTGACGTACACCTTGGCGCCCGCGTACGGGTTGTCGACGCGCGAGCCGGTGCCGGGTCCGGGGGTGCCGGGGTCGGTGGGTCCGCCGGTGCCGCTGTCGACGTTGCAGGTGACGCCGTCGAGCGTGAACGTCGTGGGCAGCGCGTTGCTGCCGCTGTAGGACGCCTGGAACCCGAAGCTGACCGAACCGCCGGTCGGCAGCGTCCCGTTGTACGTCTCGTTGGCGGCGGTGACGGCCGTCCCGGCCTGGGTGACCTTCGCGTTCCAGCCGCTGGTGACCTGCTGGTTGCCGCCGTACGACCACTTCACGGCCCAACTCGACTTGGCGGCCGAGTTGTTGGTGACGACGACGTTGGCGGTGAAGCCGGTGCTCCACTGGCTCTGGACCTGGTAGTCGACGGTGCAGGGGATCGCGGCGATCGATCCGGCGTCCGGGACCATCGCCAGCGCGGTCCCGGAGGCGCCGGCGACGAGCGCCAGGGCGGCGAGCATCGCTGTTCTGCTACGGCTCATGAGTGCGGGTTTCCTTCTCTTCGGGGTGCGGGTGTCTCTCGTTTCCTTGGGGGGTTCAGCCGTTCAGGGCGCGCAGGTGGTCGCGCAGCCCGGTGCCGTACGCGGTGGGCGTGCCGTCGTAACTCGTGATCAGCGCCGGCCCCGTGGAGCAGTCCCAGGTGTTCCAGGTCCAGCCCAGGTACGACAGGCCCCGGTCGTCGAACCACTTCATGACCTGGTCGACGAATCCGTGGGAGCAGGTGTTCTCGCCGATCTCCCCCGCCACCAGGGGGACCTGGGCGGCGACCGGGGTGAGCTGGGAGTTCCAGCAGGCGGCGTTCGCGCAGGAGTTGAAGTTGTAGACGTGCCACGCGGCGGCGAGATTGCCGGTGGGGTCGGCCGGCCGGTACGTCAGCCACTGGGTGAGGTCGTTGGAGTAGGCGAGGCCGGGGACGAGGACGGTGTTGCGGGCGCCGGTCGCGCGGACGGCGTCGACGAGGTCCTGCATGCCGGCGACCTCGTAGCCGATGCCGGGGCAGGTCCCGCCGTCGCGCCAGCACTGCCACGCCTGGGTGGCGGTGGGGGTCGCGCGGTCCGGGTAGGGCTCGTTGAACAGGTCGAACACGACGGACTGGTCGGCCTTGAAGGTGTTCGCGACGGACGTCCAGAAGGCGGGCGTGTACTGCATGTCGGGCATCGGCTTCTGGCAACTGGCGTGCACGTCGGCGCATCCGGCGGAGTTCCCGGTGTACTGGCCCCAGGTCCAGTGCAGTTCGACCACGGGGGTCATGCCGTGCGCCTTGACGCGGGCGACGAGGTCCTTGACCGCGTTGACATAGTTGGCCCCGGCGTAGGCGGGCTGGATGTTGGACGTACCCAGCCAGCACTCCTCGTTGAGCGGGATGCGGACCGTGTTCGCCTTCCAGTCGGCGATCGCCTTGATCGCGGCGTCGTCGACCGGACCGTCCCAGATGCCCCTGCCCTGCACGCACATGAACTCGCCGCCGGAGCGGTTCACGCCGAGCAGCCTGCGGGCCGTGCCGGACGCGTCGACCAGCTTGTTGCCGGAGACGCGGAGTTCGGGGGCCGTACCGCCGCCCGGGGGAGGCGTCGGTGTCGGGGTCGGCGTGGGCTGCGTATCGGTGTTGCAGAGCGCGCCGTTGAGCCTGAACGCCGTGGGTACGCCGTTCGCGCCCGACTTCGACGCGACGAACCCGGTGTCGACGCTCGCCCCCGTCCCGAGGGTGCCGTTGTAGGACTCGTTCAGCGCGGTCACCGTCGAACCGGACTGGGACCACTTGGCGTTCCAGCCCTGGGTGACCTTCTGGCCGCTCGCGAAGTCGAACGTGAGCGTCCAACCGCTCACGGCCGCACCGTTGTTGGTGATCTTCACGGCGCTCTGGAAGCCGGCGTCCCACTGTCCGGTGACGGAGTAGTCCACCGTGCAGACGGGCGCCGCTCCCTGGGCCGTGACGACCGGCCACAGCGCTCCTCCGACGAGGGCGCCCGCGCCGGCGACGGCTAAAAGTACTGAACGCGGGGGGTGTCGCATGAGCGACTCCTTGCAGCTCAGGCACGTCAAGGCGGACGCACCGACTGATGGAATCGCTCCCACTGGTGTCAACGAAGCTAGCGGCAAGGCCCGGTAAAGAACAGGGGAGTCACTGACTTTCCCTCAATGAACGGGCGTCGAATCTTTTCGACTCTTCAAGCACCTTGACCGAAGACACCCCCTTCCCCACTATGGGAGCGCTCCCACTGGTTCAAGGCTTGTTGCTCCTCCCCCACTTCCGCCGAGCACTCCCCGAGCCGCAAGGAGGAACCAGCACATGGACCCACGACGCAGACGCCGTAGGACGCGGCGCCTGTGGACCGCCGTCCTGGCGGCCCTCGCGCTCCCGCTGGCCACCCTGACCACGCTCACGAGTACCGCACAGGCAGCGGCACTTCAGTGCAGCGTCGACTACAAGACGAACGACTGGGGCAGCGGTTTCACCGCCGACCTGACGATCACCAACCGGGGTACCGACCCCATCAACGGCTGGACGCTCGGCTACGCGTACACCGGTAACCAGAAGCTGTCGAACGGCTGGAACGGCACCTGGACGCAGTCCGGCAGCACGGTCTCCGTCCAGAACGCCACGTACAACGCGAACATCGCGGCCGGCGCGGCGGTGACCACCGGCGCCCAGTTCACCTACTCCGGCACGAACACGGCGCCGGCCGGCTTCACGATCAACGGCACCGCCTGCGTCGGCGCGCACCAGCCGCCGATCACCGTGCTGACCAGCCCCACCGCGGGCGCGATCTACACGCAGGGCACCGCCGTCCCGCTCGCCGCGACGGCCGCCGCCGCGGACAACGCGACGATCAGCAAGGTCGAGTTCTACGACGACACGACCCTCCTCGGCACGGACACCACCGCGCCGTACACGTTCTCGGCGACCGGCCTGGCCGTCGGCGCGCACTCCCTGGTCGCGAAGGCGTACGACAGCCTGGGCGCGGCCGGGACCTCGACGCCGGTCGGGATCACCGTGGCCTCGGGCCCGGCGGTCGTCGCGTCGGTGACGCAGCTCGCCGTGCAGCAGGGCAAGACGGGCACGTACACGCTGCGGCTGTCGACGCAGCCCTCGTCGAACGTGACGGTGGCGACCGCGCGCGTCTCCGGCAACACCGGCCTCACGGTGACCGGCGGCGCAGCCCTCACCTTCACCTCGTCGAACTGGAGCACCCCGCAGACGGTGACGATCACCGGCAACGCGACCGGCACCGGCGCGGCGGCCTTCGATTCGACGGCGGCCGGCCTCGCGAAGGCGACGGTCACGGCGACCCAGATCGCCGGGCAGAAGACGTACGACGCCCGGTTCCTGGAGCTGTACGGGAAGGTCACCAACCCGGCGAACGGCTACTTCTCGCCCGAGGGCATCCCGTACCACTCGGTGGAGACGCTGATCGTCGAGGCGCCGGACCAGGGCCACGAGACGACGTCCGAGGCGTACAGCTATCTGCTGTGGCTCCAGGCGACGTACGGCAGGATCACCGGCGACTGGACGAAGTTCAACGGGGCGTGGGACCTCATGGAGAAGTACATGATCCCCACCCACGCCGACCAGCCGACGAACTCCTTCTACAACGCCGCCAAGCCGGCCACCTACGCGCCCGAGCTGGACACCCCGAACGAGTACCCGGCCCGCCTCGACACCTCGGTGTCGGTCGGCCAGGACCCGATCGCGGCCGAGCTGAAGTCCGCGTACGGCACGGACGACGTCTACGGCATGCACTGGCTCCAGGACGTGGACAACGTCTACGGGTACGGCAACGCGCCCGGCAAGTGCGAGGCCGGACCTACGGACACGGGCCCCTCGTACATCAACACCTTCCAGCGGGGCTCGCAGGAATCCGTGTGGGAGACCGTGCCGCAGCCGACCTGCGACCAGTTCAAGTACGGCGGCACGAACGGCTATCTGGACCTGTTCACCGGTGACGCCTCCTACGCGAAGCAGTGGAAGTTCACCAACGCCCCGGACGCCGACGCGCGCGCCGTGCAGGCCGCGTACTGGGCGGACGTCTGGGCGAAGCAGCAGGGCAAGGGCGCGGACGTCTCGGCGGCCGTCGGCAAGGCCGCGAAGATGGGCGACTATCTGCGGTACTCGATGTATGACAAGTACTTCAAGAAGATCGGCAACTGTGTCGGTCCGTCCGCCTGCGCGGCCGGCTCCGGCAAGAACTCCTCGCACTACCTGATGTCCTGGTACTACGCGTGGGGCGGCGCGACCGACGCCAGCGCCGGCTGGGCCTGGCGTATCGGCTCCAGCCACACCCACGGCGGCTACCAGAACCCCCTGGCCGCCTACGCGTTGAGCGCGTACGCGCCGCTGAAGCCCAAGTCGGCGACGGGTTCGGCGGACTGGGCGACCTCGCTCACCCGGCAGCTGGAGTTCTACCGCTGGCTCCAGTCGAACGAGGGCGCCATCGCCGGTGGCGCGACGAACAGCTGGGCGGGGCGGTACGCCACTCCCCCGGCCGGCACGTCGACCTTCTACGGCATGTACTACGACCAGCAGCCCGTCTACCACGACCCGCCGTCCAACCAGTGGTTCGGCTTCCAGGCGTGGTCGATGGAGCGGGTCGCCGAGTACTACCAGCAGACCGGGAACGCGACCGCCAAGGCGCTCCTCGACAAGTGGGTGACCTGGGCGCTGTCCCAGACGACCGTCAACCCCGACGGCACCTACCGGTTCCCCGGCACGCTCTCCTGGTCCGGCCAGCCCGACACCTGGAACGCGTCGACTCCGGGCGCCAACGCGGGACTTCACGTCAACGTCGTCGACTACACCAACGACGTCGGCGTGGCGGGCGCGTACGCACGGGCGTTGACGTACTACGCCGCCAAGTCCGGCCACGCCCAGGCCAAGACGGTCGCCAAGGCGCTGCTGGACGGCATGTGGTCGCACTACCAGGACAGCCTGGGCATCGCGACCCCGGAGACCCGGGCCGACTACAACCGCTTCGACGACGGCGTGTACGTCCCGAGCGGCTGGAGCGGCAAGATGCCGAACGGCGACACCATCAACTCGTCCTCGACGTTCATCTCGCTGCGGTCCTTCTACAAGAACGACCCCAACTGGTCGAAGATCGAGGCGTATCTCGCGGGCGGAGCGGCGCCCTCGTTCACGTACCACCGGTTCTGGGCCCAGGCCGACATCGCACTGGCCCTGGGTTCGTACGCGGAGCTGCTCGAATAAGTCCCCGCTGAGGCTCCGTGTAACCGCCGGGCGACCCCCACCCGCACAGGGGGTCGCCCGGTCGTACCCGTTTTCTTCCCCCACATGGCAGCACGAGGAAGGAACCCCCACCGTGCGAAGAACCCGCATCCTCACGACCGTCCTGGCCCTGGCCGCCGGGCTGCTCGCGGGCGCTCCGTCCGCCCTCGCCACCGCGCCCGGTGCCGCGCCGGCGCTCGCGGCGGAGTCGTACACCTGGAAGAACGCGCGTATCGACGGGGGCGGTTTCGTCCCCGGGATCGTGTTCAGCCGCAAGGAGAAGAACCTCGCCTACGCGCGCACCGACATCGGCGGCGCGTACCGCTGGCAGGAGTCTTCGAAGACCTGGACGCCGCTGCTCGACTCGGTCGGCTGGACGGACTGGGGCCACACCGGCGTCGCGAGCCTCGCGGCGGACCCGGTCGACGCGAACAAGGTGTACGCGGCCGTCGGCACGTACACGAACAGCTGGGACCCCGGCAACGGCGCCGTCCTGCGCTCCGGCGACCGGGGCGCGACCTGGCAGAAGACGGACCTGCCGTTCAAGCTGGGCGGCAACATGCCGGGCCGGGGCATGGGCGAGCGCCTCGCCGTGGACCCCAACCGCAACAGCGTGCTGTACCTCGCGGCGCCGAGCGGCAAGGGGCTGTGGCGTTCGACGGACTCCGGGGTGACCTGGGCGCAGGTGACGGCGTTCCCCAACCCCGGTAACTACGTGCAGGATTCGACCGACACGAGCGGGTACGCGAACGACAACCAGGGCGTCGTCTGGGTCACGTTCGACGAGTCGACGGGGACGTCGGGGAACGCGACCCGCACGATCTACGTGGGCGTCGCCGACAAGGACAACGCCGTCTACCGCTCCACCGACGCGGGCGCCACCTGGTCCCGCCTCACCGGCCAGCCGACCGGCTACCTCCCGCACAAGGGGGTGCTGGCGAACGGCAACCTGTACCTCGCCTACAGCGACAAGGGCGGCCCGTACGACGGCGGCAAGGGCCAGCTGTGGCGGTACGCGACGGCCACGGGCACCTGGACGAACATCAGCCCGGTCGCCGAGGCCGACACCTACTACGGCTTCAGCGGCCTCACAGTCGACCGTCAGAAGCCGGGTACGGTCATGGCGACGGCGTACAGCTCTTGGTGGCCGGACACGCAGTTCTTCCGTTCGACGGACTCCGGGGCGACCTGGACGAAGGCGTGGGACTACACGTCGTACCCCAACCGCGCGAACCGCTTCACCATGGAGGTCTCCTCCTCCCCCTGGCTGACCTGGGGCGCGAACCCGTCACCGCCCGAGCAGACCCCCAAACTCGGCTGGATGACCGAGGCGTTGGAGATCGACCCGTTCAACTCGGCCCGGATGATGTACGGGACGGGCGCGACGATCTACGGCACGGAGAACCTCGGAAACTGGGACTCCGGCGGCCAGTTCACCGTCAAGCCGATGGTGCAGGGCCTGGAGGAGACGGCCGTCAACGACCTCGCCTCGCCGCCGGCCGGCGCCCCGCTGCTCAGCGCGCTCGGTGACGTCGGCGGGTTCCGGCACACGAGCCTGACGGCCGTACCGCCGATGATGTTCACGCAGCCGAACTTCACGACGACCACGAGCCTCGACTTCGCCGAGACGAACCCGAACACGTTCGTGCGCGTCGGGAACCTCGACTCCGGTCCGCACGTGGCCTTTTCGACCGACAACGGCGCCAACTGGTTCGCGGGGACCGACCCTTCGGGCGTGAGCGGCGGCGGCACGGTCGCGGCGGGCTCCGACGGCAGCCGCTTCGTGTGGTCCCCGGCGGGGACCGGCGTGCAGTACACGACCGGGTTCGGTACGTCCTGGCAGGCGTCGAGCGGCATCCCGGCGGGCGCGATCGTCGAATCGGACCGCGTCGACGCGCGGACCTTCTACGGGTTCAAGTCGGGCAAGTTCTACGTCAGTTCGGACGGCGGCGCGACCTTCACGGCGTCCGCCGCGACCGGGCTGCCGAGCGGTGACAGCGTCCGCTTCAAGGCGCTGCCCGGAGTGAAGGGCGACATCTGGCTGGCGGGCGGCGCGAGCGACTCGGCGTACGGGCTGTGGCACTCCACCGACTCCGGGGCGACCTTCACGAAGCTGTCGAACGTCGAACAGGCCGACACGGTCGGCTTCGGGAAGGCGGCGACCGGGGCCTCGTACCAGACGCTGTTCACCAGCGCGAAGATCGGCGGGGTGCGCGGGATCTTCCGGTCGACGGACAAGGGCGTGAGCTGGGTCCGGGTCAACGACGATGCCCACCAGTGGGGTTGGACCGGGGCGGCGATCACCGGTGACCCGCGCGTGTACGGGCGGGTGTACGTGTCCACGAACGGGCGGGGTGTGATCTACGGGGACACGTCCGACACCAGTGGGGGCGGCGGAGGCGGGGGCGGGGGTGGCGATCCGACGCCCACCGGGGCCTGTTCGGTCACCTACACGATCACCAATCAGTGGTCCGGGGGCTTCCAGGCGGACGTGAAACTCACCAACACCGGTTCCTCGGCGTGGACTTCGTGGACGCTGGGCTGGTCGTTCCCCAACTCGCAGGTGGTGTCGGCGATCTGGAACGCCGAGTACACGCAGTCCGGGGCCGCCGTCAGCGCGAAGAACGTCGGCTGGAACGGGGGTGTCGCCGCCGGGGCGGCCGTGAGCTTCGGGTTCACGGCGAGCTGGTCGGGGACGAACGGGAAACCGGCCGCGTTCAAGGTGGGGGACCAGAGTTGCACGGTGGTCTGAACCGTACGGTGGTCTGATCGCCCATCAGGAATGAGTACGGCTACTCATGAGGAGGCGGTGGCGTCCCCGGCAAGCTGGTCGCATCCACCGACCAGGGAGTCTCGATGTCACGCCACCGCCTTCTGCCGCTGCTCGCCCTCGCCGGGCTGGCCGGCGCCTTGCTGACCGGCTGCTCGATCGAGGAGTCGATCTGCTCCGACGGCGAGTACCCGGTGCTGGCGGTGGGCGACGCGGGCAGCGCGTGTGTCGCGAACAGCCAGGAGCCGGAGAAGGGCTGGTCCCGCTACCCGGCGGGGAAGGTTCCCGAGAAGGTCGGGGACAAGTGGGACACGTACTGGCAGACGCGGACGCTCGACGAGAACGGCAAGGAGATTGCGGCGCCTTCGGTGCAGTGAGCTTCCGTGCAGTGACCTTCGGTGTGTGAAGAGGCGGGCCGCTTCTCGTGGGAGCGGCCCGCCTCGGCACGGGTGCCGGACTAGCGCGGCGTCACGGCGTGTACACCGTCGGCCGCGGCGCCGTCGGCATCTTGTCGCCGATGAAGAAGCTGGGGTGCGGGGGCTGGTTGTAGGCGGTGTTCTGCCAGGCCAGCCCGGTGCGGTACATGGTGTCGTGCAGCAGGGTCGTGATCTTCGTGGACGTCTCGTACGGCGTGGAGTAGATCCGCAGGGCCGTGTTGTCGGAGGTCGCCCAGACGACCTCCTCGCGCCAGTCGCCGAGGATGTCGCCGGACAGCGCCGGGGTCGCCTTGGTGCTGTTGTTGGAGTGGACGTTCGAGCCGGTCAGCATGCGGGTGTCGGACGCGGTGCCGTACTTGTCGATGTGCGTGCCGTCGAGGAGTTCACGGACGGTGTCGCCGTCCCACCAGGACAGGAAGTTGGTGCTGGAGGGCTTGCGGCCCTTGGTGGCGCCGCCCTCGTCCCGGATCGAACCGTCCGAGGCCGACCAGACCTCGGCGCCGTCGTTGCCCGCCCAGATGTCCCCGGCGACCCCGCGCCCGTTGTCGCAGCAGGCGGCGAGGGACCAGTTGACCGAGCCGTTCGCGGGGTTGATGTACAGCGCGGCCGGCTGGCTCGACGACTCGGACACCTTGTAGTACTCCAGGCCCGCGTGCGCGGGGTCGAGGTCGCCGAGGTGCTGGGCGTCGCCGTGGCCCGTCCTGGTCGTCCACAGCCCGTTGCCGTTGTCGTCGACGGCCATCGCGCCGTACACGATCTCGTCCCGGCCGTCGTTGTCGACGTCCCCGACGGAGAGGCTGTGCGAGCCCTGGCCGTCGTAGCCCTTGCCGGTGTTGGTCGAGGAGTTGGTGTCGAAGGTCCAGCGGCGCGTGAACGTCCCGTTCCGCCAGTCCCAGGCCGCGATCACCGTGCGCGTGTAGTAGCCGCGCGCCATGACCAGGGAGGGCCGGGCGCCGTCCAGGTAGGCGGTACCGGCGAGGAACCGGTCCACCCGGTTGCCGTACGAGTCGCCCCAGGAGGAGACCGTGCCGCGTGCCGGAACGTAGTCGACGGTCTGCATCGCGCGCCCGGTCTGCCCGTTGAACATGGTCAGGTACTCGGGGCCCGACAGTACGTAGCCGCTCGAATTCCGGTAGTCGGCGCCGGAGTTGCCGATGACCGTGCCGCCGCCGTCGACCGTGCCGTCGGCGGTCTTCACGGCGACCTCGGCCTTGCGGTCGCCGTCGTAGTCGTACACCTGGAACTGCGTGTAGTGCGCGCCGGAGCGGATGTTGCGGCCCAGGTCGACGCGCCACAGGCGGGTGCCGTCGAGTTTGATCCCGTCGAGGATCGTGTTCCCGGTGTAGCCGGACTGGGAGTTGTCCTTGGCGTTGGTGGGCTGCCACTTGAGGACGAAGTCGAGCGCGCCGTCGCCGTCGAGGTCGCCGACGGACGCGTCGTTCGCCTCGTAGGTGTAGGCGACGCCGTCGGGGGTGGTGCCGCCGGCGGGCGGGGAGATCGGAACGTCCTTGTATCCGGTGCGGAGTTGGACCGCGTGCACCGAGTCGGCCTGCTCGACGCCGCCCACGATCGCGCGGACCGTGTAGTCGGCCTGGGCGGGGGCGCCGGAGTGGAAGTAGTTCGTCGAGCCGGTGACCGGGGTGGAGTTGACCTTCGTGCCGGCCCGGTACACGTTGAAGGAGATGTCGTTCGGGTCGGTCCCGAGCCAACGCCAGCCGACCAGGTTCCCGGCATCGGTGTGCACGCTCACCACACCCCGGTCGAGGGCCTCCACCTGACGTGCGGTGGCGGCGCCGGCGGGGTGGGGGGCGAGGGTGACAAGTCCGGTCGCGGTGAGGGCCGTTGCGGCGAGGAGCGCGAGGCGGTGTCTGTGGCGGGGGGTGTGCTTCGTGCGGTGCGGGTGCTGCATGTGGGGGTACCTCCCGTAGGGACGGACGGGTTCCGCCACGTCAGTCGCCGCCGGGGATACGGGAGTTGCCGGGTCGGCCCGGGTTTCTACGGCGCTTTCGCGAACGCCCGCAGTCTGAACTCCGGGTCGGGGCGCGGTCGTTCCTGGTCCGGCAGTTCGGCCAGCCGTCGCTCGAAGCCGTCCGCGAGGGGGTGGCCCGGCGGCAGGGTCATGAACCAGCCTCGCCGGAGGTCGGTGATCGCGCGGCGCGGGCTGCGGCCCTGTCCCCGGCCGGTGAACCGGGTCTCCCCCGCCGGACGCAGGCCCGCCTCGGCGGCGTACGCCTCGACCAGCTCGGACCTGTCCGCCACCGGTGAGGCGGGGCGGGCGGCGAGGAGGGCGTCGATGTCACTGCCCACGTTGTGGGAGGGGCCCTTGTCGACCGTCGTGACGTACACCCCGCCGGGGCGCAGCAGGCGCGCGCACTCCGCGACCGTGCGGCGGACGTCGTCCGGGGTGGGCAGGAGGTGGAGCAGCCAGACGCTGGTGACGGCGTCGAACGTACCGGGGCGGAACGGGAGTTGCCGGCTGTCCCCGAGGACGATCGCACCGGGGATCCGGGCCGCCGCGTGCCGCGCCATGCCGTGCGTGAGGTCGGCACCGGTCACCTTCAGCGCCGGGCGGTCCTCCGCGAGGCGGCGGGTGACGATGCCGGTGCCGCAGCCGAGGTCGAGAAGGGTGCGCGCGGCTTCGGGCACCAGCCGCAGCACGGCCCCGGCGGCCTCCTCGGCTCGGGGTTCACCGCCACGCAGGGCGTCGTAGCGTTCGGCTTCCTTGTCGTAGTCGAGCATGGTGCGGGCGCCCCCCTTGGTGGTGTTGTCGTGCGTGATGTGTGGTGCGTGATGTGTGATGTGTGCTGCATCAGGTGCGCCGCGCGAGGCGGGCGCTGCGTGAGGCGTGACATGTGGTGTGTGCTGCATGACGTGTGCCGCGCGATGCGTGCCGCGTGATGCGTGATGCACTACACAGCCCCCCGCCCTCCCGCCGCCCCCTCCACCCGGTCCGCCAGCTCGAAGTCCTTCCCGGTCAGCGCGCCCCCGGCGTCGTGTGTCGACACGGTGAGGCGGACGGTGTTGTAGCCGAGGGTCAGTTCGGAGTGGTGGTTCAGTTCGTCCTGGACGCGGGCGATGTGGGCGACGAACGCGGCGGCGTCCGCGTGGGAGGGGAGCCGGTAGGCGCGGGTGAGGCGGCCGGACTCGACGGACCAGCCCGGCAGATCGGCCAGCCGCTCCTCGATCTCCTTCTGGGACAGCGGTTCGGCGGACATGGCACGGCTCCCTTCGCCCGGTCTCCCCTTCAGCCTGCCACTACCCGGCCACCCCCGCCCACTCCGCGCAGAAGTCGTCGGCGAGGACCCCGATCCGGGCCCGTCCCTCGACCTCGCGGACCCACCGGTGCGGCAGCGCCCCCTCGCCGTGGAGCGCGCCGAGGAGGTTGCCGCAGATCGACCCCGTGGAGTCGCTGTCGCCGGAGTGGTTGACGGACAGCAGCAGCGCGCTCTCCACGTCGGGTTCGGCGAGGGCCGCGTACACCGCCATCGCGAGCGCCTCCTCCGCGACCCAGCCGGCGCCGAGCTCCTCGACCTGGGAGGCGTGGGCGGTGTCGTAGGAGGCGAGGTCGAGGGCGCGGTGGAGGGCGGTGCCCGTCTCCTCGTGGCCCGGGTAGGGGGCGAGGAGGCGCAGGGTGCGCAGGACGGCGGCCTCCAGGGACTCGCCGTTCACGAGGTGGGCGACGATCGCGGCGAGGGCGCCGGCCGCGTAGTAGCCGGTCGGGTGGCCGTGGGTGATCTGGGCGCAGCGGGCGGCGAACCCGAAGGCGGCGCCCGGTTCGGCGCCGGTCAGTCCGAAGGGCGCGGACCGCATGACGGTGCCGCAGCCCTTGGAGTTCGGGTTGACGCGGCCGGGCTTGCCGAGTTCGGACCAGCCGGTGTCGGAGTGGGGGACGCCGAGGCCGGAGAGGCAGGCGTTGCCGGGGGCGCGGCGGGCGTACAGCCAGGGTTCACCGACGAGTCCGCCGGCGGGTCCGTCGTAGGCGGGGCCGCCGTCGGGGAGGACGGCCTGCTGGGTGTGCAGCCAGCGGTCGTAGGCCCAGCGGATCACGCGGGTGCGGTCGACGGTGCGCCGGCCGAGGCGTTCGCTCTCCTTGATCTGGCACAGGCCCTCGACGGTGAAGAGGGTCATCTGGGTGTCGTCGCTGATCCGGCCGGTGGCGTTCTGGCCGTCCGGTACGTAGCCGGTGACACCTCGCGGTCCGTGGTCGGCGCGGATGCGGTCCAGGGAGCGGAACTCGATCGGGTAGCCGAGGGCGTCACCGACGGCCCCGCCCAGCAGGCAGCCGCGCACCCGCGCCCGGTAACCGGCCTCGGCCTCGAACGACCGCGGCTTCCACGGCTCCGTCATCGACTCGACTCCCCTTTTCCGCAACCGGTTTCCGGGTACGGGCGTTCGGCTACGGTCGTACCCATGACCATTGTCGCGAGTGGTGCCGAGCCTCCTTCCGCCACCCCCGGCCGAGGGGTGGGGCCGCTGCTGCGGGCCTGGCGGGAGCGGCGCCGGGTCAGCCAGTTGGAGCTGGCGCTGCGGGCGGACTCCTCGGCGCGGCACATCAGCTTCGTGGAGACGGGGCGTTCCCGGCCGAGCGAGGAGATGGTGCTGAGGCTCGCCGAGCACCTGGAGGTGCCGATGCGGGAGCGCAACGCCCTTCTGCTGGCGGCGGGTTACGCCCCGCGTTTCCCCGAGACCCCGCTCGACGACCCGGCGCTGGAGGGGGTGCGGGCGGGCCTGGAGCAGTTGATCCAGGGGTACGAGCCGTACCCCGCGCTGGTGGTGGACGGTGTCTACACGGTCGTCGCGGCGAACCGGGGCATCGCGATGCTGCTGGACGGTCTCCCCGAGACCCTGCTCGCTCCCCCGCTGAACGCGATGCGCCTGGCCCTGCACCCCGAGGGCCTCGCGCCCCGCATCCTGAACCTCCGTGAGTGGCGCGGGCATCTCCTGCACCAGATGGAACGCCAGTTCGCGCTCCAACGCTCGCCGAAACTGCGGGAGTTGTACGACGAGGTCGCCGCGTACCCGGTGCCGGAGCGGGCGGCGGAGGCGGAGCCCGCTCCGGGGGCGCCGAGTTTCGCGCTGCCCTTGCGGATCTCGCACGAGGGGCGGACCCTGTCGTTCGTGTCGTCGATCTCCACGTTCAACACCCCGCTGGACGTGACGGTCGCCGAGCTGGCCGTGGAGACGCTCCTGCCGGCCGACCCGGCGACGGTGAAGTACCTTCAGGCGTCGGCTCCCTGACATGCCGTCAGGTTGTGAACCAGTGTCCGGAAGGTAAATCTCTGGTACGCGATATGTCACGCACCGCACAAGAGGCGTACGATATGTCACACATCATGCACCCACAGTCTCGCCCCTGAATCTCTCTTCACACCCGTGAGACGCACACCGGAACATGACACACTGCACACAGTTCTCGACGCGTAGGGGAGACGTGGCGTGAGTGAGCGGCGACCCGCGCCCACCGTGGGCCAAGTGGTACTCGGCAGACGGCTCCAGGAGCTGCGGGAGACGGCCGGTCTCGGCCGGGAGGAGGCGGCCCGCGCCCTGCGGGTGGCGCCCGCCACGGTCCGCCGGATGGAGACCGCCGAGGTAGCCCTCAAGATCCCCTACGTCCAGGTCCTGCTGGAGACGTACGGCGTCCCGAACGACGAGGCGGCGGCGTTCGTCATGCTCGCCGAGGACGCCAACCGGCCCGGCTGGTGGCAGCGGTTCCACGACGTGCTGCCCGAGTGGTTCAGCCTCTACGTCAGCCTGGAGGGCGCGGCGCGGATGATCCGCTCCTACGAGCCGCACTTCGTGCCGGGGCTCCTCCAGACCGAGGACTACGCCCGCGCGGTCCTGGAGGCGGGCACGGTCGGGCAGACCACCCCGGAGACCATCGAGCGGCATGTCACGCTGCGCGTCGCCCGCCAGACCCTCCTGGAGCGCGCCAACCCGCCGCACCTGTGGTGTGTGATGGACGAGACCGTGCTGCGCCGCCCGGTGAGCATCGACGGCGCGGTGATGCGCGAACAGCTCGACAGGCTCCTGGAGTTCAGCGAGCGCGACAAGGTCACGCTCCAGGTCGCCGAGTTCGCCGCGGGCCCCCATCCGGGGACGTACGCGCCGTTCTCCCTGTTCCGTTTCGCCGAGCCGGAACTGCCCGACATGGTCGTCACCGAGTACCTGACGGGAGCGCTGTACCTGGACTCCCGCAAGGAGGTCTCGGCGCACCTCGAAGTCCTCGACCACATGACGACCCACGCGGCGTCGGCGCAGCGCACCCAGTCGATCCTGCGCGCCGTGCGCGACCAGTACTGAAAGCGGCCCCGACCATGACCGGTCCCGACGGCGAGCCCGTCCGCATCGACACCACCCGCCCGCACCCGGCCCGTGTCTACGACTGGTGGCTGGGCGGCAAGGACAACTACCAGGTCGACGAGGAGCTGGCCCGCCGCATCCTCGCCGTCGACCCGACCGTCGTGCGCGGGGCGCGGGCCAACCGGCGCTTCATGCAGCGCGCGGTGCGGACGGCCGCCGAGGCGGGGATACGCCAGTTCCTCGACATCGGCACCGGCATCCCCACCGAGCCGAACCTCCACCAGGTCGTGCAGGGGGTCACGCCCGAGGCGCGGGTGGTGTACGCCGACAACGACCCGATCGTGCTGCGGCACGCGCAGGCGCTGCTGCGGGGGACCCCGCAAGGTGTCACGCACTACGTGCACGCCGACGCCCGCGACGACGCGGCCCTGCTCGCCGGCGCCGCCGGCACGCTCGACCTCTCCCGGCCGGTCGCGCTGTCGCTGGTCGCGCTGACGCACTACCTCGACGACGACGCGTACGCCCTGGTGAAGCGGTACGTCGCGGCCCTCGCGCCGGGGAGCTGGCTGATCCTGTCCCAGGTGACGCCCGACCTCAACCCGGAGGCGATCGCGCAGGCCGCCGAGCAGTTCCGGCGCGGCGGGACGCCGTTCCACCCTCGTTCGCTGCCCGAGTTCGCCCGGTTCTTCGAGGGGCTTGAGCTGCTCGGTCCCGGTGTCATACCGGTGTCGGGGTGGCGGCCGGACCCGGAGGACGTGGCGGTGCAGGCGGAGGGGATCGTGCCGGTGTACGCGGGGGTGGGGCGGAAGGGGTGAGGACGGGGTCCGTGTGAAAATTCCGGCAAGCGGTTGCTGCCGGTTGCTACATCAACCCCAGGTCCTTGAGTTCCTTGTGCAGGTCGGCCCGGGGGCTGTCTGCGGACGACGCCGGCAGGGCCCCCTTCTTCTTCGACCCGCCCGCCCCGCCTCCGTCCGTCACCGCGGGGGTGGTGGCCGGTGCCGGGCCCAGCGCCGGTTCCGGCTGAGGTGCCTCGACCGCCTTGGCCCGCCGGTCCCGCAGCAGCCACGCCCCCAGCAGCCCGCCGACGAGCCCCCCGAGGTGCCCGAGCCAGCTCACGCCGGGGGTGCCCGGCACCGCGACGGTCAGGAGATACGCGAACGACGCGCCCATGACGACGCCGATCAGACTGTCGATGAGGTGCCGGTCGAACAGGCCCCGGACGACGACGTACCCGAAGTACCCGAAGATCAGCCCGCTCGCGCCGACGGTCGAGACCCGGTCGGCCTCGAACAGCCAGACGGTCGTCCCGCTGACCACGACGACCAGCCCGGACAGCACGAGGAACTTCGCGACACCCCGGTACGCCGCGAGGAAGCCGAAGACGAACAACGGACCCGAGTTGCTCTCCAGATGCGCCCAGTTCCAGTGCAGGAAGGGCGCGCTGGCGATGTGGGTCAGCGAGCCGAGATCGCCGGAGACGATGCCGTACTCGCGGGAGAGCCGGTAGTCGCCCGCGAAGTTCGCGAGCTGGATCAGCCAGACGAGGGCCACGAAGGCGAACATCACGAAGAACGCCTTGCGGGCCTCCGCGATCATCTGCTCGGCGTCGGCCGGTGCTCTGCTGCTCATGTCCCGCTCCCCCTGTTCGCACCTCTTTCGGCCACTGTACGCACCTGAGGGCGGTTTCCCCCACCCGTGTTTCAGCAAGCCGTTCCTACGCCGCTCCGCCCTTTCCCTCCCGGTTTCCCTCCCGGCCTCCCTCCCGTTCGTCGTCGACGATCTCGGCGTCCACCACACCGTCCTCCTGAGAGGCGCCGCCGTCCGGCGAGGCACCGGGCGGCGTCTCCCCGGCCCGCGCGTACATGGCCTGCCCCATCCGCTGGCTGACGGCGGACAGCTTCTCCACCCCGGCCCGCAACTCGGCGGTCTCCGGCTCCCGTTGGAGCAGCGTCTTCAGCTCAGCCACGGCGGCCCAGACCTCCGCCCGGGTGTCGGCGGGCACGCTCTCCTCGTTCTCCCGGAGGAACTTCTCGGTCTGGTACACGAGTTGCTCGGCCTGGTTGCGGGTCTCGACGGACTCACGCCGCCTGCGGTCGTCGTCCGCGTACCGGTCGGCGTCGCGCATCATGCGGTCGATGTCGTCCTTGGGCAGCGCGGAGCCGCCGGTGACGGTCATCTTCTGCTCGCGGCCGGTGGCGAGGTCCTTCGCGTAGACGTGCATGATCCCGTTCGCGTCGATGTCGAACGCGACCTCGATCTGCGGGATTCCGCGCGGGGCGGGCGGCAGTCCGGTGAGGTCGAAGACGCCGAGCTTCTTGTTGTACGCGGCGATCTCGCGTTCGCCCTGGTAGACCTGGATGCCGACGGAGGGCTGGTTGTCGACGGCGGTCGTGAAGATCTCCGAACGCCGGGTGGGGATCGTGGTGTTGCGTTCGATGAGCTTCGTCATGATGCCGCCCTTGGTCTCGATGCCGAGGGACAGCGGGGTGACGTCGAGGAGGAGGACGTCCTTCACGTCGCCGCGGATGACGCCCGCCTGGAGGCTCGCGCCGAGGGCCACGACCTCGTCGGGGTTGACGCCCTTGTGCGGGTCCTTGCCGGTCAGCTCCCGGACCAGGTCGGACACCGCGGGCATCCGGGTGGAGCCGCCGACGAGGATGACGTGGTCGACGGCGGCGAGCTTGACCTTCGCGTCCTTGACGGCCTGGTGGAAGGGGGTGCGGCAGCGGTCGAGCAAGTCGGCGGTCAGCTCCTGGAACTGAGCGCGCGTCAGTTTCTCGTCGAGGTGGATCGGGCCCTCGGCCGAGGCGGTGATGTAGGGCAGGTTGACGGTCGTCTCGGTGGCCGACGACAGCTCGATCTTGGCCTTCTCGGCGGCCTCGCGCAGCCGCTGGACGGCCATCTTGTCCTTGCCGAGGTCGACGCCGTGCTGTCCCTTGAACCGGGTGGCGAGGTGTTCCACGATCCGCTGGTCCCAGTCGTCGCCGCCGAGGAGCGTGTCGCCGTTGGTGGCCTTGACCTCGATGACGCCGCCGCCGATCTCCAGGAGCGACACGTCGAAGGTGCCGCCGCCGAGGTCGAAGACGAGCACGGTCTGTTCGTCGCCCCGGTCGAGCCCGTACGCGAGGGCGGCGGCCGTGGGTTCGTTGACGATGCGCAGGACCTTGAGCCCCGCGATCTCGCCGGCCTCCTTGGTGGCCTGGCGCTGGGCGTCGTCGAAGTAGGCGGGGACGGTGATGACGGCGTCGGTGACGTCCTCGCCGAGGTACGCCTCCGCGTCCCGCTTGAGCTTCTGGAGGACCCGTGCGGAGAGCTCCTGGGCGCGCAGCCGCTTCCCGCCGATCGAGCCCTGTTCGGGGAACCGCCAACTCCCGTCGCCCATATGGCGTTTGACGGACCGCGCGGTCCGGTCGACGTTCGTCACCGCCTGCCGTTTGGCGACCTCCCCGACCAGCACCTCCCCGTTCTTCGCGAACGCCACCACCGAGGGCGTCGTCCGCGCGCCCTCCGCGTTCGCGACGACCGTGGGCTCTCCGCCCTCCAGCACCGCCACCACCGAGTTCGTGGTCCCCAGATCGATCCCGACCGGCCGTCCCATCACCGTCCCCCTTCCGCCCGGACCTCCGGCTTCCAGCACAAAACTTGAGCGGGGGGTTGTCAAGAGGGCCTGTGGGGGCGGGGGTTGGTGAGACCTCGGGCTGCACGGGCGCGGCCGGGCGGCTTCGGCATCGCGCGGCGCCGGCGTCGTACGGCGAAGCGCGCGGGCCCCCGGAGGGAACCCGCGCGCTCTCAAGTCGCCGTCGTTCAGACGGACTCGACCGTCAGGGTGATCGTCGTGCCCGCGAGCGCCTGGCTGACCGGGCAGTTCTTCTTGGCGTCCTCGGCCGCGGCGGCGAAGCCGTCCGCGTCGAGGCCGGGGACCTCACCGCGGACGGTGAGGTGGATGCCGGTGATGCCGGTGCCGGGCTGGAAGGTGACGTCCGCCTTGGTCTCCAGGCGGGTGGGCGGGGTGCCGGCGCCGGTCAGGCCGTGCGAGAGGGCCATGGAGAAGCAGCTGGAGTGCGCGGCGGCGATCAGCTCCTCGGGGCTGGTCTTGCCGTTCGCCTGCTCGGCGCGCGACGGCCACGACACGGCCTGCGAGCCGATGCCGGAGGAGTCGAAGGAGACGGTCCCGTTCCCCTCGACGAGGTTGCCTTCCCAGACGGTGTGTGCGGTGCGCGTGGTGGCCACGGCTGATCCTTTCGCTGTCGCGTCGGTCCCGAGTCCGGGATTCCGTGCCCCTATCCGATCACACTCCCCGCTCAGCGGACGTGGAAGACCGGCCCTCGCGCGGTGAACGGCAGCCGACGGCCCTGCGGCAGCAGATACGCGTGCTCGCGCCGCACCCGCAGCACATCGCACCACCCGTCGGTGATGATCAGCACCGGCGCACCCGCCGGGAAGTCGTCCGCGCGCCGCAACAGGTCGATCCCCGGCTGGAGTTCGGTCCCGCCCCGCCCCCGCACCCGGACCCGCCCGGCGATCTCGGTCACCGGCAGATACCCGGCGTCGTACGGCGCGGCGTCGCAGAACACCACGCGCGCGGCCGGTACGTCCCGCGCCTCGGCGTACGACGCGATGGCGCCCAGCGCCTTGCCGAGCAGGGTGCGGTCCATGGAGCCGGAGGTGTCGAGGACGACGCCGAACGTGCAGCGCGCGATCTCCTCCGGTGGGAAGTACCGTCCGGCGCGCGGGATGTCGGGGGTCGCCGCCTGCCGCCGGGAGGGCCGGGAGTACGTCCGCACGGGTTCGGGGCGTGGCACGAACTCGTCGAACCAGCGCGCGAGTTGCGCGTCCCAGGGCAGCGGCGGATGGCTGAGCGCGCGGATCTCCTCGACCAGCCCGGCGGGCAGGAGCCCGCGTTCCTGCCGGCCGTGCAGCTCGAACCCCTGGCACAGGCCCCGCCGGTAGAACTCGTCGAGGTCGACGTGGTCGCCGGGCGGCCCGAGCGGAGCGCCGAGCATGTCCCCGAGCCCCTTGCCGCGCAAGGTGGCGAGGCGCCGCATCCGGCGCAGGTCGCCCGCGATCCGGTCGTACACCTCCTCGGCGGACAGGCTCGCCAACTCGGCGTCGTACAGCGGCCCTTCGGGCATGACGCCGACCCGCATCTCACGCAGCCAGCCGTTGATCACGTAGTCGCAGGCGACGTTGAAGAGGTAGTGGTCGCGGGGTCCGCACCGGTCGGCGTGGCGCAGGGCGGCGTGCAGCATCTCGTGGGCGAGGACGAACCGCCATTCCTCGTCGTCGAGTTGGACGAGGGGGTTGACGTAGATCTCGCCCGCCTCGGCGTTCACGGCGGCGACGGAGATGCTGTGGGCGCGGGCGAGTTCGGCGTCGGCGACGAGGGTGATGCCGGAGGCGATGCCGCCGAGGAGGGGGTAGGAGGAGATGAACCAGCTCAGGGCGCGCTGCCAGGGCCGCAGGGGCGCCCGCTCGCCGGTGACGCTGTCGCGCCGGCCGCCCGCGACGTCCATGGCGGCGCTCATGGTGCGGGTGAGGGCGTGCGCGAACTCCGGCTGCCAGTCCGGGGGTTGCTGGTAGGCGTGGTACCAGGTGAGGAGCAGCTGGTCGGGTTCGCTCCCGGCGGTGCCGCAGCGTTCGTAAGCGAGCGGGACGCCGTCGCGCCGCCAGCGGGCGGCGAGTTGCTCCTCGTCGCCGTCGGGGTAGGCGGCGGGCAGGTCGTCGGGGGTGCGGCCGACGGGGAAGCTGAGCAGGAAGCGGTTGACGACCGCGCAGCGGGCGGCGAGGTCGAAGCGGTCCGGCTGCACGCGTGCGCCGCGCGCGGCGGGGAGGTGGCCGAAGCCGAGATGGAGGGCGGCGTGGGCCAACGCCCAGGCCCACTCGGCGGGTTCGGCGAGCCGGGTGGGGTGGGCGTGGGCGACGCCGTCGGACTCGACGCGCAACAGGCCCTCCCGGGGAGCGAGTTCACAGTCCTCGCGCCGACAGGTGGACAGGGGGACGGAGTTGAGCGCCGGGTTGGCCCGCATGATCCGCATGCCCTCGGCGAACGCCTCCCCCGCGACGTCCCGCTTCTTCTGCCGGCTCCCCCGGCTCATGAGCGGGCCTCGACGAGACGCGGCATGTCGCGGGCCGCCTCGACGAGGAACCAGGACGGCAGGACGGGGTTGCCGTCGGCGTCGGAGGCGATGACGCCCTGGGCGATCTCCACGGAGATCTCGGCGAGCTGGACGAGCAGCGCCTTCGCGCGGTACGCGGTCTGGCGGCCGTTCGCCGAGACGTGCTCCTTGTTCGCGGGCAGCTCCTTGACGAGGCGTTCGCGGAACGACTCGGCGAGGTAGTACAGCAGGTCGCGGTCCTCGATCCGGTGCGGCCAGCGGGCGTCGCCGCGCAGGACGGCCTCGATGCCGAAGCGGCTGCGCACGATCTTGACGTACCCGCTGAACGCGGTCGCGTGGGCGGGGGTGAGCGTGCCGTGCGCGAGGACCTTGAGGGTGTCCTCGTCGAGGCCCTGGCCGAAGGAGTGCAGGGCGTCGGAGAGCATGTGCCAGGAGCGGGGCGTGGAGAACGGCTCCTCGGTCTTCGGGGGTTTCGACCAGAGGTGGTCGGGGCGGTCGGTGAGGTGGTCGACGATCCACGGGTGGATGCCGGCGCCCGCGGCCCAGACCAGCCAGTCCTTCGCGGACACCTCCAGGTGGACGTGGGCGAGGCGGTTGACCAGCGCGGAGGCGATGGGGCGGGCGAGCGCGTTGTCGGTGGCGCGGTTCCCGGCGCCGACGACGATCGAGCCCTCGGGGAGTTCGTAGCCGCCGATGCGGCGGTCGAGGATCAGCGAGTAGAACGCCTTCTGCACATCGGGAGTGGCCGCGTTCAGCTCGTCCAGGAACAGGCAGTACGGCTCGTCGCGCGCGATGGACTCCGGCGGGCAGAACACCGAGCGGCCGTCCCGGATCTGCGGCACCCCGATCAGGTCCTCCGGGGCGAGCTGGGTGCCGAGCAGGCTCACGCACTCCAGGCCCAGGGAGGCGGCGAACTCCCGTACCAGGGAGGACTTTCCGATGCCTGGAGCACCCCACACGAACACGGGCCGCACGGTGGCGAGCCCGAGGAGGAGTTCCGGAAGGCGGGACGGGGTGACGGTGACGGCTGCTTGCACGAGGACAGTGTGGGGAGGCTCCGCGGAGGTTCGCAGCCCATTTTCGGCTTGTACGACGTCACTCGCGCGCCTTCGTACGGTTCAGCGCGCCCGCACTCCCCTACGCCGCCTGCCGGTCCCCGTCCACGTCCTGTACCGGCACCTGCGGCCCGTCCGCCTCCCTGAGCCAGCGCCGCAGCACCCGGTGCACCTGCTCCGCGCCCACCAGTTCCTCCCCCTCCCCGACCGGCTCCGACAGCGCGCGCGGGGACAGCAGGAACGGTTTCCCCTGGGCGCCCCCGAGCCCGCCGTGGGACCCGATCTGCTCCTCGAAGGCGAGGACCTCCCCGTCGGCCGGGTCGTGGAAGGAGTTGACCATGACGTCGGCGGTGTGCGGGAAGCCGTGCGTACGGCGGACGGCGTCGGCGGCGCCGCGCCCGAAGGAGGCGAGCGGTCCCGCGCAGTCCGTCAGGTCGGCGACCGGGACCTGCGCGCCGTGCGCCCCGAGGACGACCCCGCCGTGCTCGGCGCTGGCCACCAGGAGGAAGCCGATGCCGGGGTGGTTGGCGAGGGTGGTCAGCAGGGCGGGGTGGCGGGCGTCGATCTCCTCCTTCGTCATGCGGTGGGGGACGTCGGGGAAGGAGATCAGGCCGAGGTTCCCGGAGGCCAGGACGACCGGCTCGGAGCGGCGCGAGGGGCGGTGGCGCTCGCCGCGCTCCTCGACGGGCCGCCGCAGGGCCGCGCGGACGGCGGCGCGCGCCTCGGCGCCGCTGTGGGTGCGCTCGGCGCGGCGCGGCACGGGCAGTCCGCTGCCCGCCCGGACGAGGTCGCCGAGGGTGAGGCCGTAGCGGGCCTGGAACGTCTCGCCGGGGCTCTGGCCGTGGTCGGAGAGGACGACGATCCGGTACGGGCGCGGCGCGTGCTCGGCGACCTTCTCGATGAGGGCGAGGGAGCGGTCGAGGCGGGCGAGGACCTTCTCGGCGTCGCGGCTGAGCGGCCCGGAGTGGTGGGCGACCTCGTCGTAGGCGACGAGGTCGGCGTAGACGGACGTCCGCCCGGCGAGCATGTCGCCCATGACGGCGGCCACCACGACGTCCCGTTCGACGACCGTCGCGAACGCGCGGACCAGCGGGTACAGGCCGCCGCGCTTCACGCGCGGGCGTTTGCGGCGCATCCGCGCGCGGGTGGACTGGCCGAGTTCGCGGCCGACCTCGGCGGCGAACGACAGGAGCGTGCGCACGGCGTTGGCGGGGTCGGAGAAGTAGGCGAAGTAGCCCGCGCGGGAGCGGTTCTCGCGCCGGCGGCGGGCGGCGACGGAGAGCACGAGGGCCTGTTCGTCGGCGCCGCCGCCGAAGAGGTTGCCGCGGCTCGCGCCGTCCGCCGAGAGGAGGCCGGTGTCGCGGGTGCGCTCGACGGCGCGGCGCTGGAGTTCGGCGGCGCTGGTGGGACGGTTGCAGACCATGACCTCCCGGGTGTCCTTCTCGTACCAGCGGAAGGCGGGGACGTCGTGGTTGGAGCCGTGCAGGATGCCGAGCTGGCTGGCGCCGGTCTGGCTGGACCAGTCGGTGCGCCAGGGGGTGAGGCGGTGGGTGCCGCCGTCGCCGTCGAGCCAGCGGGCGACGGTCGGCATGAGGCCGGTGTGGGCGGCGGTGTGCAGCAGGTCGTGGCCCACGCCGTCGAACTGGAGGAAGACCGTCCCCGGGGTGTGGGGGCCGGCCGGGCCGCCGCGCCTGCGGCGGTCGGCGAGGCGGTAGAGGCGGCGGCGGTAGGCGTCGTCGTCGCGCACGGCGAGCGCGCCGCCGGTCGCCGAGGCGACGGCCGACATGACGGCGGCGACGATGACGGCGGTCTCGGGGGCGGCGGCGCCCTGCGCGGTGGGGTTGACGCGCAGCGCGAGCAGCAGCAGCGAGCCGTTGAGCGCGAAGACGAGCAGGCCGAGGACGAGCGCGGGCACGAGCAGCAGGAGGCGGACCAGGACGGGCCAGGCGATCGCGGAGAGCACACCGAACACGGCGGCCCCGGCTCCGGCGGTGACGGCGATGCGGGTGGCGCTGTCGCCGTCGTTGGACGTGAGGCGGAAGTCGGGCAGGATTCCGGCGAGGACGAGCATGGTGAGCGTGGACGCCGCCCACACCGTGACACTGCGTCCCGCCTGACTCGCGGCCTTCCGCCAACGCCCTGCGCTGTTCACGGCTCCAGCCTGTCACACGCCACCGACAACGCCCGGCGCGGAAGGCGTCACCGCCCGTCGTACCCGGCCGTCGGCATCGACAGTCTGCGGTGGACGCGGGCCTTCATCTGGGCGTCGTACGCCGGTTCCGCGCCCCCGACGGTCTCCACCCGCACGCCGCGGCGCGCGCACTCGGCGGTGAACTCCTCGACGGAGGACAGGGCGCTCTCCAGGACGCGCGCGCTGGGCGCGACGAACAGGTCGGCCCCGGGGCGGACGCCGTCCCACAGGACGCAGTGGTCGGCGCGGAGTCCGCTGACGACGAGTTCGCGGACGACGGTCCAGCCGCGCTCCTCGGCCCAGCGGGCGCAGATCGCGTGCTGGGTGCGGGAGTCCACGAGGAAGGGGTCGTCGTCGAGCTCCTGAAGCGGCGTCAGACTCGCGATCGCCGTGACGCGCACCGGTCCCATGGCGCCCCCTCACCTCCGGGTTTCGCCGCCGACCCTACTCCTGCCCGTAGGCTTCGGGGGAGTCGCGCGAAGGAGGCAAAGGGGTGCCGGTGGAGATCACCTGGTGGGGTCACGCCACCTGCACGATCACGGATTCGAACATGCGCCTCCTGACCGACCCCCTGTTCGCCTCCCGGCTCGCGCACCTGCGTCGCCGCCGAGGCGCGCCGCCGCCCGAGGAGGCGGCGCGGGCGGACCTGGCGCTCGTCTCCCACCTGCACTCCGATCATCTGCACATCCCGTCGCTGGCGCGTCTCGCGCCGGGCACGCGCCTGCTGGTGCCGCGGGGCGCGCCGCGCGCCGTCCCAGGTCTGCGGCGCCTGACCCATCTGCACGTCAGCGAGGTCGCGCCGGGCGACGAGACGACGGTGGGCGACGTCCGGGTGCGGGCCGTTCCGGCGCGGCACGACGGGCGGCGGCTGCCGGTGGGCCCGCAGCGCGCGCCCGCGCTGGGGTACGTCGTGGAGGGCGAGGCGCGGACCTACTTCGCCGGGGACACCGGGCTGTTCGAGTCGATGGCGAAGGAGGTCGGGCCGGTGGACGTGGCGCTGCTGCCGGTGGGCGGCTGGGGGCCGTACCTCGGGGAGGGGCATCTGGACGCGGGGCGCGCGGCGCAGGCGCTCGCGCTGCTCGGCCCGCGCAGTGCGATTCCGGTGCACTACGGCACGTACTGGCCGATCGGGATGGATGCCGTGCGCCCCCATGAGTTCCATGCGCCGGGTGACGAGTTCGTGCGCCTGGCCGCCGAGCGCGCGCCCCAGGTCGCCGTGCACAAGCTGCTGCACGGCCAGAGCGTGCGCCCGGAGGTCGCTCGGTGAGCTGGGGGTGGCTGGCGGCGGGTGCGACGAACGCGCCCACCGAGTCGGCGCAGCAGGCGATCGGGTATCCGACGCTGTTCCTGCTGGTGCTGCTCGGGGCGCTGGTCCCGGTGGTGCCGACGGGCGCGCTGGTGAGTTCGGCGGCCGTGGTGGCGTTCCATCAGACGGCGCCGTTCGCGCTGGCGCTGGTGTTCGTGACGGCGTCCCTGGCGGCGTTCTGCGGGGACGCGGCGCTGTACTGGCTGGGGCGGCGCGGGATGCGGTCGCGGAACGGCTCGCGCTGGCTGGCGGCGATCCGCGCGCGGGCGCCGGAGGAGAAGCTGACGCAGGCGCAGGAGCGGCTCGCCGAGCACAACGTCGCCGTGCTCGTGCTGTCCCGGCTGGTGCCCGCCGGGCGGCTCCCGGTGATGCTGGCGTGTCTCCTCGCGGACTGGCCGCTGCGCCGCTTCGTCCGGGGCAACCTGCCGGCCTGTCTCGCGTGGGCGGTGACCTACCAGCTGATCGGCATCCTGGGCGGCTCGCTGTTCGCGGAACCCTGGGAGGGCGTCGTCGCGGCGGTCGCGCTGACCGTGGCGATCAGCGCGGCACCGATGCTGTGGCGGCGGCTGCGGGGGCCTTCCCAGGCGCACTGAGCCCGAAACCGCCGGGCCCCGCTAGGCCAGCGTCCTCGACCCCCCGATCGGCAGGTCCCACAGGTCCGCGCGGTCCAGCCCCGCCGCCTCCCAGGCGGCCCGCACGCGCGTGAGGGGCTCCAGGACGGGCTCCGCGGACAGCACGAACGTCCCCCAGTGCATCGGCGCCATCCGGCGCGCGCCGACGTCCCGCGCGGCGCGTACGGCCTCTTCGGGGTCGCAGTGGACGTCGCTGAGCCACCAGCGGGGGTCGTAGGCGCCGATCGGCAGCAGGGCGAGGTCGATGCCCGGGTAGCGCTGGCCGATGCGGGAGAACCAGTGGCCGTACCCGGTGTCCCCGGCGAAGTAGACGCGCCGTCCGTCGGGCGCGGTGAGGACCCAGCCGCCCCACAGGGACCGGCAGGTGTCGGTGAGGCTGCGCTTGGACCAGTGGTGGGCGGGGACGAAGTCGAAGCGCACCCCGGACAGTTCGGCGGCCTCCCACCAGTCCAGCTCGGTCACGCGCGAGAAGCGCCGCCGCCGGAACCAGGCGCCTAGGCCGGCCGGCACGAACACCGGGGTGTCGCGCGGGAGTCTGCGCAGGGTGGGCGCGTCGAGGTGGTCGTAGTGGTTGTGGCTGATGACGACGGCGTCGATCTTCGGGAGGGTCTCCCAGGGGACGCCGACGGGGGTGATCCGCGCGGGTGTGCCGAGGATGCGGCGCGACCACACCGGGTCGGTCAGGACGGTCAGCCCGCCGACGCCCACCACCCAGCTGGCGTGTCCGGCCCAGGTGACGGCGATCGTCCCGGCGTCCGCGCGGGGCGGGGCACCGGGGGTGACGGGGACGCGCGTGACGTCCGCGAGGCCGTCCCTGCCGGGCCGTACGGAGCCCTCGCGGGCGAAGCGGGCCAGGGCCTTGAGGCCGGGCAGCGGCGCGGTCAGCCGGTCGTGGAACGCCCGCGGCCACACCCTGCGCTCCCCGAGCGGCCGGGGTTCGGCGAGCGGCGGGGACGGGGGCGCGAGGGAGGAGGGGTCCGCCGGGACCATGGTGTCCGGGGTGTCCGGGGTGTCCGGGGTGTCCGGGGTGTCCGGGGTGTCCGGCGCGGTCGTGGACGCTGTCGACTCGGACTGCTGCGTCATCGAGGCTCCCATCGCTGAGCGTCGTCGCCGAGGCCGTCGAAGACCGACCTCACGAGCGTCAACGCGCGGTGCACGTGTGGCAGTTCCAACGGCGAGGGTGACGTGAGGCATTCCGCCCGTTCGGCGTCCGTCGTGCCCAGCAGCGCGCCCGTGGACAGGCGGACGCGCAGCGCGCCGAGGTCGTCGCCGAACCGGTGTCCGCCGGGCGCGGGCATGCCGAGCCGGGCGGTCAGGTGGTCCTCCAGCTCCTGGGCGTCCCCGACGCCCCGCGCGGCGAGCGCGTCGCGCAGGGGGCCCAGATCGACGTACACGTGCCGTCCCGCGCGCGGGGGCCGGGACAGGGCGCCCGCCGTGACGACGGTCCGGTGCACGGCGTCCGCCACGCGCGCGTGGAGGCGTACGACGGCCTCCCGGCGCGCGGTGAGTTCCGCGGGCTCCTCCAGTGCGCGGGCGGCGGCTGCCGCGACCGGGGTCGCGACGCGGGCGCCGAGCGCGGTGAGGACGTCCAGCACGCGCGCGTGGAGGTCGTGCCCGGCGGGGGTGCCGGGGAGCCTCGCGATCGCGGCGGGCCAGCCGGCCGGCAGATGGGCGCCCGAAAGGTCGCTGACGGCGGTGACCTGTCCGGGGAGCATCTCGGCGGGGCTGACGAGGACGGTGTCGCGGGGGCGGTGGACGGTGTCCCGCCAGGTCTCGTCGCTGACGACGTGCAGGCCGGCCCCCTCGGCGGCCTCCACGGCCTCGTGGACGGCTTCCGGAGGGGCGACGGTGGCCGTCGGGTCGTCCGCGACGGACAGCACGAGCAGCCGGGGCTCCCCGCCCTCGGCGCGGACCCTGCGGACGGTCTCCAGGAGGGCGTACGGGTCGGGCACGCCCCCGCACTCGGCGGGGGTCGCCACATGGAACACGGGCCGCCCGAGCAGCCGCGCGTACGGCGCCCACCAGGCCGCGCACGGCCGGGGCACCAGCACGTCCCCGCCCAGGGCGGCGGTCAGCGCCAGCAGCAGGGACGGCGCCCCGGGCGCGACGACGACCCGCGCGGCGTCGTCCCCCACCCCGCGCCGCCCCCAGTACCCGCGCGCCGCCTCCAGCACCGCCGCTCCCCCGCCCACCGGCTCGGCCGCCGCCCGGGAGGCCGCCGAGGCGAGCACGCCGGCGAGCACCGGGGGGACGGGGAGGCCGTCGGGGGGCGTCGGAGGGCCGTGCCGGACGGTGCCGTGCCCACTGCCGCCACCGCCCCTGTCACGGCCCCCGTCGCCACCGCTCCCGGCGCGGCCCACATCGCCACCACCACCGTCACCGCCGCCGCTCTCGGCGCCCGCGCGCGGCAGCCCGCCGCCACGGCCTCCCGAACCGCCACCGGCGCCGAACCGCACACCGTCACTGCCCCCGTCACCGCCCCCCGCACCGCTCCCGCCGGGCCGCACCTCCCTCACCCACCCGCCGCCGTCCCCCTCCGCCACAGCCGATGGCCCGCCGCCGCGAACGCCCCCGCGATGAACAGCCCCCCGGCGACCAGGGCGGGCACGGAGTCGGTGAACGTACCGCCCGCGCCCGCCTTCACCCCGTGCTGGACGGCCGGTGGGGGGCAGGAGTCGGGCCAGGGCTGCTGGGGCGGCCGGGTGCAGGGGGCCGGTCCGCCGCCGCCCGCGCGGGAGACGTCGAAGGTGGCGCTCCAGGCGCGTCCGTGGGCCCCCCGGCCCGCCGGGCAGGTGCCGTCGACGGTCCACGCGGAGTCGGGACCGGTGCCCTCCAGGCCGGTGAACTCGCCGGGCCCGGCGATCCGCGCGGTGCCCCGGTAGACGGGTCCGGGACCGCCACCGGGCCCCTGGGGAGCGCCGCCGGGGACCTGCTGGAGGCTCACGGTGTCCTCGGCGAACGCCAGGGACGTCGCGTCGAGGGTCGCCGGGGCCGTACCGCCGACGGGGTCGCAGGTGACGGAGACGGTGACGGTGGAGCCGGGGGAGACGGTCGCCGGGGTGACCTCGGCGGTGGGGTCCGCGGCGGCGGCCGGTGTCACGGCGAACACCCCGCCGACGAGGACCGCGGCGGACAGGACACGGGCGCTGCGGCGCATGGGACTCCTTGGTACGACGGGTGCGACGGAATGCGACGGACGCGACGGGTGCGCGGGACGTACACCCATCACAGCCCGCCGCACGGCGCCACGCGCGCGTGCACCCTCGTTCGGCCGCAGCCGCTCCACCCGACCGGGTGAACGACGGCTCAGGCGGCGTCCTGGAGGACCTGCCGGCGCACCCGCTCGCAGCAACGGCTGATCAGCCGGGAGACGTGCATCTGGGAGATCCCGAGCCGCTCGGCGATCCGGCTCTGCGTCATGTCCCCGAAGAACCGCATGTACAGGATGGCCCGCTCCCGCTCGGGCAGCGCCGCGAGACGCCCGCGCACGGCCTCGCGGTCGACGACGACGTCGAGCGCGGGGTCGGGTGCGCCGAGGACGTCGCCGAGGGAGTACCCGTCCTCGGCGCCGGGCGGTTCGGCGTCCAGCGAGAGCGCGGTGAAGCTGTCGAGGGCCTCCAGGCCGGTCCGGACGTCGTCCTCGCTGAGCCGGGCGCGTTCGGCGATCTGGGCGACGGTCGGCCGGCCGCCGCTCTGGGCGAGTTCCTGGGCGAGGTCCTGGCGGGCGAAGCGGACCCGGTTGCGCAGCTCCTGGACGCGGCGCGGGACGTGCAGGGTCCAGAGGTGGTCGCGGAAGTGCCGTTTGATCTCGCCGGTGACGGTGGGGACGGCGTAGCTCTCGAAGGCGTTGCCGCGCGCGGGGTCGTACCGGTCGACGGCCTTGACCAGGCCGAGGGCGGCGACCTGGCGGAGGTCCTCCAGGCTCTCGCCGCGGCTGCGGAACCGGCCGGCGAGGCGGTCGGCCATCGGCAGCCACGCCTCGACGATCTCGGCGCGCAGCCGGTCGTGGTCGTGGCCCGCCGGGAGGTCCGCGAGTGCGCGGAAGGCCGCGGCGGTGTCGGGGGCGTCGTCGTGCGGATGGCGTTTGGCGCTCGCGTGTTGTCGCATGGTGCGTCGCAACTCCCTTGCCGGTGCTCTGGGACGGTTCACCGGGGAGCGCGTCCCGGGCGGCCCGCGGCCGGCCGGGAGCCGCCTGGCGCGGGGCTCCACCGAGTGCCTCCGGTCCGAAGCACGTCACTCCGCCTGCCCCGGCCCCCGCCCCGCAAACCCGGGACGGGGCCGGCCGGAAGGGCGCCGGTGAGCCGTACGCCCCCTCACCGGCCCGGCCCCGTCCGCACCTCTGCCGCGCCGCCCTACCGCGCCCGCTCCACCCTGCGCTCGTCCCACACCGGCTCCGCCGTCTCGCGTACCTTCCCGTCGCTCCCGAAGACCAGGTACCGGTCGAAGGAGCGGGCGAACCAGCGGTCGTGGGTGACGGTGAGGACGGTCCCGTCGAACGCTTCGAGCCCCTCCTGGAGCGCCTCGGCGGACTCCAGGTCGAGGTTGTCGGTCGGCTCGTCGAGCAACAGGGCGGTGCAGCCCCGCAGTTCGAGGAGGAGGATCTGGAAGCGGGCCTGCTGGCCGCCGGAGAGCCGCTCGAAGCTCTGCTCGGCCTGCTGGGTCAGCTCGTAGCGGCGCAGCCGGGACATGGCGGCGCCCCGGTCCTGCGCGTGGTCGGTCCACAGGATGTCGAGGAGGGTGCGGCCGAGGAGTTCGGGGTGGGCGTGGGTCTGCGCGAAGTGCCCGGGTACGACGCGCGCGCCGAGCTTCCACTCCCCGGTGTGCGCGACCTCCTCCCCGGCGAGGAGCCGCAGGAAGTGTGATTTCCCGGACCCGTTGGAGCCGAGGACGGCGACGCGTTCGCCGTAGAAGACCTCCAGGTCGAAGGGTTTCATCAGGCCGCTCAGCTCAAGTCCCTTGCAGGTGACGGCCCGTACCCCGGTGCGTCCGCCCTTGAGCCGCATCGTGATGTCCTGTTCGCGGGGCGGCTCCGGCGGCGGCCCGGCCTCCTCGAACTTCCGCAGCCGGGTCTGCGCGGCCTGGTAGCGGGAGGCCAATTCGTGGCTGATGGAGGCGGCTTGACGGAGTGTCAGGACGAGCTTCTTCAGCTGGGCGTGTTTCTCGTCCCAGCGCCTGCGCAACTCCTCGAAGCGGGCGAAGCGTTCGCGCCGCGCCTCGTGGTAGGTGCCGAACCCGCCGCCGTGCACCCAGGCGTCGGCGCCCGCCGGTCCCGGCTCGACGGAGACGATCTTCTCGGCGGCGCGGGCGAGGAGTTCACGGTCGTGGGAGACGAACAGGACGGTCTTACGGGTCTCCTTGAGCCGCTCCTCCAGCCACCGCTTGCCGGGGACGTCGAGGTAGTTGTCGGGTTCGTCGAGGAGGAGGACCTCGTCGGTGCCGCGCAGCAGCGCCTCCAGCACGAGCCGCTTCTGCTCGCCCCCGGAGAGCGTGCTCACCTGCCGCCACTGGGCCCGCTCGTAGGGCACGCCGAGCGCGGCGGTCGTGCACATGTCCCACAGGGTCTCGGACTCGTACCCGCGCACCTCGGCCCAGTCGGCGAGGGCCTGCGCGTACTGGAGCTGGGCGGCCTCGTCGTCGACGGTCATGAGCGCGTGCTCGGCGCGGTCGACGGCGCCGGCGGCCTCCCGGATGCGCGGCGGGGCGACGGAGACGAGCAGGTCGCGAACGGTCGTCTCGTCCCGTACGGAGCCCACGAACTGGCGCATCACACCGAGTCCGCCGCCGACGTTGACGGAGCCGCCGTGCGGTTTCAGCTCGCCGGAGATCAGCCGCAGCAGGGTCGTCTTGCCCGCGCCGTTCGGGCCGACGAGGGCGACGACCGCCCCTTCTCCGACCCGGAAGGACACGTCGCCGAGCAACGCCCTCCCGTCGGGGAGGTAGTACTCGAGGTGCGCGGCTTCCAGATGTCCCATGAAAACGCATTCTGCGGCTCCGCGACCAGCAGGGCAAACCGTTATCACGAACCTGGACTGACGGTCCGTCAGTCCACATGGCGATACACATCGTCCCAACATACGGATGAGCGCGTTACGGTGAAGTCCGCACCGGCCCGACGACGCGAAGGGGCACAGCCATGCCGAAGGCACGGGAGACGGCCGTCTACACCCACGGCCACCACGAGTCCGTCCTGCGCTCGCACACCTGGCGGACCGCCGCCAACTCGGCGGGATACCTGCTGGGTTCACTCAAGCCGCACATGAAGGTCCTGGACATCGGCTGCGGTCCGGGCACGATCACCGCCGACCTGGCGGCCCTGGTCCCGGACGGCCGTGTCACGGGTGTCGACCAGGCTCCGGGCGTCCTGGAGCAGGCCCGCGCGACCGCCGCCGAGCGGGGTCTGACGAACGTCGACTTCGCGGTCGCGGACGTCCACGCGCTGGACTTCCCGGACGACACGTTCTGCGTCGTCCACGCCCACCAGGTCCTCCAGCACGTCGGCGACCCGGTGCAGGCGCTGCGCGAGATGCGCCGGGTGACGAAGCCGGGCGGTCTCGTCGCCGTCCGCGATTCGGACTACGCGGGCATGATCTGGTACCCGGCCTCGGCCGGCATGGACGCCTGGTCCGACCTGTACCGCCGGGTGGCCCGCGCCAACGGCGGCGAGCCGGACGCCGGGCGGCGTCTCAAGTCGTGGGCGCTGGCGGCGGGCTTCACGGACATCACGGCCACCTCGGCGAACTGGACGTTCTCGACGCCGGACGAGCGCGCCTGGTGGAGCGGGCTGTGGGCGGACCGCACGCTGGCGTCCGCGTACGCCGACCGCGCGACCGGGGGCGGGCACGCGACGCGGGAGGAGCTGGCGGCCGTGTCGGAGGCGTGGCGGGAGTGGGGGCGGCAGGAAGACGCCTGGTTCGCCGTCCTGCACGGCGAGGTGCTCTGCCGGAAGTGACGTGACCGGCGGTGGGGCGGGCGCCGGAAATTCCGTGGGCGGTCCGGCTCGACGGCCGTAGAGTCGGCCGGTCTACAGGAACGGAAGGCGACCGATGAGCGAGCAGCACACCTACCGGGTGATCGTCCGGGGCACGTGGGACGGACTGACCGAGGAGTCCCGGGAGCGGCTGCTCGCCGAGGCCGCCGACCATGGCCTGTCCAGCATGCGGTTCACCGAGGAGGGTTCCCTCACCTACGAGCCGCGTCCGCTGAAGCACTTCTCGATGCGGTACGTGGTGGTGTCGGACGCGGCGGACGGCGAGGAGATGGCCGGGGCGATCGCGGAGGACCGGGCGGAGACGACGCTGCGGGCGCTCGGCCACGGTTTCACCGGGCTGAAGTCCAAGGTGACCGACCTGGACACCATGAAGATCAACGTCAAGCCCGCATCTCGACGGTGATCGCCCACCGCTCGTGGTCCCGCCAGGCGCCGTCGACGTAGATCATCTTCGGGGACAGCCCCTCCAGCCGGAACCCGGCGCCGCGCGCGAGGGCGATCGAGGCGGTGTTGCCCGGCTGGACGTTGATCTCCAGCCGGTGCAGCCGCATCGGCCCGAAGGCGTGCCGGACGACGAGGTCGAGCCCCTCACGCATCAGCCCCCGTCCGGCGGCGTGCGCGAAGGCCCCGTACCCGAGCGCCCCGCACTGGAAGCCGCCCTCGACGATGTTGTTGATGTTGATGTACCCGGCGATCGCCCCGTCGTCCCTGGTGCACACCAGGAACCCGGCCTTGGACGGGTCCTCGATCAGCCGCGCCGCGTACGCCGTGTACGCGGCGGCGCTCTCCGGCGGGTACAGCCAGGGCTGGTGCAGCTCCTTGCTCTCCCGGGCCCGGGTGGTGAACTCGGTTCCGTCCCCGTAGGTGAAGTGACGTATCCCCACGCGGGGGCCTTCGGCGAGGTAGCGCTGAGCATGGGGCATCGGACCAGCGTACGACGCCCCCTAGCGGCGCCGTCTCACGAAGTACGCCCCGCACAGCGCCCCCACCACGGCCGTGGCCAGCAGCGCCGTCCACAGGGGCATGGTGACCTCGGGGATCAGCAGCCGGATCTTGGTCGCGCGGGTGTTCTCGAAGATGAAGACGAGGGCGAGCACACCCAGCACCGCGACGGCGATCCGCCCCGGTGTCAGCAGGCCGCCGGCCCCCTTCTTCGCCCCGCTCTCGGAGGTCGTCTTCGGGCTCATGCGACCAGCGTGCGCCCGCCGGCCGGTATCCGCACGGCGAGCGGCGCCCCTCACCGCAGCGCGGGCGCCTCCAGCGTGAGCGTCCCGGCGTCCGCGTCGAGCGTCCCGGCCACCCCGAACGGCACGGTCAGCGCCCCGGCCCCGTGCCCGAACCCGAACTCCTCCACGACCGGCACCCCGAGCCCCCCGAGCCGGTCGAGGAGCATGGCCCGGACGAGGGGGTAGGCGTCGCAGTCCGCCCAGGACCCGAGGAGCACGCCCCGCACCCCGTCGAGCCAGCCGGCGCGCAGCAGCTGGGTGAGGTAGCGGTCGAGGCGGTACGTCTCCTCCCCCACGTCCTCCAGGCACAGCAGCCCGCCGCGCGCGCAGGGCCGTGCGTACGGGGTGCCGAGGTCGGCGGCCAGGAGGGAGAGGCAGCCGCCGAGGAGGACGCCCCGGGCCCGCCCGCCGACCAGCGCGCCGCCGCCGGTCGCGGTGAGGGTCTGAACCGTCTCGGGGGCCATGAGGGTCGACCGGAGATGGTGCTGCGCGTCGGGGTTCTTCAGGAAGTCGAGGCCGGCGGCCATCGGCCCGTGCAGGGTGACGAGGCCGAGGCGGCGGGCGAACGCCTCGTGCAGCGCGGTGATGTCGCTGAAGCCGACGAACACCTTCGGGCCGGCCGCGCGCAGCGCGTCCCAGTCGAGGAGGTCGGCCATGCGCTGGACGCCGTATCCGCCCCGCGCGCACAGCACGGCGTCGACGGCCGGGTCGCACCAGGCGTCCTGGAGGTCGGCCGCCCGGTCGGCGTCGGTGCCCGCGAGATAGGGGAACTCGGTGTGGCGGTCGAGGACATGGGGGGCGACGACGGGGTCGAGGCCCCAGCCGCGCAGGACGTCGAGACCTGCCTGGAGGCGTTCCCCGGGCACCGGCCCGCTGGGGGCGACGATCGCGACGCGGGCGCCGGGGGCGAGGCGTTCGGGGCGGGTCAACTCGTCCACGGTGTCTGTTCCTTCTCGGTACGGAACCCGAACGCCTCGGCGTACAGGGCGAGTTCGGCCTCCAGGGCGCGTACGGTCGTGGATGCCCTGCGGAAGCCGTGCCCCTCGCCCTCGAAGGTGAGGTACGTGTGGGGGACGCGGACGCGGGCCACGAACCGTTCGCACTGCGCGGGCGGGCAGACCACGTCGTCGAGGCCCTGGAGCAGCAGGAACGGCACGGTGACGCGTTCCGCGTGGTCGGCCGGCGACCGCTGCGCGAACCGTTCGCGGGGCCCGATCAGCCCGTCGAGGTAGCGGGACTCCATGTCGTGCGTGCCGCCGTCGGCGAACGCGGCCGGGTCGAGGACGGGGTAGCGGATCGCCGCGCAGGCGTAGACGTCGGTGCTGGTCAGCGAGGTGGCGGCGGTCCAGCCGCCGGCGCTGCCGCCCCGGATCGCGAGCCGCCGGCGGTCGGCGGCGCCCTCCTCGGCGAGCGCGAGGGCGACGGCCGCGCAGTCCTCGACGTCCACGACGCCCCACTGCCCGCGCAGCCGTTCGCGGTACTCCCTGCCGTACCCGGTGGAGCCGCCGTAGTCGACCTCGACGACCCCGATGCCCCGGGAGGTGAAGTACGCGATCTCCAGGTCGAGGACGAGCGGCGCCCGGCTGGTGGGCCCGCCGTGCGCCCACACCACGTACGGCGGCGACTCCCCTTCGGGGGCGGTGTGTTCGGGGTGGCGCGGCGGGTACACCTGGGCGTGGATCTCCCGCCCGCCGGGCCCGGCGAAGGTCCGTACGGCAGGCTTCGGGCAGTACCCGGGATCGACGGCGTCCGTGTGCGCGGCGCCGATCACCCGCGTCCGCCCGGTCGCGGTGTCCGTCTCGACGACCTCGTACCCGCTGCGCGTGCTCGCCGCGATCCCGACGACCCGGTCGCCGCGCACGGCGAGCGTGGGGGCGAACTCGGTCCAGGGGGCGGCGAGTTCGGTGACGTCCCCGGTGGCGGGGTCGAGGACGCCGAGCGTGGCCGCGCCCCGCCCGTGCACGACGGCGATCAGCCCGTTGTCGAGCGGCGCGAACCAGCGCTGTCCGAGCGTCCACAGCGGCCCGCCGAACTCCTCCTCGCGCGGGCAGAGTTCACGGCCGTCCCGGTACAGGTTCCACCAGCCGCTCCGGTCGGACACGTACAACAGGCCGCCGTCCGGGGCCCATTCGACCTGGGCGACGGACTCCTCGGGCCCGCCGGCGACGACTCTGGGCTCCCCGCCGTCCTCGGCGACCAGCAGTTCGGTGCCGTCCCAGGGCATCCTCGGATGGTCCCAGGCGAGCCACGCCGTGCGCCGCCCGTCCGGCGACAGCTTCGGTCCGGTGAGGAACCGTCTGCTGTCGTCGGTGAGTTCGCGCACGGCACCGGACCCGTCCAGCGGGACGGCGGCCAGGACGCGCCGGACGTCGGTGGGCCGGTCGCCGGTGAACTCCTCCTTCACGCACCACACTTCGCCCCGCTCCGCCAGCAGCAGCGGATCGGCCCAGCGCGGGCCGGGCGGGGTGAGCGGGCGGGGTTCGCCGCCGTCGTACAGGTAGAGGCGCTGGTCGGCGAAGTGGGTGAACACCACGAGGGGCCGCCCCTCGTGGACGGTGCCCGCCCAGGGGGTGCCGCCGTACTCGTGGACCCGGCTGCGGACGTTCCAGGGCGCGGGCAGCACGGACTCCTCGGTGCCGTCCGGGCGGCGGCGGACCAGAGTGCGGCGGCCGTCCTCGGCGGGGCGGGGCGCGGTCCACCACACCTCGTCGCCGACGAAGCCGACGTGGTCGGGGCGGCCGTCGTGCGCGGCGGCGAGCGCGGCGGTGACGGGCGAGGGCCAGGTGCCGTACGGCAGGGGGCCGTTCACGCGGTGCGCAGGAAGCGGTCGAGGACGTCGACGCCGAAGTGCAGCGCCTCGACGGGGACCCGCTCGTCGACGCCGTGGAACAGCGCCTGGTAGTCGAGCCCCACCGGCATCCTCAGCGGCGTGAACCCGTACGTCACGACGCCGACCCGGGAGAACTGCTTGGCGTCGGTGCCGCCCGACATGCAGTACGGCACGGTGTGCCCCTCGGGCGCGAACTCCCGTACGGCGGCCCGGAGTCCGGCGTACGTCGGGGTGTCCAGGGGCGCCTGGAGGGCGACCGAGCGGTGCTGGAACTCCCAATCGACGTCAGGGCCGGTCAGCTTGTCCAGGGTCGCCGTGAACTCGTCCTCGGTGCCCGCGAGATAGCGTCCGTCGACGTAGGCGACGGCCTCGCCCGGGATGACGTTGACCTTGTAACCGGCGTCCAGCATCGTCGGGTTGGCGCTGTTGCGGACGGTCGCCTCGACGAGGCTCGCGGCGGGGCCGAGCTTGCCGAGGAGGGCGTCGACGTCGTCGAGGTCGGCCTCGATGCCGTAGAGCGCGGCGAGTTCGGTGAGGGCGGCGGAGACCGTGGGGGTCAGGCGGGTCGGCCACTCGTGCTCGCCGATGCGGGTGATCGCGGCGGCGAGGCGGGTGACGGCGTTCTCGCGGTTCACCTTCGAGCCGTGCCCGGCGCGGCCCCGCGCGGTCAGCTTCAGCCAGGCCGTGCCGCGTTCGCCCGCCGCGATGGGGTAGATCTCGCGCCCGGTGCCGTCGTGGAAGGTGAACGCGCCGGACTCGCTGATGCCTTCGGTGCACCCCTCGAAGAGGCCGGGGTGCTCGTCCGCGAGGAACCCGGAGCCGTCCTCCGCGCTCGCCTCCTCGTCGGCGGTGAACGCGATCACCACGTCCCGGCGGGGCCGGACGCCCTCGCGCGCCCAGGAGCGGACGACGGCGAGGACCATCGCGTCCATGTCCTTCATGTCGACGGCCCCGCGCCCCCACACGACGCCGTCGCGGACCTCGCCGGAGAACGGGTGGACGCTCCAGTCGGCGGCCTCGGCGGGGACGACGTCGAGGTGGCCGTGGACGAGGAGGGCGTCCGCCGACGGGTCGGTGCCCTCGATGCGGGCGACGACGTTGGTGCGGCCCGGGGTGCGCTCCAGCAGGACGGGTTCGAGGCCGGCCTCGGCGAGCTTCCCGGCCGCGTACTCGGCGGCGGGCCGCTCCCGGGCGTCGCCGCCGCCCCGGTTGGTGGTGTCGAAGCGGATCAGGTCGGAGGTGAACCCCACGACCTCGTCCCGCGCCTGCTGGTCAGCCATACTGCTCCTCGATCGCGGCGGCGGCGATCGTCGTGACCGCCTTGAACGTCCGGATACCGTCGTACATGTGCGCACTCGTGTACGCGACCTTGCGCTCCCCCACGCGTGCCACGCCGGGGACGACCGTCACCGCCGACGCGAGGTGTTCCGCGTCGAACTCGACGGCGATCGTGTGCGGGCCCGCGTTCACCGGGTCGTGGCGCACCGCGAGGGGTGTCGCCTCGCGGGCCGCCGCGCGGATGTCGGCGGCCGTGCGGGCGGGGGTGCGGCAGACGGCCGCGTACCGGGAGACGTGGTCCTTGACGGCGACCTTGAGGGCCTCGGGGGCGTAGCCGAGGGCGTCCTCGCAGGTGATGTCGTCGCCGGTCACCAGGATCACGGGGACGCCGTACTCGGCGACGACGGCCGCGTTGAGGAGGCCCTCGCTCGCGCGGACGTCGTCCAGCCAGACGCCCGTGATGGTGTTGGCGAGGTAGGTGTGGGCGAGGACGCCCTCCATGCCGGCGCCGCCGTGGTACCCGACGAACGCGATGCCGTCGACGTCGCCGTACTGGACCCCCTCAACCATGGACAGGTCCTTGTGACGGCCCGTCAACATGTCAACACGTTCGTCAAGACGCTCAAGCAGAAGATTGCGCATTGTGGCGTGCGCATCGTTGATCAACACATGGTCGGCGCCACCGTCGAAGAAGCCGCGTACGGCCGCGTCGACGTCCGAGGTGAACATCTCCCGGCACCGCTGCCACTCCGGGGAACCCGGCCGCACGTCCGCCGGCCAGGTGACCCCGGTGGCGCCCTCCATGTCCGCGCTGATCAGGATCTTCATGGGGCGTCACGTTACGCCACGGCGTCCGCCGGACGCTCGGCCAGTGAGGCGGCCAGCGTGGCGCGGGCGCGCGCGACCCGGGAGCGCACCGTCCCGACGGGGCAGCCGCTCAGGGCGGCGACCTCCTCGTAGGGCCGGCCCGCGATCTGCGTCAGCACGAACGCCTCCCGGCGCTCCCGGGGCAGCGCCGCGAGCAGGTCGAGCAGGACGACGCCGTCCTCGAAGCCGGGGACGACGACCGCCTCCCACGCGTCGGAGTCGCACAGCCGGGGCCGTACGGCCGCCCTGCGGTGGCTGTCGACGACCGCGCGGCGGGCGATCGTCAGCAGCCACGCGCGCGAGGAGGAGCGCCCCTCGAAGCGGTGCAGGCCGGCGAGGGCCCGCACGAAGGTGTCCTGGACGAGGTCGTCGGCGCCCTGGGGGTCGGCGCTCAGGTGGCGGACGTACCGCAGCACGTCCCGGTAGAGCGCCCGCACCCAGCGGTCGACGGCGACGGGGTCGCCGTCGCGCGCGGAGAGCGCCCACGCGGTGACGGAGGCGTCGGTGGTCGAGGCGTCCGGCTCGGGGCGTGACGAGGGCAGCGTGGAGAGAGTCACTTCGGGGTGTCCTTCTCGAGGTCACGTCCGGGACCGCGCACGCGCGGCCCGGTGAAGGGGGACACGGCCGCATACGGCCGTCACCCGAGGCGCACCGGGGCGGCTCGGGGCACCGGCTGTCGTCAGGCGACAGCGCATCCCCGGGGCGGACCCCTGGACGTGAGCGAGTGGACGAGCAGCCGCTGCTTCGGCGCCCGCACCTCCGTGGGGCGGCGCCGGGGCGGACTCGGCCGGCGCGGCGGCACGGCCACGGCCAGCACGAGCCGCAGCGGGGCCGCCAGCCGCGCGCCGGCCGCCCGCAGCGTCCGGAACACCGCCCGCTCCCCGTACGCCAGCCACAGCCCGCACAGCAGCGCGGCGAGCAGGTGGGCGAGGAGCATGCCGTACGAGGCGTACGAGGCCGTCGAGGCGTCGGCGAGGGGCGATCCCGTGCCGTCGTGGACGTCGTGGGACATGTCCATGTGGGGCATCCCCATGCCCATGTCCATGTGCATGTCGGCCATACCGGCCGTGCCGCCCGCACCCGCCGCGCCGGACCCGCCGCTCTGCACCGCGGAGAACCCCTGGTGCAGCGCCGCCTGGACGGCGACGACGGCCGCGACGATCAGCGGCGTCCCCCGCTCGCGCGCGCCGAGCGTCCAGCCGGCGGCGGCGGTGACGGCGAAGGCGGCACCGAGCGACCACACGGGCAGGCCCCGGCCGGCCATCAGGACGTGGCCGAGCGCCGCGAGCACCACACAGACGGCCGCGAACATCGCAGCCCTTCCTGTGCGCGCGCACCACCCGGCGGTCATGGGGCCACATCCTCCCATCCGGGGACCGGTCGTCGGCCGGGGGTACGGAAAACACCCCCGGCACCTGCTCACTGTCGGGGGTGTGATCCACGCCACGCAAGGGCGCGGGCGGCTCCGAAGGGGACCGTCCTTCACGGGGATGCTCAGGCGGGGCGGCCCGCCACGACCCACTGCGACGGCAGGACGACCGGCTCGCCGTCCGCCGTGTGCTCGGTGGTCCTGAGCGGCGCCCGCCCGAGCTCCAGCACGGCGAGCCCCGCCGACGTCAGGTACTCCGGGACGGCGGTGTCCGGGACGGCTCCCGGCGCTATGCCGTGCCGGAAGACGGGGGCGAGCTTGGCGGGCGGGCCCTCGGGTCGTCCGGCGAGCCCTCCGAGGATCGCCCCGGCGGCCTCGGACGGCTCGACGAGGAACACTCTCCCCCGGTCCCCCACCAGCACGGCGAGGGCCTCCACGAGCGGCCGGCGGTCCTCGGGCCCGCACTGGTGCAGGACTCCCCGGACGTAGACGTTCGCGTCCCCCACCTCACCGTGCAGCCGCTCGGCCGCCCCCTTCTCGACGGCGTCCAGCACCCGGTACTCGGCCACGCCCTCGGGGTCGGCGCGCCGGGCCCGCCCGACGGCCGCCTCCGCGAGGTCGACCCCGATCACCCGCGCGAACCGCCCGGCGAGGAACCGCGTCTGGGTGCCGTTCCCGCACCCCAGGTCGACGACGGGCAGCCCCGCGTCGAGGAGATGGGGCTCGAACAGGGGCAGATGCCCCGCGACGGTGGCCCCGGCCTCCGCGTCCCAGAACACCGCCCCCTCGTCCTCGGGGGCCTCCCGCCAGAACCCTTCCCAGGACTCCCGATACCGCTGCGTCACACTCATGCCCGACTCCCCAGGACAGACCCCGGGCCGCCGCCACCCGACGGCCGGATACGGTCTACCCCGCCGGACCCCCGCCCACAAGAACGCGGCGGCATCAACTCCCCTGACAGCGGCCCCCGTTCACCGCCGGGGCAGCGTCAGCTCGAACCACACACTCTTCCCGGCTCCCGACCGACTGGCCCCCCACTCCCGGGCCAGCGTGCTCACGACCCGCAGCCCTCGCCCCTCCTCGTCCGTCCCGCCGGCGTCGAGGAGCGTCGGCAGCTCGTGCCCCGCGTCGTCCACCTCGCACAGCAGCGTCTCGCCCCGGACGAGCCGCAGCACGACGGCCCGCCCCGGGGAGTGCCGGACGGCGTTGGTGACGAGCTCGCTCACCAGGAGGACGGTGGTGTCGACGAGCCGGGCCAGCCCCCACTCGTACAGCTGCTCGGCGGCGACGGCGCGGGCCCGCCGCACCTGGACCGGCTCGGGGGCGAGCCGCCACTCGGCGACGTCGTCGGGCTCGATGCCGTTGAGGCGGGCCATGAGGAGCGCGACGTCGTCCTTGCGCCCGCCGCGCGGGTTGAGCGCCCGGATGATCGTGTCGCAGGCGTCGTCCATGGACGCGGCGGGGTGCGCGGCGGACTCGCACAGCGTCTGGAGGCCGACACCGATGTCCTCGCCGCGGACCTCGACGAGCCCGTCGGTGCACATGACGAGCCGGTCGCCGGGCCCGACCGGCACCCGGACGGCCTCGAAGGGCACCCCGCCGACCCCGACGGGCGCGCCGGTCGGCAGATCGAGCAGTTCGGTGCCGCCGTCGGCGCGGACCAGCACCGGCGGGATGTGCCCGGCGTTGGCGATGTTCAGCTCACCGGCGATCGGGTCGTACACGGCGTACAGGCAGGTCGCGAGGTAGTCCCCGCCGAGCCGCTGGGCCAGGTCGTCGAAGTTGCGCAGCAGTTGCGCGGGCGGCAGGTCGAGGCCCGCCATCGTCTGGATCGCGGTCCGCAGCTGGCCCATCTTCGCGGCCGAGTTCAGCCCGTGTCCCATGACGTCGCCGACGACGAACGCGGTCCGCGCGCCGGGGAGTTTGACCGCGTCGAACCAGTCCCCGCCGATGCGCCCCAGCTGGGTGCCGGGGAGGTAGCGGGTGGCGATGTCGCAGCCGGCCATGCGGGGCGCGATGTGCGGCAGCATGCTGTCCTGGAGGGTCTCGGCGACGGCCTCCTGGAACGTGTACATGCGCGCGTTGTCGAGCACGAGCCCGGCGCGGGCGGCGAGTTCGGCGCCGGTGACCCGGTCCATGTCGTTGAACTCGGTGCGCGCCGGGTGGCGCAGCAGGATCATGAAGCCGAGGACGACGTTGCGGGCCTTGAGCGGGACGACGAGCATGGACCGGCCGGTGATGAGGGGCCGGATGTCCCGCTTGTCGAACTGCGAGGCGATCGCGTGCCCCATCTGTTCGTCGATCCGGGGGACGAGGACGGGCTCACCGGTGGTCATGCATTGGAAGAACGGCGTGTGCGCGGGGAACGGCATGGCCTCGCCGACGGGGACGACGTCGTCCCAGCGGCCGGGTTCGTCGGTGTGCTCCAGGGCGACGCGGTGCCACATCGTGCGCGTGTCCGGCACGCCCTCGTCGAACTCCTCGCCGGCGACGACCTGTTCGCGCAGGTACGTCCCGGCGACGTCGGTGAACCTGGGCACGACGGCCCGGCTGACCTCGACGATGGTCCGCGCGAGATCGAGCGACGTACCGATCTTCCCGCTGACCTCGTTGAGGAACTCCAGGCGCTCGCGTACGGCGACGTACTCCAGGTCCTCGCCGTCGTCGGCGAGTTCGTCGGGCACCGGGAGGCCCTGGGCGACCGCGCGGGCGGCGCGGTCGCGGCGGACCTTGCGCTCGGCGCGCCGGGAGACGCCCCAGTCGGGGGTGACGGGGACCTTCTCGTTCTGGCTGAACTCCAGGATGGGGTAGCCGAGTTCGAGGACCTGGGAGACGATCCGGGCGCTCTCGCCCACGCTCATGCTGGGCAGGATCTCGGGGAGCCGGCGGGCGAGGTCGTCGGCGGCGTCGAACTCGGTGTGCCGGGCGAAGCCCGGGGAGATCCGCTCGACGCACGCCTGGTCCGCGGGGATGTCGTCGTGGAGGACGGCCGCGTCGGCGGCGAGCACCAGGAGCCGTTCGCCGCCGGGGCCGAAGAGGGGGTAGGCCCACCACAGGACGTCCGCGCGGTCCTCGCCGGGGACGCTGATGCGGGCCCGCCCGGAGGACGGGTAGCCGAGTTCCGCGTCGAGCGGGGCGCCGTGGCCGTCGTACGCGGCGAGGACGTCGTATCCGGCGGGTTCGGGGGTGTCGTCGGGGTCGGGGAGGGCGCCGGCGACGGGCAGCAGGTCGAGCGCGGGCCGGCCGATCGCCTCGTCCTTGGGGACGCCGAAGAGCCGGCGCGCGCCGGTGCTCCAGTGGGAGACGAGACCGGCGTCGTCGACCACGACGACGGCCAGCGGGACGCGTCCCGGGCCGGGAGGCGTGTCCCGCTCGGTGCCACGGTCCATGGCCCAGGCCCTCTCTCCGCAGAGCTTCGCAAGATCTGTCCCGCAGCCACCACGGTACGGGGGCGGCGGGCCGGGATGTGCGGCAATGCTGGAATTGGTGCGACCGGGGCGCCGCCGGGCGCACACGCCGCCCGGCAGGGCGTTCGCCCGCCGTACGACGGCCTGTTCACGGCTCCGGCGGCCCACGCGCGCCCCCCGCGCCCCTCAGTCCTCGTACCCGAGCTGGAGGTCCCGTTCCGTCCGGCCGCCGCCGGCGACCTGGAGGACGGTGGCGACCGGGGGGTATCCGGCGGCGATGACGGTGTACTCGCCGGAGGACAGGTCGACGAAGCGGAAGGCGCCGTCGGGGCCGGTGGTGAGGGTGTCGACGACGTTCCCGGCGGCGTCGAGGAGGGTCACGCGCGCGTCCTCGACGGGCCGGCCGCCGCCCGCGCGCACGGTGCCGCGCAGGACGGCGCCGCCCGCGAGTTCGACGTCCTGGCGGGTCTCGCGGGCCTGCTGGACGGTGACGGGCAGGGCGGCGGGCCGGAAGGCGGGGGCGCTCGCGGCGAGGGTGTACTCGCCGGCCACCAGCTCGGTCATGGTGTAGCCGCCCTCGCGTCCGCTGCGGGTGGCGGCGACGACCTCGCCGTGGACGTTGGTGAGGGTGACCGTGGCGTCGCGCACGGGGGCGCCGTCGGCGGTGACGACGGTCCCGGCGAGGCGGCCGGCCCCGCCGAGGACGATGTCGAGGTCGACGGGGCGCTCGCCGACGGTGACGGAGACGGCCTGCGGCTGGTGGCCGCCGGCGGCGGCGATCAGGACGTAGGCGCCGGGGCCGGGGGTGGCGAGCGCGTACCGGCCGTCGTCGCCGCTCGCGCCGCGTCCGATCTGCTGTCCGGCGACGTCGATGAGGGTGAGCGCCGCGCGCGGGACGACGGTGCCGTCGGGATGCTGCACGGTGCCGCAGACCGCGATGCCGGCGGCGTAGGTCGCGCGGGCCGACGGGAGGGCGAGGGGCTCGGTCTCCGTCTCGTTGTGGGACACGAGGGGTTTCTCCTTGAGGAAGAAGGCGAGGAACAGGCCGACGAGCAGCACCGGCACGAGGTAGAGGAAGATCCTCGGCATGGCGTCGGCGTAGGCGCGGATGTAGGCGTCGCGCAGCGCCGGGGGCAGCGTGTGGACGAGCTGCGGGGTGATCGATTCGGCGCCGCCGGTGGGGGCGCCGTCCGCGTGCGCGGGGAGGCGCTCGCGCAGGGCGTCGGCGAGCCGGTTCGCGAAGAGGGTGCCGAAGACGGCGGCGCCGACGCTGCCGCCGATCTGCCGGAAGTAGTTGTTGGCGCTGGTGGCGGTGCCGAGGTCGGCGGGGCGCACGGAGTTCTGCACGGCGAGCACCAGCACGGGCATGACCAGGCCGATGCCGGCGCCGAGGACGGCCATCCAGACGCTGTAGTGCAGCCGGGGGGTGTCGGTCTCCAGGCGGGACAGGAGCCACATGCCGACGACGGACAGGGCGCCGCCGAGGATCGGGTGGAGCCGGTAGCGGCCGGTGCGGGTGATGACCTGTCCGGCGACGACGGAGGCGATGACGATGCCGGCCATCATGGGCAGCATCAGCAGGCCGGACTCGGTGGCGGAGGCGCCGTCGACCATCTGGAGGAAGGTCGGCAGGTAGCTGGCCGCGCCGAACAGGGCGACGCCGACGACGAGGCCGATGAGCGCGGTGACGTTGAAGACGGGGTCCCGGAACAGCCTGAGGGGGATGAGGGGTTCGGCCGCGCGGTGCTCGGCGAGCAGGAAGAGCAGGCTCGCGGCGACGGCGCCCGCGCCGAGGGCGAGGATCGTGCGCGAGCCCCAGGCGTACTCGGTGCCGCCCCAGCTGGTCAGCAGGACCAGGCAGGTGGAGGCGGCGGCGAGCAGGAGCGTCCCGAGGACGTCGAACCGGGGGCGGGCCGTGGGTTTCGGCAGCTTGAGGACGACGGAGACGACGGCGAGGGTGACGAGGCCGAAGGGGACGTTGAAGTAGAAGCACCAGCGCCAGGAGAGGTGGTCGGTGAAGTAGCCGCCGAGGAGGGGGCCGGCGACGGAGGCGAGGCCGAAGGCGGCGCCGATGAGGCCCATGTACCGGCCGCGCTGCCGGGGCGGCACGATGTCCGCGATGATCGCCTGGACGCCGATCATGAGGCCGCCCGCGCCGACGCCCTGCACCGCGCGGAAGGCGATCAGCTGGTCCATGGTCTGGGCGCGGCCGGCGAGGGCGGAGCCGATGACGAAGACGACGATCGCGAACTGGAAGACGCCCTTGCGGCCGATGAGGTCGCCGAGCTTGCCGTAGACGGGCAGGCCGACCGTGGAGGTCAGCAGGTAGGCGGTGATCGCCCAGGACATCTTGTCGAGGCCGTGCAGCTCGCCGACGATCTTCGGCAGGGCGGTGGCGACGATCATCTGCTCCAGCGCGGCGAGGAGCAGCGCGAGCATGAGGCCGACGAAGACGAGCCGCACCCGGCGGGGGCTGAGCCCCTCGTCCCGGCGCGGGGGTGGGGGCGCGGCGGCGGGCGGCGAGGCGACCGCCGGCCCCTCCTGCACCAGAGTGATCCCGCCCACGTACCGCTCCCCTCGTCGCACTTGCCACAATTCCCGCGTAAAGCGACAACTCCTGGCAAGCGCGACGAGTTACGGCGCCGACCGGGTTCGGGGGAACAACCACTCGAACCGGTGAATTCGATCAACGGCCGTGGACCGGGCGGAACTTGTCCGCCCGGACCGGCGTTCTACTTCTCCACCTCGGCGGCGAGGTTGGCGAGCAGCGCGTCGTAGATGCGCGCGAGGCCCTTGGGGGCGAAGGTCTTCTCGAAGAAGCCGCCGATGCCGCCCGCGCCCTGCCAGGTGGTGGTGACGACGACGCGCGCCCTGCCCTCACCGGCGGGGGTGACGCGCCAGACGGTGACCATGGAGGAGTTGCGGTCCTTCTCGACGAGTTCGCCGTCGGTGGGCTCGGTGACCTCCAGGAGGCAGTCGCGCACACGCTTCTTGGTGGCCTGGAGCTTCCAGTGGACGAGCGTGCCCTCGCCGTCGCCGCCCTCGCGCACCTCGAACTCGCTGTACTGCTCGGGCATCAGCTTCGCGCGAGGGCCGCTGTAGTCGGCGAGGGTGTCGAACACCGTCTCCGGGTCCGCCGCGACGACGCGCTCGGTGGTGGCCTCGACCTGCGCCATGTGTTCCTCCAGGGCCTGTTTATCGGGGTCAGGACAAGCCAACCACCCCGCCGGTCGGCCGCTCAAATCGGGGGTCCCAAAGCGATCGGAAACGGCACGCGCACGATCATGGGAACAAGTGTTCTATTCTGGGGTCAGTGCTACCCAGGAGGCGTCATGCGCTGGCAGAACCTCACCCAGGAGCCCGGCGAGCACGGCCGGGCGGCGGACCCCGCCCTGTTCGGCGCGGACGCGGTGACCACCCGTACCTTCGACACGCCCGAGTTCCGGGGGATCACGTTCCACGAGGTCCGGGCCCGCTCGGTCCTCAACCGGGTGCCGGGCGCCTCGCGCATGCCGTTCGAATGGACGGTGAACCCCTACCGGGGCTGCACGCACGCGTGCGTGTACTGCTTCGCCCGCCGCTCGCACGGCTACCTGGACCTCGACACGGGCATCGGCTTCGACACGCAGATCGTCGTCAAGGTGAACGCCCCCGAGGTGCTGCGCCGCGAACTGGCCTCCCCGCGCTGGCAGGGGGAGCACGTCGCGATGGGCACGAACGTCGACTGCTACCAGCGCGCGGAGGGCCGCTACCGGTTGATGCCGGGCATCCTGACGGCGCTGCGGGACCGCGCGAACCCGTTCTCGATCCTCACGAAGGGGACGCTGATCCTGCGCGACCTCGACCTGCTGCGCGAGGCCGCCTCGGTGACCGACGTCGGCGTCTCCGTCTCGGTGGGCTTCCTGGACGAACAGCTGTGGCGCTCGGTGGAGCCCGGCACCCCTTCGCCGCAGCGGCGCCTGGACGTCGTGCGCGCGCTCTCCGGGGCGGGGCTCGGGTGCGGGGTGCTGATGGCCCCGGTGCTGCCGTTCCTGAGCGACGACCCCGACCGGCTGCGGACGACCGTACGCGCGATCGCCGCCGCGGGCGCGACGTCCGTGACGCCGCTGACGCTCCATCTGCGGCCCGGCGCGCGCGAGTGGTTCATGAGCTGGCTCGCGCGCCACCACCCGCATCTGGTGACCCGCTACGACCGCCTCTACGCGGACGGCGCCTACGCCCCGACCTGGTACCAGCGCCGGATCACCCGTCAGGTCCACGAACTGGCCCGGGAGTACGGCATCGGCCCCACGCGCGCGGGGATGCCGCGCCGCGCCGCTCGACCACCGGAGCTCCCGGAGAGCGCGGAGGAACCCGAACCGGCGGAACCGGTCCAGCTCAGTCTCATGTGAGCGGCGTCCGGGGGCCCGGCGCGATCCGATCGGGTCAACTATCGGCGGAACGCGTTCCTCCGGCCGCGCATCCCGGGACGATGCCGCGGGGACCGTCGACCCACACGGTCCCGGCAGTCCCTGGGAGGCTCCATGAGAAAACGCGCAGCCGTACTGTGCGGTGCCGCGGCCGTCGTGGCCGCGACGCTCACCGCCGCGCCCGTCGAGGCCGCTCCGGTGCCGTCCGGTCCGGCACCGGCCACCCCCGCGCCGGCCGCGAAGCTCGACTGGAAGAGCTGCGGCACGACCGACCACCCGACGCTCCAGTGCGCCTCCCTGAAGGTGCCGCTCGACCACGACAACCCGCGCGGGCAGCTGATCACCCTCGCCCTCACCCGGGTCCCGCACACCGCGAAGACCTCCCAGGGCCCCCTGCTCGTCAACCCCGGAGGCCCCGGCGGCAGCGGCCTGTCCCTCGCCGGTTTCGTCGCCTCGACGCTCCCGAAGGACGTCGCCGCGCAGTACGACGTCATCGGCTTCGACCCGCGCGGGGTGGGCAGGTCGACGCCCTCGCTGGACTGCAAGCCCGGGTACTTCGACCCCGTCCGCCCGGACTCGGTGCCCGCCACCGAGGCGATCGAGCGGGCCAACCTCACGCGCGTGAAGTCCTTCGCGAAGGCGTGCGGCGAGAAGTACGCGAAGCTCCTGCCGTACATCGACACCGTGAGCGCCGTCCGCGACATGGACGCGATCCGCGCGGCCGTCGGCTCCCGGCAGCTGAACTACTTCGGCTACTCGTACGGCACCTACCTGGGCGCCGTCTACGCGAAGCTGTACCCGGAGCGGGTGCGGCGTCTGGTGCTGGACTCGATCGTCGATCCCACGGGCGTCTGGTACGACGACAACCTCTCCCAGGACCTCGCCTTCAACGACCGCCACCGCGCGTTGATGGCGTGGATCGCGAAGTACGACGCCACCTACCACCTCGGCACCGACCCGGAGCGGATCGAGGCGAAGTGGTACGCGATGCGCGCGGCCCTCGCGAAGAAGCCGGCCGACGGCAAGGTGGGCGCCTCCGAACTGGAGGACACGTTCCTGCCGGGCGGCTACTACAACGGCTACTGGCCCTACCTGGCCGAGGCGTTCGCCGCGTACGTGAACACGAAGAACGCCGACCCGCTGGTCGAGGCGTACGAGAACTTCGCCGCGGTCGACGCGTCCGGGGACAACGGGTTCAGCGTCTACAGCGCGGTGCAGTGCCGTGACGCCGCCTGGCCGCGCGACTGGGAGCAGTGGCGGGCCGACAACTGGGCGACGTACGAGAAGGCGCCCTTCATGACCTGGAACAACGCCTGGTACAACGCGGCATGCGCGTTCTGGCCGCAGCGGTCGCTGCGCCCGGTGAACGTGGCCAACGGCAAGCTCCCGCCGGTCCTGCTGTTCCAGGCGACGAACGACGCGGCGACCCCGTACGAGGGCGGCGCGCTCACACACGCGCTGCTGCGCGGCTCCAGCCTCGTCGTCGAGGAGGGCGGCGGGAACCACGGGATCACGCTGAGCGGCAACGCGTGCCTCGACAAGCACCTCGCCGCCTACCTGAAGGACGGCACGGTCCCGCGTTCCGGCGGCCCGGTCGACGCGGTGTGCGCGGCCCTGCCCGACCCCAAGCCGCTGACCAGCAAGGTGGCGGCGCCGTCGGCGCACGGCTCGACGCTGCACGGGCTGCTGGGGTTCCGGGGCTGAGCCACCGGCCGGGGGCGTTGTCAGACCCGTGATCCATGATGGACACATGAGCGATCTGACCCGTATCACCGCCCCCGAAGGCGTCGCCCCCGCCGCGCAGTACACGCACGTGGTCACCGGCACCGGCCGCCTGGTCGCCGTCTCCGGTCAGCTCGCCCTCGACGAGAAGGGCGAGCCGGTCGGCGCCGGCGACCCCGCCGCCCAGGCCCGCCAGGTCTTCGAGAACCTCCGCCGCTGCCTGGCCGCGGCGGACGCGACCTTCGACGACGTCGTCAAACTCACCTATTTCGTCACGGACATGGCGTACATGCCCGCCATCCGCGAGGCCCGCGCCGCCCATGTGCCCGACGACCGGCTCCCCGCCGCCTCCGCCGTCCAGGTCGCGGGCCTGGTCCGGCCCGAGTTCCTCATGGAGATCGAGGCGCTGGCGGTGGTCGCGCGATGACGCCGCCCCTGGTCCGCCCCATGGTCCTCGCCGACTGCGAGCGCGTCGCCGAACTCCGGGTCCGCGGCTGGCAGTCCGCCTACCGGGGCCTGATGCCGCAGGCCCACCTGGACGCCCTCTCCCTCCCCGAGGAGGTCCTGCGCCGCCGCGCCCACTTCGAGAACGCGGGCGAGAACGTCGTGAACCTCGTCGCCGAGCAGGCCGGCACGGTCACCGGCTGGGCCTGCCACGGCCCCTACCGCGAGGGTGAACTCCGCACCGACGACGCCGAGTTGTACGCCCTCTACGTCGACGCCGCGCACCACGGCTCGGGCGTGGGCCACGCACTGCTCCAGGAGTCCGTACGGCAACTCGCCGCCCGGGGGTACACCCGGCTGTACCTGTGGGTCCTCAAGGGCAACACCCGCGCGCGCCGGTTCTACGAGCGCGCGGGACTGCACCCGGACGGCGCGGAGGAGCCGTTCGAGGCGGGCGGGGCGCTGGTGCCCGAGGTGCGGTACGTGGGGGAGGTGGGCGGCTGACACCCCGGGGCATGGAGGCGCCGGGAGGGCGAGGTTCGTCGAGAGGGCGCCGCGGGCCGGGGCGGAATGCACGCCCCTCACCCCTCCCCCGGAATCCTCCCCAGCGCCAGCACCGCCGCCTCCGCCAGTGCCGGATGGGCCAGCGCCTCCCGCAGTACCGGCCGCGCGCGGGGGTCGCCGAGAGCTCCGAGGCCCTCGACGCAGGCCAGGGCCACGCGCCGGTACGGGTCGTGGGGGGTGAGGCGGCGGCGGAGGGTGGTGATCAGGGCCGGGGCGGATTCGGGGGCGGCGAGGGCGGCCAGGAGGCGGACGGGGTGCAGGGCGTAGGCGACGCGGAGTTCGTTGGTGGCGAGGGCGGCGGCGGCGCGGGCGGTGCGGGGGTCGCCGAGGCGGGCCAGCGCGTACGCGGCGGAGGCGCAGCGTGGGGGGTCGCGGTGGTTGAGGAGGAGGACGAGCGCCTCGAAGGCACGCCGGTCGCCCGCGAGGCCGAGCCGGAACGCGGCCAGCTCCCGCGCCCACAGCGGCTGTCCGGGCTCGGTCAGCACGCCGGCCAGTACGTCCGGGTCGTCGGCGCCCGCGAGCCGCTCGAAGAGCGCGCCCCCGCCCGACTCCCGCCGTAAGCGCTCCGTGAGCGATCGCGACTCCTCGTCCATGATTCCGAGCGTAGGCGGGGTACGACCAGGAAGGGAGCCGGTTCGCGAAGTCCGCCTGCTCCGGGGGCTGGCGCGCTCGTTACTCACCGGTTAAGCTCAGACGAGCGGGACACCCTCCCGTGTATCTCCTCCTGACGGCCTGGTGACGCAGCCGCCGGGAGAAGCACGACCCGGCTCCGGGACAGGGCCGGTCGATTCCAGCAGGACGCCGTACGACCGGCGGGCGTGTGCGCGCCCCTCGTCGGCGGCCCCGGGCGTGTGCGCTCGCAGCCCGGCATCACCCGCACCTTCCGCGCCCCGCGCGCCCTTCGGCGCACCCGGCGCTCTCCCAGTCGTCACCTCTTCCCTGGAGTCCCTCGATGGCCACTCCCCTGTCCCCCTCTTCTGCTTCCTCTGCTTCCTCCGCCTCTTCTCCGGACGCCCCCGCGCCCCTGCACACCGTCGCCGTCGTCGGCCTCGGCACGATGGGCGCCGGTATCACCGAAGTCCTCGCCAAGGCCGGCCGCCGGGTGATCGGCATCGACATCAGCGCCGCCCAGGCGGCCCGCTGCCTCGCCGCCCTGGAGACCTCCACCGCCCGCGCCGTCGCCCGCGGCAGGCTCACCGAACGGCAGCGCGCGGACGCCCTCGCCCTGGTCAGCACGGGCACCGACCTGCGCGAGGCGGCCGGCGCCGACCTGGTGATCGAGGTCGCGCCGGAGTCGTACGAGATCAAGCAGCAGCTCTTCCGTGAGCTGGACGCGATCGTCCGGCCCGACGCGATCCTCGCGACCGGGACCAACGCCCTGTCCGTGACCCGGCTCGCGGCCGAGTCGGCACGTCCGGAGCGGGTGCTCGGGCTGCACTTCTTCAACCCGGCACCGGCGATGAAGCTCGTCGAGGTCGTCTCGTCGGTGCTGACCGCCCCGCAGGCCGTCGCACAGGTCACCGGACTCGCCGTCGAACTGGGCAAGGAGCCGGTGGCGGTCGGCGACCGGCCGGGGTTCGTCGCGGACGGCCTGCTCTTCGGCTACCTCAACCAGGCGGCGGCGATGTACGAGGCGCGCTACGCCTCCCGCGAGGACATCGACGCGGCGATGAAGCTCGGCTGCGGTCTGCCCATGGGCCCCCTCGCCCTGCTCGACCTGATCGGCGTCGACACCGCGCGCACCGTCCTGGACGCCATGTACGCCGCCTCCCACGACCGGCTGCACGCCCCCGCGCCGATCCTCAAGCAGCTCAGCGAGGCCGGCCTGACGGGCCGCAAGGCGGGCCGGGGCTTCTACACGTACGAGGCCCCCGGCAGCCCGGCCGTCGTCCCCGACGCCCTCACCCCGGCCCCCGGCGGCTCCGGCGTCCCCGGCCGCCCCGTCCGCTCCGTCGGCGTCGCCGGGTCCGGGACCATGGCGTCCGGTATCGCCGAGGTCTTCGCGAAGGCCGGGTACGACGTCGTCCTCGCCGCCCGCACCGAGGAGAAGGCCGCCGCCGCGAAGGCCCGCATCGGGAAGTCCTTCGCCCGGTCCGTCGACAAGGGCCGGCTCACCCCCGAGGCGGCGGCGGGCGCGCTGGAGCGGATCACGCCGGCCGGTTCGTACGACGCGTTCGCGGACGTCGATCTCGCCGTGGAGGCGGTCGCGGAGGATCTCGCGGTCAAGCAGCAGCTCTTCGCGACGCTGGACAAGGTGTGCAGGCCGGGGGCGGTGCTGGCGACGACGACGTCGTCCCTGCCGGTGATCGCGTGCGCGCGGGCGACGTCGCGGCCCCAGGACGTCGTCGGGATGCACTTCTTCAATCCGGCGCCGGCGATGAAGCTGGTCGAGGTCGTCCGTACAGTGTTGACGGCCGAGGATGCCCGATCAACTGTTGACGAGGTCTGTGCGTCGATCAAGAAGCATCCCGTCAACTGTGGAGACCGGGCCGGGTTCATCGTGAATGCCCTGCTGTTCCCGTATCTCAACAACGCGATCAAGATGGTGCAGGAACACTACGCGTCTCTTGACGACATCGACGCGGCGATGAAGCTGGGCGGCGGCTACCCGATGGGCCCCTTCGAGCTCCTGGACGTCGTCGGCCTGGACGTCTCCCTCGCCATCGAGAAGGTCCTGCACCGCGAGTTCCGGGACCCCGGCCTCGCGCCGGCGCCGCTCCTGGAGCACCTGGTCGCCGCGGGGTGCCTCGGCCGCAAGACGGGCCGCGGCTTCCGCGAACATGCCAGGCGCTGATCCCTTCGGAGGACGGGCGGACTGGGGCGGACTGCTCGGTTCCGGAGGCCGGGCGGACCCCGGACCTGCGCATCGAGCTGCGCGCATGCAGTACGTTCGGGTCATGTCCCAGCCCGCCAAGTCCTCCCGTACCCCCGCCCCGTCCGACGCGCCGGAGAGTGCGGCGGGCAGCCGTGCCGCCGCCCAGCGGCTCAAGATGCGCCGAGAACTGGCGGCAGCCGCGATGGAGCTGTTCGCGACGAAGGGCTACGAGGCGACCACCGTCGACGAGATCGCGGCAGCCGCCGGGGTCGCGCGCCGTACGTTCTTCCGCCACTTCCGCTCCAAGGAGGAGGCGATCTTCCCGGACCACGACGACACCCTGGTCCGCGCGGAGGCGGTGCTGAACGCCGCCCCGGCGCACGAGCACCCCCTCGACACCGTGTGCCGCGGCATCAAGGAGGTCATGCGGATGTACGCGGCGCGGCCGGAGATCTCGGTCGCCCGCTACAAGCTGACGCGCGAGGTGCCCACCCTGCGCGAGGCGGAGATCGCCTCGGTGGCCCGCTACGAGCGCCTGTTCACGCGCTATCTGCTGGGCCACTTCGACGAGCACGCGCACGACGACGACGCGAACGACGACCCGCTGCTCGCCGAGGTCGCCGCGTCCGCGGTGGTCACCGCCCACAACCACGTCCTGCGGCGCTGGCTGCGCGCGGGCGGCCAGGGGGACGTGGAGGCGCAGCTCGACCACGCGTTCGCGATCGTGCGCCGTACGTTCGGCACCGGCATCGGGCTCGGCCGCGCGGCCGTTCCCCCCTCCTCCGCCGGCGCGGCGTCCCCGGTGGCACTCTCCGCGCAGGGCGAGGTCCTGGTGACGGTCGCGCGGACGGACGCGCCGCTGGACGAGGTCATGCGAGCGATCGAGCAGGCGCTCAAGGAACGCTGACCCGGGCACACCTCTGTGACGACGGCCACCCTCAGGGGTGGCCGTTTTGGCATGTCAGGGCATGTTTTCCCATACCTCCGAACCCCCACCTGATCGATCATCGCTCACTTGTCAAGTAAAGATTTCACCTGAGCGCAATTCCTGGCACCGAGTGCCTTGCGGGGTGACACGGGGTGCCATACCTTGAAGTCGTCCGGGTGGCCGGCGCACGGCGAACAGCCGTCCGCCGGTTGTCCCCGCGCACCACGTCGCCGCGCATCCGGACGCCTGCGTCACAGGCAACCTCCCGCGCCACAAAGCGCCGCCGCACCTCACAAGCCAGCACCCTCACCGCGCCCTCCCCTCAGGGGCGCACACCGCCGGAGGCAACACCGTGACCGTGAAGGACATCCTGGAGGCGATCCAGTCGCCGGAGAGCACCCCCGCCGACTTCGCCGCCCTCCCGCTGCCCGAGTCGTACCGCGCGATCACCGTGCACAAGGACGAGACGGAGATGTTCGCGGGGATGCGGACCCGCGACAAGGACCCGCGCAAGTCGCTGCACCTGGACGAGGTCCCCGTGCCCGAACTCGGGCCGGGCGAGGCCCTGGTGGCGGTCATGGCGTCGTCCGTGAACTACAACTCCGTGTGGACGTCGATCTTCGAGCCCCTCTCGACGTTCGGCTTCCTGGAGCGGTACGGCAAGGTCAGCGAGCTGACGAAGCGCCACGACCTGCCGTACCACGTCATCGGCTCCGACCTCGCCGGCGTCGTCCTGCGCACCGGGCCCGGCGTCAACGCGTGGAAGCCCGGTGACGAGGTCGTCGCGCACTGCCTGTCCGTCGAACTGGAGTCGTCCGACGGCCACAACGACACGATGCTCGACCCCGAGCAGCGCATCTGGGGCTTCGAGACGAACTTCGGCGGCCTCGCGGAGATCGCGCTCGTCAAGTCGAACCAGCTGATGCCGAAGCCGGACCACCTCAGCTGGGAGGAGGCCGCCTCGCCGGGGCTGGTCAACTCGACGGCGTACCGGCAGCTCGTCTCGCGCAACGGCGCCGGGATGAAGCAGGGCGACAACGTCCTGATCTGGGGCGCGAGCGGCGGACTCGGCAGTTACGCCACGCAGTTCGCGCTGGCCGGCGGCGCCACCCCGATCTGTGTCGTCTCCAGCCCGCAGAAGGCGGAGATCTGCCGCCGGATGGGCGCGGAGGCGATCATCGACCGGACCGCCGAGGACTTCAAGTTCTGGCGGGACGAGCACACCCAGGACCCGCGCGAGTGGAAGCGCTTCGGCAAGCGCATCCGCGAGCTGACCGGCGGCGAGGACGTCGACATCGTCTTCGAGCACCCGGGCCGCGAGACCTTCGGCGCGAGCGTCTACGTCACCCGCAAGGGCGGCACGATCGTCACCTGCGCGTCCACGTCGGGCTTCAACCACGAGTACGACAACCGCTACCTGTGGATGTCCCTCAAGCGGATCATCGGCTCGCACTTCGCGAACTACCGCGAGGCGTGGGAGGCCAACCGCCTGGTCGCCAAGGGCAAGATCCACCCGACACTCTCCAAGGTGTACGCCCTGGAGGAGACCGGCCAGGCCGCGCACGACGTCCACCGCAACGCGCACCAGGGCAAGGTCGGCGTCCTGTGCCTGGCGCCCGAGGAAGGGCTCGGCGTGCGCGACGAGGAGAAGCGCGCGCGGCACATCGACGCCATCAACCGCTTCCGGAACGTCTGAGGGCATCCGATGACAGAGCGCCAGAAGGACCGGCCGTGGCTCATGCGGACGTACGCCGGGCACTCCACCGCCGAGGCGTCCAACGAGCTGTACCGCCGCAACCTCGCCAAGGGGCAGACGGGTCTGTCGGTCGCCTTCGACCTGCCGACCCAGACCGGCTACGACCCCGATCACATCCTCGCGCGCGGCGAGGTCGGCCGGGTGGGCGTGCCGGTGGCCCATCTCGGGGACATGCGGCGGCTGTTCCAGGACATCCCCCTGGAGCGGATGAACACCTCGATGACGATCAACGCGACCGCGATGTGGCTGCTGGCGCTCTATCAGGTCGTCTCGGAGGAGCAGGGCGCCGACCCCGAGCTGCTCCAGGGGACGACGCAGAACGACATCGTCAAGGAGTACCTGTCGCGGGGGACGCACGTCTTCCCGCCGGGGCCTTCGCTGCGGCTGACGACGGACATGATCTGTTACACGGTCAACCACATGCCGAAGTGGAACCCGATCAACATATGCAGCTATCACCTCCAGGAGGCGGGGGCGACGCCCGTCCAGGAGATCGCGTACGCGATGTCCACGGCGGTCGCCGTGCTGGACGCCGTCCGTGACTCGGGGCAGATCCCCGAGGAGCGGTTCGGGGACGTCGTCGGCCGGATCTCCTTCTTCGTCAACGCGGGTGTCCGCTTCATCGAGGAGATGTGCAAGATGCGGGCGTTCGGCCGCATCTGGGACCAGGTGACGCGGGAGCGGTACGGCATCGAGGACCCGAAGCAGCGCCGGTTCCGCTACGGCGTGCAGGTCAACTCGCTGGGGCTGACGGAGGCGCAGCCAGAGAACAACGTCCAGCGGATCGTCCTGGAGATGCTCGCGGTGACGCTGTCGAAGGACGCCCGCGCGCGGGCCGTGCAGCTGCCGGCGTGGAACGAAGCGCTGGGGCTGCCGCGGCCCTGGGACCAGCAGTGGTCGCTGCGCATCCAGCAGGTGCTGGCGCACGAGAGCGACCTGCTGGAGTACGAGGACATCTTCGCCGGGTCGCACGTCGTCGAGAAGAAGGTGGACGCGCTGGTCGCGGACTGCCTCGCGGAGATGGCGCGCATCCAGGAGATGGGCGGCGCGATGGCGGCCGTGGAGTCGGGGTACCTGAAGTCGCAGCTGGTGGCGTCGCACGCGGAGCGCCGGGCGCGTATCGAGTCCGGTCAAGAGTTGATCGTCGGCGTCAACGCGTTCAACACGACCGAGCCCAATCCACTCACCGCCGATCTCGGTCAAGCGATCCAGACAGTCGATCCGGCTGTCGAGGAACGTGTCGTGGCGGCCGTCGAGGAGTGGCGGACGACCCGTCAGGAGTCCTCCGACCGGCAGGGCATGGGCGACCCGTTCCACTACCCGACGGTCCGCCAGGCCCTCGACCGGCTCAAGGAGGCCGCGCAGGGCACGGAGAACCTCATGGAGGCCACCCTGGAGTGCGCCCGCGCGGGGATCACGACCGGCGAGTGGGCGGGCGCGCTGCGGGAGGTGTTCGGCGAGTTCCGGGCGCCGACGGGCGTCTCGTCGGCGCCGGTGGCGGTCCCCGTGGAGGAGGGCTCGGCGCTCGCCGAGGTGCGCCGCCGGGTCGACGTCACCGCACGGGACCTGGGCTCGGGCAGGCTGCGGTTCCTGGTGGGCAAGCCGGGTCTCGACGGCCACTCCAACGGCGCCGAGCAGATCGCGGTGCGGGCGCGGGACGCCGGGTTCGAGGTGGTCTACCAGGGCATCCGGCTGACGCCCGAGCAGATCGTGGACGCGGCGCTTGCGGAGGACGTGCACGCGGTCGGCCTGTCGATCCTGTCCGGATCGCACGCCCGGTTGGTGCCGGATGTCCTGGAACGGCTGCGTGTGGCCGGTGCCACAGACATTCCGGTGATCGCCGGTGGCATCATCCCCAGCGGTGACGCCGAAGAGCTGCGGGCCGCAGGTGTGGCCGCGGTCTTCACCCCGAAGGACTTCGACATCACCGGGATCATCGGCCGCATCGTCGACGAGATCCGCAAAGCGAACCGGCTCGACCCCCTGGAGGTCCCCGCATGACGCCCGTCAACCGCCTGCGCCCCCGCCGCTCCTGTCTCGCCGTGCCGGGCAGCAACCCGCGCTTCCTGGAGAAGGCCCAGGGCCTCCCGGCGGACCAGGTGTTCCTGGACCTGGAGGACGCGTGCGCGCCGCTCGCGAAGCCCGAGGCGCGGCACACCATCGTCAAGTTCCTCAACGAGGGCGACTGGACGGGCAAGACGCGGGTCGTGCGCGTCAACGACTGGACGACCGAGTGGACGTACCGGGACGTCGTCACGGTCGTCGAGGGAGCGGGCCCCAATCTTGACTGCGTCATGCTGCCGAAGGTCCAGAACGCGCAGCAGATCGTGGCGCTCGACCTTCTGCTGACGCAGATCGAGAAGACCATGGGGTTCGAGGTCGGCCGTATCGGCATCGAGGCGCAGATCGAGAACGCCCAGGGGCTCAACAACGTCAATGAGATCGCCCAGGCCAGTCAACGTGTCGAGACGATCATCTTCGGTCCGGCCGACTTCATGGCGTCGATCAACATGAAGTCGCTCGTGGTCGGCGAGCAGCCGCCGGGCTACCCGGCGGACGCCTACCACTACATCCTCATGAAGATCTTGATGGCGGCCCGCGCGAACGACCTCCAGGCGATCGACGGCCCCTACCTCCAGATCCGCAACGTCGACGGCTACCGCGAGGTCGCCGGCCGTGCCGCGGCCCTCGGTTTCGACGGCAAGTGGGTGCTGCACCCGGGCCAGGTCGAGGCGTCGAACGAGATCTTCTCGCCGTCGCAGGAGGACTTCGACCACGCCGAGCTGATCCTCGACGCGTACGAGTACTACACGTCCGAGGCGGGCGGGAAGAAGGGTTCGGCGATGCTCGGCGACGAGATGATCGACGAGGCGAGCCGCAAGATGGCGCTGGTCGTCTCGGGCAAGGGCAGGGCGGCGGGCATGACCCGGACGTCGAAGTTCGAGATCCCGGAGGCGTGACGCAGATGCAGTTCGGGCGCACCTACGAGGAGTTCGAGGTCGGGGCGGTCTACAAGCACTGGCCCGGCAAGACGGTCACCGAGTACGACGACCACCTCTTCTGCCTCCTCACCATGAACCACCACCCGCTCCACATGGACGCCAACTACGCCGAGAACACGACGGACTTCGGCAAGAACGTGGTGGTGGGCAACTACATCTACTCCCTGCTGCTCGGCATGTCCGTACCGGACGTCTCGGGCAAGGCGATCGCCAACCTGGAGATCGAGTCGCTGAGGCACGTGGCGCCGACCTTCCACGGCGACACGCTCTACGGGCAGACGACGGTCCTCGACAAGTGGCCGTCGAAGTCGAAGGACGACCGCGGGATCGTCCACGTCGAGACCAAGGGCTACAAGCAGGACGGCACGCTGGTGTGCGTGTTCCGCCGCAAGGTCATGGTGCCGACGGAGACGTACATCAAGGAGCGCGGCGGCGAACAGCCCGGCCGCCCGGAACTTCAGGAGGGCTGAGGGACATGGCACGCCTCGCGCAGACCGCCGGCCTCACGGACGTACAGAACGAGATCCTGTCCACCGTCAGGGACTTCGTCGACAAGGAGATCATCCCGGTCGCGACCGAGCTGGAGCACCGGGACGAGTATCCGCAGGCGATCGTGGACGGCCTGCGGGAGCTGGGCCTGTTCGGGCTGATGATCCCGGAGGAGTACGGCGGTCTGGGCGAGTCGCTCCTGACGTACGCGCTGTGCGTGGAGGAGATCGCCCGGGGCTGGATGTCGGTGTCCGGGATCGTCAACACGCACTTCATCGTGGCGTACATGCTGAAGCAGCACGGCACCGAGGAGCAGAAGGAGTACTTCCTGCCGCGGATGGCCGCCGGGGACGTCAGGGGGGCGTTCTCGATGTCGGAGCCGGGGCTCGGTTCCGACGTGTCGGCGATCACGTCGAAAGCGGTCAGGGACGGTGACGACTTCGTCCTGAACGGTCAGAAGATGTGGCTGACGAACGGCGGTACGTCGTCCCTGGTGGCGGTTCTCGTACGAAGTGACGAAGGACACGGTCCGGACGGGGCGCCGGTCAAGCCGCACAAGGCGATGACGACGTTCCTGGTGGAGAAGGAGCCCGGGTTCGGGGAGGTCCGTCCGGGTCTGACGATCCCCGGGAAGATCGAGAAGATGGGGTACAAGGGCGTCGATACGACCGAACTGGTCATGTCTGACCTGCGGATTCCGGCGAACCGGGTGCTGGGCGGGGAGACCGGCCGAGGTTTTTACCAAATGATGGACGGAGTCGAGGTTGGCCGCGTCAATGTGGCGGCCCGTGGTTGCGGAGTCGCTCAGCGTGCCTTCGAGTTGGGTGTCCAGTACGCCCAGCAACGCCACACCTTCGGCAAGCCGATCGCCCAGCACCAGGCGATCCAGTTCAAGCTGGCGGAGATGGCTACCAAGGTCGAGGCCGCCCATGCGATGATGGTCAATGCGGCACGCAAAAAGGACTCGGGTGAGCGAAACGACCTTGAGGCCGGGATGGCGAAGTACCTCGCCTCCGAGTACTGCAAGGAGGTGGTCGAGGACGCTTTCCGGATTCACGGCGGCTACGGCTTCTCCAAGGAGTACGAGATCGAGCGTCTGTACCGCGAGGCGCCGATGCTCCTGATCGGTGAGGGCACCGCCGAGATCCAGAAAATGATCATCGGCCGACGACTGCTCGAAGAGTATCGGTTCCAGGGCTAGATATACCGGTTGGGGGTGTTTTCTTCGAGAAGAAGGTCACACCCCGTCAATCGCTCTCAGCCGCCGACTCGTCTTCCTGGCTTACCCAGTTGTGGTCCTGAACCGCTACGATCGCCGGAAAGCCGCCGTCCCCCGTTCAGAGCGCGGCATCATCCGCTACGAAGGTCATCCATGCCCCACAGCCAAACCTCTGCACCTCGCGACAGCCTCGCCGGCGTACGCCTTGCGCGCGGAGCATCGCCGTGGCTTCTCCCGACCGTCGCCACCGCAGCCGTCAGCCTCCTGCGCGCCCGCCGCTCCGGCGCCGCGAAGGCCGTCGCCGTACCCGCCACCGCGCTCGCCGCGGGCATGCTGTGGTTCTTCCGCGACCCCGAGCGCGAGATCGCCTCGGGCCGGGTCATCTCCCCCGCCGACGGCGTGGTGCAGAGCATCATGCCGTGGAAGGACGGGCGTACCCGGGTCGCGATCTTCATGAGCCCGCTCAACGTGCACGTCAACCGCGCGCCCCTGTCGGGCACGGTGACCTCCGTGGAGCACGTACCGGGCGGTTTCGTCCCGGCGTTCAACAAGGAGAGCGAGAACAACGAGCGGGTCGTCTGGCACTTCGACACCGAGCTCGGTGACATCGAGATGATCCAGATCGCCGGCACGGTCGCCCGCCGCATCGTCCCCTACGTCCCCGAGGGCACGAAGGTCGAGCAGGGCGAGCGCATCGGTCTGATCCGGTTCGGTTCGCGCGTGGACGTCTACCTGCCCGAGGGCATCGAGGTCGCCGTCGAGGTCGGGCAGAAGACCGTGGCGGGGGTGACTCGTCTTGACCGTGATTGACCCTGAGACGCAGACCGGCTGGGTGCCGGAGGCCGACGACGCCGACGAAGAGGAGGAGATGCCCCTCTCGCTGCGGCTGTCGATAGCGGACGCCCTGACGCTCGGCAACGCCACCTGCGGCTTCATGGCGGTGTACTTCACCACCACCGGCATCCTCATCCCGCACCTCACGGGCAGCCAGGAGAGCGGCATGGCGCGCAGCAGCGCCGCCACCGCCGTCATCCTGATGCTGTGCGCGGCGGTCTTCGACCTGTTCGACGGCCTCGTCGCCCGCAAGCTGCGCTCGTCCCCGATGGGCGCGGAGCTGGACAACCTCTCCGACCTGGTCAGCTTCGGTCTGGCCCCGGCGTACTTCGTCCTGGTCTACGGCATGGTCGCCAACGACGCCCACCAGCGGGTGGCGGCGGTCGGCGCGGTCGTGGTGCTGCTCGCGGTGGTGCTGAGACTCGCGCGCTTCTCGTGCGTGACGCCCGCGAACGGCATGTTCCAGGGCATGCCGTCACCGTTCGGCGCGCTGACGGTCGTCGCGATCGTCCTGCTTGAGCTGCCGTTCGTGGCGACAGTTCTCGCCATCGTCGGCACGGCCTGGCTGATGGTGAGCCGCGTCGAGTACCCCAAGCCGCGCGGACCGCTCGCGGGCGCCATGCTCGCGTGGATCGTCCTGTCGATGGGGATGCTCGCGGCCTGGGCGTTCGGCGCCCCCGGCGGCCAGCTCCTCCTCCAGACGGGCTGCGCGCTCCAGCTCGTCATGGGCGCGGTCATCCCCCTGTTCGCCACGGCCCGCCGGGTGAACAACTTCCGCGACAACCGCCGCGAGGCCCGCACGGCACAACTGCCGTAACCGCTTGCCGCGCGTTTCCCGCGTACGACGCCGAGGCGCCCCGGACCGAAGAGGTCCGGGGCGTTTCAGCGTTCCTGGGGCGCGGGGGCGCTGAGGCTGCCGAGGATGTCCAGGAGTTCGGCGCTGCGGCTGCCGGGGGCGGCGTGGAAGACGACCAGGGACAGGCTGTCGTACCCGTCGACCGAGAGTTTGTGCTTGTACAGCTCCAGTTCGCCGATCTGGGGGTGGCGCATCCTGATCGCGTGCTCCATCTGGCGCCGGACCTGGTGGCGGGCCCACAGGGTGCGGAAGCGGTCGCTGCCGCGGGACAGTTCCTCGACCAGGGCGTGCAGGCGGGGGTCGTCGGCGTCGGTCCTGGCCCGCAGGACGGCCACGGCCTCCTCGGTGATCAGCTCCCAGTCGTGGTGGTTCTCGCGGTCGGCCGGGCTGAGGAAGAGCGAGCGCAGCAGGTTGCCGCCGGGGCGGTACTTCGGGGAGAGCGCGACGGCCATCGGGTTGGCGGCGAGGACGTCGGTCAGCCGGTTCTGGACGTAGGCGGGGTGGCGGTCCCAGGTGCCGAGGAGCTGCCGGAGGCTGTCGGGGACCCGCTCGGCGGCGGGCCGTCCGGTGCGGGCGCGGGGGCGGGTCAGGCCGAGGAGGTAGGCGGTGGTGTTGGCGTCGAGGCGCAGCACGCGCGCGAGGGCCTCCAGGACCTGCGCGGAGGGGTTGCGGTCACGGCCCTGCTCCAGGCGCAGGTAGTAGTCCGCGCTGATCCCCGCGAGCAGCGCGACCTCCTCCCGGCGCAGCCCCGGCACCCTGCGCAGGCCGCCGCCGGGCAGCCCCACGTCTTCGGGCCGCACCAGCGCGCGGCGGGCCCTCAGGAACTCGCCGAGCGCGTTCTCGTCCATGGCCCCACCGTACGGCCGTCCCGCGCCCCGGTGCCTGGTCCTGTCACCCCCAGGAACGCGGGGGCGTAACCACGGACGGGGCGTCCGGCGCACGATCGACGGACAGCAACCGCATACAGAAACAGGTGAACCGGCATGTCCACTTCCCTGCCCGGCGGGACGATCACCCCCGCCGCCGGCCTGACCCTGACCCGGATGGGATACGGCGCGATGCAGCTCGCCGGCCCCGGGGTCTTCGGCCCGCCGAAGGACCCCGACACCGCGGTCGCGGTGCTGCGCGCGGCCGTCGACGCGGGCGTCACCCACATCGACACCGCCGACTTCTACGGCCCGACGGTCGTCAACGAGCTGATCCGCGAGGCGCTGCACCCCTACCCGGCCGAGCTGCGCATCGTCACCAAGGTGGGGTGCCGGCGCGGCCCCGACGGCTCCTGGAACCTCGTCCGGGACCCGGCTGAGCTGCGCAAACAGGTCCACGAGAACCTGGAGCACCTCGGTGTGGAGGCGCTCGACGTCGTCAATCTGCGCTTCGGTACCCAGGCGGGGCCGGACGACGAGTCCGTCGCGGAGTCGTTCTCCGCGCTCGCCGAGCTGCGCGAGGAGGGGCTGATCCGGCATCTCGGGCTCAGCACGGTCACCTCCGCGCAGCTCACCGAGGCGCAGGGGATCGCGCCGGTCGTGACCGTCCAGAACCACTACAACCTGGCCCACCGGGAGGACGACGCGCTCGTCGACCGGTGCGCGGCGGAGGGGATCATGTACGTCCCCTACTTCCCGCTCGGCGGCTTCACCCCGCTCCAGTCGCGGGCCCTGTCGGACGTCTCGGCCCGGCTCGGGGCGTCGCCGCAGCAGGTGGCGCTGGCGTGGCTGCTGCGGCGGTCCCCGGCGATCGCGCTGATCCCGGGGACGTCGTCGGTGGGGCATCTGCGGGAGAACCTGGCGGCGGCGGGGCTGGAGCTGCCGGAGGGGGCGGGGGTGGAGCTGGACGGGATCGGGGTGGGGCGGGGGTAGGGGTGCGGGGTGCGGGTGTCGGTGGAGGGGCGGGTGCGGTCGGAGGCGGGTGCGGCGGGGGGGCGAGCCGGTCGCGCGAGGTGATGGTCGTACGATCCGACAGCCCCGAAGTCCTCTGATCCCGTGATCAGGTGATCCGGTGATCCGGTGATCAACTCGCGTCCGGCTCGGCCGCTCGGCTCAGCCTCGGCCCAGCCGGGCCCGGCCTCAGCTCAGCAAGTCCCGGGCAATCCGTTCCGCCACCTTCTCCAGGATCGGGCCGGCCTCGGCGATGCACAGGGAGACGTCGGGTTCGACCTCGGTGAGGGGGTAGGCGCGGCGGATTCCGGCGCCGGTGAGGGCCTCGGGGGTGAGGGCGAGACGGCCGCAGACGGCGACGACGTCCTTGCCGGCGGCGCGGGCGGCGGCGGCGACCCCGGCCGGGGCCTTGCCGTGCAGGGTCTGGGTGTCGAGGGAGCCCTCGCCGGTGATGACGAGGTCGGCGCGGGCGAGGGCGGGGGCGAAGCCGAGGACGTCGAGCATGACCTCGATGCCGGGGCGGAAACGGGCGCCGAGCAGCAACGCGCCGTAACCGATTCCACCGGCCGCTCCGGCGCCGGGCGCGGCGGCGTGTTCGAGGGCGCGGGGGCCGACGGCGGTCTCCAGGACCTCCGTGAAGCGGGTGAGGGCGGCGTCGAGGGCCTCCACGTCGTCCGGGGAGGCGCCCTTCTGCGGGCCGTAGACGGCGGGGGCGCCCTTCGGGCCGGTCAGCGGGTTGTCGACGTCGCTGGCGAGGATCAGGTCGACGTCCTGGAGGCGGGCGTCGAGGCCGGTCAGGTCGGCGCGGGCCAGGTCGGTGAGGCCGCCTCCGCCGGGGGCGACGGGCTCGCCGTCCGCGTCGAGGAAGCGGGCGCCGAGCGCGGAGAGCATGCCCGCGCCGCCGTCGGTGGTGGCGCTGCCGCCGACGCCGAAGACGATCGTGCGGGCGCCCGCGTCGAGGGCCGCGCGCAGGAGTTCGCCGGAGCCGTAGGTGGACGCGGTCAGGGGGGCGAAGACGCCGCGCGGGAGCCGCTGGAGGCCGCTGGCCTCGGCCATCTCGACGACGGCGGTGTCACCGCGCAGCGCGAACGCGGCCTCCACCTCGTGTCCGAGGGGGCCGGCGACCCGTACCGCGCGACGCTCGAAGCCGGCCGCGACCGCCGCCGCGACGGTGCCGTCGCCGCCGTCCGCGACGGGCAGCGCCTCGACCTCGACGCCGGGCACCACCGTGCGCAGCCCGGCCGTCACCCGCTCGGCGACCTCGACGGCCGTCAGCGAGCCCTTGAACTTGTCCGCCGCGACGAGCACGCGCCGCGCGCCCCGCTCCGAAGCCTCCGCCACCTGTCTCCCATCCCCGCACCGGTCACGCCGCAGTGACCTTAACCGGCGGACGCCCCCGGAGTCATGCCATGTCCGAAGCCTGGATTCCGGCTGAGGGAGGGCTGTGCGGGAGCCGTGCGGCGGTCGTGCCGACGGTCATGCCGGTGGTTGTGCAGGCGGTCGTGCCTGCGGTCGTGCCGACGGAGAAACGCGGGAAACGGTTGCACAAGGTGTCGGGAACACGAACTCGTCGGACGGGTGCGGGAGTTCGCTCGTGGATACGCTTCCGGGATGAGCACCTCTGACTACGCCGAGTACATCGCCTCCCTGCCCCGGGTCCTCGCGGGCGCCGCCGCGCTCTTCCGGGACGCCGAGGGGCGGGTGCTGCTCGTCGAGCCCAACTACCGTGACGGCTGGGCGCTTCCGGGCGGCACGATCGAGTCGGACACCGGCGAGACCCCCCGGCAGGGCGCCCGCCGCGAGACCCTGGAGGAGATCGGCCTCGACCGCCCCCTCGGCCGTCTCCTCGCGGTCGACTGGGTCCCCGGCACCGCCCGCCCGCCGCTGGTGGCCTATGTGTACGACGGTGGCGTGCTCGACGAGGAGGCGCTCAAGTCGATCCGGCTCCAGGAGGAGGAGCTGCTCTCCTGGCGGCTCGTCCCCCGCGAGGAACTGGCGACGCATCTCCCCGGCGAACTCGGGCTGCGGGTACTGGCGGCGCTGGACGCGCTGGCGGGGACCGGTACGGCCGAGCTGGAGAACGGGCTGCCGGCGTCCTGAACCGGCCTAGCCCTGCTCGGTGTTGGGCCTGACGTCGATCTCGCGCAGCGCCTCGTCCCGTTCGGCGACTCGGGCCTCCGTGCGGTGGCCGCGCTGGATGTAGTCCCGCAGGACCAGTTCGACGGCGTCCTGCGGGGTGCCGACGCCGGCCAGCACCATGGCCTCGACGACGAGTTCGGCGTCGAGGGAGACGGAGACCTTTGCCATGGCGTGACGCTATCACCGGGCTGGGGGGGATGCCGAGGGGGTTGGGGCGGGCCCGGTGCCGAGGAGCGTGGGCGGGCCGGTGCTGGGGAGCGTGAGCCGGTCCGGATATCCGGTCGCCCGGGTCGGGCTCGGGTCCTACGCTCGGGCCATGACCAAGCCGCTCGTCGCGATCCTCACCGGTGCAGGTGTCAGTACGGACTCCGGGATTCCCGACTACCGGGGGCCGAACGGGCTGTGGCGACGCGACCCGGAGGCCGAGAAGCTCGTCACGTACGAGTACTACATGGGCGATCCGGAGATCCGGCGGCGTTCGTGGCGGATGCGGCGGGACGGCGCGACGCTGCGGGCCGAGCCGAACGCGGCGCACCGGGCGATCGTCGAGCTGGAGCGGTCGGGCGTACCGGTGCGGGTCCTCACGCAGAACGTGGACGGGCTGCACCAGCTCGCCGGGCTCCCCGCCCGCAAGGTCCTCGAACTCCACGGCACCGCACGGCAGTTCGTGTGCACGAAGTGCGGTGTGCGCGGGCCGATGGAGGACGCCCTGGCCCGGCTCGACGCCGGTGAGGACGATCCGCCGTGCCTGGAGTGCGGCGGCGTCCTCAAGTCGGCGACGGTCATGTTCGGCGAGCACCTCGACCCGGGCGTCCTGGGCGACGCCCTCGCCGTCGCGAAGGCGTGCCAGGTCTTCTACGCCGTCGGCAGCTCCCTCAAGGTCCATCCCGCCGCCGCTCTGGTCGGCGTCGCCGCCGAGCACGGGGCCCGGCTGACGGTCGTCAACGCGGAGCCGACGCCGTACGACGAGGTCGCGGCCGAGGTGGTGCGGGAGCCGATCGGGACGGCGTTGCCGCGGCTGCTGCGGGAGTTGGGGCGGGCGGGGTAGGCGGGGCAGACCGGTCGCGTGGGGCGGGCGGGGTTTCTCTCGGCCCGTGCCCGGCGGGCCTGTCGGGCACAGGTCCGCCGGAACACGCCTGCCCGGACGGGCCGTTCAGAACAGTGCCGTGCCGCGTTCGAAGTCCAGGAGACGGCGTTTGCGGTCGAGGCCGCCGCCGTAGCCGGTGAGGTCGCCGGAGGCGCCGATGACCCGGTGGCAGGGGACGACGATGCCGACGGGGTTCTTGCCGTTGGCGAGGCCGACGGCCCGGGAGGCGCCCAAGTTGCCGAGGGCTTCGGCCAGTTGGCCGTAGGTGCGGGTCTCGCCGTAGGGGATGGCCTGGAGCTGGGACCAGACCGACTGCTGGAACTCGGTTCCGTGCAGGCGCAGTTGGAGGGTGAACTCCTTCAACTCGCCCGCGAAGTACGCCTCCAGCTGGGCCTCCGGTTCGGCGAAGGCCGTGTCGTCGCGGGGGCCGAAGCTCTCCTCGGGCGGCCGGTGGCGCTGGTCGGTCATGTAGAGGCCGCACAGGACACCGTCGTCGGCGACGAGGGTGAGCGGGCCGTAGGGGCTGTCGACGACCTTGTGGTGCTTCATGGGGACATCCTTACGCGGGCAGGAAGTTGATGGGGTGGTCGTCGGTCGCCCAGAGGTACTGGACGGCGTAGGCGCGCCAGGGGCGCCAGGCGGCGGCGTGTGCGGTGAGGGCGGCCGGGGTGGCGGGCAGGCCCAACTCCTGGGCGGCGCGCCGGACTCCGAGGTCGGTGGGGAGGAAGGCGTCCGGGTCGCCGAGGGCGCGCATGGCGATGACGTCGACGGTCCAGGGGCCGAAGCCGGGGAGCGCGAGGAGCCGTTCCCGGGTCTGCGGCCAGTCGCTCTCCGGCCCCAAGTGGAGTGTTCCGTCCGCGAGTCGGGAGACGAGGGTGGTGAACGTCGTGCGGCGGGTGCGGGGCATCGCGAGGGTCTCGGGGTCGAGGCCGGCCAGCGCCTCGGGGGTCGGGAAGAGGTGGGTGAGGCCGCCCTCGGGGTCGTCCACGGGGTCGCCGTACGCGGTGACCAGGCGGGCGGCGTGGGTGCGGGCCGCCGCCGTGGAGACCTGCTGGCCGAGGACCGCGCGGACCGCGAACTCCGCTTCGTCTACCGTGCGGGGGACCCGGCGGCCGGGGGCCTTGTCGACGAGGGGGGCGAGGACCGGGTCGGTGCGCAACTGGTCGTCCACCGCGACCGGGTCGGCGTCGAGGTCCAGCATGCGGCGGCAGCGGCTCGTCGCGACGGTCAGGTCGCGCAGGTCGCTGAGGGTGAGGCGGCAGGCGATGTGGTCGGGGTTCGGGGTGAGGGCGACGATGCCGTGCCCGTACGGGAGGCGCAGGGTGCGGCGGAACGCGCCGTCCCGCCACTCCTCGACGCCGGGTACGGCGGTCGCGGCGAGGTGGCCGAAGAGGTTGTCGGGGTTGAGGGGGGCGCGGAACGGCAGCCTCAACTGGAGGGCGCCCGGGGTGCCCTTCGCCGACTTCGGCGCACGGCAGCGGAGTTCGGTGGGCGAGAGGGCGAAGACCTCGCGGACGGTGTCGTTGAAGGTGCGGATCGAGGAGAAGCCGGCCGCGAACGCCACGTCCGCCATGGGGAGTTCGCTGGTCTCGATCAGGATGCGCGCGGTCTGGGCACGCTGTGCCCTCGCCAACGCGAGGGGGCCTGCGCCGAGTTCGGCGAGGAGTTGGCGTTCCACCTGCCGGGTGCTGTAGCCGAGGCGGGTGGCGAGGCCGGTCACGCCGTCGCGGTCGACGACGCCGTCGGCGATCAGCCGCATCGCGCGGGCGACCGCGTCGGCACGGTGGTTCCACTCCGGCGAGCCGGGGCTCGTGTCCGGCCGGCACCGCTTGCACGCCCGGAACCCGGCCTGCTGGCACGCCGCCGCGCTCGGGTAGAACGTCATGTTCCGCGGCTTCGGCGGTACGGCCGGGCAACTCGGCCGGCAGTAGATCCCCGTCGTGTGGACCGCCGTGAAGAACCACCCGTCGAACCGCGCGTCCTTCGACTGCACGGCCCGCACACAGCGGTCCCGGTCGGTGTGCATCCCGTTCTGCATACGTCCAGCATGGGGGCAGTCGGGGGGTTCGGCTGGCGGAAATCCGACATGGACGTGGGGGTGGGGTGGCGGGCGCCGGGTGGGCGGGCCGGGGGCTCGGCAGGCGGGGCCGGGGAGGCGGTGCGGCGGGGGCGGGGGCGTCTCTGCGGAGTGTGGGGCAGGCGCCGGGGCGGGGACAAGGGGCAGACGGAGCCGGGAGGGACAGCGGGGGGAGGGGTGCCGGGGGCGGGCCGGGGGCTCGGCTGGCGGGGGGGCGGGGGGCGGGGGCGTCTCCACAGAGTGTGAGGCAGGCGCCAGGGCGGGGACAAGGGAGAGATGGCACCGGGACGGACAGTGCGGGGGGTGGGAGGCGCCGGGAGCGGGGCGGGCCGGGGGTTCGGTCGGCCGGGGCCAGGAAGGCGGGGCCGGCGGTGGCGGTGGCGGTGGCGGTGGCGGTGGCGGTGGCGGTGGCGGTGGCGGTGGCGGTGGCGGTGGCGGTGGCGGTGGCGGTGGCGGTGGCGGTGGCGGTGGCGCGAGCAGACCTGGCGACTCCGCCGAATGCAAGGCGGGCGCCGCGGGGCGGGACGGGGGTTGGGGCGGACGGTACGGGGCGGGCGCCCGGGGTCGTCACGATCGTCCGGAGGCTTCCGTACCAGCAACCCTTCTCAAGGCTCCCCGCGCCCCACGCTCTCACCCCGGCTCGGCGGCTCGGCGGCTCGGCGGCTCGGCGGCTCGGCGGCTCGGCGGCTCGGCGGCTCGGCGGCTCGGCGGCTCGGCGGCTCGGCGGCTCGGCGGCTCGGCGGCTCG